>NZ_JAVLFP010000001.1:0-9748 GCF_046052825.1 Limnohabitans sp.
GACACGGGGGGTTTGGCCTGGCGTTGTGCGGGGGTCAGGGGTGGGCGTGTGCTGCCCGATTTGGCGCGCATCATGTCCCAGAACTTGGCAAAGTCATGGGTGATGGTCATGCTGTCTAAACGCAGCTTCAAATCTTCGGGCAAATCGTCGTAGGCGGCGTGCATGTTGGCGAACTCGGTGTTGCCCAAGGGTTCGCCATTGCGGTGTGGAATCTCCAAGCCGTACAAGATGTTGGAAAACGCCACCATCTTGCTGTACGACATGTCGGTGTGCCAGTCCTGGCCCGCATCGCTGAGTCCCAAGGGTTTGCCGTCGGGCCCGATCTTGTTGGACAAAATCATCACCTCGGGCAGACCCGGCTCTTGGTACATATTGGCCACATTGATTTCAAGCTGGCCAAAGCGCTCGGCAAACTGTTTGAGCTGCAAGGAAGTCAACATTTGCTTGGGGTAACTCAGCACGCCATATCGGCCCAAGGCTTGTTCCAACTGCAGAAATTGCGCATCGCTCAAGGGCTGCGACAAGTCCAAGCCCTCGACACGGGCGCCCAAAATTTTTCCGGTTTCAACGATGTTCATGTCTTCCTCCAGTGTCATCACGGCTACACACAAAAGTAACAACTTGCTGCGCCTGGGCCAAGGCCACCATGCGCTCGACCGTGGCCACGGAGTAATGGGCGGGAATGTCTGGGACGGTGGTGAGGTGCAGTCGACGCCACGGCAACTGCATCTGGACCTGCGAAGTCATCCGCATTGAGCTTATCGAGTTTTCTCACCCACAGAGCTTGGGCATGTCACACGCTGGACATGGCAAACATTCGGGTGTTGGCCCAGCAGCGTGGAAGAGGAACACGACACAAACCTAGGGTTAATACCAACTAAATTTGCGTCGAATAGGTAAAAACCCTATAGTCAAGCCATCAGATCACCAACTTAGGAGTTTTCATGACTGCTTTTGTCCACCTCGATTACACATTGGCCCACCCCGGCGTGGTTCGCGCTGAGCGCGTCTATGGAGCCACCAAGAACCTGTTCAAGCGGCTGCAGGGCGAAGCTGGCATGGCCACGCTGTTGCTCACCGTGGCAGGCTTGAGTTTGCTGGCTTCGATCTACGAAATCATTGAAACCTCACCTGAAGGCCAATTGTTGGCAGCCTGGGTGGTGTTTTGGATTGCTGGCACGGCCTTGATCATTGGCACACGCAAAACCTTGGGACGCATGGTCCAAGCTTGGAAGCTTGCAGACCAAGACGCTCGGATGTGGGAAGTGGCGCAAGCCGATCCACGCGTGATGGCCGATATCGCCTGCGCACGCGGTCGCGCGGAGTGATGGCACAGGAGCATTTCAAATTGCCAGCGCGTTGATCGCGCTGGCAAGGGCCAAATCCTTGTGCGTCAAGCCGCCCGCATCATGGGTGGTGAGTGTCAGGCGTACACGCTGGTAGACGTTCCAAATTTCTGGGTGGTGGTTGTGCAGCTCAGCCAAGTTCGCCACCTGCTGGACGAATGCCATGGCTGCAGGGAAGCTCTTGAGTTCCCACTGCCGCTGCAAACTGCTTGCTTGGACGTCGTGTGTCCACTCGGGCACACAATGTGCCAGCACGGTCGGGCTGGCCAAATGCGCCATCAAGCCTTTGCATCCATCCTCCACCAAGTCCAGCACCTCTTCAAAGCCGGCGCTGCCTGCTTGATAGGGGTCCGGCACCACCGTGGCGCTAGAGGATTTGAAAAACTCTGCGAATCGTCTGATCTTGTGTTGGTGCTGGTCAGGGCACTGGTCTTGCAACAAGGCCAGGTTGTCCCAATCCATGGCCAAGATCAAATCGGCTTGGTCAAAGTCGCTCTGGCTGACTTGGCGCGCACGCAAGTCCGCCAAGTCGTATCCGCGACGCAGCGCATGCGCTTGGCTGCGCGCATCTGCCGGTGCATCCGCGTGGTAGCTGTGGGTTCCGGCGGAGTCCACCGTCACCACGTCGAGCAAATGTGCCTGCGCCAAGTGATGGCGCAACACCCCATGTGCGGTTGGGCTGCGGCAAATATTGCCCATGCACACCATCAAAATCTTGTAAGCCATGTCGGAGCGGGTGCAGTCAAAACCTGCACTCTAGTCGAGACACGTCACCTGGGTGCCAAGCAGGGACATCGTGGTGTTTCTAGAATGGCGCCATGACACACCCCCTACTCTTTGACTTCACACAGCAAGCCTTGGCAGATGGTTACCAAGAGGTGGTCGAGCGCCAATGGGCCGCCAACACCGTGGCCGAGACCCACACCCACCCGTTTGCAGCCCGCGGTTTGCTGACCCAGGGCGAGATGTGGCTGACGCAACAGGGTCAGACACAACACCTGCAACCCGGCGACATCTTCAGCTTAGAACCCCACACGCCGCACGAAGAACGCTACGGTTCTGAGGGCGCCACTTACTGGGCCGCCCGCCGTTCGTGAACTCTTTGGGCGGTTCCTACCGCGCACTGGTGATAGGTTCAACGGGGGCCATTGGCAGTGCCTTCGTGCGCGCTTTGCAGCAAGATCCCGCGTGCCAACAGGTGCTCGCTCTGTCAAGGCACACACATCCAGGCGTTGATTTAGAAGACGAGGCCAGCATGGCCCACGCAGCGGCGGAGCTGGCCCAGTTCGCCCCCTTCCAACTCATGGTGGACGCCACAGGCGCTCTGACGTTTGGCACGCAAGGTCCTGAAAAAAGTCTGCAGGCCTTGCACGCCCCACACATGCTCAAAAACATGGCGGTGAACGCCGTGGGGCCCACCTTGTTGTTCAAGCACTTGATGCCGCTGTTGGACACCCAGCGGCGCACGGTGTACGCCAAGTTGTCGGCGCGTGTGGGGAGCATTGGCGACAACCACAAAGGCGGGTGGTACAGCTACCGCGCCTCCAAAGCGGCACTGAACATGCTGCTGCAAACAGCCGCCATTGAAGCCGCCCGCAAACGACCTCTGTTGGTGGTGGCCGCCTTGCAACCCGGCACCGTGGCTTCTGCCTTGTCGCAGCCCTTTGTGGCTTCAGGCGCCCTGCAGCCTGACACCTCGGTGGCAGGCCTGCTCAAGACCTTGGATGGGTTGCCCGCGATCTCAGGCGCACACTTTGTGGACTACCAAGGCTTGCCCATTCCTTGGTGAGTGTTGGCTCACGCAGCCATGGCCAAGCGCAGGGCCCCTGTGGCCACGTCTTCTAACCAAGCCAAATCCACCTGTTGGTGAGCTTCACAAATGAACCAGGGTTCACGGGAGTCGGGCTCCAACATCACGCCGGCATCGATCAAATGCCACGCGAAGCGTTGGTAGAGCGCGCTGTCGGTCTTGCGCCAATCGCGGTAGTTGGTGGGCACATGGGGTGTGAAATGGATGCCAAACATGGCAGGCGGACCGGCAAACGCATGGTCAATCCCTGCAGCAGTGAAGACCCGCCCAAGCAGGGCTTGTATTTGCGTGCCCACGCGGTCGATGGTCTGGAAGGCATCGGTTTCTGCCAAGATCTTCAAGGTCGCATGGGCTGCGCGCAAGGCCACCAAATTGGCCGTGTAGGTGCCGCCATGCACCACTCCGCCTTTGTGAGAGCCCACCACATCCATGACATCTGCACGGCCACCGAAAGCCGCCACGGGGTAGCCATTGCCCATGGCCTTGGCAAAGGTGGTCAGATCGGCATGGATGCCATACAACTGTTGGGCGCCGCCTGGGGCCACCCGAAAGCCGGTTTTCACTTCGTCGATCAACAGCAGCGTGCCGTGTTGATCGCACAAATCGCGCAAGCGCTGCAACCACGCCTGGCTGGCTGAGATGCTGCCAGCGTTGCCAATGATCGGCTCCAACATGACACAGGCCAAGTGCTTGGCGTGGTCGGCGAACAACCGCTCCAACCCGTCAAAGTTGTTGAGTTCGAGGATGTCAAGCAAATCACGCGTGCTGGCTGGAATGCCCGCACCAAAGGGAATCACGCGGGGCGCAGCCACGCCGTGCGGGTCCCACTGCTCGATGTCGGACTTCCACATCATCTCGTCGTACAAACCGTGGAAAGAGCCCTCCACAATCGCCACCCGGTCGCGCCCCGTGAAGCCACGCGCCGTGCGCAGTGCGCCCATCACGGCCTCGGTGCCCGAGTTGGCAAAACGCAGCTTGTCGATTTGCGGGCACAGGGCTTTGATTTGCATGACCACCTCGGTGTCAAGCGCGGTGGAAAAGCCCGACAAGGTGCCAAAGCGGGTGATCTGATCCACCACGGCCGCATCCACCCGCTCGTCGCGATAGCCCAAGATGATGGGGCCGTAGCCCAAACGAAAATCCACGTAGGTCTTGCCGTCGCAATCGGTCAACTTGCAGCCTTTGGCGCTGTCAACGAACACCGTGCGGTCGTCCCCCCAATAGCGGTAGTTTTCTGCCACGCCTTGCGGCATGTGCAAATGGGCTTGGGCCATGAGTTGCGATTGTTTGGACATGGGTGACTTTCAATCCAGGGTCAAAGCGCTTGGCCGTGCGGCGGGCGCAGCAACAAACCCGCTTGCTCTTCGATCAAGCGAACCACATGCAACTCAGCCGCCTGTTCGCCATAGGTTTGTTTGGCTTGTTGAAACAAGGACTGCGCGGCACCCGCCATGGGCAAGTTCACGCCTTGTGAGGCAGCTATGTCGTGGATCAGCCCCAGGTCTTTGCAGCACAAGGCCAATGAAAAACTGGGGTCGTAATGACCCGCAAAAATCGACGGCACATCGTGCTGTGCCACCCAACTGTTGCCCGCACTTGACTTGATGGCTTCCCACACCGTCTCCAACGGAACGCCCGCCTTGGCGCCCAGCATCAAGCCCTCACCGATGGCCGCAGCACTGACAAACCACAGCAAGTTGGTCAGCAACTTGATGGTGGCTCCGTTGCCTGGGGCACCGACATGGAATATTTTTTCGCCCACCACATCAAAGATAGGTCGGTGTTTTTCAAAACATGCGAGGTCGCCGCCAACAAAAATAGACAAGCGTCCCAACACCGCAAAGTCCACCGCATTGGTGACGGGTGCCTCTAAAAAATCAACCTGCAAGCGCTGGCCCACGGCCACCAACTCACGCACCAAATCGACCGCGCTGGTGGAGGTGTCGATCACGCACGTTCCGGGTCGCATCGACGCCAGCACCCCGCCTTCGCCCAGCATCACCTCACGCACTTGAGCTGGACCGGGCAAAGAGGCCATCACCACATCGGCCGCAGCAGCGCCCTGCGCCAAGCTGTCGGCCCATTGGGCGCCCAACTGCAACAAGTTCTCTGCTTTGCCGCGCGTCACATCGAACACCGTCACCGGGTAACCGGCCTGGATCAAGTTGGCCGCCATGGGGTTGCCCATGTTGCCAACACCGACGAAAAACAACCGGGGCTTGGGGCTCATGATTTTGTAAATCCTAGAAATAGCTTGCCACGGTTTTTCTCAGGTGCGTAGGTGAACCCATACGCGGCCATCATGCGCTGCGCTTCGCTGAACGTGTAGGTTCGGTACTTCACCGTTTGGGCCATCACGGTTTGAGCACCATCTTTCAAATAGTAATGTTTGGTGAACCCGATCGGGCTTGGGTCAATCTGCTGCGAATAGGTCATGCCGTTAGAAATGACTGTGTCGTAATTGCGGTGTGGCCCTTGAATGCCCAACAACAACACCCCACCGGGGACCACGCACTGTGCCACCCGTTCGAAGCCCTTGTGGTTGTCCGTGTCGTCAGGAATATGGCTCACCATGAAGGGCTCGTTGTCGCCATCCATGACAAAGTACCAAACGCCCCCATAAGAAAAAGCCAAATCGTGTGCATCGTGCAAGGTCAACTCGCACACGTTTTGCTGAGACAAAGACACATTGGAAAAAGGCTTCAAGCGCTGCTGCGCAATGTCCAACATGGGCTGCGTCAAATCAACCCCAGAAATGGCGGCATGGGGTTGGCGTTTGGCCAACTCTTCCAAAATCAGGCCCGTGCCACAGCCAATTTCAAGCACCTGTCCAATGGGCGCTTCTGAGATCAAACTGCTGACAATCTTTTCGTAGTCGTAGTACCCCGATGTCATGATGACATCGTAGTAGCTTGCCATATTTGAATAGTCACCCATATGCACTTCCATAAAAAACTCAACCGTTGTTATCACTTGGCAAAGTGCACAAGATTCGCAAAGAGTTTAGGTGAGTTCAATAGGTAGATTGGGGCACTTTTTAAATCATGATTTATGAATTAATTTGTACTCAAATTCAACCGTAGTTCGTTCTGTAACTTATCACCATGCTGCCACACAACCGTCGCTGCGCGGGTCTTCGCCGCCTTCGATCCAACCACTCGGGTGCAGCACCAAAGCACCTGCGTGGCCCATGCGTTCGTCAAAATCAGACACCACCTCCACCGGGTGGCCCAAGGCACGCAAGCCCTCGATCACCTCGGGCGCGTAGCGTGACTCCAGCTTGAGCGTGGTGCTCTGCTCGGCCCAGGTGCGGCCCAACAACCAACGCGGCGCAGCCACCGCCGAGCGCACGTTGTGCCCGCCCCAGACGTAGCGTGAAAACACCGCCGCCTGGGTTTGCGGTTGGCCCTCGCCGCCCATGGTGCCGTAGACCAGCAAGCGGCCATCGTCGAGCTGCGCCATGGCAGGGTTGAGGGTGTGAAACGGCTTGCGCCCTGGCACCAAGCTGCGCAGACGGCCGGGTTGCAGGTCAAACGAGCAGCCCCGGTTTTGCCACCAAAAGCCGCTGCGCGGCAACACCACGCCGCTGCCAAACTCAAAGTAAATGCTCTGGATCATGCTGACCGCACGGCCTTGGTCGTCCACCACGCCCATCCAGGTGGTGTCGCCGTCGGAGTTGGGCGCGGGCCATGGGCTGGCTTGTTCAGTGGGCACCTGAGAGGCCAAATGGCTGATCACCGCCTCGGTCAGCAAACTGGTGGGCGGCACGGCCATGGCCTTGGGGTCGGTGACATGCTGGTCACGCACCATGAAGGCTTGCTTGGTCGACTCCACCAAAGCATGGATGCCCGCCACGTTGTCTGGGTTCCAACCCTCTTGGCGGATGCGGTCGTACACCCCCAAGATCAGCAGTGAGGCCAGGCCTTGCGTGGGTGGTGCCATGTTGTAGAGCGTCGCGTTGGAGATTTTCAAAGACAGCGGTGCTTGCAGCGAGGCCTTGTGGTGCGACAAGTCGCGAAGCAAAAGCGGGCTGCCCACTTCAGCCAAGTCTTGTGCAATTTGGCGCGCCAATTCGCCGCGGTAAAAGTCGTCCGCCCCAGCGCGAGCCAGTTGCTCTAAGGTGGTAGCCAACGCGGGAAACCGATGGCTGCTGCCGTACAGCGGCACCTCACCCTGTGCCGTCAAAAAAGCTTGGGCAAAGCCCGGCTGATGGGCCAACTCACCCAGCTTGTTGCGGGTGTTGGCCTCTTGGCTGTGGGTGACCGGGAAACCTTCTCGCGCATAGTGAATTGCGCTTTCCAACAAACGGGCAAACGGCAAGCGCCCGCCCCAATGCTGCTGGCTGTAGGCATATGCCGCGCCCCAACCCGACAAGGTACCCGCCACCGTGTTGGCCGCCAGCGGGCCGCGCCACGGAATGCTGGTGGCGTCGCCATACAAACCACGTGTCACAGCTTCACCCGCCGCACCACAGGCATCGATCGACTGCATGGCCTGCCCCGGTGCGTGCAGCAGCCAAAACCCATCGCCGCCAATGCCCGTCATGTGCGGGTAGACCACGGCCAGCGTGGCCGCCACCGCGATGGTGGCTTCGATGGCGTTGCCGCCTTCGCGCAAGATGTCCAAACCAGCTTGCGAGGCCAGCGAGTGAGAGGCGACCACCGCGCCGCGACGACCAAGAACAGGGTTCATGCTGGACTCCAAGTAGGGGCCACACGCACGGCTGCGCTGTGGGCCGATAACACGCGCGCAGCCGCACTGCGCGCAAACAACAAATGGCTGCGCATCTCGCGATAGCACGTCACCGCGTCACGCGACAACAAGGCCTCGACGATGACCGAGTGCTCTTCAAACGACTCGGCCATGCGCTCTAAATTCAAAAACTGGGTGCGCCGGAAAGTGGAAATGCGGTGGCGCAAGCCGGTAGCCAAATCAATCAGCGTGGGGTTGTGACAGCCTCGGATGATGATGCTGTGCAAGGCACGGTTCAATTCATCGTACTGGTCAGCGTCACCCGCCTGCATGGCCACCCGTGCTTGGGCATGCACCTGACACAAGGCATGGCGTTCGGCCTCTGTCATGCGCGCTGCGGCATGGCGGGCACAGGCGGCTTCCAACTCGCCAATGGCTTCGAACATTTGGTCGAGTTGATTGGGCGTGACCTCGGCCACCACCGAACCCCGGTTGGGGCGGTACACCACCAAACCTGTAGTGGCAAGTTGTTTCAAAGCCTCACGCACCGGCGTGCGTGACACCTTGAAGCGCGCGGCCAGCATGGCTTCGTCGAGTCGCACACCAGGTGCAAAACTGCCCAACACGATGTCGTCGGCGATCTTGCGACACACCTCGTCGCTCAAACCGCCACGGCTGCGGGGAACGTGGTGCTCGGCCAGACTCATCCCAAGCTCACGGGTGTCATTGGATGCCAACACGCCAAGGCACTGGCCCCATGCGCTTGCAGCTCAGGGCGCTCGCTCGCACACCGTGCTTGCGCCTGCGCGCAACGCGGGGCAAAGCTGCAGCCCGGCGGCAATGCCGTCAAATCGGGCGGCGAGCCCGGCACCGCCACCAAGGGCTGGCCCCGGTTGGCCGCACTCACGGTGGACGCCAGCAGGCCTGCGGTGTAGGGGTGGCCGGGGTGGTTCACCACTTGCGCCACATCGCCTTGCTCGACCACGCGCCCGGCGTACATCACGGCCATGCGGTCGGCCACCTCAATGGCCGCGCCAATGTCGTGGGTGACAAAAATCACCGACATGCCCGTCTCTTGTTGCAACTCACGCAACAACAACAAGATTTGAATTTGCACGGTTGCATCCAGCGCCGTGGTGGGCTCATCGGCCAGCAGCAACTGGGGGCGACACACCAGGGCCAGCGCAATCATGGCGCGTTGGCGCATGCCACCCGACAGCTCGTGTGGGTAGGCATCCAAGCGTCGCCGCGCTTGCGGAATCTGCACCCGCTCCAGCATCTGCAAGGCTTGGTGCTGGGCCGTTTTGCGGTCTACGCCGTCGTGCGCCTGAATGGCTTCGACCATTTGCTGGCCAATGGTGTAGACCGGGTCAAACGCCAAGCCGGGTTCTTGAAACACCATCGACGCCACACCGCCTCGGTAAGCATCGAGTGCACGGCCTTGCAGCCCCAGCACGTCGTGGCCGCCCACCGTCACTTGGCCCGTGACCTGGGTGGTGCGCTCAGGGTGCAAGCGCAGCAAGGTGCGCAAGGTCACGCTTTTGCCTGAGCCCGATTCGCCCAGCAAGCCCAGCACCTCGCCCTGCCCCAATTCAAAACTCACATCGCTCAGCGCATGGGCTTTGCGGTGACCCGTGAAGTGCACATTGAGGTTTTGCACCGACACCAAAGGATGGGTCATACCGCCACCTCCTGCGCAGCCGAATGCGCAGATGCATGCAAGAGGTTCTGCCTGGAGACATGGGCCTCGGTGTGGCCCGAGCGCGGGTCGTTCATGTGGCAGGCCACGGTGTGGGTGTCCAGCTCATTCACGGCCATCAGTGCAGGGGTTTGGGCCTCGCACACCGCTTGCGCATGCGGCTGTCTCTTATACACATCTGACGCTGCCGACGAAGCTAGA
>NZ_JAVLFP010000002.1:0-64448 GCF_046052825.1 Limnohabitans sp.
TGGAATTTCCATCGAGGCCTTGTCTGACTCCACCGTGATGAGCGATTGCTCGACCTTGATGGTGTCACCCGGCTTGACAAACACTTCGATCACAGCCACGTCTTTGAAGTCGCCAATATCTGGCACATGAATGTCAATCGGGCCGGATGCCGCAGGCGCGACGGGTGCAGTCGCAGCAGGCGCTGGGGCTGCTGACGCCACAGCAGCGGACGCCGATGCTGCGGCCACAGGTGCGGCGGCGGAACCTGCGGCCTCCACCACCAAGACCACCGAACCTTCTTTGACTTTGTCACCCAACTTCACGCGCAGTTCTTTGACCACGCCGGCGGTGCTGGATGGGATTTCCATCGAGGCTTTGTCGGACTCGACCGTGATCAAGGACTGCTCAGCCTTGACCGTGTCGCCCACTTTGACCAGCAGTTCGATCACTGCGACTTCATCGAAATCCCCAATGTCTGGGACTTTTACTTCTACCAATGCCATGTTTCGTCTCCAGAATTAAGCGTAAAGCGGATTGATTTTGTCGGCTTTGATCCCGTACTTTTTGATCGCTTCAGCCACTTGGCTCACAGCCACGGTGCCGTCTTCGCTCAGGGCCTTGAGTGCCGCCACGACAATGTAGTGGCGGTTGACTTCAAAGTGCTCGCGCAATTTGCTGCGGAAGTCGCTGCGGCCAAACCCATCGGTACCCAACACTTTGTAGGTGCGACCCTTGGGAATGAACGGGCGAATTTGCTCGGCATAGGCCTTCATGTAGTCGGTCGATGCCACCACGGGCCCGGTGTAGGGGTCGAGTTGTGCGGTCACAAACGGCACTTTCGGTGCGTCTGTCGGGTGCAGCAGGTTGTATCGCTCAGCGTCTTGGCCGTCGCGGGTTAACTCGTTGAAACTTGGGCAACTCCAGACGTTGGCGGCTACACCCCAGTCGGCGGCCAGCAAGTCGCGGGCAGCGATGGATTCACGCAAGATGGTGCCCGAGCCCAACAGGTTGACGCGCGGTGCTTTCTTGGCGCCTTCACCTTGTTGCAACAAGTACATGCCTTTGATGATTTGCTCTTCTGTGCCGGCCTTGAGGCCTGGCATGGCGTAGTTCTCGTTCAACAAGGTCAGGTAATAGAAGACGTTGTCTTGCTTCTCGACCATGCGCTTCAAACCGTGGTGCAAGATGATGCCCACTTCATGTGCGAAGGTCGGGTCATACGACAGGCAGTTCGGAATGGTGTTGGCCATGATGTGGCTGTGGCCGTCTTCGTGCTGCAAGCCTTCGCCGTTCAAGGTGGTACGGCCCGAGGTGCCGCCCAGCAAGAATCCGCGCGCTTGCATGTCACCAGCTGCCCAGGCCAAATCGCCAATGCGCTGGAAGCCAAACATCGAGTAGTACACGTAGAACGGCACCATGATGCGGTTGCTGGTGGAGTAGCTGGTGGCCGCGGCAATCCAGCTCGACATGCCGCCGGCTTCGTTGATGCCTTCTTGCAAGATCTGGCCCGCCACGTCTTCCTTGTAATACATGACCTGGTCTTTGTCGACCGGGGTGTACTGCTGGCCTGCAGGGTTGTAAATACCGATTTGACGGAACAAACCTTCCATGCCAAACGTACGGGCTTCGTCTACCAAAATCGGCACCACGCGTGGACCCAAGGCCTGGTCGCGCAAAAGCTGCGTGAGGAAGCGCACATAGGCTTGGGTGGTCGAGATTTCACGGCCTTCGGCGGTGGGCTCCATCACCGATTTGAAAATGTCCAACGAGGGAACCGTGAAGCTTTCTTCGGCTTTGGTGCGGCGGTGCGGCAAGTACCCACCCAAGGCCTTACGTCGCTCGTGCAGGTAACGCATCTCAGGCGTATCGTCTGCAGGCTTGTAGAACGGAATCTTGGGCAACTCGCTGTCAGGGACCGGAATGTTGAAGCGGTCACGCATGTACTTGATGTCTTCGTCCGTGAGCTTCTTGGTTTGGTGAACGTTGTTCTTGCCCTCGCCCGCTTTGCCCATGCCAAAACCTTTGACGGTTTTGATCAACAAGACAGTCGGTTGGCCTTTGTGATTCACGGCTTGGTGGTAAGCGGCATACACCTTTTGGGGGTCATGACCACCGCGCTTGAGGTTCCAAATTTCGTCGTCGCTCATGTGCGCCACCATCTCGAGGGTGCGTGGATCACGACCGAAGAAATGTTTGCGAACGTAAGCGCCATCGTTGGCCTTGAAGGCTTGGTAGTCGCCGTCCAAGGTTTCCATCATCAGCTTGCGCAAAGCGCCGTCTTTGTCACGGGCCAAGAGAGGGTCCCACTCGCTGCCCCACAACAGTTTGATCACGTTCCAGCCAGAGCCGCGGAACTCGCCTTCGAGCTCTTGCACGATCTTGCCGTTGCCACGCACCGGGCCGTCGAGGCGCTGCAGGTTGCAGTTCACCACGAAGATCAAGTTGTCCAGGTTTTCGCGGGCGGCCAAACCGATGGCGCCCAAGGACTCGACTTCATCCATTTCACCATCACCGCAGAACACCCACACTTTGCGGTTTTCTGTGTTGGCAATGCCACGGGCGTGCAAGTACTTCAAAAAGCGCGCTTGGTAAATCGCCATCAAAGGCCCAAGACCCATCGAGACGGTGGGAAACTGCCAAAACTCAGGCATCAGTTTGGGGTGTGGGTAGCTGGAGAGGCCGTTGCCGTCCACCTCTTGGCGGAAGTTGAGCAATTGCTCTTCGGTCAAACGCCCTTCTAGGTAAGCACGGGCATAGACGCCTGGCGACACGTGGCCTTGTATGTAGAGGCAGTCACCGCCGTGGTTTTCGTTTTCTGCGTGCCAAAAGTGGTTGAAGCCTGCGCCAAACATATGGGCCAACGAGGCAAAGGAACCGATGTGACCGCCCAGGTCACCGCCGTCCTCTGGGTTGTGGCGGTTGGCTTTGACCACCATGGCCATGGCGTTCCAGCGCATGTAAGCGCGAAGGCGCTCTTCAATCTCAATGTTGCCAGGGCAATGTGCCTCTTGGCTGGGCTCGATGGTGTTGACGTAGCCCGTGTTGGCTGAGAAAGGCATGTCAATGCTGCTCTCGCGGGCGTGTTCGAGCAGTTGCTCTAACAAGAAATGCGCACGCTCCGGACCCTCCGTATTGATGACGGCAGACAAAGCGTCCATCCATTCACGTGTCTCTTGGGTGTCTGCATCATGCGCGGCAAATGTGCGCAGGTCGTTGGGTTGTGCTGACATGCTTGTCTCCTATATGTGGCACGTTATTTTTTCGACTGTAACGAATTGTTGCATAAAAAAATAAAATTTCAAATAGCGATTAGTGTTTTCTTAATGTGAAATATCAACCGAGGTTCTATCGCGACACAGCTAAACTCAAAGGCCATGTTCAAACAGCCTATTCTCAAACCATTCCAGCCCTTGGCAGCCCGCTGGAACCTCTGGTGGCGTCAGCAAAGCCCAAGCAAACAAGACCGTTTCGCCTTGATCGGGCCTTTGGTGGCAGTGGTCTTGTTTTTGCTGGCCATCACCACAGCACTTTGGTACTTGAAATACGAAGAGCTTGATCGCGAACAAGAGATCGTGCGACGTGATGTGGAGTACGCCCAACAACGCTTGCGCTTGCGATTGTTAGAAAGACAAGAGCAAATCATGCGGATTGCCCGTGATGTGGCCAACGGGGAAACGCAAGCTCGCCAGTTCACAGCCGAAGTCAAGTCCTTGCTGGAGCAGAGCCCAGAGCTCTCAAGCATCACTTGGTTAGACACACAGAGGCGGGTTCGCGCCACCTATGCAAGTGCCAGTGCCAACCCGGCCATGATTCACCAATCGGGCGATGTGTTGACCCAAACGGAGACCAAAGACACCTTTGATTTGGCACATGCGCTGCTGCAACCGGTTTACTCTCAACCGATCCAACTGGGTCGTGGTTTGGCTACGCAGGTGAACCAACTGCAGTTGCAGGTCCCGATCGTGAACCACACCAAGTTTGTCGGCGTTATCTTGGCGGAGTACCCGCTGGACGGTATTTTTCGCTACGTCGTGCCGAATGAAATCACCAGCAAATACGCGGTGTCATTGCGCGACGTGGGCAACACGGTGCTGGCCGGTCAAGCCAACAAACCGGGGCCCAAGGTGAGCGAAGTGCTGCCATGGCTCAACAGAACCAACGACTACGAAGTACCCGTGACACCAGTAGGTTATGCGCTGACTTTGCATGCACGTGCCTACCGGACATCACAGGGCTTGATAGGCAATGGTGTATTTTGGTTGGTCACAGCACTCAGCGTGATGACAGCTTGGATGTTGATTGGCACTTGGCGTCACACGCGTCGCCGGGTTCAAGCACAGCAAGCGTTGGTGGCAGAAACCAATTTTCGGCGTGCCATGGAAAACTCCGTGCTGACAGGCATGCGCGCGATGGACCTCAAAGGTCGCATCACCTACGTCAACACGGCGTTCTGCCAAATGACCGGCTGGACCGAGCCTGAGCTGGTCGGTTGTACACCGCCATTCCCCTATTGGCCGGATGAGGACCGCTTCAGCTTGGAAGAAAAGCTCAAACTTGAGCTCCAAGGCAACACCACATCGAGTGGATTTCAGGTACGGGTCAAACGCAAAGATGGCCATTTGTTTGATGCCCGTTTGTATGTGTCGCCCCTGATCGATGCCTTGGGCCAACAAACCGGCTGGATGACCTCGATGACGGACATCACCGAACCCAATCGCATTCGAGAGCAGTTGTCGGCCTCGCACGACCGCTTCACCACAGTGCTGGAAGGCTTGGATGCGTCAGTGTCTGTAGCGCCACTTGGAAGCCAAGAACTGCTGTTTGCCAACAAACTCTATCGACAGTGGTTCAACACCACCACGGAGGGTCACCTCAGCTTGGTGGCGCAAGCCGGCCTGCCCCAACAAGAAACGCAAAGCGACAACAGTGATAAAAACGGCGAAGCCGATGACCCCTTGGCGGGTTTTCCAACCGATGGGTTGACCGAAGTCAGCAGCGAAAATGCTGAAATTTACGTGCCGTCGCTCAACAAATGGTTGGAGGTGCGTTCGCGCTACCTGAATTGGGTAGATGGGCGCTTGGCCCAGATGGTGATTGCCACAGACATCACGCCAAGGCGCCAGGCCGAAGAACAATCGCAAGCGCAAGCCGAACGGGCGCAGTCAGCCAGCCGCTTGATCACCATGGGCGAAATGGCCTCCAGCGTGGCGCATGAGCTCAATCAACCACTGACCGCAATCAACAATTACTGCAACGGCATGGCCTCGCGGATCAAGTCCAACAACTTGACCGAAGAGGATTTGCTCAAAGCCTTGGAAAAAACAGCGCATCAAGCGCAACGCGCAGGTCAAATCATTCAGCGCATCCGAACTTTTGTGAAACGCAGCGAACCCAACCGCACCGACTCAGACGTGTCACACATGGTCACAGAGGCCGTCGAACTGGCTGACATTGAACTGCGCCGGCGTCAAGTTCGGCTGACGCAAGTCGTCGCCGCTCGTTTACCCAAACTGCACGTAGACCCTATCTTGATTGAGCAAGTGCTGGTGAATTTGATGAAGAACGCGGCCGAGTCGGTGGATTTGGCACAGCGCCCTCTACCGGGTCGAAATGTTGAACTCAAGGTGGTTCCGCGCATGGAAGAAGGCCTCTCCGTGGTCGAGTTTTCCGTCAGTGACAGCGGGCGCGGTTTGGCCCCAGAGGTGATGGAACGCTTGTTTGAAGCCTTCTTTTCAACCAAGCCAGAGGGCATGGGCATTGGCCTGAATTTGTGCCGAAGTATCGTTGAGTCGCATCAAGGCCGGATGAAAGCAGAGAACCTCTACAATGCCAACGAAATTACGGGCTGCCGCTTTTCCTTCTGGATTCCGGCCCGTACCGCCGGAGTATCTGCATGAGTTTGATTCCCAAAAAAGGCACGGTCTACGTCGTTGATGATGACGAGGCTGTGCGTGATTCGTTGCAATGGTTGTTAGAGGGCAAGGACTACCGCGTCCGCTGCTTTGATTCAGCCGAAACTTTTTTGAGCCGCTATGACGCACGTGAAGTGGCGTGCTTGATTGTGGACATCCGCATGGGTGGTATGACCGGCTTGGAACTTCAAGACAAACTGATTGAACGCAAGTCACCCTTGCCCATCGTTTTCATCACGGGCCACGGCGATGTGCCGATGGCGGTGAACACCATGAAAAAGGGCGCCATGGACTTCATCCAAAAGCCCTTCAAAGAAGACGACCTGGTGAGTCTGGTCGAACGCATGCTCGAGCACGCCAAAGAAGCTTTTTCTGACTTCCAACAAGCAGCCAGTCGTGATGCATTGATGGCCAAACTGACAGGCCGCGAAGCCCAAGTCCTTGAGCGCATCGTTGCAGGTCGTTTGAACAAGCAAATCGCAGACGACTTGGGCATCAGCATCAAAACCGTGGAAGCGCACCGCGCCAACATCATGGAAAAGCTCAACGCCAACACCGTGGCCGACTTGCTGAAAACCGCACTTGGACAAAACGCCGCCAAAGCGTAACGCACCTTTTGCAGCAACCCCTTCAACGCCCGTGCTTCACGGGCGTTTTCAATTCAACCTCTTCTGTGTATACACACCATGACGGCACAACTCATTGACGGCAACGCCTTATCCAAACAACTGCGCGCCCAAGTGGCGACCGATACAGCCAAACTCGTAGCCCAAGGCCTGACGCCCGGCTTGGCCGTGGTGTTGGTCGGCGATAGCCCCGCCAGCCAGGTGTATGTTCGCAACAAGGTCAAGGCTTGCCAAGAAGCGGGTCTGCACTCGGTGCTTGAAAAGTACGACGCCACCATGACCGAGGCCGATTTGCTGGGCCGCGTGGCCGCGCTCAACGACGATGACAGCATTCACGGCATCTTGGTTCAATTGCCCTTGCCTGCACACATCGACGCGCAAAAAGTGATCGAAGCCATCAGCCCAGCCAAAGACGTGGATGGATTTCACATCGCCAGCGCTGGCGCACTGATGACCGGGATGCCTGGCTTTTGGCCATGCACGCCCTATGGCTGCATGAAGATGCTTGAGAGCATTGGCTACAGCCTCAAAGGCAAACATGCGGTGGTCATGGGTCGCAGCAACATCGTGGGAAAACCCATGGCCTTGATGCTTTTGCAACAAAACGCCACGGTCACCATGTGTCACAGTGGCACAACCGATTTGAAAGCCATGACACTGCAGGCTGACCTCATCGTGGCGGCCGTGGGTAAACGCAACGTGCTGACGGCCGACATGGTCAAGCCGGGTGCTGTGGTGTTGGACGTGGGGATGAATCGCGACGACGAAGGCAAGCTCTGCGGCGACGTGGACTTTGAAGGCGTCAAAGAAGTTGCCAGCTACATCACCCCGGTTCCCGGAGGCGTGGGCCCCATGACCATCACCATGTTGTTGGTCAACACCTTGGAATCGGCGCAACGGGCCTTATCTGAAAAACACCCTGTTTAACGAGTAAAGACGATGACATCCAACACCGCATTGAACAACCCGCTTCTTGATTTCATCGACCTACCCCTGTTTGATGCCATCCGGCCCGAGCACATCGCGCCTGCGCTTGACCAACTTTTGCCTGCCGCAGACGCCGCGCTAGAAAGTGTCACTGCCGCAGACTTCCCCGCAGATTGGAAAGCCATTGCCTCGGTGCTCGATGTGGCCACCGAACAACTCAGCCGCGCCTGGGGTGCCGTCAGCCATTTGCATTCCGTGGCGGATACGCCTGAGCTGCGCGCCGCCTACACCGAAGCCCTGCCTCGCGTGACCGAGTTCTACACACGCCTCGGCGCAGATGAGCGCTTGTACGCCAAGTACAAAGCCATCGACTTGGCCAGTTTGAACGTCGAACAACAGCATGCCCACAGCTTGGCCATGCGCAACTTTGTGTTGTCGGGTGCCGAATTGTTGGGCGAAGCCAAAGAACGCTTTGCCGCCATTCAAGATCGCTTGGCCGAGGTGAGCCAAAAATTCAGCGAAAACGTGCTGGACGCCACCGACCAATGGTCGGCCATCGTCACCCCAGAAGAGTTGGCGGGTGTGCCAGACGACGTGATGCAAACCACACGCGCTGCTGCCGAGAAGGAGGGGGCGACGGGCCACAAGCTGAGCTTGAAAATGCCGTGCTACCTGCCCATCATGCAGTTTGCCCACAGCTCGGCCCTGCGTGAAAAAATTTACCGTGGTTTTGCCACGCGCGCCTCTGACCAATCTGAGGCCGTCAAGGCAGGTCAAGACGAACAAGACAACACACCCTGGGTGAAAGAAATTCTTGCCTTGCGCCAAGAAGAGGCCCACCTCTTGGGCTATGCCAACCACGCCGAGGTATCTCTGGCCTCCAAGATGGCAAAGTCGCCCGCTGAGGTGATGGGCTTTTTACGTGACCTGGCCAAGCGCGCCCGACCCTTTGCCGAACAAGATGTGGCTGAGATGCGCGCCTTTGCAACTGAGCACCTCAACCTGCAAGATCCACAGCCTTGGGATTGGCCGTACATCGGCGAGAAGCTCAAAGAGGCACGCTATGCCTTCAGCGAACAAGAGGTGAAACCGTACTTCACAGCGCCCAAAGTATTGGCGGGTTTGTTCAAAATTGTGGAGACCTTGTTTGAGGTGGCCATTCACCGCGACAACGCACCCGTTTGGCACCCTGCGGTGGAGTTTTATCGAATTGAACGCGGTGGGCAGCTTGTGGGTCAGTTCTACCTCGACCCAGGCGCTCGCTCAGGCAAACGTGGCGGCGCTTGGATGGACGATGTTCGCGCCCGCTGGTTACGCCCCGATACAGGTGCATTGCAAACCCCCGTGGCACATCTGGTGTGCAACTTCGCTGAAGGCGTGGGTGGCAAACCTGCGCTGCTGACACACGATGATGTGATCACCCTGTTTCATGAGTGCGGCCATGGCTTGCACCACATGCTCACACAAGTCAACGAGCGGGATGTGTCCGGCATCAGCGGTGTGGAATGGGACGCGGTGGAATTGCCCAGCCAATTCATGGAAAACTTCTGCTGGGAGTGGAGCGTGTTGCGCCACATGACGGCGCACGTCGACACAGGCGAGCCTTTGCCACGTGCGTTGTTCGACAAAATGCTGCCCGCCAAAAACTTCCAAAGCGGTTTGCAAACCCTGCGCCAAATTGAGTTCTCACTCGTGGACATGCGCCTACACACCGAGGACGTTGCAGCCCAAGATTTCATGCAGGTGCTGCGCGATGTGCGGGCCGAAGTGGCCGTGCTTGAAAGTCCCGCATGGGGACGCACGCTTCATACCTTCAGCCATATCTTTGCGGGCGGCTATGCCGCGGGGTACTACAGCTACAAATGGGCGGAGGTGCTGAGCGCAGATGCCTATGCGGCATTTGAAGAAACTGCCGGCACCGATGGCGAGCCCAGCCTTGAGACAGGCCGTCGCTACCGAGAAACGATTCTGGAAGTTGGTGGCAGCCGGCCAGCGATGGAATCGTTCAAAGCCTTTCGCGGTCGAGAGCCACAGCTGGATGCTTTGCTGCGCCACCAAGGGATGGCGTGAAAGCGCTTTAAAAAGTCAAAGTTCTCACGCCTGTCGAGGTGCCCAGCAAACAAATTTGGGCTTTTTGATGGGCGAAGACGCCTACTGTCACCACGCCCGGCCACTGGCTGACCTCGGTTTCGAACTGGAGCGGATCGCTGATTTTCAAGCCGGTCACATCCACAATGTGCTGGCCGTTGTCGGTGACCAGTGCTTGTCCATCCTTCAAGCGCAGTTTGGCCATGCCCCCCAAGGACTCGAACTGCCTGATCACGCGTGCGGTGGCCATGGGGATGACTTCTACGGGCAAGGGAAAAGTGCCGAGTACATCGACCAACTTGCTTTCGTCTGCAATGCACACAAACATCTTGGATTGCGCGGCCACAATTTTTTCCCGCGTCAACGCCGCACCACCGCCCTTGACCATGTTGCCATGGGTGTCGATCTCGTCGGCACCGTCGATGTAAACCGACAGACGTTCCACCTCGGCCGCTTCAAATACCGGAATGCCCAAGGCTAGCAAGCGTTCGGTGGATGCCACCGAACTAGACACCGCTCCCTTGATTTGGTGCTTCATGCCAGCCAGTGCGTCAATGAACTTGTTCACCGTGGAGCCTGTTCCAACGCCCACCACCTCCCCAGGGATCACATACTGCAAGGCAGCTTGCCCCACCAAAGTTTTGAGTTCATCTTGGCTCAAGGGGGAAGAAGTGGTTGGGTTGCTCATGGGCGAAAATCCAAGGTTCAATTCAAAGTTTGAGATTATCCATGTCGTTGCTCCCCTACTCGCTGGCTCGCCCTGTTCTGTTTTCAATGGATGCAGAGACTGCTCACGACCTCACCCTGTCATGGTTGACGCACACGCAAAACACACCGTTGGAATGGGCTTACGGCCAAACGCGCGTGAACGACCCCCTCACCCTGGCAGGGCTGAAATTTCCAAACCGTGTGGGACTGGGTGCGGGACTCGACAAGAACGCGCGCTGCATTGATGCTTTAGCGGCCATTGGGTTTGGCTTCGTCGAAGTAGGTACCGTCACACCCAAAGCGCAAGCTGGCAACCCGAAACCCCGCATGTTTCGGTTACCCCAAGCCCAGGCACTGATCAACCGCTTAGGTTTTAACAACGATGGCTTGGAAGCATTTCTGAACAATGTGCAAAAAGCCAAATTTCGCCAACGCAGTGAATCGCCTATGTTGTTGGGCTTAAACATTGGCAAAAATGGGGCAACGCCCAACGAGCAGGCTGCAGACGATTACCTCACCTGCTTGGATGGCGTCTACCCCCATGCAGACTATGTGACGGTCAACATATCGAGCCCCAACACCAAAAACCTGCGGGCCCTGCAAAGCGACGAGGCACTGGATGCGTTGATCAGCACGCTGGCCAAACGTCGCGACTTATTGGCCCTGCAGCACCACAAACAAGTCCCCGTGTTCATCAAGATTGCGCCTGATTTGGATGAGGGTCAAGTGGCCGTGATTGCAGCCACCCTCAAACGACATTGCATGACAGAAGGCCAAACAGCAGCCACCGCCTCTTGGGGCGTGGTGGCCACCAATACCACCCTTGCACGCAGTGCTGTTGAGGGCCTGCCCCATGGGGATGAAACAGGCGGACTTTCCGGCGCGCCCGTGTTGGAAAAAAGCAATGAGGTGATTCGTCAACTGCGCATAGCCTTGGGTCCTGACTTTCCCATCATTGGCGTGGGCGGAATCTTCAGCGGCGCCGATGCCGTCACCAAAATCAAGGCAGGCGCCAATGTTGTACAGATTTACACAGGCTTGATTTACAAGGGCCCCGACTTGGTGAATGAAACGGCCTTGGCCCTCAGGGCTTTGGGCCACTCACAGCCCTAAGCTGCGGTACCCCTGAAAGCGTTGCGCCCAATAAGGACTGGTCAAGCGCTCAACTTTGACACCTGTTTTTTCGTTGGCGGCATGGATGAATTTGCCGGATCCAATATAAATACCGACATGAGAAAACGAACTCCCTAAGGTATTGAAAAAAACCAAATCTCCGGGGCTGGCTTTCTCGGGAGGTACCGACTTCGTGGCATTCGCCATGTCAGCGGCACTGCCTTTGATGGCAATGCCTGCGGATTCGGCATACACAAAACTCACCAGCCCTGAGCAATCAAAACCGGTATGGAGTTTTTTCCCACCATAGGTGTAGCCACGGTCTAGCATCGCCATGGCTTGGATGACCACATCGTGCTTTTTGGACTCGCTCAGGGATTTGGACGAATACGCTTGGCTTGGCGTTGATTGCGGCGGCTGAATGGCTGGGTGTGAACACCCCCACAAGAGGCATGAAAGGCCCATGGACACAACCATGCGCGCCATGATGTCCAACTTAACCATGATCACTGCAACAATTGACTGACGGCTACGCCGATCGCCAGTGAACTGGTCAATCCAGGCGACTCAATGCCAAAGAGATTGACCAGGCCTGGAATGCCGTGTTCGGCTGGACCTTGGATGCAAAAGTCTGCCGCCTCGTCGTTGGGGCCTGAAATTTTGGGCCGAATCCCGGCATAACCCGCTTGCAAACTGCCTTCGGCCAAAGCGGGCCAATATTGCCGCACCTCTTGATAGAAAGATGGCTCATGTTGGGTAGAGACGGCCAAATCGTCGGGTGAGTCCACCCATTGCACGTCAGGTCCAAACTTAGCCTGCCCGCCCAAATCGAGCGTCAGGTGGACACCCAATCCTGCTGCTTGTGGCACCGGATAGATCAAGCGTGTGAAGGGTGATTTGCCATTCAAGGTGAAATAGTTTCCCTTGGCAAAGTAAGCCTTGGGGACATGATGAGGTGCAAGACCTTTGAATTTGGCTGCCAGCCATGGGGCTGTCAATCCAGCAGCATTCACCAAGGTTTGAGCCAGCAGTTCAGTCCCATCGGCCGTGCGCACCACCATGCCATCAGGGGTACACACAGCATCGGCGACCGGTGAGTTCAAAGCAACCAGGCCGCCTGAATTTTCAAAATCTCCCTGCAAGCTGAGCATCAAGCCATGGCTGTCCACAATGCCCGTGCTGGGCGAATGCAGCGCCGCCACGCAAAACAAGGCAGGCTCCATCGCTTGTGCCTGAGCCGCCGTCAACAGCGACAGATCATCCACACCGTTGGCTTTGGCCTTGGCAAGGATGGCCTGCAAGGTTGGCAATTGATCTGCATGGGTGGCCACAATCAACTTGCCACAGCGCTGATGGGCAATGCCACGCTCTTGTGCATAAGCGTACATCTGATGTCGGCCTTGAACGCACAACTGGGCTTTCAATGAACCTTGTGGGTAGTAAATACCAGCATGGATCACTTCGCTGTTGCGAGAACTGGTGCCAGTGCCAATGGCGTCGGCCGCCTCCAACACCATCCATTCGCGCCCACGCGCAGAGGGGTGTTGAATCAAAGCCCGCGCCACTGCCAAGCCCACCACCCCTGCACCGATCACCAATCCATCAACCTTGTCCAAATTGAACTCCAAGAATATGAATCTATTTGACCAAAAAAAACGGCACCCAAAGGTGCCGTTTGAATGCCTTGGAAGGCTTGAAAAAATCAACGCTTTTTGGTTGCAGGCTTGCCCGCATTCAAGGTGGTAGCGGCGATATTTTTGTAATTGGTTTCTGCTACATCAGCGGCTTGTTTGACCGCTTTTTGCACCGACTCCAGGGCATTGTTGCCCGCAGAGACAGCCGTTTTGAACGCAGCCACAGCGGCTTCAGAGCCAGCGGGTGCATTTTTAGTGGCCGTGTCGATCATGGTCGCAAAAGCTTTTTGTGCTTCAGCCACTTTTTCTTCAACAGCGCTGCTGAAATGCGAACCTGTACCGGTTGCAATTTCGTACAGATGGCGGTTGTAAGAAACCGCTTTTTCAGCCAAGGGCTGGAACAAGGTGGATTGCAAGGCCAACAATTCTTGTGCGTCTTTGACACTCAAAACGGAATGGGCTTGTTGCTGGGAGTCGGCCAAGGTTGATTTGGCAGCAGCCAAGTTCAACTCAATGAGTTGCTCCAAGCCAGAAAAGGCTTTGTTGGTCAAACCCACCAAAGTCTCTAAATTGGCTTTGTTGGCGGCGATCACTTGGTCAGGGGTCAGGGTCATGTCAATTCTCCAAAAAATAAAATGGTCTGAAAAACTGCCCTGTACTGGCCCCTGTGGGCCTGCATCATGTTGCAGTGCAGCATGGCTTGAATTCTAAGGATAAAAACAGAATCGACAAGCATTCGGGCTCCAAAACAGTGCGTTTAGAGCCGAAAGACTAAATCCAGGATTCGATCAGACCTGCTCAATCCACCCCGTGCGCCCAGTGACTCTTCCACTGACTTTTGTATTGACTGGCCAAATCAGAGGATTTGAGAATCAAAAAGTTTTCTGCATTGCGCGTTTCAGCTGAGTTGGTGAAGTTGAAGCTTCCGGTGATCACCACCGAGTCATCAATCACCATGACTTTGTTGTGCGCAATGGCGTGTTTGCCATCTGAACGCATCGTCACCTGAGCCTGATTGAAAAGATCGATGACATATCGGTTGGTATGGTCACTTTTTTGGTCCAGTAAAACCCGAACGCTCACGCCACGGTCTTTCGCCCGCAAAAGGGCTTGTGCTATCGCATTGTGGGTAAAGCCATACGCTTGAACCAAAACCTCACGCTGGCTCGCATCAATGGCGTGAACAATCGCAGCTGAGGCACCAGCTGGTGGGCTGAAATACACCCCCAACACTTGCACAGATGCGTCCGTCAAGGGGTCGGCTTTGACGTTACCCCAAAGGTTATGTTCTTGCATCAAGTTCAACGCTTGGAACACCATCACACCGATCAACAATGCACCCACAGACAGTTTTTTTCTCATGAGGAGAATGCTAAACCGACAAAACTGTTTTTTAACATTTTTATCATTTAATTGATAAATTATCGATTTTCTCAACGCGTGACACTGGCGACATGCAGCGAGGGTCAAACACTCACCCGCGTAGTAAAGTCGTTACGCTTTGAAGTCAAACCACCTCCTCCACCCTGCCCCCCCCGCTCTCTCGCCTGCGACACGCAAGGCGATTTTTTTGTTGTCTTTGGCCACGTTTGCAAGCATGGCCATTCAACGAATTTGCGACCCCATGTTGCCGGAACTCTCCAGGGTCTTTGAGGCGCCGATTGGGGACACCGCCCAAGTTGTGTCGATGTTCGCCATCACTTATGGCTTGATGCAGTTTGTTTTTGGCCCTATTGGGGATCGTTGGGGCAAGTACAAAGTGGTCACGCTTGCCACTCTGGGATGCTGCGTCGGCAGTGTGCTCTCGGCCTTGAGTGAAGGTCTTATTTTTTTGGTGTTGGCGCGTGTTGGCACAGCAGTCTCAGCGGCTGCCATCATTCCATTGGCCATGGCCTGGGTGGGTGACCAAGTTCATTACGAACGCCGGCAAGAAACGTTGGCACAAGTGGGTTTGGGCACCATGCTAGGAATGGCAGCAGGTCAACTGTTTGGGGGATTGCTGACCGACACACTCGGCTGGCGCTGGGCCTTTGCGATGATGGCCGTCTTGTTTTGCGTGGTGAGCGCCCTGCTGTGGCAACACGCCAAGCACATTGAAGCGCCAACCGAGTCGTTTGTTGCCACGCACAGTTTCTTTGGGCAACTCTTGCAAATCGCGCGCGACCCTTGGGCGCGTTCACTTCTGAGCATCGCCTTGTTGGAAGGCGCCTGCGTTTTTGGCATGTTGGCGGTGACGGCATCGCACCTTCACCACACACACGCCATATCCCTCACTCTGGCGGGCGGAACCACTGCTCTGTTTGGGGTTGGCGGCATGCTTTACATGGCAACGGCCAAATACACCATTCCACGCTTTGGCGAAATTGGCTTGGCACGGTATGGCGGTTTGACCTTCGGGCTGTCATTTCTGATGATCGCCTTCACACCTTGGTGGCCATTGGCAATTCCAGCGTGTTTATTTGCAGGGTTTGGTTTTGCCATGTTTCACAACACCATGCAGGCCAAGGCCACCCAGATGGTGCCAACAGCAAGGGGAACCAGCGTGACTTTGTTTGCCGGCGCTTTGTTTTTTGGACAATCTCTAGGCGTGTTGGTACTGGCCAAATTGATGGCCTACGCTGATTCAGCCCACGTGATGGCATGGGATGCTTTGTTTGTCACGGGTCTGGCTTGGTACTTCGGATACGCCCTGATTCACCGCAACGCCAGCCACGCGGATCATGCGTAAATTTATTCACCCAATCAACGCCTCATCATGACCCAAGACATTGAACAACTGGCAAAGCAGTTGGAGCAACACCCTGACTACCGAGTGCTCAGGCGCTTGACGCCAAATCACGCTTTCAAACAACCAACACCCGGTCAACGTCTCTGCAAAGGTGTGGTGCTAGACACCGAAACCACCGGCTTTGATGCGCAAAACGACCGCGTGATTGAATTGGGCATGTTGCTGTTCGAGTTCGACCCAGTGACTGGCGAGGTCTACCAAGTGTCGGACGTGTTTGACGAGTTAGAAGACCCTGGTTTTCCTATTCCCCCAGCCACCACAGCGGTCCACCACATCACGGACGAGATGGTCAAGGGACAACGCATCGACGACGCGCGAGTGAAGGCATTGATGCAAGGCGTCGACGTTGTGATTGCTCACAATGCCGCTTTTGACCGTCCGTTTGTGGAAGCTCGTTGGCCCTTGTTTGAAAATTTAAATTGGGGATGCAGCATCAAAGACATCGATTGGCGTGAAGAGGGTTTTGGCTCCGCCAAATTGGAGTACTTGCTCAGCACACAAGGGTATTTTTACGAAGCCCACCGGGCAGAAGCTGATTGTTGGGCCCTGTTGGCCTTGCTCAACCACATCTTGCCTCAAAGCCAGCGCACTGCTTTGTTGGCCTTGCTGGAGACACTCAACCAAGCTCAGCAAAAAGTGTATGCCTTGGGTTCACCCTTCGAGACCAAAGACATGCTCAAAGCTCGCAACTACCGCTGGTCGGCAGACCTGCGCTGCTGGAGCCGTGTGGTGTCAGGCGACAAAGAGTTACAGGACGAGCTGTCATGGCTCAAACGCAAGGTCTACGGCGAACGCAGTGCACGCGTTGAAGTGGAGTCTGTCGGCGGAAAGGTTCGCTACTCCAACCGCCAAGGGCACAAAGAAGTCGTCACCCTGTAAGCCAGTTGCGTGCGTGCGACTGCGCTTACATCTACGTGGATTGACAGACCTGAAACATCAATAACTCACGGGCTGCCAAGGGACATCACAGCTTGGAACATTGGGATAGTACTGTTGGGTGGTGCCACAAAAATAGGCCACACGGCTGGGGTAAAGCGGGGGTTGGGCGACCACCATGGGGGGAGCCGCCACATAGCGCGGCGTGTTCGCGGCATAAATCACACTACCCACCAAAGCCGCGCCTAGAACCGGACCCACCCAACCATGGCGATAACCGCCGCCTTGATGCACATACCCATGCCCACTGCCGTATCCACCCCCATGCCAACCACCGCCACCGCCATGCGCTTGGGCCGGTAGGACAGTCAAGAAGATCAACACGGATAACAAAAGAGTTGAAAGGCGTTTCATGGGGTGTCTCGCTTTAAAAGTTGCGATCAATGACCACTCGGTCACCCTCACAACGCACGGGCTCTTCTTGTGGATGACAAACGGCTCGTAAAGTGTCAGCTGGCTCAGAACCCCAGAGCACAAGCATATAGACCGACTGCTGAGATAAAACCCAGCACCCAAAACGCTGACCTTAAGCTGGCTCTATCGGCCAAATAAGCGCCAACAAAACCCACACGGGACAGAATAAAAACCAGTGCGTACAAGTCGATCCGTTGGGTATCAGCTTGGGCCAATGTGGCCAACAACACACCGATGGCAAAAAATGGAAACGCCTCAAAACTGTTGCTCTGTGCCGCATTTGCGCGGGCCCGAAATCCGGTTTGCCTGGCGAGCCACTCGCGGGGGTTGTGGTTATCAAAACCATGAAAACCCCATTTGGCGATCCCCGCACACACAACGGGCAAGACACCCGCAACCAAAACACATAGAAAGGCGATGTTCATTGAGGATTGACCACCAACCAAGGGCTGACACAGGTTTGAACCACCGGGAAATATTGTGCAGTTTCACGACAGTAATAGGCCTCGACAGGTGCACCACCTGCCCCACCCGAGGGGTTTTGCATGATCACGGCCGGCGGATTGGTGATGATGACGGTAGATCCGGGAACAGCTGGATACGGACGAGAAAAATACATCGTGGTTCCCACCGCTGCACCAAATACAAGGGGCGCAATCCAAGGGTCATAGCCCCAACCACCGTGGCGATACACGTGCCCTCCGCGTGGGCCATAGGCTTGGGTCAGTGTCGCTGTCAACACCAACAAAATACCTAGCCCGCAACGGCGAAATCTGGAATCCATACGCATGATCATCTCCTTGGCGACTACAAGCTTGATTGTGGCTCAGCCACTGTCCATCTGCATTTCCGCCATGTAAAGGTCTGCCTCAACGGCTGCGGCAGACCGTCCAAATTCAAGCCAACAAGGCCTCAATTGCCAGCGCTATGCGCGCCAGGTGGGCATCACTTCCATGCACACCAGACACCATCAGACCGACCGGCAAAACATCTGGCGCATGACAAGGCAAACTGAAGGCACACCCGTCCATGTAATTGATGGCCGAAGGGTTGCGCAAAAGCAATCGGTTGACTTTGAAAAACGCCTCGTCACTCGCCAACAAAGGCGCCAATTCAGGTGGGCACATCGGAACTGTGGGGCTGAGCATGGCATCAAAGCCTTGGAGCGTCTGATGGGCTTGAGCGATCCATGCACGGCGACGGTCCAGCAAGCCGATGTAGTCCAAGGCACTGACGTCTCGCCCCAGTGTCATGCGCGCCATCACCCGCGGATCAATGCGCTCGGGCGCACGCGCCAAACGCGCATGGTGGGCGGCATAGCCTTCGACTGGGGAAAAACCACCCGGCATGCTGAGCGAGGCAATCTCACCCAAGCCTGCGAATGGGATGTCCACAATGTCAGCCCCAGCAGCCGCAATCCTTGACAGGGTGCGTTCAAACGTTTGGGCGACGGCAGGCTCCATATCATCGAGCATCAAGGTTTGTGGCACTGCAAATCGCAGTTGGCGAAGATGGCCCGGTTGCAAGGGCAAGGTTTGCTGTGAGAGCACGGCATCAACTTGCAGGCAATCACGCACCGTGCGCGCGATCACTCCCACCGTGTCAAGCGTGCGAGACAACTCCATCACCCCAGCCAAGGGAATGCGCGATTGGGTTCCCTTGAAGCCCACCAAGCCACAAAGCGCCGCCGGAATGCGAATCGAGCCGCCAGTATCCGTCCCCAAGGCTGCAAACGCCAAATCCAAGGCCACCGACACCGCCGCGCCTGAGGACGAGCCGCCAGGAACACGTTCGACATTCGCGTCACAAGGATTACGTGGTGTTCCGTAGTGGGGGTTGATGCCTACACCCGAGAATGCAAATTCACTCATATTGGTTTTGCCAAGCAGCACTGCGCCAGCCTGACGCAAACGCGCTACCACGGGTGCATCGTGGGTTGCAACAGGTTCCACTTCGCAAACCCGCGTTCCTGCGAAGGTGGTCTGCCCCACCACATCGATGTTGTCTTTGAGGGTGATGGATTTGCCATGCAAAGCCCCCAGGGAAGCACCTGAAACTCGCCCCGCATCGCAAGCACGCGCTTGATGCAAGACCTGCTCTGGATCCAAATGCGTGAACACCGATTGGGCCGCTGGGCTTTGGGCTCGGCTCAAGATGCCTTGCCAATACGCCTCGCTCAGGAAGGGGTCTGAATGCTGTGATGTCACGTCTGAAAATCTCCTGTGCTAGCCTCATGGATTGTCAATGATTGTTTGCTTTATAAACCGATCTCATGAGCCTTGCCCCCGAACTCACCTTGTATTACGACGGTCAATGCCCGTTGTGCCAGGCAGAAATTCATTTTCTGCAGTCGCGCAATGCGCAAGGCAAACTCGCTTTTGTGGATGTGACCGAGCTTGACTTTGACGCCCCAGCGCATCGCATCTCGTGTGAGGCCGCCATGGCGCAAATACACGGGCGATTGGCAAACGGCCAAACGTTGGTGGGAGTGCCGGTCTTTGCTCAGGCCTACCAATTGGCGCAGCTGCCGGTTTTGTCATGGGTACTTTCACGCCCATGGTTGCAGCCGCTGCTGGGGCCGGCCTATTTGCTGTTTGCCAAACACCGTCACGCCCTGTCTAGGCGCTTTGGCCCCGCACTTTTGCGCTTTTCAAAACGATTTTTCCGGTAATTCGGACAGCTTTTTCGCTGGATGGGCCGTTAGGCTTCATAAATTTGCGAAAATAGCGTTTTTGTCTCAGAGAACAAAAACAATGTCACGCCCAGAAAAAACAGAGATTTCCAACGACGGACTGCGCTACAAGTCAAAAAAGGGCGGTTCACCTTTCGAAGGCCTTGGCCGCACCGGCGACACCATGAGTTGCATCAAATGCGGTGTTCACAAGCCGCGCAACAACGGCTCTTTCAAGCGCATTTTGGGGTCCTCCATGTTTGTATGTTTCGACTGCAGCCCACCCAAGAAAGAGGCGGGCCCCGCTGCCCCTGGCGCGGAAACAAAAGCCTAGGCTTGACATCTTGTCCCCATCAAAAAAGCGGCTCAACGAGCCGCTTTTTTCTTTGCGGATGGATCACTCGACCCGCACGACTGCATTCGGCTTGAAGCCCAAGTCAGCCACTTTGCCCTTTTTGGCGCGTGCGGCTTTGGCGTTGTTCAAGCTGCGAATTTCCAGCGTTTCTTCACGCACCTTGCCGCCTCGGCCAATGCCCTCGATGCGCACGCTGCGGGTGTAGGCCGCGGCACCGGCCAAGGTGTCTTTGGCTTCCAGATCGATCAACATCAAGCCACGCCCCCCCTTTTCCATCGATTTGAGCTCAGACAACTCAAAAGTCAAGAAGCGGCCACCGGTGGAGGCGCACGCCACATGCGTGGCGGGTACAACTGGTTGAGAACCCGAACCTCCGCTGGCTGGAGAAGGACGGCACACGGACTCACCCGCACCCAGCGTGATGAAGGCTTTGCCACCTTTGTTGCGGGAAATCATGTGTTCGATGTTGGCCATGAAACCATAGCCGCCCGAGCTGCTGAGCAAATAGGTGGCACCAGCTGGGCCAGCCACGTAGTGCAGCAACTGGGTGCCGGCCTCGAGGTCGACCAGGGTCGTCACCGGTTGGCCGTCACCACGCGCGCCAGGCAACACCGACACAGGAACCGAGTAAATGCGCCCGTTGGAGCCAAAGGCGATGAAGGTGTCCACCGTGCGGCACTCCAAGGTGCCATACAAACCATCCCCCGACTTGAAGGCAAAGCTGGCCGGGTCATGTCCATGTCCGGTGCGCGCACGCACCCAGCCTTTTTCAGACACCACCACAGTGACGGGTTCATCAACGACCTTGATTTCGGCGACGGCTTTCTTTTCTTCTTGAATGAGGGTGCGACGTGGATCGGCAAACTGCTTGGCATCGGTTTCGATTTCTTTCACCATCAAACGGCGCAAAGCTGCTGGGTTGCCCACGATGTCTTCGAGCTTGGCTTGATCTTCACGGAGCTCTGTGAGCTCTTGCTCGATCTTGATGGCCTCTAAGCGGGCCAATTGACGCAAGCGAATTTCCAAAATGTCGTCGGCCTGTCGCTCGCTCAATCGAAAGCGGTCCATCAAGGCCTGCTTGGGTTCATCGCTTTGACGGATGATGGCAATCACCTCGTCGATGTTGAGCAAAACCAGTTGGCGACCTTCCATGATATGGATGCGATCGAGCACTTTGTTCAAGCGGTGCTGTGAGCGGCGCAAGATGGTGGTTTGGCGAAATTCAATCCACTCTGTGAGCATGTCGCGCAGAGACTTTTGCACCGGACGTCCGTCCAAACCCACCATGGTGAGGTTGATGGACGATGAAGTTTCCAGACTGGTGTGCGCCAACAAGGTGGTGATGAGCTCTTGCTGCTCGATGGTGCGGGTTTTGGGCTCGAACACCAAACGCACCGGGGCGTCTTTGCTCGACTCATCACGCACCACATCCAACACAGCCAGCACGGTGGCTTTGAGTTGGGTTTGGTCGGCGCTGAGGGCTTTTTTGCCCGCTTTGACCTTGGGGTTGGTTAGCTCTTCAATCTCTTCCAGCACGCGCTGACTGCTCACCCCCGGTGGCAACTCGTTGACGACCAACTGCCATTGACCACGGGCCAAGTCTTCAATGACCCAACGCGCGCGAACCTTGAGCGAGCCACGCCCCGTCCGGTACGCATCGGCAATGTCGGAAGCGCTGCTGATGATCTGGCCTCCACCTGGGTAATCAGGCGCGGGCAAGATCTGCAACAGCTCTTCGTCGCTCAGTTTGGGCGACTTGATCAAAGCCACGCAAGCATCGGCGACTTCACGCAGGTTGTGGCTTGGAATTTCGGTGGCCATGCCCACAGCAATACCGCTCGCGCCGTTGAGCAAATTAAAAGGCAAGCGCGCAGGCAACTGCTTGGGCTCTTCGGTCGAGCCGTCGTAGTTGGGCTGAAAGTCCACGGTGCCTTCGTCAATTTCGTCCAGCAGCAGCGAGGTGATTTTGGCCAGTCGGGCTTCGGTATAACGCATGGCCGCTGCGCCGTCGCCGTCGCGTGAGCCGAAGTTGCCTTGCCCATCAATCAGAGGATAGCGTTGCGCAAAGTCTTGCGCCATGCGCACCAGCGCTTCGTACGCAGCGCTGTCGCCGTGCGGGTGGTAACGACCCAGCACGTCACCGACCACACGGGCGCATTTGACGGGTTTGGCGCCGGTGTTGTTGTTGGGGCCACTGAAACCCAAACCCATGCGGGACATGGAATACAGAATGCGCCGCTGCACCGGCTTTTGGCCGTCGCACACATCGGGCAAGGCACGGCCTTTGACAACGCTGAGCGCGTACTCAAGGTAAGCGCGTTGGGCGTAATGGCCCAGTGCAATGTCGCCCTCGCTGTCAGCAGCGGGCAGGTCGGGGGTCAACAAATCGGTCATACGTCAATCTCAATCGAATCGCCATGCAGTTCCATCAGCTCGCGGCGGGCAGCGGCTTCGCCTTTGCCCATGAGTTGGGTGATCAAACCCTCGGTCTGCAAAAAGTCCAACACGCCCAGTTGCACCGGCATCAAACGGCGGGTGTCAGGGTTGAGGGTGGTGTCCCACAGTTGCTCGGCGCTCATTTCGCCCAAGCCTTTGAAGCGGCTGATGCTCCACGAGCCTTCGCGCACGCCGTCTTTGCGCAGCTTGTCAAGAATGGCGGTGAGCTCGCCTTCGTCCAAGGCATAGACCTTGGAGGCTGGTTTTTTGCCACGTGCGGGCGCATCCACACGGAACAAAGGGGGGCGAGCCACATACACATGGCCTGCTTCGATGAGCTTGGGGAAGTGACGAAAGAACAGCGTGAGCAGAAGCACTTGGATGTGCGAGCCATCCACGTCGGCATCGCTCAAGATACACACCTTGCCGTAGCGCAAGCCACTCATGTCGGGGCTGTCGTTGGGGCCGTGTGGGTCAACCCCGATGGCCACCGAAATATCGTGAATTTCGTTGTTGGCAAACAGGCGGTCGCGCTCGACCTCCCAGGTGTTGAGCACTTTGCCGCGCAGCGGCAGGATGGCCTGGTTTTCTTTGTTGCGGCCCATCTTGGCGCTGCCGCCGGCAGAGTCACCCTCGACCAAAAACACCTCGTTGTGGGCGATGTCTTTGCTCTCGCAGTCGGTCAGTTTCCCAGGCAGCACGGCCACACCGGAGCCCTTGCGTTTTTCAACTTTTTGCCCCGCCTTTTGACGGCTTTGTGCAGCTTTGATGGCCAACTCGGCCAGCTTTTTGCCGTATTCCACGTGCTGGTTGAGCCACAACTCCATGGTGGGACGCACATAGCTCGACACCAGGCGCACCGCATCGCGTGAGTTGAGGCGCTCTTTGATTTGGCCCTGGAACTGCGGGTCCAAGACTTTGGCGCTCAGCACATAGCTGGCACGCGCAAACACGTCTTCTGGCAGCAACTTCACGCCTTTGGGCAGCAAGGCGTGCAACTCGATGAAGCTCTTGACTGCCGTGAACAAACCATCGCGCAAGCCACTGTCGTGGGTGCCGCCCGCACTGGTGGGGATCAGGTTCACATAACTTTCACGCACTGGCTGGCCATCTTCGGTGAACGCCACCGCCCAGGCGGCGCCCTCGCCCTCTGCAAAGTTGTCATGGTTGCTGTCGGCGTAGCCGTCCCCTTCGAACATGGGGATGACCAACTCTCCCGTGAGTGACTGCATCAAGTAGTCACGCAACCCACCTTTGTAAAGCCAATTTTGGGTTTCTTTGTTTTTTTCATGCGTCAATGTCACGCTGACACCGGGCATCAACACCGCCTTGCTGCGCAGCAGATGGACCAGTTCGTTCATCGGCAACGCCGAGGACTCAAAGTATTTGGCGTCAGGCCACACACGCACCGAGGTGCCCAACTTGCGGTCCCCGGCAACCTGCGGACGCAAGGTCAAGGTTTCAATCACATCACCCGCAGAAAACACCAGGCGGGCTACTTGGGCTTCCCGATAGGAGGTGACTTCCATGCGTTTGGCCAGTGCATTGGTCACACTCACACCCACACCATGCAAGCCGCCTGAGAAGCTGTAAGCGCCGCCTTGGCCCTTGTCAAACTTGCCACCGGCGTGCAAGCGGGTGAAGACCAGTTCAATCACGGGCGCTTTTTCTTCAGGATGCATGCCAAACGGAATGCCACGCCCATCGTCGTCGATGGACACAGAACCGTCAGCATGCAAAGTCACACCAATTTTCTTGCCGTGCCCAGCCAGCGCCTCGTCGGCGGCGTTGTCCAGCACTTCCTGGATGATGTGCAAGGGGTTGTCGGTGCGGGTGTACATGCCCGGACGCTGTTTGACGGGTTCAAGTCCTTTGAGAACACGAATTGAACCTTCGGAGTACTGGGGAGGTGGGGTGGGTTGCTTGGTAGCCATGGGCGGGCATTGTAGGTTTTAGTTAAAGTCACTCCCTATGACCCCTTCATCTACCAAAACCCTGTCCATGTGGCAGGTGCTGATTTGCGGCGCAGCCATTGTGACTTTGTCCATGGGGGTGCGCCACGGCTTTGGCCTGTGGTTGCAACCCATCACACAGGCCCAAGACTGGACCCGTGAAACGTTTGCATTTGCCATCGCCATACAAAACCTGACCTGGGGCTTGGCAGGTATTTTCTCGGGCATGTTGGCCGATCGGTTTGGCGCATTTCGCGTCATCGTTGCAGGCGCACTGCTGTATGCCATCGGCTTGGTCGGCATGGCCAACGCCAACACCCCAGCCCTGTTCACGGCAAGTGCCGGCGTGCTGATTGGAATTGCCCAAGCCGGCACCACATACGCGGTGATTTACGGCGTGATTGGCCGAAACGTCAGCGCTGAAAAACGCTCTTGGGCGATGGGGGTTGCGGCAGCTGCGGGCTCGTTTGGCCAGTTTTTGATGGTCCCCACCGAAGGTTTCTTGATCCAAACCTTTGGCTGGCAGCAGGCCTTGGTGATGCTGAGTTTGGCCGCCATCATGGTCGTCCCTCTGGCATTTGGTCTGCGTGAGCCTGGCTTCGCAGATGGTGCGAAGCCCAAAAGAGATCAATCCATAGCGCATGCCTTGCGAGAGGCCTTTGCCTACCCAAGTTTTCAACTGTTGATGGCGGGTTATTTCGTGTGCGGCTTCCAAGTGGTTTTCATTGGTGTGCACATGCCCAGCTATCTGAAAGACAAAGGCTTGTCGCCCGAAGTCGCCAGCATGGCGCTGGCCCTGATTGGCTTGTTCAACGTGTTTGGCACTTACATCGCCGGCTCACTGGGGCAGCGTTTGGCCAAGCGCAAAATTTTGTCGTTCATCTATTTGTCACGCGCCGTGGCCATCAGCCTGTTTTTACTGGCCCCCCTCACGCCCATGAGCGTGTATGTCTTTGCATCGGCCATGGGGCTGTTGTGGCTATCGACCGTTCCTCCGACCAACGCAGCAGTGGCTCAAATTTTTGGCGTCGCCCATTTGTCCATGCTGAGCGGGTTCGTGTTCTTCAGCCACCAAATCGGTAGCTTCATGGGGGTTTGGTTGGGCGGCTACCTCTATGACAAGACGGGTAGTTACGACATCGTCTGGTACATCTCAATTGCATTGGGGGTGTTTGCTGCGCTGATCAATTTGCCTGTGCGCGAGACGCCCATTCAGCGCGAACCTCGCGCGGTTGCTGCTTGATGAGGCATTGGATGCGCCAAATTTTGCTCGCCACGACGTGTGGCGCCATCTTGATGGCCGTTTTGTCGCTGTACTTACAGCCTAGCTTTCTGATGAATTTGGCCAATCAAGTCTGGGGTTGTTTTTGACATGACATGCCCAACCGTCCCACACCTCACGGCAACACCCTCCCCCTGGGTGAGACGATGGATGCATTTGCTGACTGAGCGTACCTGCGTACTGGATGTGGCGTGCGGTTGGGGCCGACACATGCAGTTGTTGTCTCAACAAGGCCATGAGGTGGTCGGTGTAGACCGCGACCCACAAGCCATTGCAGCGGCCTCGGCATTTGGCGAAGCGATTCAAGCGGACATTGAAGTCGGGCCTTGGCCGCTCCAAAACCGACAGTTTGGGGGCGTTGTGGTCACCAATTACCTTTGGCGAGCCTTATGGCCACAAATCATGGACAGTTTGGCACCTGGTGGTGTGCTGATTTACGAAACTTTCTCAGCAGGCAATGAAACAGTTGGCAAACCGTCTCGCCCAGACTTTTTGCTACACGCAGGTGAGCTACTGGCGACGTGCGCGCATTTGCATGTGGTGGCCTTTGAAGAAGGTTTTTTGAACAGTCCGCAGCGGTTTGTGCAACGTATCGTGGCTGTTCGCTCATCAGATGCCCAATCCCCTGGGACACGCTTTGACCTGAACCCAAGTTTGCAATCGCTAGAATGATTGTTTTCTCTTGACTGCACCTCAGGACATGACACCCATCACCGGCAGCATTGTGGCTTTGACCACCCCCATGTTGGAAGACGGCAGCGTGGATTACCCCACCCTGCGTCAACTCATTGACTGGCACATCGACCAAGGCACAGACTGTATTGGTGTGGTCGGTACGACGGGGGAGTCTCCCACGGTCAATGTGGAGGAACATTGCGAAATCATCCGCGTCTCCGTAGAGCAAGCTGCAAAACACACCCTACGGCATGTACCCATCATGGCTGGATGCGGTGCGAACTCGACCTCTGAAGCCATCGAACTGGCCAAATTCGCCAAAGCCGTTGGAGCGGATTGCCAACTGCAAGTGGTGCCCTACTACAACAAGCCGACCCAAGAAGGTCAATACCTGCACTTCAAAGCCATTGCAGAGTCGGTTGACTTACCTGTGGTGCTTTACAACGTACCAGGGCGCAGCGTGGCCGATATGGCCCACGATACGGTGCTGCGTCTGACCCAAGTTCCTAGCATTGTGGGCATCAAAGAAGCCACGGGCAACATCGAACGTGCCCAATGGTTGATCCGTGACGTTCCCAAGGGATTTGCCGTCTACTCTGGCGATGACCCGACAGCCGTAGCCTTGATGTTGTGTGGCGGCCAAGGCAATATCAGTGTGACAGCCAACATAGCCCCCAAATTGATGCATGAACTGTGCATGGCGGCGATCTCTGGCAACGCCAAACTTGCCATGGAGATCCAATTCAAATTGTTGCCCGTGCATAAGCATTTGTTTGTGGAGGCCAACCCCATCCCCGTCAAATGGGCTATGCACCGAATGGGACTGAGTGGACCGACTCTGCGTTTACCCATGACGGAATTGACGAAAGCCAACGAACCGGTGGTTGAAGGCGCTCTGCGCGCTGCCGGCTTGATCTGATACTGACTGAGGCCATCTCTGTGATGCACACCCCCACTTTCATTCGTGCCTACTTGGCATGTGCTTTGGCCCTGCTTGTGAGCGCTTGCGGCTCTGTGATCGATGCTGACAAGGTCAACTACAAAACCGAAGGCGTGGCCAAGATCGTACCGTTGGACATCCCACCCGACTTGACCCAACTCAGCCGCGACACACGATATGCCGTGCCCGGCGGCGTTGTGACAGCCAGCACCATGTCTGGACGTCCCACGCAAGGACCTGCAACAGTCGCCGTCAAGCAAGTCAATGATGTTCGCATTGAACGTGATGGCAAACAACGATGGCTGGTGGTCAATCGTTCTGCCGAAGACATTTGGCCCATCGTGTATGGATTTTGGAAAGAAAACGGATTCGAATATGTGATCGAGCAGCAACAGCTTGGCTTGCTTGAAACAGAATGGGCTGAAAACCGAGCCAAAATTCCTCAAGACTTCATCCGCAGAACCATTGGCAAAGCCTTTGATTCTTTGTATTCATCGGGAGAGCGAGACAAGTTTCGGACCCGCTTAGAACGCAACACCAGCGGTGGCGTAGACGTCTTCATCACGCATCGTGGAATGGTTGAAGAATTCGCAGACAAAAGCAAATCTGGCACCATTTGGCAACCCCGTCCCAGCGACAGCGAATTAGAAGCAGAGTTCTTGACACGCTTGATGGTCAAACTCGGCGTGTCCTCAGAGCAAGCCAAATCTGTGGCGGCTGTGCAGACCACGACCACACCTTCCACAGGTTTGATCACCAACAACGAAGGAAGTTTCATTTCCTTGGCTGAATCCTTTGATGTGGCATGGAGGCGAATTGGCGTTGCACTGGATCGCACAGGCTTTACCGTAGAAGACCGCGACCGCTCTCAAGGTGTCTATTTCGTCCGCTACGTGGACACGAGTGCGAAAGAAGAAAAAGGATTCTTCAGTGGCCTGTTCAGCTCGAACAAGGCCGATACCGGCCCTGTCAAATATCGTGTACTGATTCGTACCGTCGATGGAAAAGCCCAGGTCACGGTGCTCAATGCGGCCGGTCAAACAGAGAATTCCCCTGTGAGCCAACGTATTTTGAAACTTATCGCGGACGACCTGCGCTGACATCGGTCTTGACGCAACTGCGCCATGCTGCGCTTTAAAAACCTGGGCAGTGGCAGCTCAGGCAACGCCACCTTGGTGGAGTCGACCCAAGGCACGCACACCACGCGCTTGCTGATCGACTGCGGACTTCGGCTGCGAGACTTGGAGCTGCGACTCCTTCAAGCAGGTACCTCGGTCCAAGCACTGGATGGCGTCTTCATTACCCATGAGCATGGCGATCACATCGGTTCGACGCGCAGTTTACTCAAACGACACCCGATACCTGTGTGGATGAGTCATGGCACTTGGCAAGCCATTCAAACCCCTCAATGGCAGGATTTCTTGCCCTATGTGAGGACGGCACGGGATGGCATGACCATTGAGTTGAACCACCTGCAAGTGACGCCATTCACCGTGCCACACGATGCGCGCGAACCACTTCAACTCAGCTGCAGCGATGGAGACAGGAAGTTAGGGGTCATCACAGACTTGGGGCATGTCACAACGCACGTTGTGAAAGCACTGCAAGACTGTCATGCCGTTGTCTTGGAGGCCAACCATGACACGGACTTGCTGGAAGAGTCCATTTACCCATATTTTCTGAAGCAACGCGTGGGTGGCAATTGGGGACATTTGGCCAATTCAGCTTCAGCAGCTTTGTTGGCGCAAATCGCTCACCCTGGGCTATCTTGCGTGGTTGCCGCGCATTTGAGTGAGCGCAACAACACGCCAGAACTCGCACGTGAACACCTCAGCCAAGCGTTGAAATGCTCCCCCCATGAAATTGAAGTTGCCACGCCTGATTCGGGAACCGTTTGGTTCAAGGTTTGACCTCCATCCTTACGCACTTGCTGGTCAATAAAAAAGCCACCCGAGGGTGGCTTTTGCGTCAGCACAGTAAAAAATTACTTGCTAGCGGCTTCGGATGCAGGTGCTGCGGGTGCAGATGCGTCAGCAGCAGGAGCCGAGGCCACTTCAGCAGGAGCAGCAGGAGCGGCAGCGGGAGCTTCTTTTTTACCGCAAGCGACGAGAGCAGCAGCAGCCAAGAGGGTCGCCAGCAGGAGCGATTTTTTCATGTCAATTTTCCTTAGATAGGGATGAAAACAATTTCTAGAAATTGCCGCAGTTCACACTGCGACCGAGCTGATGGACTCGAGCCCCTCCAACTCAGCAGGAAATTATAGGGTAAATCCCATGTGATCGACGCCCTGTTGTCAGTTCCGTGTCATTCGCGTTCTTTTTCCGTCATGGCATGAAGCCACCCGTCGTCACACCAATCCATCAGCAACCGCAAAGCCACGGCGCTTGCCCCAACTAAGTCTTGCGCAACCAGTTGCCTATCGTCGGCCAATCGCCGCATCAATACGGCATCTGCTCCTGAAGCACGCCAACTCTCACCGTTCAAGAAGATATGGTGCTTGTCATACATCATTCGACTGCCACGGTCCAAACGAACGCGCTTGAGTTTGCGTGGTACCGCGCTAGCGTCGAACCACACGTTGGCTTTGGGCTCTGTCAGCAACTCACCCAAGGCACGCTCCAATGACAAGGGGTCTTTGAGCGCACGCTGAAGCGCAGTTTTAGCGAACTCGCGCAAGCCCTCTGGAATACAAGCGGGTCGTTGAACTGCAGGCTGGTCGGCATCTTTGTACAAGTCATGACCCAAAAATTCGTCGACGGACTCGCTCCCCCGGACCAACAATTCACGTGCCAACTCGCCCATCTGAGGGGCACGGAAACCAATGGAGTAAGTCATGCATTCGCCCTCAGCCACACCATCATGGGCATATCTCGGTGGCAGATACAGCATGTCCCCAGGGTTGAGCACATACTCTTGCTCAGGTTTGAAATGGGCCAGCACCTTGAGCGGCAAGTCGGGGCGTAGGGATAAATCTTTTTGCCGCCCAATACGCCAACGACGCTGACCATGCGCTTGCAACAGAAACACGTCGTAGCTGTCAAAGTGGGGGCCAACGCCTCCGCCATCGCTGGCGTAGCTGACCATCACATCATCCAAGCGTGCATCGGGCACGAAACGAAACTTCTGCATCAGATCGGCCACAGCGTCGTCGTGTAAATCCACCCCTTGAACCAACAAGGTCCAGTCATGCTCGCTCAGCTTGGGAATGGCGCGACGCTTGAAAGGGCCGCGCTGCATTTGCCAAGCCCGCCGCCCATTGTTTTCTCCTTGCACCAGGCGAGACTCCACGCCGTCCTGTGCAGCCAGATCGAACAGCTCGGCTCGGCTCAGCAAAGGGGAGAAATTGGGGATGGCTTGACGCACCAGCAAGGGCTTGCGCTGCCAATGGCGCTGCATGAATTCAACGGGTGTCAAGCCGCCAAGAAGGGTTAAAGGGTGTTTCACATTCATCGTGCGACAATTTTGCCCTATGGAAATTACCCAACACTGCGTGGTCGGCTTGACCTGGACCTTGAAAGACACCCTGGGCGAGGTGCTCGATGAACTCGATGACCCCGTTGAGTTTTTGCTCGGGGGAGATGACCTGTTGCACAAAATTGAAGAATCGCTACAAGGTCACAGTGTTGGCGCGCAGATTGACCTGCACCTCGAACCAGAAGAAGCGTTTGGGGACTACGACGAAGAACGCGTGTTTTTAGAAGACCGCGCGCGTTTTCCGAAAGAACTCGAAGAAGGCCACACCATCGAAGGTCATGCCCTGCCCGAGGGCTGCAACCCCGATGCACCACGTGACTTGCTGTACACGGTGACCGACATTTACCCTGAGCATGTGGTGCTGGACGGCAACCATCCATTGGCGGGCATTGCCATTCGCATTCACCTCGAAGTGAAGTCCGTGCGCGAAGCCTCTGACGAAGAAAAAGACCGTGGCACCGCTGGCACTGGTTTTTTCAAAATTGAACCGCAGGCGCCGGGCGGCAACCTGTTGCACTGATTTACTTTTTACCGGTGGAGCCGTAACCACCTTCGCCGCGCTCGGTGGGTGCGGCGAACTCATGGACCACATTGAATTGCGCCTGCACCACCGGCACGATCACCAACTGCGCCAATCGCTCCATCGGCTCCAGCGTGAAAGCCACATCGCTGCGATTCCAGGCACTGACCATCAATTGGCCTTGGTAGTCGCTGTCGATGAGCCCCACCAAATTGCCCAACACAATGCCGTGCTTGTGACCTAGACCTGATCGCGGCAAGATCAAAGCGGCATATGCGGGGTCCGCCAAATGGATCGCGATGCCTGTGGGCACCAGCTGCCAGGCGTTGGGCTCTAGGGTCAGCGGTGCATCCAAACAAGCCCGCAAATCCAGCCCAGCACTGCCAGGTGTGGCGTACTGGGGCAGTTGGTCTGCCATGCGGGGATCCAGAATTTTGACGTCGAGTTTCATAAGTTCAAGTTCAAAGTGAAGCGCGGCATTGCCGCATAAAAACGATTCAGGTTCTGCGACGCGCAATCTCTGACACCAATTGACGGGCCAAACTGAGTTTGCTGGCATGAGGCAGTTCTTGACTGCCCTGCGCGTCGACCAACAGCAAGGCGTTGTCATCCAGACCAAACGTGGCCGGACCAATATTGCCCACCAACAGAGGCACGCCTTTGCGCGCGCGCTTCGCCGTGGCATGCGCCAACAAGTCGTGGCTTTCTGCCGCAAAACCCACGCAAAAAAGCGCTCCGTTTTGTGCGCGCTCAGACCGTGCAACAACGGCCAAGATATCGGGGTTTTCGGTGAACTGCAGTTGCGGCAATTGCCCCGATCCATCTTTTTTGATTTTTTGCGTCGCCACGTTAGCCAATCGCCAATCGGCCACAGCAGCCGTTGCCACAAACACCGTGGCCTGATCCACATGCTGCGCAACAGCGGCTTGCATGTCCAAAGCCGATCGCACATCGACACGTCGCACGCCACGTGGTGTGGCCTGATGAACGGGGCCAGCGACCAGCGTGACCTCAGCCCCCGCTTCGCGGGCGGCACGTGCAATCGCAAAGCCCATCTTGCCGCTCGACAAGTTGGTGATGCCGCGCACCGGATCAATGGCTTCGAACGTGGGCCCTGCCGTGACCAGCACATGCTGGCCTTGCAACACCTTCGGTTGGAAAAACGCCACCAAATCTTCTGATATTTCCTCGGGCTCCAACATGCGTCCGTCACCTGTTTCACCGCACGCCTGCTCACCCTGCCCCACATCCAACACATGCGCGCCATCGGCCCTCAACTGCGCCACATTGCGTTGTGTGGCAGGGTGTTGCCACATCTCACGGTTCATGGCGGGTGCCAATATCAAAGGGACACTCTGAATAGGTCGCGCCAAGCACATCAAACTCAACAAATCATCGGCTCTGCCATGCAGCAACTTGGCCATGAAATCGGCGCTGGCCGGTGCCACCACGATGGCATCGGCCTCCCGACTCAAATTGATGTGCGCCATGTTGTTGGGCTCCCGCCCGTCCCATTGCGACACATACACGTGACGGTTGCTCAAGGCCTGTAACGTGACTGGCGTGATGAACTGAGCCGCAGCCTCGGTCATCACCACCTGAACGCTGGCACCCGCCTTGATCAAGGCACGACACAGCTCCGCCGCTTTGTAGCAAGCAATCCCACCACTCAGGCCCAACACAATATGTTTGTTTGACAGATCAGACATGGATCGCAATGTAGCAGAGCGCCTATAATTTCCATTTCCACCTACCGGGAGACCCAACTCCCGATCTGGCATGACCCAATTTGTCTTCGTCACCGGCGGTGTAGTGTCTTCCCTGGGCAAGGGAATCGCTTCCGCCTCTCTCGCCGCGATCCTTGAATCACGCGGCCTCTCCGTCACCCTCATCAAGCTCGATCCGTACATCAACGTGGACCCTGGCACCATGTCGCCGTTTCAGCACGGCGAAGTGTTTGTGACCGACGATGGTGCTGAAACCGATCTGGATTTAGGGCACTACGAGCGCTTCATCACGACACGCATGAAGAAGGCCAACAACTTCACGACGGGTCAAATTTACAAGAGCGTGCTCGAAAAAGAGCGCCGTGGTGACTACTTGGGTAAAACCGTTCAGGTCATCCCCCACATCACCAACGAAATCCAAGACTTCATCAAACGCGGCGCAGGTTTTGAAACACCTGAAGCGGTGGATGTGGCCATTGTCGAAATCGGTGGCACGGTGGGCGACATCGAGTCCCTGCCCTTCCTCGAAGCCGCACGTCAAATGAGCCTCAAGCTGGGCGCGCACAACACGGCCTTTGTGCACTTGAGCTATGTGCCATGGATTGCTGCCGCAGGCGAACTCAAAACGAAACCCACCCAACACACCGCACAAAAGCTGCGTGAAATTGGCATCCAAGCCGATTGCCTGCTTTGCCGTGCCGACCGTCCGATCCCAGAGGACGAGCGCGCCAAGATCAGCTTGTTCTCCAACGTGCCCGAGTGGGGTGTGATCTCTATGTGGGACGTGGACACCATCTACAAAGTCCCCCGCATGCTTCACGAGCAAGGTTTAGATCGCTTGATTTGCGACAAGCTGCGCATCAGCGCTCAACCTGCCAACCTCAAGCGTTGGGACGACTTGGTCCATGAAGTCGAACACCCTGCCAAGGACGTCACCATTGCCATGGTGGGCAAGTACGTTGACCTGTCAGACAGTTACAAGTCACTGAACGAAGCCTTGCGTCATGCTGGCATGAAAAACCATGCACGCGTGAAAATCGAATACATCGACTCCGAAACCATCACCCCTGAGAACGTGTCTCAACTCGCAAAGTTTGACGGCGTTTTGGTTCCAGGTGGGTTTGGCGTTCGTGGCGTAGAAGGCAAAATTTCCGCAGCCCAATTTGCCCGTGAACACAAAGTACCGTACCTTGGCATTTGCCTGGGAATGCAAGTGGCCACCATTGAATACGCCCGGCATGTGGCAGGACTCAAGGGCGCCAACAGCACCGAGTTCGAGCCCAACAGCCCCTACCCCGTGATCGCCTTGATCAACGAGTGGAAAGATGCCGATGGCAGCATCCAAACCCGCGACAGCAACTCCGACCTCGGAGGCACCATGCGTCTTGGCGCACAAAGCTCAGACGTGACCAAGGGCACACTCGCGCACCAAATCTATGGGGACGTGGTGACTGAACGTCATCGCCATCGCTATGAAGCCAACGTGAATTACCTCGACACCCTGCGCCAGGCAGGCTTGGTGATTTCCGCCTTGACCCAGCGCGAACAATTGACAGAAATCGTAGAGTTGCCTCAAACAGTTCACCCTTGGTACATGGGCGTGCAATTCCACCCTGAATTCAAATCCACTCCTTGGGACGGCCACCCCCTTTTCAACGCTTATGTGAAAGCGGCTCTTGAACACAAGGCCAATGCCTGAGCACTTCAAACACAGGACACGCCATGAAACTTTGCGGATTTGACGTCGGTCTGAACCAGCCCTTCTTTCTGATTGCAGGCACCTGCTCCATCGAAGGCTTGGAGATGTCGCTCGATGTCGCAGGTCAACTCAAACAAATTTGTTCGACCCTGGGTATCCCTCTGATTTACAAAGGTTCCTTTGACAAAGCCAACCGTTCCTCGGGCAACACCCAGCGCGGTGTAGGCATGGACGCGGGTTTGAAAATCCTGGACGAAGTTCGTCGACAACTCCATCTGCCCATCCTCACGGATGTGCACGAGACATCGCAAGTCAGCGCGGTAGCCAGCGTGGTGGATGTGTTGCAAACGCCTGCTTTTTTGTGTCGGCAGACCGATTTCATCCGTGCCGTGGCGCAATCGGGCAAGCCCGTCAACATCAAGAAGGGCCAGTTTTTAGCCCCTTGGGATATGAAAAACGTCATCGACAAAGCGCGTGACGCCGCGCGAGAAGCCGGCTTGTCCGAAGACAACTTTTTGGCCTGCGAACGCGGCGTGAGCTTTGGCTACAACAACCTGGTGGCCGACATGACCAGCTTGGCAGAGATGCGCAAATCTGGTGCGCCTGTGGTGTTTGACGTGACCCATTCGGTACAAAAACCAGGGGGTCAAGGCACCAGCAGTGGTGGCGCCCGTGACATGGTGCCGGTACTGGCGCGTGCAGGTGTTGCGGCTGGCGTCGCCGGGCTTTTCATGGAAACACATCCCTGCCCGAACGAGGCCTGGTCCGATGGCCCCAACGCCGTGCCGTTAAAGCACATGAAGGCCTTGCTGGAGACGTTGGTGGATTTGGACCGTGTGACCAAGAAGCACCCGTTCCTAGAAAACAATTTCGGTATTTGATTCTGATTTTTAACTTCAAGCTTTGAGAGAAAACCCATGAGCGCTATCGTTGACATCGTTGGTCGTGAAATTTTGGACAGCCGCGGCAACCCCACCGTGGAATGTGATGTGTTGTTGGAGTCCGGCACCATGGGTCGTGCAGCGGTGCCGTCAGGTGCATCCACCGGCAGCCGCGAAGCCATTGAGCTGCGCGATGGCGACAAGAGCCGTTACCTGGGCAAAGGCGTGCTCAAAGCCGTGGAGCACATCAACACCGAAATCTCCGAAGCCGTGCTGGGCTTGGACGCCTCTGAGCAAGCCTTCCTCGACAAAACTTTGATCGACCTGGACGGCACCGAAAACAAAAGCCGCTTGGGCGCGAACGCCATGCTGGCTGTGTCCATGGCCGTGGCACGCGCCGCTGCCGAAGAGTCTGGCCTGCCCCTTTATCGCTACTTTGGCGGCATGAATGGTTGCCAATTGCCCGTGCCCATGATGAACGTCATCAACGGCGGCGCACATGCCAACAACAACCTGGACTTGCAAGAGTTCATGATCATTCCCGTGGGCGCTCCCAACTTCCGCGAAGCCGTTCGCTACGGTGCAGAAGTGTTTCACGCACTCAAGAAAATCATCCACGACAAAGGCATGAGCATTGCAGTGGGCGACGAAGGCGGCTTTGCCCCCAACGTGCCCAGCCACGAAGCAGCCATCCAAATGATCTTGGACGCGATTGCTGCGGCAGGCTACACCGCCGGTGAGCAAATTGCCATTGGCTTGGACTGCGCCGCCAGCGAGTTCTACAAAGATGGCAAATACCACCTCGAAGGTGAAGGTCTGCAACTGACGGCCCAGCAATGGACCGACATGCTGGCCACTTGGGTGGACAAATACCCCATCATCAGCATCGAAGACGGCATGCACGAGGGTGATTGGGATGGCTGGAAACTCTTGACCGAACGTTTAGGTAAAAAGGTGCAATTGGTGGGCGACGACCTGTTTGTCACCAACACCAAAATCTTGCAGGAAGGCATCGACAAGCACATTGCGAACTCCATCCTGATCAAGATCAATCAAATTGGCACCTTGACCGAAACATTCGCCGCCATCGAAATGGCCAAGCGTGCAGGCTACACAGCGGTCATCAGCCACCGCTCGGGCGAGACCGAAGACAGCACCATCGCCGATATCGCCGTAGGGCTGAATGCCGGTCAAATCAAAACAGGCTCCATGAGCCGCTCGGACCGCATGGCCAAATACAACCAGTTGTTGCGCATTGAAGAAGACTTGGGTGACATTGCCCAATACCCTGGCCGCGCCGCGTTTTACAACCTGCGTTAACGGGTGGCTCACGTGCTGCGTCCACTCCACTTGGTCCTGATTGCTTTGCTGCTGGTGCTGCAAGCGCAGATGTGGTTTGGGCGTGGCAGCGTGCCCGATGTCATGCGCCTGCGCCAGCAACTCGCAGAACAAAAGCAAAACAACGCTGCGTCTCAATTGGCCAACGACCGTTTGGGGGCGGAATTGCATGACCTCAAAGACGGTCTAGAAATGGTGGAAGAGCGCGCGCGCTCTGAGATCGGCATGGTCAAACCGAATGAAATATTTGTGCAAATCGCCAAATAATTGAACAGGAACAAGGCATGAAGATCGCCTTGCTCGGCGCCCCTGGGACAGGGAAAACCGAACTGACTCTTGCGCTGAAATGTCGCTTGCAATCGGCCGGTAACGAAGTGTTCGACATACCCCATACGGCCAACATCTCCCGCCTAGCGCCATCTCACATTACTTTGCTGTGTGGATTGGATCTGCCTGATCCTCAAAAGCTTGAATCAGACCCGCATTCCGCTCGGCGTGAACGTGAAGTCATCGACCAAGTTATCCGTCAACAGTTGGACGAAGCACGTATTCCTTATCAAGTGGTGTACGGGTTGGGCCCTGAGCGGCTAGACAACGCGCTGTTCGCCATCGCGCGGCAAACACCGAACTGGCGAATGCCTAGCCGCCCTGAGGTCTTGAACCCGTGGACAGGCGCCTGTGAACGCTGCGCAGATGCCCAATGCGAGCACCGCTTATTCACCGACTTGCTCCAACAAAAGTCTATTTGAAAACTAATTCAAGGACGAAGGCCCAGTCACTTGTTGCTGGCTTTCTGTGAAAATTTGCGCCGCATCCACAGGGTCATAGCGGTACTGTTGACCGCAAAAATCACAACCCACCTCAATCTCACCGCGCTCGGCCAAGATACTTTCGGCCTCTGCGACGCCCAAGCTGCGAATCATGCGACTGACGCGCTCCCGGCTGCAAGAGCAGGCAAAACGTGGGGTTTGGGGCTCAAAACGCACCACCGGCTCCTCCCAGAAGAGGCGCCGCAAGATGGTGTCAGCATCCAGCGTCAACAGCTCTTCGCGCTTTAAACTGGCGGCCAAAATTGCGATGCGGTTGTAGTCTTCGTTGCGCCCAATTTCGTCCTCATCGGCAGCGGTGGATCGGGCCGACAAATTGCCCTCGCCCATCACGGGCAAGCGCTGAATCAACAAACCTGCCGCCGTTTTGTCATCGGCAGCCAACACCAAAGTGGTGTCGAGCTGCTCGCTTTGCAGCATGTAGTGCTCAAGCACTTGGCTGAACTGCGTGAGTTTTTCGCGTTGATCCCCAAACAGCGGCACCACGCCTTGGTAGGGCTGTTGCCCCGGCAACTTGTCTTTCGGGTCCAAGGTGATGGCGCAACGTCCCTCGTTGTTCTGGTTCACCATCTCTGGCAAGCTGCTGGCGTCCCCAATGTCACCCACCACTTTGGCGGTGGCACGCAAGCTCAAATCGGGCTGCACCTCCACCACGGCCAGCTTGAGCGGACCATCGCCAAAAATCTGCATCACCAAAGCACCGTTGAATTTGATGTTGGCTTGCATCAACACTGCGGCAGCAGTCATCTCGCCCAACAAATGACGCACGGCTTCCGGATAGGCACCGGTCTCGAGATTGGCGGCACGGCGCTTGAGCACCTCTTGCCAGACATCGGTGAGTTGCACCAACATGCCGCGCACGGGCAAGCCATCAAATAAAAACTTATGAAGCTGTGTCATCAAGCGATTTTTTTAAGTCCCAGCTTGTGACGCTGGGCATTGTCAATGTAGTGCTGTGCACTGCGGCGCAGTCCGGCGATTTGCTCTTCACTGAGCTGGCGTACCACCTTGGCCGGGCTGCCCAAGATCATCGACCCATCAGGGAATTCTTTGCCTTCGGTGACCAAGGACCCAGCACCCACCAAACAGTTTTTGCCAATCTTGGCACCGTTGAGCACGATGGCTCCAATACCAATCAGCGACTCATCGCCAATGGTGCAGCCATGCAGCTGCACCATGTGGCCTACCGTCACGTGCTTACCCAAGGTCAAAGGCATGCCCACATCCGCATGCAAGACGCTGCCGTCTTGCACATTGCTGCCTTCACCAATCGTGATCTTGTCTGAATCCCCTCGCACCACACTGCTGTACCAGACGCTGCTGTGCGCGCCCAACTCGACGTCACCCATCACTTGTGCGTTGTCAGCCACCCAGGCCGAGTCAGCCACGTGAGGTTTCAGCGCTTCCAATTCATAAACAGCCATGACACATCCTTTGCATGTTTGGGTAATTTCTACAATTGTAGGGATGCAGCTCAGACACCAAGCCCTTCATGCCCTTTGTTTGGCACACCCACGTGACAAAGTAGACGCCGTCCAGACCCTGTGGAAACGGTCACCCAGATGGGTGCTGGACCCAACTCAGTGCATCGTTTTGCCACCTGGGGACGTTCTCCCTGGGCGCCCGCTGTTGCCGCGCTTGGTACCTCCAAAGCAGGTGGTCACACGTTCACCCTTTACCCCTGAAGGATTGGCTGGCTTGATCCATGCCGTGTGCCATATCGAATTCAACGCCATCAACCTTGCATTGGATGCCGTGTGGCGCTTCGAGAATATGCCCATGAACTTTTACACGGACTGGATGAAAGTGGCCTTTGAGGAGTCACAGCACTTTGAACTGCTTCACAGCTTGCTGCAAAGTTTGGGTTACCAGTATGGGGATTTTGATGCGCACGATGGCTTGTGGCAGATGTGCGAAAAAACAGCTGCCGATGCATTGGCCCGCATGGCCTTGGTCCCCCGCACACTAGAGGCACGTGGACTGGATGCCACGCCCTTGATTCAAACCAAACTGCGCAAAGCCAACAGCCCTGGGGCTTTGCGTGCGGTAGAAGTACTTGACGTGATCTTGCGCGACGAAGTCGGACATGTCGCCATTGGCAACCACTGGTACCGATGGTTATGCGAACAACGCGGATTGGACCCTGTGACGCTGTATGGGGAATTGGTGCAGCGCTACGAAGCACCTCGACTCAAGCCACCCTTCAATACCGAAGCTCGTCAAAGAGCGGGCTTCACCGACATTGAGCTGACTTACCTGCTGGGTTAGATACACCGGCTTCAGCCACGCGGGTGGTGTGCGGCATGCAAGCTTTTGAGGCGTTCACGTGCAATGTGGGTGTAGATGGTGGTCGTCGAAATATCGGCATGGCCGAGCAACAGCTGCACGGCACGCAAATCGGCGCCATGGTTGAGCAAATGGGTGGCAAAGGCGTGACGCAAAGTGTGCGGCGACAAAGGCACTTGCACGCCAGCCACCACCGCATAGCGCTTGATGAGCTGCCAAAACATCGCCCGGGTCATGGCCTCGCCCGCATGTTGTCCGCGAACGGTCACAAACAAGGCGTCCGTCTGGTGCTGCTTGAGCAAAGCAGGCCGAGCTTGTGCCAGGTATTGATTCAGCCATTCGCGGGCCACTTCACCAAACGGCACCAAGCGTTCTTTGCTGCCTTTGCCCATGACACGCAAGACGCCTTCGTTGAGCCCGACATGCAAGGTTTTCAGCCCGACCAGCTCGCTCACACGCAAGCCACTGGCATACAGCAACTCCATCATGGTTCGATCACGCACACCCAGGGGTGAGTTCACATCAGGCGCATTGAGCAAACTCTCCACATGGGCTTCGCTCAAGGTCTTGGGGACGCGCAGGGCTTGCTTAGCGGCCAACAACTTGAGCGTGGGATCCACAGTCAGCAGACGCTCACGCAAAGCCCATCGAAAAAATCGCTTGATCACTGTGAGTCGTCGATTGGCGCTAGTGGCTTTGGTTTCGCTGTGGCGTGCTGCAAAGTAGTCATGCAAGTCGCCCTCTTGGACATCCAGCAAGGACTGATGGCGCTTGGCCAACCAAAGAGCCAAGGCATTCAAATCTCGGCGATAAGCTGCCAAGGAGTTTTCAGCGAGACCGTCTTCAAGCCACAAAGCGCTGATGAAGGTGTCTATCTGGGCATCACAATTCGCCACCACCGCACCGTCCCGTCAAAAAACTGCCAACTTAATCGAGGGACAGTTTTTGCTCAATCACCACACGTCGGTAGACCTCATATTCGGCCTTCATCTGTGCTGCAAATTGCTCCGGCGTGTTGGCCACAATCAGTGAACCGGTTTCTTCAATGCGTTTGCGCACGGCGGGATCTTCCAAGGCCTTCTTCACGCCAGCGCTGATTTTGTCAACGATCTCTTTAGGCAAACCCTTGGGACCATAAATTCCGTAATAAGCCATTCGGTTGACGGGCTCCAAACCCACTTCCTTGAACGTGGGCACATTGGGCAAAACAGCCAAACGCTGAGGTGCCGCCACCACAATGGGGACCAAGCGGTTGTCTTTGATGAAAGGCAAAGCCGAAGGCAAATTGTCAAAAATCATCGGCACTTGACCAGCCACGGTGTCGTTGAGCGCGGGGCCTGCACCACGGTAGGGTATGTGGGTGATGAAGGTACTGCTCAGGTTTTTATACAACTCCATCTGCAAGTGACCAATGCCGCCAGTTCCAGATGAGGAATAAGAATATTTGCCGGGGGAGCGCTTCACCTCGGCGACAAAACCTTTGTAGTCCTTGGCAGGAAAACTTGGATGCACCGCGATGATGTTGGGCGTTGCAGCGATGTTGATGATGGCCGTGAAATCGGTCAACGCGTTGTAAGGTATTTTGTTGTTGATCGCCGGGTTGGCCGCCGTGGTCGAGACAGTGGCCAGCCCCAGTGAATAACCGTCTGGTGAGGCTTTGGCCGTTTCATTGGCGCCCACCACGCCACCTCCGCCCGCTTTGTTGACCACCACCACGGTCTGGCCAAGTACTTTACCGAGTGGCTCTGAAATCACACGCGCAATGATGTCGGTGGTGCCACCTGGGGCAAACGGCACCTGCAATTGAATGGGCCGGTTGGGATAGGCCTGCGCCATGACAGTAGAAGTTGCTAAACCAAGCAAGAGTGCTGGCCAATGACGCTTGTGCATATTTATATCCCTTGAGCATGAACTAACATAACGCCGATCGTATCCGCAACTGCTACTCGCACTGGCCTCCAAGCGGTTATTCTTGGCGGGTGAATTACGCTCAACTTCTGTTTCCAGATTTCTCTTTGATTCTTTGCGGCTACCTGGTCTGCCGTTATACCGCCCTCAACCGCACCGTATGGGAGCAGGTGGAGAGTTTGGTGTACTTTTTTCTATTTCCCGTGTTGCTGTTTCACTCCATCGTGCGAAGCCCGCTGGACTTGAATGCGGCTTCTCACCTGATCATGGCAGGCCTTGCCTTGGGTATCTGCAGCATCGGTTTGTCTTATGCGCTGCCTTGGCTACCGGGGATAGGAAGACACATGGACATCCGGCTGCACGCGGCCAGTGCGCAGGTAGGCTTTCGCTTCAACTCCTTTGTCGCGCTGGCTTTGGCAGACCGCATCGCGGGTCCTCAAGGCTTGTTGTTGATTGCGGTGTTGATTGGGATTTGTGTGCCACTTTTCAACATTGGTGCAATTTGGCCGATGGCCAGGCACGGACAACGGGGCTTTGTGCGCGAGTTGTCACGCAACCCGCTCGTCATCGCCACCGCCTCAGGGCTGCTTGCCAACATCGTGGGCTTGCACATCCCTAGTTGGACAGAACCCACCTTGCAACGCATTGGCGCGGCCTCACTGGCCTTGGGGCTGATGGCTGCAGGAGCTGGCATGCAATTCGCAACCCTCACTCAAGCTAAGACATTGGCTGTTGCGCTGCTCGCCATCCGGCACTTGATCACGCCGATCCTGGCATGGGGCTTGGCTGACTTATTTGCTTTAGACGACACACAAACGCGGGTTTTGCTGGCCTTTTCAGCACTGCCCACGGCATCCAGTTGTTATGTGCTGGCCACACGCATGGGCTACAACGGGGCCTTTGTCGCAGGACTGGTGACGCTCTCCACCTTACTGGGCATGTTGAGCCTGCCCTTCGCTTTGGGCGTGTTGCACTGAAACTGCTGACTTGTATGGCACAATATCGCGTTTTGCGGAAAGTGCGTTGAAATAGGTTGATGTGGCTACCGCAGCTGAAAAGGAAGATCATGAAAGAAGGCATTCACCCCAACTACCGCGAAGTTTGCTTCGTGGACATGTCCAACGGTTTCAAATTTGTGACCCGTTCGTGCGCCAACACCAAAGAAATGGTGAAGATGGACGATGGTCGCGAACTGCCCTTGTTCAAACTCGATACCACCAGCGAGTCACACCCGTTCTACACAGGGACCCAGAAATCTGTGGACAACATGGGCGGTCGCGTGGAACGTTTCCGCAACAAGTACGGCAAAACTGCCGCCAAGTAAGCGCATCGCTCACTTCAAAGAAGGCAGCCCGACAAGGTGCTGCCTTTTTTTATGACCGAAACCACCCCCGCCATCGTTGCTCAACATGCCGTTCGCCGCTTGCCTCGTGCGGCGATGTGGCTGTTTTGCTTGGCGTTTGTGGTGCCGGGTCTGTTCGGTCGTGAGCCCTGGAAGGGCAACGAAATCACGGCCTTGGGACAGATGCTGGCCCTGGTGGACGGAACCAGCAGTTGGTTCAACCCGATGCTCTGGGGCCAAGCCCCCGACTTAGATGCCTTGCTGCCATATTGGCTGGGTGCATGGGCCATCCAGCTGGCCCCTCCAGGAATGTCGGCCGCGCTCGCAGTTCGCATTCCTTTCGCCATGCTGTTGGGATTGACCATGACAGCGACTTGGCATGGCGCCTATTACCTTGGGCTGAGCCCACAAGCACAACCCGTCGCCTTTGCTTTCGGTGGCGAAGCCCAACCCAAAGATTACGCCCGCACCATGGCAGACGGCGCGCTGTTGGCGTTGATTGCCTGTCTTGGCTTGGCACAGTTGTCGCACGAAGCTACCCCCATCCTGGCCCAATTGGGTTTTGTCAGCTGTGCCTTTTATGGCGTTGCTGCCCTGCCCTACCACCCGCACTACAGCCTGCTGGCGCTGGGGATGGGTCTGGCAGGTTTGGCTTTGAGCGGCGCTCCCAGCTTTGCCGTGTTGATGGCCACAGGCAGTGGCCTCATGTGCTGGATGGACCTTGAAAGTACCTCGGCAACCACCGGGCGCCGTCATGCCTGGTGGCTTTTCGCCATGGGAGTGGCGATCACCGCCTTGGCCAGCGCCTTCCATGTTTGGCATTGGCGCCTGCAAGCCCCACACAACAACTGGTCAGAATGGCGCAGCCTGTTGCGTTTTTTGGCATGGTTTACGTGGCCAGTTTGGCCCTTGGCGTTGTGGACATTGTGGCGTTGGCGTGGACACTGGACTTCCAGGCACTGGAGTCGCCACGTCGTGCTGCCCATGTGGTTCACAGGGCTGACGGCAGTCACTGCGCTACTGACACCCTCGCCCGAGTTGACCCTGCTGTTGGCTCTGCCACCGTTGGCAACCTTGGCTGCGTTTGCTCTGCCGACCTTACGACGCAGCATGAGTGCATTCATCGATTGGTTCACGCTGCTGTTCTTTTCTGGCTGTGCGCTGGTCATTTGGGTCGTCTGGGTCGCCATGCAAACAGGATGGCCCGCGCAACCGGCGGCAAACGTGGCCCGTTTGGCGCCTGGCTTTGTGCCTAGTTTTGGCTTACTCTCAAGTTTGGTTGCGGGGATCGCAACCTTGGTTTGGGGCTGGTTGGTGATCTGGCGTGTGGGCAAGCACCGCCACGCTTTGTGGAAAAGTGTGGTGCTTCCAGCAGGAGGTGCGGCTTTGTGCTGGCTGCTGCTGATGACGTTGTGGCTGCCCCTGCTTGACTTTGCACGCAGCTATAAACCCTGGGTCGTTCAAATCCAAAGCATCATGTCCAGGGTGAGCCCTTCGACGCCCAATTGCCTGATGACTTATGGTCTAGACGCGGGCCAAATGACTGCTTTTCGTTACCACGGTGGCTTTGCGATCAGGCCTTTGGAAGCCTCTCAACTGCCTCAGCATGCCAGCTGCGAGTGGTTGTTGGTCGACAATGATTTGCGCCCAGGTCTCGCGCAAGTGGTCAAGCTCAGCGAATGGAATCGGATCCAAACCATTCGACGCCCTTCTGACAACAACGAAGACGTGATCCTATTTCACCGTCAACGCCAGCCATGAGCCACGGCGAAGGGGCCATCATCGTGCGTCACGCTAGCACGGTGTTCGTGGGACAACTGGCGGTGATGGCGTTTGGCATCACCGACACGTTGGTGGCCGGCCGTTTTGCAGACACTGCTTTGGCGGCATTGTCTGTAGGTTCCGCCACGTACATCACAGTCCACATCTCGCTCATGGGCATGTTGCAAGCCCTGCTGCCCGTGTGGGCAGAGTTGCACGGCGCAGGTCGACAAGCAGCTGTTGGCAAGTCCGTTCGACAAGCCCTTTACTTGTGCATGATGACCACGGCGATTGGAATGACCGCCTTGTTTTTTCCGGGGCCTTTACTCAATTGGACGCAAGTTCCCATCGCCTTACAAGCTGAGGTACGCGAGTACCTGGCCATCGTTGCCCTGGGCTTGCCCGCTTCTTTGTTGTTTCGCATGTACGGAACGCTGAACCAAAGTCTGGGCAAACCCAAACTGGTGACCTGGGTGCAGGTATGCGCTCTGGCGGTCAAGGTGCCGCTTTCTATTTTGTTGGTGCTCGGCATCCCTGGTTGGTTCGAACCTATGGGCTTGGTAGGCTGTGCGTGGGCAACTTTGTTTGTCAACTACTTGATGTTGGGTTTGGCTTTATGGCTGCTCAAAACTCAAAGTTTTTATTTGCCCTATGGCATCTGGTCTGCTCTAGAAAGACCTGATGGGCAAGAACTCAAACGCTTTGTCAAACTCGGTTTACCCAGTGGGCTCGCCATTGGGGTGGAGGTGACCTCTTTCACCTTGATGTCTTTGTTCATCTCAAGGTTGGGAGTGGTGGCAACAGCCAGTCACCAAATCGTCAGCAATATGGCCGCCGTTTTATACATGGTCCCCTTGGCATTGTCGATCGCCACCAGCGCACGCGTGAGTTATTGGCTTGGAGCGAGAGACGCCAAACGTGCGCGACGTGCTTTACGAACGGGACTCTTGTGCGTCGTGTGCACAGCTTGTGTGTTGGCGGGCGCCATGGGTTGGATGCATGAGGCCATTGCCAATTTTTACACCATGTCTGCGCAGGTCGCCCTGCTCGCGGGCACCTTGCTGATGTGGGGTTCGCTCTACCATCTGTCTGATGCCGTACAAGTGTTTTGTGTGTTCACACTTCGCAGCTACGGCATCACACTCTTACCTTTACTGACCTACACCTTGCTGTTGTGGGGTGTGGGATTGGCTGGCGGCTACAGCGTAGCTTATGGTGTTCTAGACACAACCTCACTGCCTTGGTTGGCTCAACAGTCTCCTATCGCTTTTTGGCAGACCAGCAGCATAGCCTTGTTTCTGACTTCCACGGTGTTGGTGGGTGTGCTATGGCGGACTGCGTACCGTGATCTTGGGCGTCGCTAAGCCACCAAGCATTTAGGGTTGAGCGCGCCATCTGGCAGGAGGCAGTGTCAAGGTAAAGCATGAGCCTTGACCCAGGGTGCTTTGAATCAGCAATTGACCTTCATGGCGTTGCATCACATGCTTGACAATGGCCAACCCCAACCCTGTGCCACCCGACTCGCGCGAACGGCTGCGGTCCACGCGGTAAAAGCGCTCGGTCAAACGAGGCAAATGCTCAGCGGCAATGCCAGGACCGGTGTCTTGTATCAGCAACTGCAAGCTGCCATCGGGTTGAGAGTGCGCCGATACATCTATGCGCCCCCCTTGCGGCGTGTAACGCACCGCGTTGCTGACCAAATTTGAAACCGCACTTTGCAATTCACGGGCTTCGCCAAGCAAGATGGCGTCAGACAAGTTTGTACTCAAGGAAAAAGTCAGGGTCTGAGGGGTTCCATGGCTGTCCAACACAGCGGACAAGGCTTGCGCCTCTTGCTGACACACCTGCATCAGTTGGGACAGCGCCAATGTAGGTTGGTAACGTGGGCTGGGACTGCCCTCCAATCGCGAGAGGGTCAACAAATCTTCGACCAAGCTTTGCATGCGATGCGCCTGCGTTGCCATCAAGGCCAAATAGCGATGCTGCTCCTCTTGGGTCAAGTTCAGGGATTGCAAAGTTTCGACGAAGCCAGACAACACCGTCAGAGGCGTTCGAATTTCGTGTGAGACGTTGGCCACAAAATCACGCCTCATGGCTTCGGCCTGCTCCAGTGCAGTGACGTCCCGCGTGATCAGAAGTTGCTTACCTTCACCATAACGGTGGCGTTGCACAGAGATACGCACAGGGTGAGACTCACGATCACCGCGCCCAGCAATCACCACCGCATCGCTAGATTCTGCTGCAGCCATATAGGCTGTGAACAAAGGGTCGCGCACCAAATTGCCAATGCGCTGTAACAGGTCACGCTCTATGTTGATGCCCAATTGCTGAGCTGCCGTTTGATTGCACCATTCAATTTGGGATTGCTCATCCAACAAAAGAACGCCGTTGGGTGAGGCTTGAATCGCCAGCAGGAAATCTTTCAATCGCTGATCGCTCGCGACCAAAGCACGCTCACGATCACGCAGCAAACGCCGGGTGCGATCGACGACCTCCCCCCACAGGCCGATGGTTTGAGGCGCTGTCGCCAAGTCCCCATGACGAAGCCAAGAGACCACCCGCAAGCCACGCAAGGCATCAATCAACCACCAGACCAAGCCAGCCACCAAAGCACCACTAAGCAAAGTGGTCCAAGTAGCAAAAACGGTATTGGCGCCGGTCCAAAAGAAACTCAAGGCTGCGCCCAATGAAATCAGCAAAAGCAGGCTAAAAAAACGCCAGAACACGAAACTCCTCAAAGAACCATCAGGTCTTAGATGTGATTCGGTATCCTACGCCACGAACGGTTTCCACCATGGTGCCCGCTTCACCCAGGGCCTCTCGCAACCGTTTGACATGAACATCGACCGTGCGCTCTTCAATGAAGACATGATCGCCCCACACACGGTCGAGCAGCTGGCTTCGACTGTGCACACGCTCAGCGTGATGCATCAAATAATTCAGGAGCTTAAATTCAGTTGGACCCAATTTGAGCGCTTTGTCTTGAAAAGTCACGCGGTGTGTTGCACCATCCAACTGCAAATCCCCAACACCGACCCAATCACTGGCTTGCTCAGGGGCGCGACGACGCAACACAGCGCGAATACGGGCCAACAACTCTTGGGTTGAAAACGGTTTGGTGATGTAATCATCTGCCCCAGCGTCCAAACCCGCGACTTTGTCAGGTTCGTCACCACGTGCCGTCAACATCAATATGGGGATGGCTTTGGTTCTGGCATCTGCACGCCAACGCCTCGCCAACACCAAACCGCTGTGACCAGGAAGCATCCAATCCAGCAAAATCACGTCGGGCAACACCTCATCAATGGCTTTTTGGGCCGCATCCCCATCTGGTGCCAAGATGGCAAGCATGCCCTGATGACGCAAATTCACAGCGATCAACTCGGCAATTGCCGACTCGTCTTCGACCACCAACACTCGAGCCATTTTCATTTCGGATCCGCCTCTGTCAGCCCATGGACGATTCAACATCTGCCAACGGCGTGTGACGCACGTCTTCACCTTTGACAATGTAAATGATGAACTCGGCAATATTTTTGGCGTGATCTCCAATGCGTTCGATCGCCTTTGCCACGAACAGAAGGTCCAGGCTGGCCGAGATGGTTCTCGGGTCTTCCATCATGTAGGTGATCAGCTTACGAACAAAGCCATCGAACTCTTGGTCGATTTCATTGTCTTCCCGCAAGATGCTGACCGCCATTGGAATGTCCAAGCGCGCAAAGGCATCCAAGGCTTTACGCAATAAGACTGAAGCCATTTCGGCTGCAACACGCAGATCAGAAGATGGCAATGAACGTGGAGCTGCGCTGTCAATGATAGACTTGACCATGCGCGCAATCTTGGCCGCCTCGTCGCCGACTCTCTCAAGGTTGGCGGTGGTTTTAGACATCGCCATCAACAAACGCAAATCGCCCGCCGTCGGTTGGCGTCGCCCAATGACGGAGGCAATTTCGCGATCGATTTCAACTTCAAGGCTGTTGACCTTGTGTTCGGTGACCAGGACATCATCCGCCGCTTCTATGCTGAACTGAGACAAGGCATAAATCGCTTGGCGAATTTGCGACTCAACCACCCCACCCAACTCCATCACGTGCGAAGAGATATTGTTAAGGTCGTTGTCGAACTGGGAGGACAGGTGTTTATCTGGCATGGGGTTCTCCTTTTAGCCAAAGCGGCCGGTGATGTAGTCTTCGGTCGCGGTCTTGTTGGGTTTGAAGAAGATTTGTTCGGTTTCACCAAACTCCACCAACTCACCCAAATACATGTAAGCGGTGTAATCGCTGCAACGCGCGGCTTGTTGCATGTTGTGGGTCACGATGGCGATGGTGTAGTCGGCCTTGAGTTCGTGCACCAACTCTTCAACTTTTCCTGTGGAAATCGGATCGAGCGCAGAGGTGGGCTCGTCCAACAACAACACAGAGGGCTTCACTGCGACGCTGCGCGCAATGCACAGGCGCTGCTGCTGTCCGCCCGAAAGTGACAAGCCATTTTGTCCCAATTTCCCTTTGACTTCGTTCCAAAGGGCTGCCTTGGTCAAGGCCCACTCCACGCGCTCGTCCATTTCGGTACGGCTGAGGTTTTCATACAAACGCACACCAAACGCAATGTTGTCGTAAATCGTCATTGGAAAAGGTGTGGGTTTTTGGAACACCATGCCAATGCGTGCCCGCAGCAAGTTCAAGTCTTGCTTGGGATCTAGGATGTTTTGGCCGTAAAAGTTGATTTCCCCCTCTGCGCGTTGCCCAGGGTACAAGCTGTACATGCGGTTGAGGGTGCGCAGCAAGGTGGACTTACCGCATCCGGAAGGACCAATGAATGCGGTCACTTTACGCTCTGCAATGTCCATGGTGACGTTGCGCAGGCCTTGAAACTTGCCGTAGAAGAAATTCAGGTCACGAACTTCAAGGGCGTTTTTGGTTGCTGGTTTAGATTCAGACATTTTTAAATTCCTGATTGAAATTAGGCGCTGACTTTTTCGCGGAAGAAAACCCTTGCCAGTACGTTCAGCACCAGCACGGTCAACGTGATCAACAAGGCGCCGGCCCAAGCCAAACGCACCCAGTTTTCATAAGGACTCATGGCAAATTGAAAGATCACCACGGGAAGGTTGGCAATGGGAGCACCCATGTTGGTGCTGAAAAACTGATTGTTGAGCGCAGTGAACAGCAAAGGAGCCGTTTCACCGCTGATGCGGGCCACAGCCAACAACAACCCTGTCATCACACCGCTTTTGGCTGCACGCAATGTGATGAAAGTCGACACTTTCCAACGCGGCGCGCCCAAAGCAAAAGCTGCTTCACGCAAGCTTCCAGGCACCAAGCGCAACATGTTTTCCGTGGTTCGCATGATCACAGGCACCGCAATGAGCGAGAGAGCCAAGCTACCGGCGTAACCAGAAAAGTTACCCACGCTCGCCACCGCAATGGCGTACACAAACAAACCCAGCACAATAGAAGGAGCCGACAACATGATGTCCGTCACAAAACGAGTTAACTCAGCAGTTTTGCTTTCGTCGCCGTACTCTGTGAGGTAAACGCCGGCCAAAATACCAACCGGAGTAGACACGACAACCGTCAACCCGACGATCATCAAACTCCCCACAATCGCATTGCGCAATCCACCGCCCTCAGTGCCAGGTGCCGGCGTGTCGCTGGTTAGCAAATTGCCGTCTAAAGCCGACAAACCATTGGCAAAAAGGACATAAAGAATCCAAAGCAAGACCGCCAAACCAATGGCCATGGCAGCCATTGAAAAAACCAAGCCCAACAAGCTGGTGATGCGGCGTTTTGTATAAAGTTGATTGTTCATAGGAATTTGAAACCTCTCAATTGCCTTTGGCTTTTTCGGCACGCGAAATCATCATCTTGGCCATCGCCAACACCACAAAGGTGATGACAAACAGCAAGAACCCCAGAGCAAACAAGGTGGAGAAATGCAAGGCTTCTGCTTCACCAAATTCATTGGCCAAGACGGACGCAATCGAGGTTCCAGGAGAAAACAACGAGGTGGGCATGCGGTTGGCGTTGCCGATGACAAACGTGACTGCCATGGTTTCGCCCAGGGCGCGACCGAGTCCTAGCATGATGCCGCCGATCACACCTTTTTGGGTGTAAGGCAAGACCACTTGGCGGACCACCTCCCAGGTGGTGCAGCCCAAACCATAAGCAGATTCACGCAAGATAGGGGGTGTGATTTCAAACACATCACGCATCACAGCGGCGACAAAAGGCAACACCATAAAGGCCAGCACAATACCCGCCGCCAAGATCCCCATGCCGTTGGTGGCGCCGCCAAATAAGAAGCCTACCAAAGGCATGCCACCCAAGATTTTTTGCAGCGGGACTTGAACATAGTCTGCAAACAAGGGGGCGAACACAAACAAGCCAAACATGCCGTAGATGATGGAAGGCACGGCAGCCAGCAACTCAATCGAGGTGCCCAGCGGGCGACGCAACCAAGCGGGGCAGGTCTCAGTTAAAAACACAGCCACACCAAACGCCAAGGGCACAGCGAGCAAAAGTGCGATGCCAGCGCTGGCCATGGTGCCTACGATGGCGATGGCTGCACCGAAATCGTTGTTGATGATGTCCCATTCAACATGCCACAAGAAATGAATGCCAAATTTTTGAAAAGTAGGCCATGCATTCACAAACAATGAAATGATGATGCCCAACAACGAAGCCAAAACCAGCAATGAAAATGCTTGCGTGATGCGGTGAAAAAAGAAGTCTTGTGTTCGCTGCTTCTTCGCCACAGACACCATGTCAGCACTGACAGACTGAACTGGATCTTGTATCGGTAAATTTTGTGAGTTCATGACGGACCCTAGACTCATAGAAACACCCTGGTTATGGGTACTAAAAAAAACCGTCGGCACTCCATGAAGGCCGACGGTTTGTTTGAATCCCATTCAAATTACTTTTGAATTTGCGTCCACACTTTGGCGCGGATTTGAGCGGTCAAGCTGTCAGGCAAGGCCACGTAATCGAGCTCTTCTGCCATTTTCTTGCCATTGGAGAAAGCCCAATCGAAAAATTTGATGGCTTCAGCTGCTGCAGCTTTGTCTGTGGGCTGCTTGTACATCAAAATGAAGGACGCTGTGCTGATGGGCCAGCTGTTGGCACCTTTGGCGTTGACCATGGACACGCCCATACCGGGCACGCTCATCCAATCTGCACCGGCGGCGGCAGCCGCAAAAGTCAAGTCATCAGGGGCAACGTACTTGCCGTCTGCGTTTTGCAACTGCATGAACGTCATGTTGTTCTTTTTGACGTAAGCATACTCAACGTAGCCCAGTGAACCTTTGACGCGGTTCACGTTGGCGGCCACACCTTCGTTGCCTTTACCTCCCACCGAAGACGCAGCTGGCCACTTGACCGCAGCACCCTTGCCGACCGTGCTTGACCAGTCTTTGCTGACGGCCGTCAGATAATCGGTGAAGTTGAAAGTGGTACCCGAACCATCAGCGCGATGAACGATGGTGATGGCTTGGTCAGGTAATTTTTTACCGGGGTTGGTGGCGGCAATCTTGGGATCATTCCAGTTGGTGATTTTGCCCAAATACATCTCGGCCAAGACAACACCCGTCACGCGCAATTCGCCAGGCTTGAAGCCATCCAAGTTCACCACAGGCACTGTGCCACCGATGATGGCGGGAAACTGAACCATGCCTTCTTTGTCAAGTTCTTCGCCAGACAAAGGCGCATCGGTAGCACCGAAGGTCACGGTCTTGGCTTTGATTTGACGGATACCACCGGAAGAACCAATCGACTGGTAGTTCAGGCTGTTGCCCGTGGCAGCCTTATAACCTTCAGCCCACTTTGCATACATGGGGTATGGGAAGGTTGCGCCTGCGCCCGTGATTTCAGCTGCAAAAGATGACCCCATGAAAAGAGTTGCCATAGCTGCCGCAGCCACAGATTTGATCAATGTACGTTTCGACTTCATGTGATGCCTTCAATTGGTTGGAATAAACCTAATTTAGACAAAGTTTGTGACGGCTTTGTGACAACTGTGACGAATTCATGGCAAAGAACACATAACAAGGAAAAACTGATCAGAAGCGCGTCCCCACCGAAACACGCCACATCGTTTGTGGGGTGAAGTTGATGACCGGGTCGTAGGCAATGCGGGCGAAGTAGTTAGGCAAGTCATAGGTCACGCTCAAACCTGTGCGATGCACCATGCGCTCCTCAACCAAGCCACTTTTGAACAGCAAATCCAGAGTCAGCCGTTGCCTATTGGGCAAAGGTGATCGATACAACACATGCAGGTGTTGCTGGTCTGGGTTTTGCCGGTTGTCCTTCACCACCTGCAAGGACAGTGACTGCAAAGAAGACCATCGGTAGCCCATTGAGGCCATCCACGCGTCATTCGGATCAAAGTTGAGGTTGACATAAGGTCGAAGGTTTGTTCGCCCCAATCCCACGCCTGCAAATAACGTCTCGCCCGTCTCTAGCGATAAGCTCCCCCCCACAAAGCCCCCAGAAGCGACCTGTACCGATGGCATGACGCGCCAGCGCGGCATGTCAAAGCTGCTGTCCCATCCCATGCGAGGTTGAGAGACTGGGGTCTCAGGGCTTCGGTACCACGCGCCCCATACATTGCCCAACTGCGAACTTTGTCGAAGGTTGATATCAAGCCCGTGGCTATTGGGCAAAGCCCCACCAGACAAGGCATAGATGCCAGTCGTGAATTTGTATGACGGCTCGTCTGACAGCGCTGAGCTGCTCGTCACAGCAAACCCAATTGCAAGCCAAGTTGCCAGCGCCGTGGATCGATTGGGCATCGTCAAGCACGCAAGGTGTCGGCTATGCGTTGGGCGCAGCGCTGGGCTTGGGCTGCATCTTGCGCCTCGACCATCACACGCACCAAAGGCTCGGTGCCACTGGCCCGAATCAGCACGCGCCCGCTCTGGCCCAACTCGTTGCGAATTTTCTCGGTTTCTTCTTGCATGTGGGTGTTGGCTTGCCAGTCCTGACCTGGGCGTAATCGCACATTGATCAGCGTTTGCGGAAATAGGCTGACCTCTTTGAGCAAATCAGCCATGGTGCGGCCACTGCGCACGCAGGTTTGTAGCACCTGCAAAGCGCTGACCAAGCCATCGCCCGTGGTGTGTTTATCCAAAGCCAACAAATGACCCGAACCCTCGCCGCCCAAGATCCAGTGATGTTTCTCAAGCTCCTCCAAGACATAGCGGTCCCCTACCTTGGCACGCACAAATTGGACGCCACGACGCGTCAACGCCACTTCTACAGCCATGTTGGTCATCAGCGTACCCACCACACCGGGCAACACTTCGTCCCTGGCCAAGCGGTCGTCTGCCATGAGGTACAACAATTCATCCCCGTTGTACAAACGTCCTTGATCGTCCACGAGTTGCAGCCGATCGGCATCTCCATCCAAGGCAATGCCAAAGTCTGCATGGTTGGCTTTCACCGCTCGCACCAAGGCCTCGGGATGGGTAGCACCCACCTCATGGTTGATGTTGAGGCCATCGGGGCTGCACCCAATTGCCACGACTTCCGCACCCAGCTCATGAAATACTTTGGGGGCAATGTGATACGCCGCTCCGTGGGCAGCATCGACCACCACCTTGAGTCCTTTGAGTGTCAACTCATGGGCGAAAGTGCTTTTGCAAAACTCAATGTAGCGGCCCGCTGCATCGTCCAGTCGACGGGTTTTACCCAGACTGGCGGAGTCAACCCAGACCGGGGCTTCTTCCAGCGCGGCTTCCACGGCCAGCTCCCAATCATCACTGAGCTTGGTGCCCTGGGCACTGAAGAACTTGATGCCGTTGTCGGCAAAAGGGTTGTGGCTGGCACTGATGACAACGCCCAAACTGGCGCGCTGTGCGCGTGTGAGATACGCCACTCCCGGGGTGGGCAAGGGGCCCAATAACACCACATGGACGCCAGCGGAGTTAAAACCCGACTCCAAGGCGGACTCCAACATATAGCCTGAAATACGGGTGTCTTTGCCAATCAACACCGTAGGGTTGGCCTCGGTTTGCTTGAGCACACGCCCCACAGCATGGGCCAAGCGCAACACAAAGTCTGGCGTGATGGGGGCCTGCCCCACGGTGCCACGAATGCCATCGGTGCCAAAGTATTTGCGGGTCATGTTTTTTCTTGTTTTGAGGAATGATGCATAGATTGTCTCAAAGAGTGGCAGACTGCCAGACCTTCAAGGCCTGCACTGTGGGGGCGACATCGTGCACACGCACAATTCGAGCGCCTCGCTCAACGGCCAGCAATGCGGCTGCGATGCTGGGGACCAAACGCTCGCCGACCTCGCAACCGGTCACAGCACCAAGGGAAGACTTGCGAGACCAGCCCACCAGCAAGGGATAGCCCAAAGACAATAAATCGGCCTGGCCTGACAGCAATTCAAAATTCTGTGCCACTGTTTTGCCGAACCCCACACCTGGATCGAGCGTGATGCGTTCGCGCGATAGACCAAGTGCTTGGAGTTGCTGTGCATGATCTTTCAAAAAAGCATGCACTGCGGGTTTGGCTAGCCCCTCCATGGGCCGCAACTGCATGGTGCGTGGCTCCCCAGCCATGTGCATCAAACACACACCACAACTCGGGTGCTCCGCCACCACAGCCTGGGCACCCGGTTGGCGCAAAGCCCAGATGTCGTTGACGATGTCAACTCCGGCATCCAACACAGCTTGCATGACCTGGGGTTTGTAGGTATCCACCGACAGCGGAACCTGCCAGCGCAAGGCTTCGCGCACCACAGGAAGCACGCGCGCCAATTCGTCTTCTAACGTCACAGCTGGCGCCCCAGGGCGGGTGGATTCACCGCCAATGTCCAGCATGTGTGCGCCCTCTTTGAGCAATTGTTCGGCATGCGCCAGCGCACCCTGTGTGGTGTCGTGCCGCCCCCCATCTGAGAAAGAGTCAGGTGTGACATTGACGATGCCCATCACTTGGGGGCGGCTCAGGTCAATGCGAAAGCGTGTGGTTTGCCAAAACATACAGCGTTCATGAAAAACGGGGCTTACGCCCCGTTGGTTGATGTCATTCACAGACCCAACGCCATCAAGCGGCCGATGGGGCTGGATCAGGTTGGACAGCCGGTGTGCCACCATTACCGCCACCCGATGATGGCGTGCGAGGCGTCCAGTCTTTGGGAGGACGCGGCTCACGCCCCGCCATGATGTCATCGAGTTGCTCGGTGTCGATGGTTTCCCACTCCAACAGTGCTTTGGCCATGGCGTGCATTTTGTCGGCGTTCTCCTCGATCAAGCCACGCGCCAAGGCATATTGGGCGTCGATGATGCTGCGCACTTCCATGTCCACCTTTTGCATGGTGGCTTCAGACATGTTGGTGGTCTTGGTGACCGAGCGGCCCAAGAACACCTCACCTTCGTTTTCGGCGTACACCATGGGTCCCAAAGCCTGGGTCATGCCATAGCGCATCACCATGTCACGGGCGATCGAGGTGGCACGTTCAAAGTCGTTGCTCGCACCAGTGGTCATTTGGTGCATGAACACTTCTTCTGCAATACGGCCACCAAAGAGCATGCTGATTTGGTTCAACATGTATTCGCGGTCGTAGCTGTAGCGGTCTTGTGCCGGCAGGCTCATGGTCACACCTAGGGCGCGGCCACGGGGGATGATGGTCACTTTGTGCACAGGATCACATTTGGGCAAGAGCTTGCCAATCAAGGCATGACCCGACTCGTGGTACGCCGTGTTGCGACGTTCCTCTTCAGGCATGACCATGCTTTTGCGCTCAGGCCCCATCAGGATTTTGTCTTTGGCTTTTTCAAAGTCGACCATCTCGACCACCCGAGCATTGCGACGGGCAGCCATCAAGGCGGCTTCGTTACACAGGTTGGCCAAGTCAGCACCGCTCATGCCTGGAGTCCCGCGCGCGATCACGCTTGCGTTGACGTCTTGTCCCAAGGGCACTTTGCGCATGTGCACGTTCAAGATTTGTTCGCGACCACGAATGTCAGGCAGCGTCACGTAAACCTGGCGGTCAAAGCGGCCTGGACGCAGCAAAGCGGCATCCAAAATATCGGGTCGGTTGGTGGCAGCGACCACGATCACGCCGAGGTTGGTTTCGAAACCATCCATCTCCACCAGCATTTGGTTCAGGGTTTGTTCGCGTTCGTCATTGCCGCCACCCAAACCTGCGCCACGTTGGCGACCTACCGCATCAATTTCATCGATGAAGATGATGCAAGGTGCATTTTTCTTGGCGTTCTCAAACATGTCGCGCACACGGGCTGCACCGACACCCACGAACATTTCCACAAAGTCGGAGCCTGAAATGCTGAAGAACGGCACCTTGGCTTCGCCAGCAATGCCCTTGGCCAACAAGGTTTTACCAGTCCCTGGAGGCCCTACCAGCAGCAGGCCACGAGGGATACGTCCACCGAGCTTTTGGAATTTTTGCGGGTCTTTGAGGAAGTCGACCACTTCTTTGACTTCTTCTTTGGCTTCATCGCAACCCGCCACATCGGCAAAGGTCACGGTGTTGTTATTCTCGTCCAGCATGCGCGCTTTGCTTTTGCCAAAGCTGAAGGCCCCGCCTTTGCCGCCGCCTTGCATTTGGCGCATGAAGTACACCCACACGCCAATCAACAGCAGCATGGGCCCCCAACTGACCAACAAGGTCATCAGCAGGGAACCTTCTTCACGGGGCTTGACATCGAACTTGACCCCATTGGCGATCAAGTCACCCACCAAACCACGGTCCAAGTACGTGGCCGTGGTGCGGATTTTTCGCTCGTCATTGGTGACAGCGACGATTTCGGTGCCCCCTTGACCTTCTTGAATGGTGGCGGTCTTGATGCGCTTGGCTCGGACTTCCTCTAGGAAGTCCGAATAGCCCAAATAGCCAGAACCTGCGCCTGGACGTGTTTCAAACTGTTTGAACACGGTGAACAGCACCAAGGCGATCACCAACCAAACAGCGACTTTTGAGAACCATTGATTGTTCAATGTGGGCTCCGATTAGAAAAAGAGTACGGGTCGTACACAGATGCGTCCCATTTTAGGCCTTTCAAGCCATCTAATGGTGTTGTCATAAGGAAACAGCCATCCTTACCTTACGGGTTAGAGGAATGTCGATGTTTCAGGCCAATTCCGACCAAAAATGTTTCACTTGATTTATCTCGACTGGCTTTGGGTTTGATAGGCTTGACCACGTGGAAAGTTTCTTTGAACAACTTGGTGAGCGGGCCGTAACTGTTGCCATGAAAGAGTTTGACCACCAAGGCACCCTCTTCTTTCATGTGGTGTTGTGCGAAATCAACTGCCAGTTCGACCAAATGGGTAATGCGCGCAGCGTCTGCGGACTCGATACCAGATAAGTTGGGGGCCATGTCAGACACCACCACATCGGCCAAGCGGCCTTGCAACACCGCTTCTAACTGAGCCAACATCTCTGGTTCGCGAAAATCGCCGTTCAAGAACTGGACGCCTTCCACCGGCTCCATGGGCAAGATATCCAAAGCGATGATGCTGCCATTCAAGGTGCCGACTGCTGCACCCTCGGGTGACAAGCGACGCCGAACGTATTGACTCCAGGCGCCAGGTGTGGAGCCCAAATCAACCACCAGGTGGCCCGGCTTGATCAAGTTCAGTTGTTCGTCAATTTCTTTGAGCTTGAAGGCAGCACGCGCACGGTAGCCGTCCTTCTTCGCCATCTTGACGTAAGGGTCATTGACATGGTCGTTGAGCCATGATTTGTTGACCTTTTTGCTTTTAGTTTTAACTTTCAATTCATACCTTTGAACGAGCGGGGATAATACCCCCATGCCCGCAATTCAACTCACCCCTGCACAACGCAAAATCCATCGTTCAGAAGCCCACCATCTCGACCCCGTCGTGATGATTGGCAACGATGGTTTGACGCCTGCCGTCCTCAAAGAGGCCGAGATGGCGCTCAACGCCCACGGCCTGATCAAAATTCGCGTCCTAGGCGATGACCGCGCCGCGCGCGAAGAGATGTTTGCCGCCTTGGCAGACCAACTCCATGCGGCCCCCATTCAACACATTGGCAAGTTGTTGGTGCTTTGGCGCCCACAGCCGGAAAAAGTCCGTGAAGTCACAGAAGACCGTTTACCTGGCCCGCGCGATGTCAAAGTGCTCAAGTACAGCTCCAGAGGTGGCCAGCGGCCCGAAGTCAAGATGTTGCGCGTCTTGGGTAACCAACGCCTGACGTCTGGCGGTCAAGTCAAACGCGCAAAACCAAAGAAAACCTCGATTAAAAAACGAACACTGGGTTGATCAGTGCTGTAACCGCTCTGGAGGTTGACTGTCCCAGAGCGCTTTCGCAGCACACATACACTGAGCCAAGTACAAAGCGCTGCCTAGGTTGTGCCAAAGTTTCAAGTTTTCACGTGCCAAGATGTGGGGTGTCACCACAAACTCCAACAGCAAAGCCAGCAACATCCCGCTCAACACCCAAGGTGAGGGAGACTGCGTCAGACCTTGTGCATGCACTTGCCGCTGCGCCGACAACACCAGCAACAGGCCACATGCGAGAGACACCCAGGTTTGCGCAGCAAACAGCTTGGCAGCCATCTGCCCCGCCATGGCCGGGGTTTGCAAATACACGAACAGCAAAGGCACCACCAGAAAGCCAATGGTCGACATGCTGCCCCACCACAGCGCTGCCAAATAAATTTGCAAGCGCGCCACGGGGTGATCAGCGGTAAGCGACCGCGACGATTTCGTAACGTTTGATACCGCCTGGCGCCTGCACTTCCGCGACATCGCCCTCTTCTTTGCCAATCAAGGCACGGGCTATCGGGCTGCTGATATTGATCAGGCCCAGTTTCAAATCAGCCTCGTCCTCGCCCACGATTTGATAGGTCACGGCGTCGCCTGAGTCCTCGTCTTCCAAATCCACTGTGGCACCGAACACCACACGCCCACCGGCATCAACGGCAGAAGGGTCAATGATTTGTGCGGCAGACAATTTGCCTTCGATTTCTTGAATTCGACCTTCGATGAAACCTTGACGGTCCTTGGCTGCGTCGTATTCGGCGTTTTCGCTCAAGTCACCTTGGGCGCGCGCTTCAGCAATCGCATTGATGACCGAAGGACGCTCCACAGTTTTGAGTTTGTGCAGCTCTTCTTTGAGTTTTTCGGCACCGCGCTTGGTGATAGGAATGGTGGTCATGTGCAGGGTGGCTTTCTTAAGCAGTCAACTGGGCGTGCATCTCTTGCACAGAAATGACATCGAGTTGGTCCATGTACTTCATGCCTTCCACCGCGGCCTCGGCACCTGCGATGGTGGTGAAAGTAGTGACACGGTTGAGCAAGGCAGAGGTGCGAATGTGACGCGAGTCCGCTATCGCGTTGCGGCGCTCTTCGACCGTGTTGATGACCAATGCGATCTCATTGTTCTTGATCATGTCCACGATGTGAGGACGACCTTCGGTCACCTTGTTCACGGTGGCACAGGTCACACCCGCCGTGGTGATGGCCAAGGCCGTGCCCTTGGTCGCGATCAGCTCAAAGCCTTGGGCGACCAGTTGACGAGCCACCTCTATGACTCGGACCTTGTCGTTGTTTTTCACCGAGATGAACACTTTGCCCGAAGACGAGCCATCGGCTTTGTGGGGGCGCGGCAGTTTGGTACCAGCGCCCAATTGGCTTTTGACAAAAGCTTCGCCAAAGGTTTTGCCAACCCCCATCACTTCACCCGTGGACTTCATCTCAGGGCCCAGGATGGTGTCAACACCAGGGAATTTGACGAACGGGAATACGGCCTCTTTGACGCTGAAATAAGGTGGTGTCACTTCATGAAGAATGCCTTGCGAAGCAAGCGTCTGCCCAGCCATGCAGCGCGCAGCAACCTTGGCCAGCTGAATTCCTGTCGCCTTGGACACGTAAGGCACTGTGCGTGATGCACGTGGGTTGACTTCCAACACATAGATCACGTCTTTGCCATCCACATGCTGAATGGCGAATTGAACGTTCATCAAGCCCACCACGTTCAAGGCTGCCGCCATGGCGGCAGATTGACGCTTGAGTTCGTTCACGGTCTCAGCAGACAACGAGTACGGCGGCAACGAGCAAGCTGAGTCACCACTGTGCACCCCGGCTTGTTCGATGTGTTCCATCACGCCACCAATGAAGGTTTTGCCTTCGGGGTCACGCAAACAGTCCACATCACACTCAATGGCATCGTTCAAAAAGCGATCTAACAACACCGGTGAATCGTGGCTCACTTTGACGGCTTCGCGCATGTAGCGCTCCAAGTCGCGTTGCTCGTGCACGATTTCCATGGCGCGTCCACCCAGCACATAACTGGGACGCACCACCAGGGGATAGCCCAAGGCAGCCGCTTTTTCCAAAGCTTCGGGTTCAGTGCGTGCGGTGGCATTGGGCGGCTGACGCAGCCCAAGTTCTTGCAACAACTTCTGAAAACGCTCGCGGTCTTCAGCCGCGTCGATCATGTCTGGACTGGTACCGATGATGGGGACGCCTGCCGCCTCAAGGCCCAGGGCCAGTTTCAAGGGGGTTTGGCCACCGTACTGAACAATCACACCGGTGGGCTTTTCTTTGTCCACGATCTCCAACACGTCTTCCAGCGTCAAAGGCTCGAAATACAGTCGGTCCGATGTGTCGTAGTCGGTGGACACGGTTTCAGGGTTGCAGTTGACCATGATGGTTTCGTAGCCGTCTTCGCGCATGGCGAGTGCGGCATGGACGCAGCAGTAGTCAAACTCAATGCCTTGACCAATGCGGTTGGGGCCTCCGCCCAACACCATGATTTTTTTGTTCTGTGTTGGCTCAGCCTCGCACTCGCCGTCTCCGTTGCCTTCGTAGCTGGAGTACATGTAAGCGGTATCGGTGGAGAACTCTGCGGCGCAGGTGTCCACGCGTTTGTAGACAGGGCGTACGTTCAAGGCATGGCGCTTGGCCCGCACCACATGCTCGGTCGTTTTGAGCAGCTTGGCCAAACGACGGTCGGAAAAGCCTTTTTTCTTCAAGGCGCGCAACTCGTCGGCTGTGATGGCTTCCAGCGTCGTGGTTTCGAGTTCCAACTCAATTTTCACGATCTCTTCGATTTGCACCAAGAACCAGCGGTCAATTTTGGTCAGCTCAAACACCTCATCGACGCTCAGGCCCTGGGCGAACGCATCGCCCACATACCAAATGCGCTCAGGACCGGGCTCACCCAACTCTTTTTCAAGCACTTCGCGATCTTGGGTTTTTTCGTTCATCCCGTCCACGCCAACCTCCAAGCCACGCAGGGCTTTTTGGAACGACTCTTGGAAGGTACGGCCCATGGCCATGACTTCCCCCACGGATTTCATCTGGGTGGTCAAGCGGCTGTCGGCTGTGGGAAATTTTTCAAAGGCAAAACGTGGGATTTTGGTGACCACGTAGTCAATGCTGGGCTCAAAGCTCGCCGGCGTAGCACCACCGGTGATTTCATTGCGCAACTCATCGAGCGTGTAACCCACGGCCAACTTGGCCGCTACCTTGGCAATCGGAAAGCCCGTGGCCTTGGAAGCCAAAGCAGATGAACGCGACACGCGCGGATTCATCTCAATCACCACCATGCGACCGTCTTTGGGATTGATGGAGAACTGCACGTTCGAGCCCCCCGTGTCCACGCCAATTTCACGCAACACAGCCAACGAGGCGTTGCGCATGATTTGGTATTCCTTGTCGGTCAAGGTTTGGGCCGGTGCCACGGTGATCGAGTCACCGGTGTGCACCCCCATGGGATCCAAGTTCTCGATCGAGCAAATGATGATGCAGTTGTCCGCTTTGTCGCGAACCACCTCCATCTCGTACTCTTTCCACCCCAGCAGCGACTCTTCAATCAACAACTCATTGGTAGGCGAAGCTTCCAGGCCACGCTTGCAAATGACCTCGAACTCTTCGGGGTTGTAAGCAATGCCACCACCGGTCCCACCCAAGGTGAAGCTGGGACGAATCACAGTTGGAAAATTCACTTGCCGTTGAACCTCCCAGGCTTCTTCCATGCTGTGGGCAATGCCAGAGCGAGCTGAACCTAGGCCAATTTTGGTCATGGCATCTTTGAACTTCAAGCGGTCTTCCGCCTTGTCAATCGCCTCAGGTGTGGCACCGATCAATTCGACTTTGTATTTGTCGAGCACGCCGTGGTGCCACAAATCCAAAGCGCAATTCAAAGCGGTCTGCCCGCCCATGGTGGGCAAGATAGCGTCTGGACGCTCTTTGGCAATGATTTTTTCAACCGTTTGCCAAGTGATGGGCTCGATGTAAGTGACGTCTGCCGTGGCAGGGTCGGTCATGATCGTGGCGGGATTGCTGTTGATCAAAATGACTTTGTATCCCTCTTCACGCAAGGCTTTGCAAGCCTGCACACCAGAGTAGTCAAATTCACACGCCTGCCCAATGATGATGGGGCCCGCGCCAATGATGAGGATGCTTTTTAAGTCGGTGCGCTTAGGCATTTATTTTTTCTCCATCAAGTTGATGAAGCGGTCGAAAAGATAGGTGATGTCATGGGGACCAGGCGATGCCTCGGGGTGTCCCTGAAAACAAAACGCGGGTTTGTCGGTGCGGGCCAAGCCCTGCAGGGTGCCGTCAAACAAGGACACGTGGGTGGCTCGCAAATTGGCAGGCAATGTTTTTTCATCCACCGCAAAACCGTGGTTTTGGCTGGTGATCGACACGCGACCACTGTCAAGGTCTTTGACCGGGTGGTTGGCACCGTGGTGTCCAAATTTCATCTTGAAGGTTTTGGCACCGCTGGCCAAGGCCATGATTTGATGCCCCAAACAGATACCAAAAGTCGGGATACCTGTTTCAATCAACTCGGCCGCAGCGGCAATGGCGTAGTCGCACGGTTGCGGGTCGCCGGGTCCGTTGGACAAAAAGATGCCATCTGGCTGGTGTTTGAGCACCTCTGCAGCTGAAGTTTTGGCGGGTACCACGGTCACGCTGCAACCGCGCTCGGCCAACATGCGCAAGATATTTTTCTTCACACCAAAGTCATACGCCACGACGTGAAACTTTGGCGCGGTTTGTTCGCCATACCCCGTTCCCAATGCCCATGCGGTTTGTGTCCAGGCATAGGGCGCTTCCACGGTGACTTGCTGTGCCAAATCGAGTCCGGCCATGCTGGGCGCTTCAAGCGCTGCCGCAATGGCTTGGTCTTTGAACACTTGCGTCACTTGCTGACCTGGTGCCAGTGCCAAGATGGCGCCGTTTTGCGCCCCCTTGGTGCGCAAGATACGTGTCAATTGACGGGTGTCAATGTTGGCAATCGCCA
>NZ_JAVLFP010000003.1:0-29426 GCF_046052825.1 Limnohabitans sp.
ACACAAGGCTATTCGTCGGCAGCGTCAGATGTGTATAAGAGACAGGGGTATGGATACGCGTTATTCGGGTTTGATGTTGCCGTCTTTGACGACGCGGCTCCACAAGGCCAATTCTTGTTTGAGCAAGGTGTCGAGTTCGCCGGTGCTGGAGCTGGCCGACTGCATGCCCAACTTGGCAAAGCGTTCACGCACATCGGGGCGTTGCAAAATGGTTTTCAAATCGGCGTTCATTTTCTCCACCACGGCCGTGGGTGTTTTGGCTGGCAAAAAGAAGGCAATCCAGATGGTGGTCACGTAACCGGGCACACCTTGTTCGCTGATGGTGGGCAGGTCGGGCAAGTCGGGGTGGCGCTTGGCGCTGGCAATGCCCAGCGCTTTGACCCGGCCCGCCTTGATGTTGGGCACCGCTGAGTTGAAGGCATCGAACATCAGCTGCAAATGACCGGCCAACAGGTCTTGGGCCGCAGGCCCCTGGCCTTTGTAGGGCACATGCGAGAGCTGGGTTTTGGTCATGTTGGCAAACATCTCGGCACCGAGGTGGTAGGTGCTGCCAATGCCCGAGGAGCCATAAAACAATTTGCCCGGGTTGTCTTTGGCGTAGCGGATGAACTCGGGCACGTTGTTGACAGGTACCGAGGGATGCACCACCAAGATGTTTTCAATCGTGGCGATCAAGCTCACCGGCGCAAAGTCGCGCACGGGGTCGAACGAGAGTTTGGGCATGAGCGCCGGGTTGGCCGCCATGATGCTGCTGGTGCCAAACAAAATGGTCTGGCCATCAGCAGGCGCACGCGCTACAAACTCGGCGCCAATGGCGCCTGTGGCGCCCACACGGTTGTCCACAATCACCGTCTTGCCCATGGCCTCTGACAGCAGCGGTGCAATCACCCGCGCGGCAATGTCGGTGGGGCCACCGGTGGCGAATGGCACCACCAAACGCACGGTGTTGCTTTGTGCCCAAGCTTGGGCTGCACTCAGCAACAGGCCCATCAAACAGATCTTCCAAGTCGGTTGGCGCATCACAAACTCCTGGTTGAAAAAGTAGGGTGCGTTCAGCTGAGCAAGCGTTGGCGAATGTCCAGCGGTGACAACACCTCCAGCGGCTCGGCACCCCCGTTGGGAATGGCCACCTGTGTGGCGTTGAGCAACATCGACACCATCACGTAGGTGCCTGAAAGCACGGTGAGGTCGACCACGGCTTGTTCGCCCAAGCTGTCGATGGCGCGTTGCCACAAGTCGTCGGGCACGCGGTGGTTCAAACTCAGCTGGATGCAAAAGTCATACACCAAGGCTTCGTCGTCTTGCATGCCTTGCGGGCGTTGGCATTGGCGCAACTGTTCAATGATGGCGGGTGACAGCCCTGCTTTTTGCGCGATCGGGTCGTGGGCCCACCACTCGTATTGCGCGTTGGCAATGCGGGCTTGGATCAGGATGGCAAATTCGTTCAAGCGTTTGCTGACCGATGTTTTGAAACGCAGGTAATCCAGAAAGTCAAAGCAGCGTCGCGCCATGTCGGGGCTGCGCAGCAAGGCGTTGTAGGGGCCGCCCAGCGCCGCGCTGGAGACTTTGAGGATGTCATCGGCCAGTGGTTTGACCTCGGGGGCCAGGTCTTCGTAGCGCAGTTGCGAGAAGCGTTCGGTCATGGTGGGGTCCTCAGGCGTTGGGGTTTTCAAACATCGTGCGCAGCGTGTGGACGAAGTGTGGGCGGCATTTGTCGCTCCAGGCGGTGCCACGCACGGCCAGCCAAGCGGGGGAGCCCAAGGTCTCGCGGTTGACCAAGTCGTAGCTGGCAAACGAACGCGGTCCATGGTCCAGGTTGAGCAGGCGACGCGCCAGAATGCAGCCGGGCACCGTGGCCAAACCGGGCATGTGTTCTTCGTCGTACCAACGAAAGATCTCTGTTTCCCATCCTTCGTCGGTGTCGGTTTCCACCACATAGTGCACGCCGGGTGTCTCGCCAAAACTGGCGCCTTCGCAGCGCAGCGCTTCCCGCAGCCGAGACACTTGGGCCGTGTGCCCCGTCAATGCATGCCAGCGTTTTTCAAAGGCCAGGCAGTAGGCGCTGTCGAGTTCTGTGGCTTGGGGCAAATGCAAGTAGGTGTGGTGCATGGGTTGGCCGTTTTCGGCTTTCGCCGTGGCCACACTTTGCACACGCGCTTGAGCCCATGGCGTGTCGGCCAGGGTTTCGTGCCAACGTGCCACGCTGCCCGGTGGGTAAGCGCGGCTGGTTTTCAGCAACAAGGAATCGCACAGTTGTGTGGGCATGTCAGTGCCCAATGTGCAGCGCCACCAACACGCGCGAGACCATGTTGTAGGCGCCGATGGTGATGCACAAGTCCAGCAGCGCTTGGCCTTGGAAGTGTTCGTGGATGCGGGCAAACAAAGCGTCTGGCACCTCGATGTCACGCGTCATGGTGTCGGTGAGTTCCAGCACCACGTGTTCGAGTTCGCTGAACGCGGGTGAGAGGGTGGCTTCTTTCACCGCATCGACCTTGTGGGCGGCCAGGCCTTCTTTCAGAGCAAAAGGCACATGGGCATCAAATTCGTAAGGCGCACGGTTGAGCACGGCCACGCGCAAGATCACCAGCTCGCGCAAGTCGCCAGGCAAGCTGTTGCGCTGGCGCACGGCGCGGGTGAACTCTTCCCAGCCCTGGGCCATGTCGGGGCTGTTGAGCAGGTACTGGTAGAGCGGCGTGACCTTGCCGCGTTTGGCCACGATCTTGGCTTCGAGTTCGGCCAACGCAGGCTGTGTGCCAGGCGTGATGGGGTGAAGGCGTGCAGTGTCTGTCATGGTGTGTGGACTCCTTGTTGCTGGGGGATCGATCGCGTCAGTCCGCGGTGATTTTCTTGAGGCGAATGACACGGCCCCACTTGGCCATGTCGGCTTTGAGCAAGGCGCTCAGCTCAGCCGAGCTGTTGCCCGAGGGCTCGGCGCCAGAGGCGATGAGTTTGTTGCGCACACTCTCGGTGACCAAGGTGCGGCGCACCGCTTGGTTGAGGCGCTCGAGTTCGGCGGGTGGCGTGTTCTTGTGCGCAAACAGGGCGTACCAGTTGTCCGAGTCCACACCGGGCACACCAATTTCTTGGAAGGTTTTGACGTCGGGAAACAGCGGGTGACGGCGGGTGGCTGCAATGGCCACCGGCTTGAGCTTGCCGTTGCGCACTTGGCCCATCAGGCCGGGAATGTCGCCAAAGAAACCATCCACATGGCCGGCCATCACATCGGTGATGGCGGGAGCGGCGCCTTTGTAGGGGATGTGAACCAAGTCGGTGTGGGTGGCGTCGGCCAACAATTCCATGGCCAAGTGCGGCACGCTGCCGGTGCCAGATGACGCCATGGTCACGCGTTTGAGTTTGGCTGCGGCGATGAACTCTTGCGGGGTGTTGACCGGGTTGTTGGGGTTGACCACCAGCATTTCCACGTTGTTCACCACCAGCGACACCGGGGCCAAGTCGCGCACCGGGTCATAGGCCAAGCTGGGGTAGAGCGAGGGGTTGATGGCCACCGCGCCCACGCTGGTGAGCCACAGGGTTTGGCCATCGGCGGGCGCTTTGAGCAGCGTGTCGGCCGCAATCGCACCGTTGGCCCCGGCCTTGTTTTCGACCATCACTTGGTGTCCCAACTCTTTGCTGAGTTGATCGGTCAATGTGCGGGCCACAAAGTCCACCGGGCCACCCGGTGGAAAAGCCACCAAGATGCGGGTGGTTTTGGTTTGCGCTGACGCGAAAGTGGTCAGGCCAGCCAGCAAGCTCAGGGCCAGCAGTTGGTGCAGGCGTCGTTGGGTCAAGCGTGTCATGAGAGTCTCCAGGGGTTTAGTCGCAACGCACGGACATGCCGCCGTCGACAATGATTTCGGTGCCGGTGATGAAGCGTGCCTCATCGCTGGCCAAAAACAGCACGGCGTTGGCCGTGTCTTGGCCGTCGCCCATGAAGGGCAAGGGAATGCGCGACTGGCGTTGGGCCAGCAAAGCTTCGACATCGCCGCCCGCACGTTGTTTGGCCAAGCGGGTTTCCACCATCGGGGTGTGCAACTGGCCGGGCACCACGGTGTTCACGCGCACGCCCTTCTTGGCGTATTGCACCGCGGTCACGCGGCCCATTTGAATGACAGCCGCTTTGGTGGCGGCATAGGCCACTTGGGCGGCCCCCGTCCAGCGGATGCCCGAGGTCGAGGCCATGTTGACGATGGCACCAGACCCTTGGGCTTCCATCAGCGGCAGCACATGCTTGCAGGTCAAAAACACGCTGGTGAGGTTGTGGCCAATTTGTGCGTGCCACACCTCTTCGCTCATCTCCACCGGGCCACCGGGGGCCGAGCCGCCGACGTTGTTGATCAGCACATCGATGCGGCCAAATTTTTCGACCGTGGCACGCACCGCTTGGGCGATGGATTCGCTGCTCGTGACATCGCAGGTCATGGAGGCAATTTCGCCGTGGTTGACGCCTGTCACGGCTTGGGCGCGTGAGAGGGTTTCTTCCAGTCGCGCTTGCTCGCGGTCGAGGGCCATCACACGGGCGCCTTCTTGCACCATGCGCACCGAGATGGCCCGGCCATTGCCCCAGCCCGGGCCCACCGAGCCTGCGCCGGTGACCAGCACCACTTTGTCTTGCATACGTCCTGTCATGGGGTGTCCTAGTGGGTCAGTGTTCAAAGCGGTACAGCGCTTGTGGGTTGTCCACCAACAGCGCTTGCACCAGCGCGGGCGTGGTGGCGATGCGCTGGATGGCGTCGGTCAGCACACCGTCGTCCGGTACGTGGGTGTGGTTGGGGTGCGGCCAGTCACTGCCCCACACGCATTGGGTGGGGAAGGTGTCGACCAAATACTTGGCCAAGGCCACACCGTGGGGGTAAGGCGGAGAGGCCAGGGGCACTTTCTCGTCGACGCGGTCAATGCCACTGACTTTGACGTGGAACATGGGGTCGTCCAGCAAGCGGCACAGCGCCTGAAAGTCGGCATGCTGCGCGCCGAGCGTGGCGTCGACACGGGCCATGTGGTCAATCACCACCGGCACCGCCGACTGTTGGAAGACGTCGCCCAGGGTATGGACCAAGCTGCTTTCGAAATGCACTTGCAAATGCATCTGGCAATCGGCCAAGCGGTGGGTGAGGGCGATCAGGGCCTGTGGGTCGGCCCCTGCGCCCAAGTGCTTCATGAAGTTAAAGCGCACGCCACGAAAGCCCAGCGCTGCCAAGCGCTTCAATTCTGCAAGGTCCACGTCCACCGGCACCAAGGCCACGCCGAGGTAGCGACCGCCCCCGGCTTGCAGGGTTTCTTCTGCAGCACGGTTGTCCATGCCGTGCACGGCGGACTGCACCACCACACAGCGCGCAAAGCCCAACTGCTGGTGCCAAGCAAACAAGGCTTCCTTGGGGGCGTCTGCCGGAACTTTTTGCAGCCCGGGCACGTAGGGAAATCGGGCGGTGGGGCCGAACACATGCACATGTGCGTCGCAGGCGTGAGCGGGCAGTTGCCAGCCCGGCTGAGACGGGGTGGTCATGTAGGTTTGAACGGGGGTGGGGGTAGGTGTCATGGTGGGTGCAATTTTGGGCGCAATTGCCACCTTAAAATTGACCTTTTGAAAATATCAGTTATCAGTAAAACGGATGGCTGAGATGAAAGATTGGAAGGGTTTGCCCACAGCATGAACTTGCAACGCTTGGAATACTTTGTGGCCGTCATTGATGCGGGCAGCTTGAGCCGAGCTGCCGCCATCTTGGACCTGTCGCAACCTGCCTTGAGCCGACAAATTGCTTTGCTGGAAGAAGAAACCGGCCACCGCTTGTTGACCCGCCATGGCCGTGGCGTGGAGCCCACCGAAACGGGTTTGGCGTTGTTGGGCCATGCGCGTGGTTTGTTTGAAGGCGTGGCACGTGCCGAGGCCGACATGCGCGAGCGCCACAAAAGCCCGCGTGGTCGTTTGACGATTGGCTTGCCCCCGCGTGTGGCACACACCATGACCACCGACCTGGTGCAGAGCTTTCGGCAACAGTTCCCCGACGCGTCCATCAGCATTGCCGAAGGCTTGAGCGTGCCTTTGCGTGAGTGGTTGATTGCCGGGCGCATTGATCTGGCGGTGTTGTTTGACCCACCCAACTCGCCCCAATTGACGCTGGAGACCTTGGTGCGGGAAGACCTGGTGCTGATCTCGTCGCACGCGCTGCCTGCGCGCATCAAGCTGGCCGATGTGGGGCAGTACGAGTTGGTGTTGCCCAGCGGCCCCCATGCCTTGCGCCAGTTACTCGAAGACGCGGTGCAGCCGCGCGGCGTGACCTTAAGGGTGGTGGCCGAGGTGGACTCCATCCAAACCGTGCTGCCCTTGGTGGCACGTGGCGTGGCCAACACGGTACTGCCGGTGAGCGCCTTGAAGTCGTGGCCTTTGCGCACCCCGCCGCATGTGGCGCAGATCACTTCACCTCAAATTCGCAACCGCTTCACGGTGGCCGTGCCCAAAGCGCGTCCCGCCACACAACTCACACGCTATGGCTTGGAGCTGTTGCGGCGCTTGATACAGCAGCACTATGGTTCACGCTGAGCCTTTGGACGCGTGGGTCAGCAAACGCTCGACCACCCGCTTGGCGCGGTTGGGGCCCACGTCCACATGGATGTCGAGTTGCGGTGGATGGCCAAAGCGTTGCTGGTTTTGCCATTGCGCTTCGATGATCACTTTGTCTTCGAGGAAGGTGGCGGCAGTTTGCTGGACCACCAGATCGACGATGTTGTCTTTCTCGGGGTGGGGGTTGGTGGCAATGGTCCAGAAGTAATGCGTGGTGGTGTCGGTCTCTGGCGTCACGCCATGCAAGCCACGCATGTGAAAGCCTTCGCGGTGGGGGTCGTCGTAGCTGCCCGAACCCACGTCCATGGCACCGGTCCAGATCAGCTCATGCGTGACATGAAATGCCACCTCTTGCCAGCGGTCCACCCGGCCTTTGAACGGCCAAGCGGCGGTGTAGGTCGGGGGCGGCTCTGAGTTGGGCATCAAGCGCGTGACCTTGACCGTGTCGCCCTCTTGGCTCACGGTCAACTGTGCATTCATGTGGATGGCGGGATTGCCACCAATCGTTTTGGTGTGCACGTAACCCAGGTGGCTCAAGTCCAGCAGGTTTTCGTGGATCAGCATGAAGGGCGCGTCGTAGTGGTAGCAGTCGCCGCCAAATTTGTACTTGGGGTCGCTGTGCACCGGGTAGGCGGGCGGTTCATCTTGGGGGCTGGCATCGGGCGTGTCGCCTACCCACACCCACAAAATTTGGTCTTTCTCGCGCAAGGGGTAAGACACCACTTTGGCCTTGGCCGGAATTTTGTCTTGCCCCGGAATTTCGACGCACGTGCCCTCGTGCGAATACAGCAGACCGTGGTAGCCGCAACGCAAGCCACGGCCTTCGACCTTGCCGCACGACAGCGGCAAATCTTTGTGACAGCAGCGGTCTTGCAGCGCGGCGACTTGTCCATCGGGTGTGCGAAACAACACCATGGGCTGGCCCAGCAGGGTGCGCGCCACAGGTTGGTCTTTCAGCTCCCAAGAAAACCCAGCGATCCACCAGCGGTTCAATGGAAAGGTTCGTGCGTGAGTTGTCAAATGAACCGGTTGTGTGGGAGCGCTCATGGTGTGTTCTCTCAAACTCAAGGGGTCACGGCTTTGACGGTGTCGATCTCGGTGTTCCAGAGTTGTCCGTTTTTGCGTTCAACTTTGCGGATGTACACGTCTTGCACGATGTCGCGTGTTTGGGCGCTGATTTGGATGGGGCCGCGTGGGCTCTCAAAGCTCAGGCCCTTCATGGCATCGACCAACTCCATGCCCTTGCCTTGGCCTTTGGTGGCCTTGAGGGCGGTGTAAATCACGTGCATGCCGTCGTAGCCACCCACCGCCATGAAGTTGGGCCGCATGCCGTTGTTGGCTTTGGCAAACCCAGCGACAAATTTTTTGTTCAAGGCCGATTCGTGTGAGGCGGAATAGTGGAACGAGGTCACCACGCCAAGCGCAGCATCGCCCATGTCGTTCAAGGTGTCGTCGTCGGTCACGCCGCCGTCGCCAATCAGCTTGACGCCCGCTTTGTCCAAGCCGCGTTCGGTGAACTGCTTCATCAGGCTCACGGCGGGGCCGGAGGGAATGAACACAAACAAGGCGTCGGGTTTTTCATCGCGAATTTTTTGCAGATAGGGCGCAAAGTCGGGGTTGCGCATGGGCACGCGAATCTCGCCCACCACTTTGCCGCCATCACGTTCGACGTTTTCTTTGAAAGTTTTCTCGGCATCGATGCCAGGGCCGTAGTCGGACACCATGGTCATCACACGGCCAATTTTTTGGCGCTTGACCCACTCGGCCATCGTGCCGGCCGATTGCGACAAGGTGTAGCTGGTGCGGACCAAGTAGGGTGATGTCGCCACGATGCCCGTGGTGGCCGCCGCCATGATGACGGCAGGTGTTTTGCCCTGCGTGGCAATGGGGCCTGCGGCCAAGGCCGATGGGGTGATGCCAAAACCAGCCAGCACATCGACCTTGTCGTTGACCACCAGCTCTTGGGCGATGCGCTTGGACTGATCGGGCACGCCGCCGTCGTCGCGCAAGATCACTTCAATTTTGCGCCCTGCCACGTCGCTGCCGTTGTCCGCCATGTAGAGCTTCACGGCAGCATCGATTTGTCGACCCGTCGATGCAAAAGGCCCGGTCATGGGCAAGATCAAGCCCACTTTGAAGGGGGTCGTTTGCGCAAAAGCCAAGCTGGGCACACACGCAGCCGCACAGGCCAGTTGAACCAAGAAGGCGCGTTTGGAAAATGGGCGATGGGTCACGGGTGTATTCCTTCAGTATGCTGAAGGTTTCATGGTATTTCATGGCTTTCGCAAGCCGTGCACGGAAATACCCTAACCCCTTGCCCCAAAATACCAGCGTCATGAAAAAACAAGCCACGTCTCGCCAATCGGTCTCCGCAGATCTTTACGATCAACCGGGGCACCTGATGCGTCGTGCCCATCAAATCACGGTGAGCATGTTTCAAGAGGAGGTGGGCGACTTTGTCAGCCCCAAAGAGTTTGCGATTTTGCGCATGATCCACGAAACACCCGACGTGGACCAAGTGCGCTTGGCCCGGCTCATTGGCATTGACACCTCATCGGCCGCATTGACCGCAGCCAAGTTGGAAAAGCGCGGGCTGATTGCGCGCACCGTCTCGACCGTGGACCGACGGTTGCTGAGTTTGCGTTTGACCTCAGAGGGAGAAAAGCTGTTGGACGACACTGTCAACGGCGTCTACCGCATGCGCGAAAAACTGCTGTCACCCTTGACCCCCGCTGAGCAAAAGGTGTTCATGAAGTTGCTGCAAAAGTTTGTCCACTTGCACAACGACGAGAGCCGGGCGCCGTTGTGGACCCAGGTGGATGCAGCGCAGCCGGCCAAGCGCAAGGCCAGCACTTAGGCCCTGCGCTTCAAACCACCCAAGGCCTGGCCCTAAGGCAAGCTGGCGGAGTAAACCGCCATGGCGTCAATTTCTTCGTCGGTCAAGCTGCGGGCGGCGCTGCCCATGGTGCCGTCCATGTCGGCACGTGCGCCAGAGCGCAGGTTGCGCAGCTGGGTGGTGAAGTACTCACTCGACTGGCCCGACAAACGTGGCACATGCTTTTGGCCTTGCAACTGGGCACCATGGCATGACGAGCAATATTGCTGTTGAGCGATGGTTTGGCCTCTGGCAATTTTGGCGGCGTCACCGCCCGATTGGGCAGGGGGAGCCGGCTGCGCGGCGTAATGCGCGGCAATGTCGCGCATGTCTTGCTCGCTCAGGTTGGAGGCGATGGCTTCCATGCCACCGCCTTTGCGGCGTTGGTCACGAAATTGCAGCAACTGGTAGAACACCGACAGCGGAGGCTGTGCGGCCAAATGCGGCACGCCTGGGATGGCAGACACCCCCTGCTCGCCGTGGCATGCCGCACACACCTGGGCCTTGGCTTTGCCGGCCGCCGCATCGGGCGCAGCTACCGCCAGCGTGCTGGTGAGCGCCAACGTAAAAAAGGCCATTCCTTGAATGGCCTTGGAGAGCTTCAAGAAGCTCATTTCGCGTAGGTCACGCGAAAGATCGCGCCCGCGACATCGTCAGACACCAGCATCGAGCCGTCTTTCAAGACATGCACGTCGGCTGGACGACCGAAGTAGTCTTCGCCCGAAGCCCAACCCGAGATGAAGACTTCTTTTTTGGTCACGTTGCCTTTGGCATCCAGCACCACGCGCACCACGTCGTAGCCGGTTTTCTTGGTGCGGTTCCAAGAGCCGTGCTCAGCGATGAAGATGTTGTTCTTGTACTCGGCTGGGAACTGCTTGCCGGTGTAAAAACGCATGCCCAAAGCCGCCACGTGGGGGCCAATCTTCAACACAGGCTTGTCGAACTCGTCGCAGCTGCGGCCTTTGCCGTGATCTGGGTCCAGCAAGTCGCCTTGGTGGCAGAAGGGATAGCCAAAGTTCATGCCTTTGCGGGTGAGGCGGTGCAAGGTGTCGTTGGGCAGATCGTCGTTCACCCAGTCGCGTCCATTGTTGGTGAACCAGAGTTCTTTGGTCACGGGGTGGAAGTCCATGCCCACGCTGTTGCGCACGCCGTGGGCCATGGTTTCAAGTTTGTTGGTCTTGAGGTTCAGGCGCACGATGGTGGCATGCGTGACCGGCTGTGCCACGATGTTGGCGGGGGTGCCGATTTGGAAATACAGGTAGTTGCCATCTGGGCTCAACTTCATGAACTTCCAGCCGTGGGCTTCGTCGTTGGGCAAAGCGTCAAACACGACCACAGGTGCCGGTGGGTTGTCCAGGTTGGCTTCGATGTTGTCGTAGCGGATGATGCGCGACAACTCGGCCACATACAGCGAGCCGTCTTTGAAGGCCACGCCGTTGGGACGGTGCAGACCTTTGGCGATGGTTTTGACTTCGCGCTTGTCGCCTTTGTCGATCACGGCATACACGTTGCCCGTGAAGCGGGTGCCGACAAACAAGGTGCCGCTGGGGCTTTGCACCATCGAGCGTGCATTGGGCATGCCCGTGGCCCACAACTCCACCTTGAAGCCGGCAGGGGCTTTGAGGTTTTGGGTGGGGATGTCGCTGGCTGGCAAGGCGGTCATGCCGGGTGGGTTGGGCGTCAAATTCAGCGCCACTTGATCGGGGGTACGACCTTGTGCCCAGGTGGGCGGAATGGCGGCTGCGGCGGGCGCAGCAGGCGCTGCTTGCGCGAAGGCACCAGCGCTGGCCAAGCCCAGGCCCAGGGTGAGTGCTGCGTTTTGCAGCGTGCGGATGAAGCGTCGTTGTTGCACGGAGGTCTCCTTGTATGAGGTGTGGGATTTAAAACGAAGTCAAACCGCAGGCGAGTCGCAAAGGCGATTCAGGGTCTGGGTGTGAGGGTAATTGCTAGGGCAGGCTTACAAGGGGATGCGGCTTTGCACGCCCATCACCCAGTTGCGTGCCAGGCCTGGCTCGAAATAGCGGGATGCCTTTTGGTTGATGATGACCGAGCCCACCGTGTCTTTGTTGGTCAAGTTGTCAATGCCCACAAACGCTTCAATCTGCGCTTCGCCCCACTGGTAGCGCTGGCGTGCCCGCGCATTCAAGAGGCCAAAACCTGCCGCACTGGTGCCAGGTGTGTTGAGGTCGGTGGCCCACACTTGCGAGCGTGCCATCCAGTCCAGTGACAACTCGGTGCCCAATGCCGGCTTTTGGCCGGGCAGGGCAAACCCTTTCTCAGACCATTGCAGGGACGAGAAAAGTTGCCGCGCCGGAATGCTGGGCAGGCTGTTGCCCACAGGAACACCCGCAAAGCCTTGTTGGTAGGTGGCGCTGATGTAGTTGTAAGAGGCCTGTGTGCGCCAGTGCGCGGTGATCAAACTGCGCCCAGAAATTTCCACGCCCTCACGCACGGTTTGGCCCACGTTTTTGTACGAGGTGTTGGCAGCCGATGCGTCAACGGCAATTTCGTTGTCGGTTTTGATGTGAAACCAAGCGGCGTCAAGGCGCGAGTTGGCGTTGGGCAACCACTTGCTGCCCAACTCCCAGTGCTCACTCTTGGAGGCTTGTAAGTTGAAGCCTCCGGTGTTGGTGCTGTTTTGATACGCCGTCTCAGACAAGGTGGGGGTCTCAAACCCTTTGCCTTGGTTCAGGTAGAGGTTGAGGTCATCGCGCACATGCCATGTCACACCCCACACCGGGCTGGTGGCTTTGTAGGTGGCGCTGCCGGTGTCGCCCTTGGCGGTGCAGCTGGCATCCCAGCATTGGTTGACGCTGCTCAACACCACCTCGCTGCTGCGAGCGCCGGTGGTGAGGGTCCACCGCTCTGCCAGATGCCAGTTGGCTTGTGCGAAGTAATCGTTGTTTTTGGCTTGGTTGGACTCGTTGCGCGTCAGCCCCGTGGTTTTGACGCCGCTTTGCGTGGCCCCGCCTTGGCGTTGCTCCACCGAGTGGTCTTGGTCAAAGCCAATCACCCAATCCAAGCGCTGTGAAGGGCCGAGTTTGGCTTTGCCATTGAGTTGCAATCCAAAGCCATCGAAATCGCGGTTCAAGCCCACCCAGGTGGCTTTGGGGGGCGTCGAGGTGGCGGTCCCCGCTTGGTATTGCAGCGTCTCGCGCGTGCCCGAATAGATGCGCGCCTTGGCGCTCAAGTCGCTGCTGAAGCGGTGATCGACCACCACGCCCATTTGCTGGTGGCTGACGGTTTTTTGCGCGCCATTCAACACCGCCAAGGCCGTGGCGGACGTGGGTTTGGCACGCGCATCGGCCGCGTTCAGACCGGTGGGGTCTTTGGCGTAGGGCATGTCCAACACATTGAGGATCAGCTTGACGCGGGTGTCGGGTTGGGCGTCGACGGTGATGACGCTGTTGAGCTGTTGTCGGCGCGCATCGCTGTTGTCGCGGTAGCCGCTGGTGCCAAAGGTGCTGTAGTCGGCCACCAGGCCGACAGTGCCGCTGCGTTGGCTGATTTGCCAGTCGGTCCGGGTCAGGCCATACGACCCCACGGTCAGTTGGTTGCGCAATTCGGGTTGATCCCCCGCTTCGCGGGTGTAGGTTTGAATCACGCCGCCCGAAGCGTTGCCATAAAGTTGGGCCAAAGGTCCCGTCAAGACTTCGATGCGTTCAGCAGAGGTCATGCTCACGGTGGAGGTTTGGCCCTGGCCATCGGGGATGGTGGCGGGAATGTCGTCGGTGATGATGCGAATGCCACGAACGCCAAAGGCTGAGCGCGCGCCAAATCCACGGATGGAGATTTGCACGTCTTGCGCATAGTTGTTGCGGTTCAGGGCCACCACGCCAGGCACTTGGGCCAAGACGTCCGACAAGTTGACTTGGGGGCCTGAGCTTTGGATGGTCTGCGCATCGATGGCATAGACCGACGCAGGCGCGTCAAATTGTTTTTGAGCCAAGCGCCCGCTTTGGACCGTCACCTCGGTCAAGGCTTCAGGCTCGGGTTGAGCCAGCACAGGCCCAGGCGCGGCGCACACGGTGCCCAAGGCGGCAGCGGCAAACAGTCGGTTCAGCACACGCAACTTTCTTTCAAACAGCAGATGGGGAGCGATCTTAGGGGGCGCATCGACCTCGGCAGTTGCATGGGTGACACCCGTCTGGCGCTAAATCAGTAGAGTGCCGGTTGGCTCTGAAAGCTCAGGGCAGGAGCACAGACATGATGCGTGTTGTGAAAAAACTGTTGGCACTGTTGGGTCTCTTGAGCGCCTGCATCGGCTATGCCCAAAACTACCCCTCCCCACAAACCGGGGTGTGGGTGGCCAAAGACTTTCGCTTCCACACGGGCGAGGTGATGCCCGAGGTGCGGCTGGCCTACACCACGGTGGGAGACCCGCGTGGCGAACCGGTGGTGTTGTTGCATGGCACCACCAGTGCGGGTGGCAGTTTTTTGACGCCAGAGTTGGCGGGTGAGTTGTTTGGCCCTGGCCAAGCCTTGGATGCCCAAAAGTACTTCATCATCTTGCCCGACGCCTTGGGGGCGGGCCGCTCCAGCAAGCCGTCTGACGGTTTGCGCACCCAGTTTCCGCGCTTCAACTACGACGACATGGTGGCGGCGCATCACCGCTTGCTGACCGAGGGCTTGGGCCTCCAGCATGTGCGCATGGTGCTGGGCAACTCGATGGGCGGCATGCACGCATGGGTGTGGGGCGTGACGCATCCCGACTTCATGGACGTGTTGGTGCCCATGGCTTCCACGCCCAACCCCATGTCGGGGCGCAACTGGATGATGCGTCGTTTCATCGTGGAGTCGATCCGTCGAGACCCCGCGTGGTTGAACGGCAACTACACCACCCAACCGCCCAGCTTGCAATTTGCCAATGTGTTTTTCACCTTGGCCACCAATGGCGGCGATCAAGGGCTGTACCGCAAAGCCCCCACGCGTGAACAGGCCGACGCCTGGCTTGACCAAAGCCTGAAAGCGCCGTCCACGGCGGACGCCAACAACCACTTGTACTTGTGGGAAGCTTCACGCGACTACAACCCCAACCCGCATTTGGAGAAGATCAAGGCCAAGGTCTTGGCCATCAACTCGGCCGACGACGAGCGCAATCCGCCCAGCTTGGGTTTGATGGAAAAAGCTTTGCAACGTATGCCCACGGCGCGCTTGTTGTTGATTCCAGCGTCAGACCAAACTTCGGGCCACGGCACGACAGGCCAAGCCAAATGGTGGAAGGCCGAACTCATGGGCCTATTGGCGCAAACACCCAGAGGGAGTGCCCCCCGTTGAATGCTAGGCTAAGCGCATGAGCACACACACCTTGCAGGCGCCCAACCACTTATCGGGCGACATCTGGGGCGGCTTTGCCGCCATGCTGGTGGCCTTGCCGTCTGCCATCGCATTTGGGGTCACCATCTTCTCGCCCTTGGGGGCTGAGTTTGGCGCCAAAGGCGCTTTGGCAGGCATGTTGGGCGTGGCCGCCTTGGGCTTGATTGCAGCCACCTTTGGCGGCACGCAGCGCTTGATCTCGGCGCCCTGCGCGCCGGCAGCGGCGGTGCTGTCGGCCCTCACCATCCAAATGACGCAACAAGGCAGTGGCGTGGGGGCGGTGGTGATGACCTTGTTTTTGGTGGCCCTGTTGAGCAGTTTGATGCAAATCTCTTTTGGGTTGTTGCGCATCGGTGAACTCATCAAATACATGCCGTTTCCTGTGGTCAGCGGTTACTTGAGTGGTGTGGGTCTGATCATCGTGATGGGCCAGCTGCCCAAATGGATGGCCTTGCCCAAAGGCATGAACTGGTGGCAAGGCTTGATGGCGCCTGGGCTGTGGCAATTGCCCAGCTTGGTGGTGGGCGGGGCCACCGCTGGGGTGATGTTGCTGGCGCCGCGTTTGTCTACGCGCGTGCCCGCGGTCATCCAGGGTTTGCTGGCAGGAATGGCAGCCTATTGGTTGCTGGCTTTGACGGCCTGGCCGGAGTTGCGCGCGCTGCATGACAACCCCTTGATCATTGGCCCGCTGGCTGAGGGCGGTGAGGGCTTGCTCGACACCTTGGCTGGGCCCTGGAAGAGCTTGTCTGAGTTTGGTTTGCCACATTGGGAGCACATCGTATTTCCCGCTGCGACCTTGGCGGTGTTGTTGTCGATTGACACCCTCAAAACCTGTGTGGTGTTGGACGCGTTGACGGGCTCGCGCCACAACTCCAACCAAGAGCTGATTGGGCAAGGCTTGGGCAACTTGGCGTCGGCCTTGATCGGTGGCGCACCCGGGGCAGGCACCATGGGGGCGACCTTGGTGAACAAAGCCAGTGGCGGCGCCACTTATTTGTCGGGCGTGTTCCAAGGGCTGTGGTCGTTGCTGGCGATTGTCTTGTTGACCTCGTTGATCGCTTGGGTGCCCGTGGCTGCGTTGGCTGCGTTGTTGATCGTCATTGGGTTCAAGATGATCGACTGGCACTCATTCCAAATGGTGCGATCCAAAGACACGGTGCTCGACTTCGGTGTGATCGTGTTGGTGGTGATCGTGGCCAACACCGTGAGCCTGATTGCTGCCTCGGGCGTGGGTGTGGCCATGGCCATTCTGTTGTTCTTGCGCGAGCAAATTCACACTTCCACCATCCGCCGCAAGAGCTTCGGTAGCAAGGTGTTTTCGTCCCGTGTGCGCAACCAATACGAGCTTGACGTGTTGGCAGACCAAGGCCAACACACGGTGATTTTTGAATTGCAAGGCAGCTTGTTCTTCGGCACCACCGACCAGCTTTACAACGCCATCGAGCCAGAGCTCAGCGGTGCGCGTTTTGTGTTGCTCGACTTCTTGCGCGTGCAGTCCATGGACATGACGGCAGGCCACATGATTGAGCGTCTTCGCAACATGCTGGCGGAAAAAAATGCTCGCTTGGTGCTCACCCGTGTGCCCGAGCGTTTGCCCAACGGGCGAGACCTGCGCACTTATGTGGACCACATTGGGTTGCTGTCTGACAACACGGCCAAAATTTTTGACGAGTTCGACGAAGCGCTGGAGTGGATCGAAGACGAAACCCTCAAACTCGCGGGTCACGAGCACGTGTCAGGCCAAGGCTTGTCCTTGGGCAAGTTCGAGGTTTTCCACGGCTTGAACGACGCTGAGCTGGCGGCCTTGGACACCTGCAAGGTGGTGCAAACCTACCAGGCCGGGGACATGGTGTTTGCTGCGGACACGGTGGGGCACGAGTTGATGCTGATCAGCCGAGGCGAGGTCAAGGTCAGCTTGCCTGTGGCCGACGGCAAGACCATCCACTTGGCCACCTTCAGCCGAGGACAGTTTTTTGGTGAAATGTCGTTCTTGGACGGACGTGCCCACTCGGCCGATGTGCAAGCCACGCGCGACACCGAATTGATTTCTATCGACCGCCGCGCCTTTGCCAAAGTGGCGGTGGGCGACCCTGTGATGAGCATCAGCGTCATGCGCGCCGTGGCCTTGGCCATTGCCGACCGATTGCGTTATGCCAATGCACAATTGCGCGAATTGCGCCAAACTTGATTCGTTCGAACCTAAGGAGACTGAGCATGAAACTGAATGTCAATGGAACCGTCCGCACCGTGGACGCAGAGCCGCAAATGCCCCTGCTGTGGGCCTTGCGCGAAGTGCTGGGACTGACCGGCACCAAATATGGCTGCGGTGTGGCGCAATGTGGCGCTTGCACCGTGCACCTCAATGGCCAACCCGCTCGCTCGTGCTCCATCCCTGTGTCGGCGGTGGGCGAGATGAAGGTCATCACCATCGAAGGGCTGTCCAAAAACGCCACCCATGCGGTGCAAAAAGCGTGGGCCGAGTTGGACGTGCCCCAGTGTGGCTATTGCCAATCGGGACAAGTGATGGCCGCCGCCGCCTTGTTGGCGCGCAAACCCAAACCCACTGACGCAGACATTGACGAAGCCATGAGCAATATTTGCCGCTGCGGCACCTACCAGCGCATCCGCGACGCCATCCACGTGGCTGCGGGCCAAATGAAACTCGGTGACGTGTTGGCGTCTTACGAGTCGGTTGACATCAACGCTCAAGCTTGAGGAGACACACCATGACACAGACCTCAACACCCAACACCGCGCTCACCACATCACGTCGCCAATTTTTGGTCAGCTCTGCCGCAGTGGGCAGTGGCTTGGCCTTGGGCCTGAGCTTTGCGCCCAATGCCATGGCGCAAGCCGCGTACACCACGCTCACGCCCAATGAAATCAACATTTGGGTGGTGGTCAAACCCGATGACACGGTGGTGATTCGCATTGCCCGCTCAGAGATGGGCCAAGGCACACGCACCGGCCTGGCCCAGTTGGTGGCCGAAGAGCTCGACTGCGACTGGTCCAAAGTGACCACCGAAATGCCCACCCCCGGACAAAGCCTGGCACGCAAGCGCGCCTGGGGCGATATGTCTACTGGCGGCAGCCGTGGCATTCGCACCTCGCACGACTACGTGCGTCGCGGCGGCGCTGCGGCCCGCCTGATGCTGATGCAAGCAGCGGCCAACCGCTGGAACGTGCCGGTGGCCGAAGTGATGGCCAAAGAAGGCGTGATCACCCACGCCATCTCAGGCCGCACCCTGAGCTACGGCAAAGTGGCCGACGATGCGGCCAAGCTGACCGCCCCCGATCCAGCCAAGATCACGCTGAAAAAACCCAGCCAATGGCGCATTGCGGGCAAGTCGATGCGTCGCTTGGACACCGCCGACAAGGTGGACGGTCGCAAGACTTTCAGCATCGATTTGCAGCTGCCTGGCATGCTCAATGCTGCGGTCATGCAAAGCCCTGTGTTTGGCGGCAAGTTGGTGAGCTTTGATGACCGCAAGATTGCCAAGATGCGCGGTGTCAAAGGCGTGGTCAAGATCAACGACAGCACGCTCGCCGTGGTGGCCGACACCTTCTGGCATGCCAAGACCGCCCTGGCTGAATTGCCTGTGGTGTGGGACGACGGGGTCAACGCCAATGCGTCCAGCGCCACCATCGACGCCATGCTGCGCGAAGGCCTCACGGCCAATGGCGACTTCTGGCAACGCAAAGAAGGCGATGCGCCCGCTGCCATCTCGCAAGCGGTCAAGAAAGTAGAAGCCACTTACACCAGCCCCTTTTTGGCCCACGCCACGATGGAGCCCATGAACTGCACGGTGCGCATCACAGGCAATCGTGCCGAGGCTTGGGTGCCCACGCAAAGCGCCGAGGCTTCGCTGGCCGCGCTGGCCGAAGCCACAGGCTTTCCCCTGGAGCAATGCGATGTCTACAAAATGGACTTGGGCGGCGGCTTGGGCCGGCGCGGTGGCCAACAAGAGTACGTGGACCAAGCGGCACAGGTGGCCAAGAAGTTCCCGGGCACACCCATCAAGCTGGTGTGGAGCCGTGAAGAAGACATGACGCACGACTTTTACCGTCCGGTCTCGATGGCCAAGATGTCTGCCGGCATTGACGACAAAGGCAACATGACCGCGTTTCACTTGCGTGTGTCGGGCCAGTCGCTCAATGCCTTGTTGGCCCCCATGGCCATCAAGAACAACAAAGACGTGCGTCAATTGCAGGGCTTTTGGGCAGAACCGGGCGATGCCCAACTGGGTTACAGCTTTCCCAACTTGCTGACCGAGTACGTGATGCGCAACACCCATGTGCCCGTGGGCCCATGGCGTGGTGTCAACACCAACCAAAACGGCATTTACATGGAGTGCTTCTTGGAAGAGTGTGCCCGTGCTGCGGGCAAAGACTCGCTGGAGTTCCGTCGCGCGTTGATGGCCAACCACCCCAAGCATTTGGGCGTGCTCAACGCGGCAGCAGAAGCGGGCGACTGGGGCAAGCCGCTGCCACCGGGCGTGTTCCGGGGCATTGCGCAGTTCATGGGTTACGCCAGTTACTCGGCCGCTGTGGCCGAGGTGTCGGTCTCGCCCAAAGGCGAGGTCAAGATTCACCGCATGGTGTTTGCCTTGAACTCAGGCCACGTGGTCAACCCCGCTCAGGTGCGTGCGCAGATTGAGGGCTCGGTGGTGATGGGCTTGTCGGGTGTGTTCTTGGGTGAAAACACGGTGGAGAAAGGGCGCATGAAAGAGCGTAACTTTGACACCTACCCCTTGATGCGTCTCAAAGAAACCCCCAAGGTGGAAACCGTGTTGGTGCCCACAGGCGACTTCTGGGGTGGCGTGGGCGAACCCACCATCTGCGTGGTGGGCCCGGCAGTGCTCAATGCGATCTATGCCGCAACCGGCAAACCGCAACGCGACTTGCCATTGCGCAAGCATGGCTTGACCTTGGTTTAAACGTTTGCGTTTGGAGGGCCCAACTGCTTGCAGTTGGGCTTTTTCTATTCATGCCCAACATGGACGCATTCCTGCCGGCGGGCTTGTCAACGCCGTATCGACGGCCCGTCCAAAGGCATGCCTTGAGCCCGCACCTTGAGGTAGAGCTCCAGCTGACGCAAGGCTGGGCTGCCTGACGCGGGCAGCGTGGCTTGCACGCCGGAGTAGCAGGCACGCAACCGGCGGTCGATGGAGCCCAGGTTTTGCCAGTTCAAGCGGTAGATCGGAAAACCGCTGGGATGCCCGGGGCTCACCACCTCAGCGCGCAGGTTGGCGCCCACCTTGCCGTCGTGGCAATGCACACACGCCAAGTTGAGCCGCCCCATGCGGGTGGCGTACAGCTGCGCGCCTTGCGCCAACTCGGCTTGCCAGCGTTGTTGGCCTGCAGCATCGGCAGGTGCTTGCACATGCATGGCTTGGCCTTTGCCCACACTGTGCAGCAAGGCACTCAACGACAGTGTGTCGCTGTCTTCCACGCCTTTGGGGCTTTGGCCTGCCCGCTGGCGGCACGCGTTGATTTGATCTTCTAGGTTGACCAAGCGCGCACTGCCCTCGCGTGTCACCAGCCGTGGGTGTTGTGCTGCTGCACTGCGCAAGGTGTCGGGGGTGTTGTGGCAGCTTTGGCAATTGTTGCCCCACAAGGTTTGCCCTTTTTCTATCCACAGGGTGACCGGGTTGGCGTCCGCGTCTTGTTGCATGGCTTGCAACTGCGGTGTTAAAAACTGGTTGCCGCTCAGCAGCGCTTGTGCATGAACCAGCAGTGGTGCAGCCAAGCTTGCACACAACAGCAAAGCCCGGGGCCAGTGGCTGTGGCTGACGCGGTGCATGGCGCTCAGCGGTAAACCAAGGGGCGGCTGAGTTGCCCGGTTCGGCCTTGGTGGTCGGCCCAACTCACCACCATGTCGCCTGCTTGGGGCGGCAAGGTCAATGAAAAAAAGAACATCGGGTTGGCAGCCATGCCGGTGCCCAACTCGGCTTCAAACACCAGCACGTCGCCCACATGCACTTTGACGAATTGCAAAATGTCTTTGGCCACTTGCACGCCAGAGCTGTCGTGCCGAAAACCCGTTTCCATCACATGCCCCAACAGCAAGCGCACCTCCACCTCGGCATTGGGGCGCACAGGCCCCGAGAGCGACAAGCGAACAGGCAGGTCAAGCGTGTGTGCCATGGCGTCAGGTCTCGTCAAAACACGCTGTGGCGGTGACCACGGTGTGGGTGCCACGGCCCAGGCTGCTGCCGTCGTTGAGGTGTGCCAACACCCAGACCTCTTGGCTCATGGCCAAGCGAACGCGGGTGTTGAACTTGAAGCGCGTTTGGGCTTGCCCCAGCTTGAGCCGCAAGATCACGCGATTGGGGTTTTCGGGGGCAATGATTTCAAAGCCCACCAACTGTTTGCCGGCAGGCGCTTGGAGTGTGAACTGCAGCGGAATGGCGTTGCCGTTGTCGGCCAACGGAGGCAACACCACCTCAATGCCGGCCGTTTGCAATGCACGCGCTTGCAACTCGGCTTGCGAATTGGGCTCTGCGGCTGCCAGCACGTTTGGCGTGGCCAACACGCCCGCAGCCAAGGGCCCCAAACTTGCAAGCCAAGTTCGGCGGGCCAGTGGGGTGTGTGAGAACAACATGGGTTGGCACTCTAGCGCAAAGTGGCCAAGGCTGCTGTCACCTTGTCTATCTCATCTGCGCTCAGCATGGGCCGTTCTGGGTTGGCTTGTGTGGTGCCTTCAAGGGTGCCAAATGGCGGCATGAGGGTGTTGCTGCTGAGCTTGCGTGCGTCCATCACCCACTGGCGCAATTGCCCCAAGCTGTAACGCTTGGCCACGCCGTCCAGCGTAGGCCCAAAGTCGCCTTGCTTGCCTGCTGCGCCGTCGATGCCCTTGGCGTCGCGCAGCACACTCACCTGGTGACACGTCACGCAATTGCCTTGTTGGCGGTTGGCCATGATGCGCAAACCTTGCTCGGCATCGCTCAAGGTTTGTGCTGTGGCCGTGTTGGCCCACAAGCCCGCCAAGGCCAGCAGCGTTGCCAAACCCATGCGCAGGCTGGTCATCGCTTGCGCAGCCCCAAAAACATCACCGTGCCCACCACCACCAACCCCCCCAGCACTTGCACGGGTGCAATGGCTTGGCCCAACAGCACCCAGGCCAGCACCAAGGCAAAGATGGGCTCCACATTCATGATGGCCGAATTGCCCACTACGCCCAAGCGCGGCAACACCGTGAACATGATGGTGAACGCCGTGCCGTACATCAGCGTCAAGCCCATCAAACCCCACCAACCCGCGTCAGCGGTAGGCAGATGAAAACCACCTTGTGTGCTGACAGCCACCAGGCCAATCACGGCGGCACACGTCATGGTGCTCAAGGTGCGCACGCGGCCGTCTACCCCTACGGTCTCGTGTTGAATGAACACCAAGGCCAAGGCAAACGTGGCAGCCGCAGCCATGGCAAACGCCACCCCAATGCCAATCAGCGACCACTGCCCCTGCGCCCCCAAACCTGAGGCAGCGCCCAACACGTCCAAGGCCAAAGCCAAGCCCACCAACATCACGGGCATGGCCCGCAGCGTCACGGCTTCAGGGCGGTGGCGGTAAATCAAAAACGCCCACAAGCTGGTCCACAACGGGTAGGTGTTGAAAGCAAGCAGGGCCAATGCCACAGGGATGCGCGCCACAGACGAATAAATGCACAAGCTTTGCACGCCCACCAACACACCCACCCCCAACAAGGCGCGCTTGTTTTGCCGCGTGAGAGAGATCTGCACCTTTTGTTGCCAGATCAGCAGCGTCAACACCAGCGCAGTCACGCTGCTGCGCATGGTCATGGCGGTGGCGACATCGACGCCGTTTTCAAACGCAAAACGTGCGGCGACGTGGTTGGAGCCCATCATGAAGGCGATGAGCAGCAGGGTGGAGAAGGCGGATAAGGACACGTGGTGCGTTCGTGGTGATGAGGGTTCAGAGGGGGCCAGGTGCCATTGAGTTTTGCATAAAAGGGGTTGGTAGGTCACAGAGGTTGCAACGCAGGCGACTGAGGGCTTTGTGTTGGTCTCTTGGATTAAATGTAAGTGATGGATACCTTTGTATTTAAATGGATGTTTAGATTAAGTAGGTGGCATTTTTGCAAGGTTTGGACAAGGCGTTTGGTAATTCGACTGCTGACAAGCTTGAATACAAATATGAAAACTGCCGGGACAACACAAGAAAACCCCAAATCCAAGCGGTTGAGTTCGTTGATTTGGATTCTGGTGTTGTGGGCATTTGTTCGGTTGCTTGCGGGTATGGATGGGATTAGCTGGACTAGGGCGTTCGATGGAATTTCAATTTGGTTCGGTTTATGGCCATCCACTTGCCTGCTTTTGTTGGCGACGTTACCTCAAGTTATCAGGTATCAGTCCTTATTTAGAAAGGCTGCGCTTTTAATGGTTATCGGCAGTTTTGTTGTTGGGATCGTACTTATTCAGGTTGTTGGAGATACGCAAAAGATTCAATTAATCGAACAATGGATTCAATATTTTTCTTTGTTATTTGTGATCGTAGGTGTAGGTGTCTATGCGAAATTAAATAAAAGTGAGAAGGTATGACGGAACCAACTAAGTCACAACTTCAGCAGCAATATGAAAGCTCTCGTCTCGCTGTCGCCGCATACGGAGCTGAACAATTTAAAGCATTGCTGGCATCGAATCCTAGTAGCAGTGGATTAATCGCCGCGACTGAGAGCATTCTTGTTCAGCAAGGATTCACTTCAACTCAAGCAAAGAGTTTTGTCGCGAAATACACGCCAGTCGCAGCTCTAGATCAAGATGGTGCTGGCGCTGTGCTTTTCAGGGTTAATGGAACAAATCAAATAGCCACCACAATTCGAGGGACAGAAGCAGCATTTTCCGAACGTGGATTAAACGACCTAGTCCTAGCAGACGGCACCATAGCGCAAAACCAACTACCCACGTATCAAACTACGCTGATTGCAAACTTCGTATTGCGCGAGACCACGCCCGCAGGGCAACCCGTGCCGCAGTTTTCAGTCAAAGGCATAAACAGCAATGCAGATGATTTAATTAGAGCCACTGCCGATACGATTGGCTTACCTGGTCGAGGTAACGCAAGCAATACGGGTTTGGTCACCATGCCTGTCGTTGTGCAAACAGGAACCGCGCAAGGTACGGGCCGTGCGGTAGGGCCTTGTGTTGATGCCGCCGCCCATTCCGAAGGTTCACCAGAAATCACCACATTAGGTGCTGCTATTGCGCAGTGCTCTCGTATCACTACCGTTAATGGCCCTGGTGTGTCTGTTGAGCAAATGCAAAGCATGGCAGATCAGATGACGGCTAAGTCTGGGTTGCCACTAGTTGACCTGACTAAGCAAAATCAACTCAATATTCACACGACAGGCGTGAGTATTATTGATGATTTGAACGGTGGACTTCCTGGAAATGGAACCACCGTGGTCATTCCAACCAAGTATGCAGGCATTGTGGGAGACCACAGTTCCATCGTTGCTATGAATGCCACTGAAGCTGCATATTTTCGCGGCGACATTTCGCAACGTATTGCACCAGTTGGCACTGTTACGTTAGACCCCAATCACACCAACGACTACAACTTTTCCAACACAGCAGGCTCTGGTCGTGGCACTGTCAACCCCGATGCGGTTACGCCGCCTGCTAGCGTCTTCAACCCCGCCACAGCACTGCCGAGCTACAGCGGTGACAACGCAGTGACGGTGCAGCCTGGCGACACGGTGAGCAGCATTGCCAAGCGTTACGACATGACGGTGCAGGAGTTTTCTTCGTACCTCAAAGAGCAATACGGAGACAGTGCTGATCTCAACAGCATCGTTGCGGGGTACAAACTGCCGATTCCTCAAGATGTGTACGAGCGAACTTTGGGTGGCGTTAATGGCTTGGACTTACCACCCGAAACACCACCCCTCTCACCTGATGCACAAGAGGTGAACGATGCGTTGGTCGATGCTTTTAACCAAGCCGACAAAACAGCCGCCGATATCAAAGCTCAAAATCCTGGCACGCAAGTAGCCGGCTCGGGCGGTACTTTGCCCGATATATCCGCCCCCACCAATGCCTACACCAACACTTTCACCCACTACCTAGACACGCAAGGCGACGCCCTTACCACCGGGCAACAAGACGCACTCGCGGCGCAGATAGACAAACTAGCCCTAGGCACCGACAAAACCCTCTCCTTCTACACCTTACCCGGTGGCGGTGCATTGATAGCCACCGCAGAAGGCGACATCGTGGGCGAGATTATTCATTCGTCATCAGGCGACTTGAACCTCAAAGCCAGCACCATCGACGCCAGTGGCAACACGGTAGAAGTCAACAACCACATCAACGAACAAGGCAGCGTTCAAACCCAAGAGCAGTACAACACCCAACAAGCCAGTGCCCTCTTCAACAGCCTCATGGCTGCCAACAATTGGGACCACTTGAGTGATCTGGGCAAGCTCAGCGCCTTGGTCAACTTGTACAACGCTACCGACAAATTGGGAGAAGCCTTTGGTGCCACGGGCAACAACCTGCCAGGCGACTTAGGCGCAGCCTCAGGCTGGCTTAGCTTGGCGCAGGGGCTGCAAAGCGGAGACAGCCTCATCATTGCCAACGGCATCAACGTGGTCAGTGACCGAGCGTTGGACAACGCCATGAACGAGGCCTTTGGCAACACCGCTGCGGGCGAGTCGGTGCCTTACCTGAGCTACGCATTGGCCATTCGCAACTTCGAAGACAACCCCGAAGTTGCAGCGGGCACGATGGCGGGCACCTACATCGGCCAAGCCTTGGGGGCCGAGTTTGGGCCTATAGGCATTGCCCTGGGTGGTGCCATTGGCGGGTTTATTGGTGGCGCATTCGGCGGCCTCTTCGGCGACGACGACATCCCCATGCGGCAAGGCTTGGCCCATGCGCAGTGGGACGCGCAGGGTCAGACTCAAATCATCACCACCCAAGATGCAGAAGGTGGGGGCTCCACCGCCAACAGCTGGATGAGCAGCTTGGTGGACGGGCTGCAAACACAGCTACAGACCTACAACAGCCAACACAACGCAAGCGACGGCTTGGGGCTGGCTCTCATCCCCAACCTGCTGCCCAGCGTGGGCTTCAAATACGACCCCGATGGCTACAACCTCGCCAACGGGGCAAGAGGCTTCATGTACTTGCAGTGGACCGATGATCAGGGACACACCCAAACCCGCTTCTACGACGGTGCAGGCAACCGGGGAGACGGCACTGGCGAGACCTTGAGTGGTGACTTCGTGCAACACGCACAAAGCGCCATCGCCCCTGCATGGCAAGTGCAAACCGTGTTGGCGCACTACCAACAAAGCGGAGACATTGACCTACCGACGCAATCCAACACTCTGCCGCAAGCGCTGAGCGACGGCTTGCACCAGACCCTGCAAGTGGTGAGCTTAGGACTGGCCAGCGCCTTGCCCACAGAAGCCACGCCAAGCAACCCACTCATCGACGTAGATGGCGACGGCTACTTAGAGCAAACCCAATGGGTTCAAGCCAACCAAGCCATCCTGAGCGTGGACTTGAATGGCGATGGAAAAATTGGCTTGGGCGAGATGGTGAACCTGCAAGACGCAGGGCAAGTGCAGCAAGCCCGCACCAGCTTGGCTTGGCTGGATGCCAACCAAGACGCCAGACTGACCGCGCAAGACCCAGCCTTTGCAGCACTCAAACTGTGGGTCGATGTCAACGCAGACGGCAAGGGCAGTGCCACAGAGCTACAGAGCATGAGCCAAGCAGGCATCACCGCGATTGACTTCAGCACCAACCCACCGCGCATAGAGCGCGCTGACGGCAGCGTGCAAAGCCTCAACGTGGAAACACTCACCGCAGATACCTTGGGTGTGGCCATCACGGTAACAGCGGGTGGGTTGGTGCAGACCACCGAGCAACTAGATGGCACAGCTCAAAGCGTGCAGTACGTCGTCAACACCAGGGCCTTTGATGGGCAAGCAGCGCACACCCAAGGCGGTACCAAAGACGTGGACGGCTCCTATGGTGCAGTGGTGCAGGCCGACGCCAGCAAGCTGGCCACCACCACCTACAAAACCATAGCCAACGCAAGTGTGCAAACCAGCACCACCATGGGCGTGGGAGACGCTAGGCTCAAGAGTGCAGCAACAGCAACGGTGACGCCCACCGCGACAAGCGCTGCTAGCAACGTCAGCCCTGAGACCCGTGTGGCCTTTGTGCCAGCGGGGCAAAACAGCGCGCAAAGCGAAGTGCGCATCGTCACGCAAGACATGATTGAGAGTTCAGGCAGCAGCATGTTTGGGGCGGCTTCTGGTTTGGGCGTGCTAGGCGCGGTGGGCCTAGGGGCTACGGCCAGTGCGGCAGAGGCGGCAGCGGTGCAGGCCAATGTGGTCAGCAGTGGCGGCAGTTCCAGCTCACGTGTCATTACCACCAGCTCGGCAAGCGTCGATAACCAAGTGACCTCATCCATCGACAATTCTGCTGCGACGCCAAGTGCTCCATTCAATTCGGCTTCCACGTCGACAGAGGTTGTGGTCAAACAAGCCGAGGTGTTCTCTGCGCCAGTCACTGTGCCTGTGGCGAAAACCGTGCAGACTGCTCCAACGTCGACGCAAGCCATCACCTCGCCGACCGCGGTCACTGCGCTTTCAACATCAACTCAAAGCACGGTTGTCGAGGCAGCGCCTGTGGTGCTGGTGAAGGCCGTGGTCATCAGCAGCCCCACTACGAGCAAGCAGGCCTCAGATCCAACACCTGCATCTTCCCCCTCTGCTGCAACCGCAAGTTCAGAAGCCACATCACCCAATGCCAATTTCGCAACAGCTGCGGTAACGCTTGATTACCCGATGGTTGAAGCTGAAACCTTGCCCGGTACAGAGGACGTGGTGTTGCGTTTGAGCCAAGATATTTTGTTGGCCAACGACAGCACACCCAATGCGCTTGCCGATGTCAACGCACCCGCACTCACCATCACGGCGGTGGCAGACGCGGTGAACGGCCAGGTCAGCTTGAATGAGGGCGTGGTGGTGTTCATTCCTGACACCAACTTTCATGGCGAGGCCAGCTTCACCTACACCGTGACAGACCAATATGGCTTGTCCACCACTGGCAGAACCACATTGATCATTGCGGCGGTCAACGACGCTCCGGTGACGCAGGGAGAGACATCGAGCACACAAGAAGATACGGCCATTTATTTCAATGTGGCGGATTTACTGAGCAATGACAGCGATGTCGACACGGCCACCGATGGTCAGGTGCTCAGCATCACAGGCATTGCCTCCGCTCTGAATGGCACGGCCACCTTGTTGGCCGATGGGCGCATTCGCTTTGTGCCAGATAGTAATTTCCATGGGACTGCCACATTCACCTACATCGTCAACGACGGTAACGATGCAGGCAACTTCGGCAGCACCATCGCCACGGTCACGGTTGACGTCAGCGCAGTGAACGACGTGCCTGTTACCCAACAAGACGCTTCAAGCGTGGACGAAGACACCACTCTGGTCTTCACCCAAGCCCAGTTGCTCGCCAACGACAGCGATGTGGACACAGCCACAGATGGACAGTCTCTGACCATCACCGCAGTCTCAGACGCCACACACGGCACGGTCAGCATGCTGACCAGCGGAAACATTCAATTCATCCCAACGGCCAACTACCACGGCCCAGCCAGCTTCACCTACACCGTGAGCGACGGCAACGGCGGAACCACCACCGCCAGCGTGAGCATCACCGTCAATGCGGTCAACGACACCCCGGTGGTCCTGGGCGAGACGGTCAGCACCAGCGAGGACACCACGCTCAGCATCGCAGCCAGCACTCTGCTAAGCAACGACAGCGATGTAGACACAGCGACAGACGGCCAAGTGCTCACCTTGAGCTCGGTCAGCACCATCAGTGGCAAGACCCACGGCACGGTGGCTTTGCTGAATAACGCCAACGGCACGCAAACCGTCCAGTACACGCCAGACGCCAACTACCACGGCACCGCCAGCTTCAACTACACCGTGAGTGACGGCAATGGCGGGTATGCCACTTCAATCGCAACAGTGACCGTGTCAGCGGTCAACGATGCACCTGTGACGGTGGGCGAACTCAGCAGCACCGACGAAGACACGGGGCTGGTCTTCACCCAAGCCCAGTTGCTCGCTAACGACAGCGACGTGGACACAGCGACAGACGGCCAGGTGCTGACCATCACCGCAGTCTCAGACGCCACACACGGCACGGTCAGCATGCTGGCCAGCGGAAATATTCAATTCATCCCCAAGGCCAACTACCACGGTCCAGCCAGCTTCACCTACACCGTGAGCGACGGCAACGGAGGCACCACCAACGCCAGCGTGAGCATCACCGTCAATGCGGTCAACGACACCCCGGTGGTCCTGGGCGAGACGGTTAGCACCAGTGAAGACACAACCCTCAACATCGCAGCTAGCACTCTACTAAGCAACGACACCGATGCAGACACAGCAACAGACGGTCAAGTACTGACTTTGAGCTCAGTCAGCACCATCAGCGGCAAGACCCACGGCACGGTGACTTTGGTCAACAACGCCGACGACACACAAACCGTGCAGTACACGCCGGACGCGAACTACCACGGTACAGCCAGCTTCAACTACACGGTGAGTGACGGCAACGGGGGCTACGCCACCGCCGTAGCGACGGTGACGGTGTCAGCGGTCAACGATGT
>NZ_JAVLFP010000004.1:0-14001 GCF_046052825.1 Limnohabitans sp.
AGCTCAAAGTCACCGGCATTGACCTGTTCAGCGCGGGCGACTTCATGGGCAGCACCGATGGCAGCACCGAAGAAATTGTGCTGAGCGACCCGCACGACGGGGTCTACAAAAAACTGGTGATTCGCAACGACCAACTCATCGGCGCTTGCTTGTACGGCGACACAGTGGACGGCAGCTGGTATTTCAAGTTGTTGCGCGATGGCCGCAGCGTGGCCGACATCCGCGAGAAGCTGATGTTTGGCGAATCCAACATCGGCGATGTGGGCCACGCAGGCCACAACAAAGCCGCCGCCATGCCCGACGACGCCGAGGTGTGTGGCTGCAATGGTGTGAAGAAAGGCACCATCTGCAAAGCGATTCAAGAACAGGGTTTGTTCACACTCGATGAGGTGCGCAAGCACACCAAGGCCAGCGCGTCGTGCGGCTCATGCACGGGCTTGGTGGAACAAATCTTGATGTTCACCGCCGGTGGCGACTACTCGGCCACGCCGAAGAAAAAAGCCGTGTGCAGCTGCACCGACCACAGCCACCAAGACGTGCGCGACGCCATCCGGGACCACAAGCTCTTGACCAACGACGCGGTGTTCAAGTTCTTAGAGTGGCGCACGCCCACCGGGTGTGGCACCTGCCGCCCGGCCATCAACTACTACCGTTTGAGCAGCTGGCCCAAAGAAGCGGTGGACGATCCACAAAGCCGCTTCATCAACGAGCGCAGCCACGCCAACATCCAAAAAGATGGCACTTACAGCGTGATTCCGCGCATGTGGGGAGGAGAGACCACTGCCGACGAGTTGCGCCGCATTGCCGATGTGGTGGACAAGTACAAGATTCCCACGGTCAAAGTCACTGGTGGGCAACGCATCGACTTGCTGGGTGTGAAAAAAGAAGACTTGGTGAACGTCTGGAAAGACATTGGCATGCCCAGTGGCCATGCTTATGCCAAAGCCTTGCGCACCGTGAAAACCTGCGTCGGCAGCGAGTGGTGTCGCATGGGCACGCAAGACAGCACCCAAATGGGCAAAGATCTGGAGCGCGCCATGTGGCGCATGTATGCACCGCACAAGGTCAAGTTCGCGGTCTCGGGTTGTCCGCGCAACTGCGCCGAAGCGGGCATCAAGGATGTGGGCATCATCGGTGTGGAGAGCGGCTGGGAGATGTACATCGCAGGCAACGGCGGCATCAAAACCGAGGTGGCGCATTTCTTCACCAAGGTCAAAACCGCCGCCGAAGTGCTGGAGTACACCGGTGCCTTCATGCAGCTCTACCGCGAAGAAGGCTGGTACCTGGAGCGCACCGTGCACTACGTCAACCGCGTGGGCTTGGACTATGTGAAGCAAAAAATCTTGGACGACCACGCAGGCCGCCAAGCCCTGTGGGCCCGCTTGCAATTTTCCCTGGAAGGCGAACCCGACCCCTGGTTCGAACACGCCAAAGCCCAGGTGGACACGCGCCAGTTTGTGCCCATCGTTCCCCAGATCACCGCTTGAATCGGAGCCACACCATGAGCGATTGGCAAGTCATTTGCAAAGTCGAAGACATTCCTGTGCTGGGCGCCCGCCGCGTGCAGCGCGCACAAGGCTGCGAGGTGGCGGTGTTTCGCAACGCCGAAGATCAGGTGTTCGCCCTGCTCGACCGCTGCCCCCACAAAGGCGGTCCTTTGAGCCAAGGCATTGTGTATGGCACGACCGTGGCCTGCCCGTTGCACAACTGGCAAATTGGTTTGACAGACGGCTGTGCCCAAGCGCCTGACGAGGGCTGTGCGCAACGCTTTGCGGTGCAGGTAGCCCACGGCGAAGTGGCCCTCAACCGTGCAGAGCTGGCCAGCTTGGCCCTGGACTGAGCATGAAAGAAACCCGCTCCACCTGCCCCTACTGTGGCGTGGGCTGCGGCGTCATCATCGAGTCGTCGGGCGCACGCATCACGGGCGTGCGCGGCGACCCCGAGCATCCTGCCAATTTGGGCCGCCTGTGCAGCAAGGGTTCGACCCTGCACCTGAGCGCCAGCCCGTTGGCAGCCGCCCAAACCCGCTTGCTGCAACCCCAACGCCGTTTGGTGCGTGGCGGCCAACTGCTGCCCATGTCGTGGGACACCTCGTTGCAATGGGCCAGCCAAAGTTTGGCCCACATTGTGCGCAACCACGGCCCTGAAGCGGTGGGGTTTTATGTGTCGGGCCAGCTGTTGACCGAAGACTATTACGTGTTCAACAAGCTGGTCAAAGGTTTGCTGGGCAGCAACAACATCGACACCAATTCCCGCCTGTGCATGAGCAGCGCGGTGGCGGGTTACAAGCTCACCCTGGGTGCCGACGCGCCACCGGCTTGCTATGACGATGTGATGCAGGCAGACTGCTTGTTCATTGCCGGCAGCAACGCGGCCTATGCCCACCCGATTTTGTTTCGCCGCATCGAAGAAGCGCGTGCGAACAACCCGCGTCTCAAAATCATCGTGGCCGACCCGCGCCGCACCGACACGGCCAGCAGCGCCGACCTGCACCTGCCCTTGCAGCCCGGCACCGATGTGGCGCTGTTCCATGGCCTGCTGCACATCATGCTGCGCGAAGCTTGGGTAGACACGGCCTACATCAGCGCCCACACCGAAGGCTTTGTGGCCCTCCAGGACTTGGTGCGCGACTTCACCCCCGAGCGCGTGAGCCAACTCTGCGGTCTGCCCATGGCAGACTTGCTGCAAGCTGCGCGCTGGTTTGCCACCGCCCAAGCCACGCTCAGCCTGTATTGCCAAGGTCTGAACCAGTCCAGCAGTGGCACCGCCAAAAACGCCTCGCTGATCAACCTGCACTTGGCCACGGGGCAGATCGGCAAACCCGGTGCCGGACCCTTCTCGCTCACGGGCCAGCCCAACGCCATGGGGGGGCGCGAGGTGGGCGGCTTGGCCAATTTGCTCAGCGCCCACCGCGACCTGGCCAACCCCACGCACCGCGCCGAAGTGGCCGCGCTGTGGGGCATTGACGCGGTGCCCGCCCAACCCGGCAAGACGGCGGTCGAGATGTTTGAAGCCGCCGCCGACGGCGAGATCAAAGCCTTGTGGATTGCTTGCACCAACCCTGCCCAATCCATGCCGGACCAACACACGGTGCGTCGTGCCTTGGAGCGTGCCGAGTTTGTGGTGGTGCAAGAGGCCTTTGCCACCGCCGAGACCTGTGACTTTGCCGACTTGCTGCTGCCAGCCACCACCTGGGGCGAGAAAGAAGGCACGGTCACCAACAGCGAGCGGCGCATCACGCGTGTACGCGCCGCCGTGCCGCCGCCCGGTCTGGCCCGCCATGACTGGCAGATCGTGGTCGATCTGGCGCAGCGTTTGGCCCAAGAACCCGGCGTGGGCGAAGGCCGCAAAGGCTTGCACATGGACTACACATCACCCGAAGCCATCTGGTTGGAGCACCGCGAATCGACCCGGGGACGGGACCTGGACATCACGGGCCTGAGCTACGCCCAGCTGGAAGCAGCCCCCCAGCAGTGGCCCATGCCTGAGGGTGCTGTGCAAGGCCAAGCCCGCCTGTACCAAGACGGGGTGTTTTCCACACCCAATGGCAAGGCCCGCTTTGCGGCCATTGACTACGTGCCCACAGCCGAAGCGCGTGAATCGCGCTTTCCGTTTTCACTCAACACCGGGCGCCTGCGCGACCAGTGGCACGGCATGACGCGCACGAGCGTCGTGGGTAAATTGTTTGGCCATGTGCCAGAGCCCTCGGTGCAGCTGCACCCGGACGACATGGCGCGCTTGGAGTTGTCCAACGGCACCTTGGTCCACGTCACCAGCAAACGCGGCTCCATCGTGGTTCCCGCCCTGGCCAGCCCCGACCTAGGGCCGCAGCAAGCCTTCATCGCCATGCACTGGGGCCCCGCTTTTTTGGGCGGACGTGACCACCAGAACAAACCACTGGCGGGTGTGAACGCCATCACCACCTCGGCCTACTGCCCCACCTCCAAGCAACCCGAACTCAAACACGCCGCCGTCAAGGTGCTCAAAGCCGAATTACCTTGGACGCTGCTGGCCGTGGCTTGGCTGCCTGAAGACAGCGCACACACGGTGCTGCAAGCCCTGCGTGCGCGCATGGCCCAGTTTGAATTTGCCAGCTGTGTGCCCTTTGCAGAAAGCGGCCTCACCGACACGCCGCGCCAAGGCGTGCTGCTGCGTGCGGCGTGCAGCGAGCCGCCGGATATGGCGGTGGTACAAGACATCGAGCAACAACTGGGCTTGAGCGAAGACAACAGCTTGCGCTATGTCGACGCCAAGCGCAGCCAACTGCGTTGCATGCGCTTGCATGCCGGGCCCGACACCACCCTGGATGCTTTTGTGATTGCAGGCGACACCTCGGCCGAAGCTTGGCTCAAAGCCTTGTTGCAAACCCAGCAATCGGCCAAAGCCTATGGCCGTCGCTTGCTGATGACGGGCCACACGCCCCCGGTGGCGTTGACCAGCGTGGGCACCACGGTGTGCACCTGCGTGGGTGTGCGCGATCTGGCGATTCAAGCCCAGCTTGCACACAGCGCGCAGCAAGACGAGAACATCTGCCTGTCAGACCTACAAGGCACGCTGAAATGCGGCACCCAGTGCGGCTCGTGCGTGCCTGAGCTGCGACGCATGATTCGCCAGCATCTGGCGCCGGAGGCGGCCATACCGTCATTGGCCTTATAGCGCCAAGTTATCTGTGCTGCGGGACAATACAAGCATGGCAATTGCTCACTACCTCAAAGTCATTGGCCGCGGTCGCGACGGCGCACGCGCCATCGACCGCACGCAAGCTGCCGACTTGATGGGCCAGGTGCTCGATGGCAGCGTGAGCGACTTGGAAATCGGCGCTTTCTGCTTGGCCATGCGCATCAAGGGCGAAACGCCCGACGAGATGGCGGGTTTCTTAGACGCCGTCCAAGCACGTTTGAACCTTGTTCACGCACATGCCGACACACGCGTGGTGGTGCTGCCCACCTACAACGGCGCACGCAAGCTGCCGGTGCTCACGCCTTTGTTGGCTGCCTTGTTGGCACGTGAGGGCTTGGCCGTGGTGGTGCATGGCTGTGCCACCGAGTCAGCCCGCGTCACCACCCAAGAGGTGCTGACCGCCATGGGCCAAGCGCCTCTCCACGAAGTACGCACTGTGCAGGCGGGCGAGCAGGTGTTTGTGCCGACCGAGGTGTTGTGCCCAGGTCTCCAACGCTTGCTGGATGTGCGCCGGGTGGTGGGTTTGCGCAACCCGGCACACAGCTTGGTCAAGCTGATGAACCCCATGGCAGGCGACGCCTTGCTGGTGGGCAGCTACACGCACCCTGAATACGCTGTGTCCATGGCCAACACTTGGGCACTCACAGGTGCGCGCGCCCTGCTGCTGCGCGGCACCGAAGGCGAGGTGGTGGCTGACGCACGCCGTCAGCCACAGATTGATGCCTTCGCCCATGGCGTGCGCCAAACCTTGGTGGAAGCGCAAACCGGCTCATTGGCGCAATTGCCCGACCTGCCCACACTGACCGACGCCGCCACCACGGCACGCTACATCCAGTCCGTGCTCGACGGTCAATTGCCTGTGCCCGCCCCGATTGCACGTCAAGTGCAAGCTGCGTTGCAGGCCTTGGCGCTTTGACCCACCAGACAACCCGCTCATTCACCGATCCATCCCCATGACCTTGTCTCGCCCTACACCCATACCTCACGTCACCCTGGTGGGTGCAGGCCCTGGCGACCCAGAACTGCTCACCCTCAAAGCCGTCAAAGCGATTGCTGCCGCCACCGTGTTGCTGGTGGACGACTTGGTGAGTGACGCCGTGCTGGCCTACGCCGCGCCCACCGCCCGCATCGTGCACGTGGGCAAGCGCGGAGGTTGCCGCTCCACACCCCAAGCCTTCATTGAAAAGCTGATGTTGCAAGAAGCCAAAGCGGGTGAAAACGTGGTGCGCCTCAAAGGTGGCGACCCCTTCATCTTTGGCCGTGGCGGTGAAGAACTCGAACATTTACAAGCACAAGGGGTGGGCGTGACGGTGGTCAATGGCATCACCGCCGGTTTGGCGGGCGTCACCTCCTTGGGGGTGTCGCTCACCCACCGTGAGCACGCGCACGGGGTGCTCTTTATCACGGGGCATACCAAAAAAGACGACGCCAATGGTGTCGACTGGGTGGGCTTGGCCCACACGGCGGCACAAGCCAAGTTGACCTTGGTGATTTACATGGGCATGAGCGGTGCGGCGCAGTTACAAGACGCCCTGTTGCAGGGCCTGGATGCGCACACCCCTGTGGCGGTGGTGCAGCATGTGAGCTTGCCCACACAACGTCACGTGGTGTGCACCTTGGGCCACTTGCATGACACCGTGGTGCGCGAAGGCATGGGCAGCCCCTCGGTGATCGTGGTGGGCGATGTCTTCAAGGGCATGCTGGAGATGCAAGCCACGCAGGCCGAGACACCTTTGCAAGCATCACGCTAAAGGGCCACATACACCGCCCCCACTAAACTCACCCCATGAATTCGTTTGATGTGGTGATTGTTGGTGCCGGTGCTGCCGGTTTGTTTTGTGCAGGCGTGGCGGCTCAACAAGGTTTGCAGGTGCTGGTGTTGGACCACAGCGACAAAGTGGCCGAAAAGATCCGTATCTCGGGCGGCGGACGCAGCAACTTCACCAACCGCGAACTCGATGTGCGGGCCCCGCACAAGCACTTTTTGGGCGACAACCCCCAGTTTTGCCGCAGCGCGCTGTCGCGCTACACCCCACAAGACTTCATTGCGCTGGTGCAGCGCCACCAAATTCCTTTTCACGAAAAGCACAAAGGTCAGTTGTTTTGTGACCGCTCGGCGGAAGACCTGATTCAGATGCTGCTGCGCGAGTGTGAGGCAGGGGCACAAGGCGGACATGTGACACGCTGGCAGCCTTGTGGCTTGAAAGCGGTGCGCTTCAACGCCACTGCACCCACGGCTTTGCGTTACGAGGTTGACACCGACCAAGGCACCGTGTGCACAGCCTCGGTGGTGGTGGCGACGGGTGGCTTGTCGATTCCAAAGATTGGCGCAACTGATTTGGGTTACCGACTGGCCCAGCAGTTTGGCCTGCGTTTGGTGACGCCCCGCCCTGGCCTGGTCCCTATGACATTTGATGGTGCCGCTTGGGCACCCTATGCGCAGCTGTCGGGTTTGTCGCTGCCCGTGCGCATCGAAACAGGATCAAAGAAGAACTTGCAAGGCTTTGATGAAGACCTGCTGTTCACCCACCGGGGTCTGTCGGGTCCGGCCGTCCTGCAAATTTCGAGCTACTGGCACGCGGGCGGCGATATCCGGGTGAATTTGGCGCCTGAGATCGATTTGCCTGAGCAACTGATGCAGGCCAAGCAATATTCCAAGAAGCTCATTGCCAACGCCTTGGCTGCTTGGGTACCCACACGACTGGCCGATGCCTGGGCCAGCCAAGACCCCGCTTGGCAACGCCCGGTGATGGAAGCCAGCGACAAAGCCTTGGTGCAACTGGCACAACGCCTGGGCAGTTGGCCCCTCACCCCCACCGGGACCGAGGGCTACAAAAAGGCCGAAGTGACCGTGGGTGGCGTGGACACGCGCGATCTGTCGCAACAAACCCTGGAGTCCAAGCAACCCGGGCTGTATTTCATTGGCGAAGTGGTGGACATCACCGGATGGCTGGGGGGCTACAACTTTCAGTGGGCCTGGGCCAGCGCCCATGCCTGTGGTCGGGCTTTGGGGGCGGCGTTAAAGCCGCTATAATCCTCGTCTTTGCTGGCAAACCCCCAACGGCCTGATCAACTTTGTGTTGGGGAACCCCGCAGACATGGCTCATGAGCACGATCTTCTTATGAACCCGCTGGCTGCAATATTTGGAAATATTTGGTAATGACCACCATCCGTGTAAAAGAAAACGAACCGTTTGACGTCGCACTGCGTCGCTTCAAGCGCACCATTGAAAAACTCGGTCTGTTGACCGACTTGCGCGCACGCGAGTTTTACGAGAAGCCCACCGCTGAACGTAAACGTAAAAAAGCAGCTGCCGTGAAACGCCACTACAAACGTGTGCGCAGCATGCAGTTGCCGAAGAAGCTGTACTGATCAGCCTCTTCCCTGAAGCAGGCCCTTGGGGCTCAATTCAGACAACTCGCTTGGGGACGCTCAAGCGGGTTTTTTTTCGTCAACCCTTTTCAACTGGAATTGCCATGAGCCTCAAAGAACAAATCACCGAAGACATGAAAACGGCCATGCGTGCCAAAGACAGCGCGCGCTTAGGCACCATTCGGCTCCTGATGGCTGCCATGAAACAAAAAGAGGTAGATGAACGGATCGAATTGGACGATGTGGCCGTGATTGCCATCGTCGACAAACTGATCAAGCAGCGCAAGGACTCTGTGGCCGCGTACCTGAGTGCCAACCGCCAAGACTTGGCGGATGTCGAGTCGGCTGAAATGAAGGTGTTGGAGGTTTACTTGCCCCAGCGCTTGAGCGCTGAAGAAATCACCGCAGCTGTGCAAGCCATCGTGGCGCAAGTCGGTGCAACAGGCCCGGGAGACATGGGCAAAGTCATGGGTGCCGTCAAAGCACAGCTGGCCGGCAAAGCAGACATGGGCTGGGTGTCGGCGGCGGTCAAACAAGCACTGAATCCCTGAATGGCTGTTTATGCAGCGCCCCCATTTCTACTTGGGGGCGCTAAAGAGCACCCTCACTTGAAATTAAATGAATATTTATTAGCTCATTAAGTTGAAATAAATTACAATAAGTGGTCTTTTTGATGATTTCAAAGGCCTACTTGTGAAAAACACCAAATCACCATCAATTTCATGCTTTATTGATAAATTTATAAATTTAACCAGTGAAATAACAATATCAAATATTGTTCTTCATGTGGCAAGATCAGGGCTCGCATCTGTTTTGACCCTGGCCCAGCAGTCCACATGACGTATTCCATCCGCAAATTCTTGCCGTGCCTGGGACTGGTATTTTTTGTCGGCCTGGCTCAAGCCAAATCGCCGGGGGCAGACCTCGCTGACTTGCTGTTCGCCACCGTCCAAGGCAACCCAACGCTCAAAGCCGCTTGGTTAGAGGTCGTGGCCAGCGGGCAGGACCTTGAAGTCTCAGAACGTGGCCGCTGGCCCGTGGTGTCCGCTGTCATGGAGTCTCGAACTGGCACCGTCAGCAGCACCCCCACTCGGTCACTGCGCGCGCAACAGCCTCTCTGGGATGGAGGGCGCATCGAGTCACAAATCTCAGAATCCGAGTCACAGAAAAAAGTCAGCACGTACAAGTATTACCAGCAGCAGCAGCAGGTTTTTTTAGGGGTTGTGAACGCCTGGCAAAGCGTGATGACTGCCAAAGAAAGAATGCTGGCGGCAGAGAGAGCCTTGTCACAACTCAAAGAATTCCAATCGCAAATGTTGCGTCGCGTAGAAGCCCAAGCGTCCCCGCGCATTGACCTCGAATTGGTCGATGCTCGGGTGTTTCAGACCGAAGTTGAATACAGCTCCGCCCAAACCTTGTTCGCCAGTGGCGTCAGCCGCTTAGAGCAAATCACTGGCCTGCAAGGCCTCAAGCAACCGGGCAGGTTGGCTTTTGATTTTTACAACGCGTCATGGGCCACCGTGATGCTCAAAGACATCCAGTCACAAGACTTCTCCTTTTTGGTGTCCAAAGACAATGCGGTGCTCAGGACCCAGGCGGAGGTTGAATTGGCTCGCGCACGCTACAACACCAAAGACACGGAAAAATGGCCACAACTTTTTGTGCGCGTCGACCAACCCGTTGGCAAGGCCGTGAGTTACACCGATACACGCATGAGTACATTTTTGGGCTTGCAATACACGCCCAACGCGGGTTTTTCAAACCTGTTGCAAGCGCAAGCTTTGCTGACCCGTGTGGAAAGCTCGCAGCAAGTGGTTGAAACCACGCAACGTGAAGTGCAAGAGGCGTTTGAAAACGACCGAGAAGACATCTTGTCCGCCAGACAAAAAGTGACTTCATTGGAACGAGCGGTTTCGGGCTCCAACGCCGTGCGGGAGTCGTATGAACGCCAGTTCCAAGGCGGAAGAAAGTCATGGCTCGATTTGCTCAATGCGGTCCGCGAACTGACCCAAAACGAATACGCCCTGGGCGATGCCAAAACAGGTTTGATGGGGTCTGTTTACAAATACCAAGTCCGCGCCGGTATCCCTCTGACCAAAGGCTCCACAGAATGACAGAACTCCATGAATTGGCTTGGGCCATCCAGCAACTGGCGCGACTCAGAGGTGAGAATCTCGACCTGCTCAAGCTCAACACGTGCCTGTCTGACTTGAACCCCCGATGGCCAGCTCGCCAACTGTTGACGCAAGTCTGTCTGAGCTTGGAAGCAGAACTCGCACCAGAACGCGTCACGCCCGAAGCCGTTGACTTGCCGTTTCTGTTCCACGACCCAGCACACGGCTGGGGCGTGGTACTTAACCAAACGGCATCTGGCCAGTGGCTGGTGCGCAATGACACCGAGCAATTCACAGTCGCCCATGAAGCCATCACCACAGGCGGTTTTGCTGTGAAATTCCAGTGCGAACAAACGTGGAATGGGCAGTCTGCACACAGCGAGTCCATACTTCCCCAAGGTTTCACCCACTTTGCCATCAGCACCATCAAACTCTACAAAGCCGAGTTGATTGAGTCGTCACTGGCGTCGTTCTTCATTGGCTTGCTGGCCTTCACCACGTCGATGTTTTCGATGCAGGTGTACGACCGTGTGATCCCCACACGCAGCGAATACACCTTGGTGATTTTGAGCTTGGGGGTGATGTTGTCCATTGTGTTTGAGCTGGCCATGAAATATGCACGCTCCAAGCTGATGGACTTTGTGGTGGTGGGCGTGGACAACCGTCTGTCGCGTGAAATTTTTCACCGCCTGTTGCAACTTCGCGTCGATCAACTCCCCCCCTCGGTGGGAAGTCTGGCAGGCCAGCTGCGCGGCTACGAGCAGCTGCGGGGTTTTTACACCAGCTCGACGATGTTCACCTTGATTGACTTGCCCTTTGGCCTTGTTTTTCTTTTGGGGATGATGGCAGTTGGCAGCGTGTGGGTCGCTCTGGTTCCATTCACTTTTGGCTTGCTCGGTATTGTGATTGGGCTGAGCGCTCGCCAAAAGATCAACCAATTCTCGACCGAAAGTGCCATCTACTCCAACGCCAAAACAGGTCTCTTGGTCGAAGCTGTAGAGGGCGTGGAAACCATCAAAGCCGGATCGGGTGGTTGGAAATTTTTAGCACGCTGGATTTCGGTCAACAGCCACACCATCAAGAGCGACTCGCAGATGAGAAGCTTCATAGAGGGCATTTCCTATCTCTCCGCCATGATCCAGCAACTCAGCTACGCAGGCTTGATCATCGTGGGCTCGGTGCTGGTGATGCAAGGCAGCATGACCATGGGCGCGCTGATTGCCTGCTCCATTTTGAGTGGGCGGGTGTTGGCTCCCATCATGGCACTGCCCGGTTTGCTGGTCCAACAAGGCCAGGCGATGGCGGCGCTCAAAGGCATCGAAGCCATCTACCAACTCAAAACCGACAACCATGGTGTGTCTCGCTCTCTGGTGCCAGACCATGTGCGCGGGCACTTCAAAGTGACGGCGACCAAGTTTTCCTACCCCGGTAACCCCCCCGCCTTGACTGTGGCCAATCTGAACATTCCAGCCGGAGAAAACGTCGCCATTCTGGGGCCTATTGGGGCGGGCAAATCCACCTTGCTGCGTTTGCTGAGCGGTTTGTATGTGCCGCAAGAGGGGCAGGTACTGCTCGACGGCTTGGATTTGTCACACATCAGTCGACAAGTCATCAGCCAGCACGTGGGCTACTTGCAGCAAGATCACCGCTTGTTCCAAGGCACCTTGCGTGAAAACTTATTGATCGGCATGCCCGATCCCGGGGACCACGTGATCCAACAAGCCATGGAGCGCACGGGCATGAACCAGTTCGTGTCTGCACACCCCAAAGGCTTGGACCGCCCCATCATGGAAGGTGGCAAAGGACTCAGCGGTGGACAGCGACAACTGCTGGCCTTCACCCGCCTGATTTTGTGCGACCCCGAAATTTTGTTGCTCGACGAACCCACGGCCAGCATGGACGATGAGCAAGAACGTCGCTGCATTCAAGTCATGCAAGAGATGGTGAATGCAGGAAAAATGTTGATCGTGGTCACCCACAAGCCCAACATCTTGCCGCTGGTCTCGCGGATCATCATCGTTGCAGGACACACCATTGCCATGGATGGCCCCCGCGATTCTGTATTGCAACGCCTGTCTCAATCGGCCACCACAGAAACAGCCGCCGCCCCAGCGCCAGCTTTCGGTACAGCGAGTTGACCATGTCACATCCAGAATATCCTTCGAGTGCAACGCAAGCCCAGCTCTTGAGCACACACCCAGAGGTGTTGTCCACGCAAGACCCCAAAGCCCTGTCTGGCAGGCGGTATGACGCCCCTCCCCCTCGCGGTGCGCGGACAACATTGCGAGTGATGTTTGTCGGCTTGCTGGCCTTGCTCATTTGGGCAGCAGTTGGCAAGCTGGACCAAGTGACACGCGCCCAAGCCCAGGTGGTTGCAGAAGCCAGAACACAGGTCATTCAGTCCCCCGATGGCGGCGTGCTGACCGAGTTGCATGTCAAAGAGGGAGACAAAGTGAAGGCAGGCCAAACACTGGCCACGTTGCAAAAAGAACGCGCCGAAGCAGCTGTCTCTGAAACCAAAGCCAAAGTAGCGGCTTTGCGCATCACCTTGGTTCGGCTTCAGGCCGAGGTCTATGGGCGTCCGTTGACATTTGACAGCGACTTGCGGACCTATCCCGAGTACATCAGCAACCAAACCGACTTGTATAAAAAAAGGCAGCAAGCCTTTCACGAAGACATCAATGCACTCACAAAAATATTGGATCTCAGCGAGAGTGAACTCAAAATCAATTTGAAGCTCGAAGCCAGCGGCGACGTCAGCAAAACCGAGGTCTTGCGTTTAGAACGCTCCGTGGCCGACGTACGCGCTCAACTGGCGAGCAAAAAGAACAAATACCTGCAAGACGCGCAGGCCGAGATGACCAAGGCCCAAGAAGACCTCAGCACCCAAACTGAGTTGCTCAGAGACCGCAACCAATTGCTCGAACACACCGTGCTCACCGCGCCGGTCGATGGTGTGGTCAACAACATCCGCATCAACACACTGGGTGGCGTGGTGCGCCAAGGAGAAACGGTGATGGAGTTGCTCCCCTGGAGCCAAGAGTTGATCGTTGAAGCCAAAGTCACCCCTGTCGACATTGCGTTTGTCTTGGTGGGACAAGAGGCGAACATCAAAGTCGACGCCTATGACTCGTCCATCTTTGGCTCGGTCAAAGGCACCGTGGACTACATCAGCTCGGACGTCTTGAGCGAAGACACGCGACAGGGCCCATTCCTTTTTTACAGGGTACGCATTCGCCCCGAGTCCTTGCAGTTGCAAACCGAGAAAGCCCGCAACATCCACCTCAAGCCCGGTATGACCGCTTCCGTTGACATCAAAGCCAACGAACGTTCTGTCTTGAGTTATCTGGTCAAACCCCTGAGCAAGGCCTTCAGCCAATCCATGGGCGAGCGCTGACCCGGTTCAAAGAAAGGGGGACAGAAAAAAATCTGTCCCCCATGTATGGTGGAGCTGGCGGGATTTGAACCCGCGTCCATCCGTCTTTTTCGTACAGTTCTACATGTGTAGTCGTCTGATTTGAGTCTCATCAAGTACATCGCGCAGCGACACGCTATGTACCCAACCAGCATCCTTAGATCTCGCACAACACCAAGGTGCCCGGTGTCATGCCAGCCAATATGAGTTACCTTGCAGCTAGGACTTGAGGGGTTTTAACGCCCCCTTCACCCTAACCCAGCCTATCGGCCAACTGTTGCAAGGCTCACCGGATTAAGCGGCGAGTGCGAAACGTTCGTCGTTTGCAGTTAGTTTTTTTTCTGCTGTTTTACGAGGTAACAGAACCTCGACATGCCCTGCCACGCGTCCGAACCGATGTCGAAACCAGTGCAGCCCCA
>NZ_JAVLFP010000005.1:0-102696 GCF_046052825.1 Limnohabitans sp.
TTTTTGGCTCCTCGACCTGGGCTCGAACCAGGGACCTACGGATTAACAGTCCGGCGCTCTACCGACTGAGCTATCGAGGAAAAATCGGTATGCAGAACATGTTGCTGTTCTGTCTGAGACCGTGAGTATAACAAAAAAACTGCTGTTTTATACGGATCGGTTTTGCCCGAAGCCGATCAAACCCAAGCTTGTAGAACGTAGTCGTAGGCCGCTTGGCCGTTGGTCATGTCGACGCGTTGCAGTTTGATTTTTAAATCATCCCCTTGCTTGATCAAGGTGTGGCGGTAACTGCCCCCAAAGTGGCGAATGTTGTCGCGTCGCATTTCCATCATTTGAAAGCGTGAATAGACTTCAACAGTGGTGGCGTTAACGTCTTCAATCACGATGTTGCCCACAATGTGGTTGGTGCCCCAATGGGCAGCCTGTGACCAAGCATTGGGGTGAAGCAACCGGCTCATGCGAACTTCCATGAGCAATTTGTCTTCGGCAAAAATGGAGGCATCGCGTCGCCAGTCGGTTTGGGTGGGTGTAGAGGGCATCCAATAGATGCCGTCGTCGCTGAAGAGCTTGCCCCATTCGCTCCAAGCTTTGTTGTCTAGCAAGGCCGCTTGGTGAAACAACAACTCTTCGACTTGGCGCTGCAAGGCTGAATCAACTTTGACAGCCTTGGGAATGTACCCTTGGCTGGGCTGTCGTCCCCGGCCCATGTGGTCGGGCTCAATGGAGTCCGCGCCAGACATTGACTGAATGCCTTCAATCACGACACCAGTGCCGAGTGCTTCTTTGACTTCGTTTGTTTTCATGCGTTGACTCCTGATCAGGCTTTTGTCGAAGGTTGAATGGCGGCGCGGATATACGATTCCCAAGCTTTGAACTGATTGCGCATCACCACTTCACTGGTGCCGTTGTTGGAATACAAAACACCATCCTTTTCGGTGTCGCCTCCGTAATTGCGATGGAAGCTCACCCATTCGCCGCCTTTGGATTCCAAGCCCAGCTGGCCTTTGGTCCAATTTTCCAAATCATCGGCATTGATCATGGTGGACGGTGAGTTCACCAAGTTGAAGTACCAAAGTGAGCGTTGGTAAATGGCTTCGGGCACTCCTTTCAAACGGAAGTGCCAAATTTCAGACAGTGTTTTGTTCGGCGCCATGGGACGCAAACAACGCAATTGCTGCAATGGCGATTGAACCGACAAGTAGGGGTAGATCAACACGTGGTGGATGCTGCGTGCCAAATACTCTTCACCTTTTTCTTCACCGTAGGCCTTTTTGATGATGGCTTCGTATTCCACGGTATCGGGGTCTGTGGGGCGCAAGCCCATGTAGGCTTTCAAGATGCCATGACCGTATTTGAAGTTAACCGTTTGAACCGAATCCCATTGATCAAAGCTGGAAGCGAACGTGGACAGGTAATGGAAGAACAAAGGCGCATCGCCTTTTTCTTTCTTCAAGCGTTGTTCGACTTTGCGGGCCGACACGCCGGTAGATTGGTGCGTGACAGACGGGTGTAGCGCATCGAGTTGGTTCTCCATGAAGAACTTCCAATTGGAATGCTGAATGACACGGTGGCAAACCGGTACGGCTTCGACTTCACCCACGGGGGAACGGTCGCACATGTCGTCAAATGCGACTTTGGCTTCACCCAAAAACTCAACCAAGTTGGGACCTTCTTTGGACAAACTGGCGAACACAAAGCCACGGTAACTGTCCACACGTGCTGCTGCCACCATGCTGCAATCGGGTGAGTCAGGTGTCATGCGTGTGCCGTCATAGCCTTTGACCAGTGGAATGGCTTTGACTTTTCCATTGAGGTGAAAGCTCCATGCATGGTAGGAGCACACAAAGCCTTTTCCTGTGTTGCCACTTTGATTGCCGCACAACTCCACGCCGCGGTGGGGGCAGCGGTTGTAGAGCACTTTGACGCTTTTGTCGATGTCGCGCACCATGACCATGGGTTGGCGACCAATTTGCATCGTGAAGTAGTCACCGACCTCTTTGACTTGGGATTCATGTCCGCAATAGACCCAAGCCTTTTCAAAAATATGCTCCATTTCAAGATCAAACAGTTGTTGATCGGTGTAGACGCTCTTGTGAACGCGGTCTGGTTGAACCAGTTGGTCTAAATCAATTGATGGCATGGAATCTCCATTTCAAGGCTTGAGGCGAATACAAGCCGCTAAGTTACCGCAGGTTACGAAATGGAACTACAACAATTCATGCTTTTTCTATTACCATAGGTTATGGATTACAGAAAAGTTCAACTTTTCCTTGCTGCCGCTCGGCATGGCAATCTCACCGAAGCTGCAGCTTCCATGGAGATCTCTCAACCTGCCTTGTCCAAAAGCATCAAGGCCTTGGAGAAATCTTTAGGGGTGCGGCTGTTGGAGCGCGGTCGATTTGGTGTCAGTCTCACGCCTTTTGGACAGGCACTGATGGAGCACGGCCGCGTGATTGAGGCCGAGATGCGCAATGCCTTGGGTGAAATTCAGTCGATGCGTGGTGCGCAGCGAGGTCATGTGATGATGGGTTGTGGGCCAACCGAGGCCACCCGCCTGTTACCCAAGGCACTCAAGGTCTTGGCCGATCAAAATCCCGACGTGCATGTCACGGTTCTTTATGGCTTGAACGAGGCGTTGATGCCTTGGGTCAAGCAAGGGGAGGTTGACTTCGCACTCTCATCGGTGCCTGCCAGGGCAGTCGATATGGAGTTGGTGCACGACTACTTGTTCACCGAAAGTGCCACTGTGGTTGCTCGTGCAGACCATCCCTTGGCCAAGCACAAAGTGGTTCACCCTGGCATGTTGGTGAAGTTCCCCTGGATATTGCCCAGGCAACATGAATTGGAAAGACTCGCCTTTGACGATTACTTTGCCTCGCACGATTTAGAGCCACCTGTTGCGCAAGTTGAAACCACATCCACCGTGCTGATGAAGTCCATGGTGATGCACAGTGATGCCTTGACCTTCATACCCAAAGAGTTGATTTATTGGGAGGTCCAGGCGGGACAACTCAAAGCACTCGAAGCCACGGGCAATCAGTGGGAAAGGCGGGTAGGCATGACACGTCGTCGCAAGGGGACGCTCAGCCCGGCCAGTAAGCTGTTGATTCAGGCCGTGAAGTCCGTGGCACAAGCGTTTTAGGTTTTACACACCCAAATAGCGCGTCCACAACTGACGGTCGTCTCGCAGTGCGTCTGAGCTGCCTGTCCAAGCCACTTGGCCGCGCTCTAGGATGAGATGGTGCGATGCAATTTCAACCAAGCGATTGACATATTTATCGACCACGATCAAGCTTTGCCCTTCGTTGCGCAGTAGCCGCAAACAGTTCCAAATTTCTTCTCGAATGAGCGGTGCTAAACCCTCTGTCGCCTCGTCCAAAATAATGAGGCGAGGGTTCGTGACCAGGGCACGGCCAATGGCCAACATTTGCTGCTCTCCACCCGACAGTTGCGAGCCTAGGTTGGATTTGCGCTCAGCGAGCCGTGGGAACAATTCGTACACCCGTGCGGGTGTCCAAAGTGCTTTGCTTTGGTGCCGATTGCTTGCAAAGGCGGTGAGATGTTCCTCGACCGACAAGTTGGGGAAAACTTGTCTTCCTTCGGGCACCACGGCAATGCCCAGTCGTGCAATTTTGTCGGCTGTTTGGTTGGTAATGTCTTGACCGTCAAAGGTGACGTGTCCAGCTTGAACCGATTTGAGACCCAAGATGGATCGAATCAAGGTGGTTTTGCCCATGCCGTTGCGGCCCAGCAAACCCATGGACTCTCCGGCATGGAGTGTGAATTCAATGCCAAACAGCACTTGACTGTCTTGGTAGGCCGATTGCACCTGTTGAACTTTCAGCAAGCTCATGCGTTCTCCTCGCCCAAGTAAGCGGCAATCACTTGAGGGTGGTGTCTGATTTCTTGAGGCGAGCCAGTTGCAATGACAGCACCACTCACCAACACCGAAATTCTGTCGGCCAATCGGAAGACCGCGTCCATGTCGTGCTCGATGAGCAAGATGGCTGTTTGTTCACGCAATTTCAAAATGAGGCTCAGAATGCGCTGCGATTCAACCGGACCCGCGCCCGCCATGGGCTCATCAAGCAATAGCAATTTGGGCTGCGTCGCAACAGCCAGGCCCAGCTCCAAAATGCGTTGTTCACCGTGAGAGAGTTCGCTGGCCCGGTGGTGGGAGCGCTCGGCCAATCCCAAGTCATGGAGAAGGGCCATGGCTTTGTCGGTGAGTTGCGCCTCTTGACTCACAGGTTTCCAAAATGAAAAACTGTGGCCCATTCGTGCTTGGATGGAAAGCTCAATATTTTCCAACACGGTGAAAGATTTGAAGAGGCGTGTGATTTGAAAGGATCGGGCCAAACCCAACCGAACACGCTCGTGGGTGGCTGTGTCGGTGATGTCTTGACCATTGAACACCATCTGGCCGCTGTCGCTATTGAGCAAACCCGACAACTGGGCGACCAAGCTGGTTTTACCCGCGCCATTGGGTCCAATCAGCGCATGAATTTCTTGGGGCAGAACTTGCAAACTCACATGGTCTGTGGCCATGAGTGCGCCAAACTTTTTGACCAGGTTGTGAACCTCTAGCAATGGGGCTTGGATCATGCACGCCCCTTTGCCGCAAGCTTGTTGGGGCGGTTGAAAAAACTCGATAAACCTTTGGGAGCCAAGAGCACGACGGCCAACAAGAAGCAGCCGATGTAAAACTGCCAATACTGCGTGTATTCAGCCACCACATCTTCCAAGATGAGTAAGACCAAAGCGCCCCACAAGCCCCCTGAAAGCGTGCCCACGCCGCCCAGAATGACCATCACCATCAGGATGCCCGATTGGGTCCAATGCATCAGGTTGGGGCTGACATAGTTTTGGTGGTTCACCATCAGGGCGCCGGCGAGCCCCCCCAGCGTGCCTGCAATGATGAACAACACCCACTTGTAGGCATAGGCATGAAATCCAATGGCGTCGACTCGCGTGTCGTCATCGCGAATGGCCAAAATCACACGACCAAATCGTGATTTCATCATGCGTGAAATGAGGACCAAAGTGAGGACCAAAACCACAAGCACCACAAAGTAAAAGGTCACGTCATTTTTCAAATCGAGCCCAAAGCCAAAGTTGGAGCGCGATTTGATGTTCAAGCCTTCGTCGCCGCCGTAGGCTTTGATGGAGTTGACCAAGTAATAAAGCATTTGCGCAAACGCCAAAGTGATCATGATGAAGTACACCCCTCGCGTACGCAAAGAAATGGCTCCAATGACAGCTGCGGCCAAGGCCGATACCCCCATGGCCATTGCAAAGTTCAGCCAGCCGTTGGTCACACTCTCTGTGATCATGATGCCTACGGTGTAAGCGCCAATGCCAAGAAACGCGGCATGCCCAAACGACACCAATCCACCAAATCCCAAAATAAGATTCAAGCTGCAAGCGGCAATGCCGTAAATCATCATGCGGCTGACCATGCTGATGTAAAAGTCTTGGCCCTGTGCATGCAGGACCAGCGGCAGGACAATGGCGATTGCAAGCAACAGCGTCCAAAGCCAAGGAGAGGTTTCGCGATTCATCATGACCTTCACTTCAGGAGCGGCCCGAAAACAGCCCCTGTGGGCGAACAAACAGCACAACGGCCATCAGCAGATAAACCAAGATGGACGCCACAGCAGGCCCCGCAGCACTGGCAAACTGCGGTGAGAAAATTTCACGAAACAAATGTGGCAACAAGGTGCGGCCCAGCGTGTCGACAAAGCCCACCAAAATCGCACCTACAAAAGCCCCCCAGACAGAGCCAATGCCGCCAATGACGATCACGACAAAGGCCAAGATGAGTATGTTTTCTCCCATGCCCACTTGAACTGCCAGCAAGGGTCCCAGCATGGCACCAGCGACAGCGCAAAGCGCAGCACCAATGCCAAACACGCCAGTGAACAGCGCTTTGATGTTGATGCCCATGGCCATGGCCATTTCTCGATTCGATGCGCCAGCCCGCACCCAAGCACCCATGCGTGTTTGAGTGACCAAAACAAACAACAGCAACGCAATCGACAAACCCACCGCAATGATCACCAAGCGATAGCTGGCGTAGTAAAGCCCCGGAAGGAGTTGGACAGGACCCATGAGGGCGTTTGGCACGGACAGGGCGAGGTCTGAACCCCAGATCATGCGGACCAGATCATTGATGATGAGAATGAGTGCAAAGGTGGCCAAGACTTGGGATAAGTGGTCTCGCGCATAGAGCGTTCTCAGCAGCGTGGCTTCTAAAAGCATGCCCACCACAGCTGTCAGTCCAACGGCCAACATGACCCCCAATAAGAACGACTGGGTGAGTTGCACCAGCCATGCAGCCAGGAAAGCGCCCACCATGTAAAGGGCGCCATGGGCCAAGTTGATCATGTCCATGATGCCAAATACCAGCGTGAGTCCAGACGCTAGCAAAAACAACATCAAACCAAACTGCAGGCCATTCAAGGCCTGCTCTAAAAACAAAATACTGCTCATGCGATGGACCTTACCCCCTGTTACTTCATGGGGCAGTCTTTGACATAGGCGTCGCCGTGGTTGGTCATGATCGGTTGACCCACGATGCGGTTGACCAATCGACCTTGCGAGTCCTTTTGCACTTCACGCAGATAGTAGTTTTGGATGGGGTAATGGTTGGTATTGAAACGGAAGTCGCCACGCACTGAGTTGAACTTAACGGTCTTGAGCGTTTTGATCAGGGCTTCTTTGTCTTCAATCTTGCCATTGGCGGCACGCACGGCAGCATCCATCAGCAGCGCGGTGTCGTAACCTTGGGCCGCGTACAAAGTGGGCAGACGCTTGTATTCTTTTTCAAACTCAGCCACGAATTTTTTATTGGCCTCGTTGGGCAGATCCAGGCCCCAGTGGGCCGTGTCAAAAATACCCAGCATGTCGTTGCCAACGGCGTGAATCACGTCTTGGTCTGCGCCGAAGCCTGGTTGGATGAGTCGAATGTCTTTGTTCAAGCCTGCGGCCATGAACTGCTTGATGAAGTTGATCCCCATGCCACCAGGCAAGAAGGTGTAAACCACCTCTGGTTTGGCCGCGCGAATCTCGGCCAATTCCGCAGAGTAGTCCAACTGGCCGAGCTTGGTGTAGACCTCACCCGTGACATTGCCTTTGAAGAAACGTTTGAACCCCGCCAATGAATCTTTGCCGGCTTGGTAGTTGGGTGCCAGCAAATAGGCGGACTTGACTTTTAAGTTGGTGGCATATTGACCCGCCGCTTCATGGTACGCATCGTTGGGCCACGAGACTGCGAAAAAGTACGGCGTGCACTGCGCGCCGGCAATAGGCGAGGGTGCAGCATTGGGGCTGAGGTAAATGGTTTTGCTGTCAATGGCCTCTGGCAAGCCAGCCAACATGATGTTGGAGAACACCACACCGGTTAAGAAGTCCACTTTGTCGCGTTTGACATAGCGCTCAAACAACTGCTTGCCCACATCGGGTTTGAATTGGTCGTCGGAGATGGAAACCTCGGCTGGCAAACCGCCCAATTTGCCGCCATTGAGTTTGACTGCCAGCATAAAGGCATCACGAATGTCCACGCCCAAGGCCGCTGAAGGACCAGACAGCGTGCTGACAAATCCAACCTTCACTTTATCGGCAGCCAGCGCAGGGTGTGCGGCCAGGGTGGCTGCTGCAGTGAGGGTGACAAGACTTTTAGCGAACGGAAAAGACATGATGAACTCCTGGTGAGACCGATAAAAAAGAAAACCCGTGCCCAAATGACAACCCAGCATTTTTGGCCGAAACTGAACTCTAGAGAACCCGGGGTTTCCCCCTTTCACAGGGAGAGTTCATGAACCAATCCATCCGGGCAGCCAAGTGGCAATGCCTGGAATGAAAAAGACCGCCAACAACAAAATCAAACTCATGACCACATAAGGCACCACCGCCACGAAAATATGTGCCATGGTGACGGATGAGGGGGCAACTCCGCGCATGGTCATGAGCAGCAAGCCGTGGGGCGGCAGCAGCAAACCCAATTGCATGCAAATGAGGAACATCACACCAAACCAAATGGGGTCGATGCCTAAGGTGGTCACGATAGGCATGAAGATGGGCAGCGTGATCATCATCATGCTGACCTGATCCACAAAGATGCCCAAGAAAATCAGCATCAGCATCATGCCCACCACAACCCATGCGCTGGACAAGCCCTGTCCAGTGATGAATTGCACCAAGCCAGTACTGGCCCCAGAAAACGACAAAATTTGGGCGAATGTCGTGGCGCCCAAAATAATGAACAAAATCATTCCTGAGATACCTGCTGTCCCCTTGAGTGACTTCAGCACGGCCTCCCACTTGAGTTCTTTGTAAAAAGCGGCCAGCACCATGGTGGCAAAGGCTCCCAGTGCCGCGCATTCGGTGGGGGTAGCCCAGCCTGCGGCCAGTGCACCCACGACCACACCGAAGATGGACAGGGTGGGCAATACATAGGCAAAAAATGGCTGCCAGCGCGCCCACCCCTTGTATTCGACGACATGGGTTTCATGGGGGGCTAATTGAGGACTGATGCGCACGCGAATGATGATCCATGCCACGAAAGACAGGGACAACAAGATGCCGGGTAACACGCCGCCGATGAGCAGCTTAGAGATGGAAATACCAGACAACGAACCCAGCAAAACGGTGAGCGCTGAAGGAGGGATGAGCATGTCAACAGCACCAATCGCCATGATGGGACCCGTGGCAATGGTGGGGTGATAGCCCCTGGCCAACATGACAGGCAACATCAGTGAGCCCAGCATGGCCGTGGTGGCGATGGTGGACCCGGAAATCGCAGAAAAAACCGTGCCCGCCACCACGGCCACCACGGCCAAGCGACCCGGTACATGCATGATGAGTCGCTCGACGCCTTCGATGACTTTGAAAGCCAGGCCTGTATGAAACAAAATTTCGCCCATGAGCACAAACAGCGGAATGGGCGTGAGTGAAAAGGCCATGACAGAGCTCACACTGCTGCGAACGAGCTGCACCAATCCCGGCTCTGCGCCCATGTACAACCAGGCACCCACAATGTTGATGCCAATGAAGGTCAGCGCGACCGGCATGCCAATGAAAAGCAAAACCGTGGATCCTCCTAGCATGAGGCAAGCCGCAAATTGCCAGGTGTTCATGCCGCACTCACCGCATCATTTCGCGGACCTCGTTCTGCCAACCACAGTCGCCGCATGCGAAAGAGCATTTCAATGCTCAGCAAAGAAAACACCACAGGCAAGGGGGCCAAAGACCACCATTCCGGTGTGACCAGTGTTTTGATGCTGAGTGAATGGTCGGTGTAACTGGCCCATGTTGCTTTCACACCATACAGACACATCACCATGCAACAAGCCAGCCCCAGCAGATCTCCGACCCATTCGAGTGCCCACGCCCATTTTTTTGGAACCGCTTGCAGCACGATGTCCACGCGGATGTGCTGGCCTTGTCGCAAAAGCCAAGGTGCAACGCACAAGGTGACCAAGTACAAGGTCGATTCTGAAATTTCGTTGCTCCAACTGATCCCTTGTGGCCCGCCGCTCACGGACAGGTTGCGCAAAGCCACATCGGTCACGATGATCATCATCATGGCCAGCAGCAACAAACAACCGAACAAAGCCAGTGAAGCAATGAAACGCCCGTAAATTTCAGAAAGCTTTTCCATCATTTAGAAAACAACGATTTGAATTTGGCTGCAACCTCAGGGCTTTGCTTGAGCGCCGAAGTCCAGGCGATGTCGTAGGCTTTTTCTTTGAAGGCTTTGGTACTTGCGGCATCGAAGGCAATGGATTGAATGCCTGCCTTGGCTTGGCGCGCAGTCTCATCGACACCATATTTGACCCAGAATGTGTTTTCTGCTTCCAAGGCCAGCAATTGCTTTTGTAAATAATTGCGTTGTGTGTCTGTGAGTTTTTTGTAAGCGGGCAAATTCATGATCAAAGACACTTCCGCATCGTAGAAACCAGGGTCGATGCGGAACTTTGTTTTTTCGTGCCAGTTGAAATCAAAAATTCCACCGATAGGCCAGCCATAGCCATCGACTACGCCACGCTCGAGTGCGGTGTAGACCTCGCCGGGCGGTGTCGTGATCACATTGGCATTCAGTGCTTGAAAGAAATCGCGATAAACCGGTGTGATGCGAATTTTCTGACCAGTCAAGTCCGGCTTGTCGACTTTTTTGTTGGTGTAGATGTGGAAGGGTTGGTTTTCAACAGTGCGGGCCAAATACTGCATGTTGCCTTTTTCATTCCACACTTTGTTGATGGCATCAAAGGCACCGTTTTTGCGTTGTTCTGCCACTGGAATTTGGGTCAACTTCAGGAAATCCGCTTCTGGCATCACATTGGTATAAAAAGCGCCGGTGTTCAAGGCCATGTCCACCACACCCGTTTTCACCGCATTGCCTACTTCGAACGTCGGAACGGCTTTAGGGCCGCCTATGAAATTGATTTGTAAAACCCCTTTGCCTTCGGCATTGACCTTTCCGATCCATGGCAGAAGGTGTTGCACGTAAATGCCATTTTCAGCAAAGGCGCTGACCAAGCGCAGCGTGACCTCTTGTGCCAAAACTGTTGTGCTGCTTGCCAAGGAAATGGCTAAAACAAAGGCCGATTGGACGAATTTTGATTTCATGGTGGTTGTCTCCTGATTAGGGGGGGAAGTCGAAATGGCGGTCGAGAATTCAGAATACTTCAATTGGGATGGAGTAAACCTTGTGCTTTCAAGCTTGTCAACAACGCTTGCTCGGAGTCGTCGCTCAGCGCAATTTTTTGAAGTTGCTGGAGTTTGCTTGCAGCATCGGGTTCATTTTGAAACAGGGGCAGCGCGCGCATCAGTCGCTGGAAATTGCGCCAGCCACGGCTGTGTGTGTCGCCATAGCCTTTGACCAACTGTTGGGCCTTGACCACTTGAAGCGCCAGCTCTTCGTGGGTCTGCAACAGACTGTCAACCCATGTGAGCCATGCGTTGATGCGCTCTTGTTCGTGTGCAAAGCGCAATGAGTAAGGGCGTGTCACACGCAACGAGGCAATGGCATATAACAACAGATAGCCCCTGAGAGAGGTGGTTTTGACGATCCGCCCCTTGTGTGTGAAGCGTCCGAGCAGTTGACGCGCCCATGCGCTTTGAAGCAGCCAGCGCCCCATAGGGGCTGGCATGGTGTCAGCAATCTCTTCGACGCGAGGATGCAAAAATTCGTTGATGTCCAAAAACTGCTCCGTGCTTTGCTTGACTTCTTGGCTTACCCGGTCAAACCGCGAGCGTCGAATTTTCAAGTCAGCCACTCGCACGGTGTCTTCGTAGCTCATCCACAAGGCCAAGTGCCGGGCGGCTTCAGCCACCAGTTCATCGCCAATGGAACTGTCAGAGGCTTTTTGGTTGAGCGGCAACAGCCGGTCTAAATACAGGGCGGCGTAACTTTCGCTTTGATAATCGGTCAGGCGCGCAATGCCGGCCAGCAGATGTTTGTGAGCACAAGGGCGAAACTCAGACTGTATGGTTTGCGCTAAAGCCTGCAAGCGAGGGCCTACGGCAAGTGGTTGAGCCGAAGCGTTGGCAGTTTGTGCCGAGGCCGACATTGAGGGCTTGCCCTCCAATTGCGCTTGTGCTTCTTGGTAAGCGGCGGCAAATGCTTGAAGGCTGGCGTTGACGCCAATGCCACCGCGTTGGATGGTGGCTTCAAATTGATCCCGTGTGAAGGGCAGTTGGCCAGATGCGGCCAATGCACCATACAAAGCGGGTCCAATCAAGCTGCCAAAATTTTCAGCCATGGCGGAAAAGTCTGCGGCGATGAACTGGTGCGCAGCAGCTTTGGCACCGGCCAGTAATTTTTCAGAGTCCATGCGTCCATCGCCCATGGCCATGCGTTCCGTCATGGCGTACACGCGATGGGATGAGGTGATGAGGGTGGTGCGTTGAGGATGGACCAAGCCGCGCTGGAGTGCACGGCCCGCTTCCATCAACTCAGAGGCCAACACAATGTCAACCTGACCCGGAAAAGGGCTGAGTGCAAAGACGGGCTGGCGACCTTCGGGGATGCTGGACTTGGCAAACATCTCCAGGTAATACACGGTGGCACCCGTTCGCTGGGCAACACCGGGTACCGATGTGGTTTGGGCCACAAAACCATTGTGTTCGGCCAAGTCCACCAGCCAATCCGCCAGCACACCGCCACCTTCTCCGCCCATTGCCAAGATGGCAATTGTGATGGCGTGGGTTTGTGAGTTTGTAGGATTCATGGTGTTGTCCATCAAGCCGCAGCCGAAATACCATCCAGACGACGTTCAATCCGGTTTTGTAAATGGCCAATGACCCATTGGCGAATTTTGACTTTCAGCCGATCCCATCCACTCGGGTTGTTGATGATTTCAGCTCGGTAGAACGAGGGACACAAAACCGCCGCATGGGCCACTTCGCCACACAATCCGCACCCCACGCAACTGTCGGCCACCGCTGCCACGGGATCTGAACGCAAGGGGTCTGGGTTGGTTTTGATGCTCAAAGAGGGGCAACCCGACAGGCGAATGCACGAGTGATCGCCTGTGCAAGTGTCGGGGTCAACGCCGAACTTCTCGCGAACCACACGCTCGCCTTTTTGGATGCGCTGGCGAATTTGCGGTTTCACCCGACGTTGACGGTTCAGCATGCATTCGCTTTGCGCCACCACCACTTTAGGACCTTGGGTTGAGGTGGTGAGGGCATCCCTCAGCGCGCCTCGCATTTGATCCAGGCTGTAGGTGTGCGTGACGGTCTTGACCCAATTGACGCCGACACCTTTCACTGCTTTTTCAATGGGGTTGTTGGTGCTGCGAATGGGGTTGATCGCCTTCGACGACAAAACGTCTTGCCCACCCGTGGCGGCTGAATAGCCGTTGTCCACCACCAGTAAAACGTTGTCGGTTTGGTTGAAGACGGCATTGCCTACACCGCTGGTCAAGCCGTTGTGCCAAAAGCCACCATCGCCCATGATGGCCATGGTGCGGTGTTGCGTTTCAGGCGTATTGAACGCGGATGCGCCCGCCCAGCCTAGGCCATAGCCCATGGTTGTTGCCCCCACATTGAACGGAGGCAAGATGGAAAAGAGGTGACAGCCGATGTCACAGCTGATGTGGCGTGGCCCCAATTCCTTTTCAAGCATTTTGATGGCGGTGAAAATGGGGCGCTCCGGGCAGCCTGTGCAAAAAGAAGGCGGGCGAGGCAGGACTTGCGCAGTGGCGTCGGCAACCGCTTGGCTGACCAGCGCCGAGTTGTGAGCCGCGTGGACGTCATGCTCTGGCGTGTCCAGCAATTCGGGGGCATACCGTTTGATGAAGCTTGTCACGCCTTGCAAAATGACGCCGCCTGTGTATTCGCCGGCCATGGGCAAAAACTCTTTGCCATGAACGCATGTTTGCAAATCCGCTTTGCGCAAAATGGAATGGATGTTTTGCTCAATGAAGTCGGGTTGCCCTTCTTCCACAATCATCAGCCCACGCTTGCCTGTGCAGAAGGTTTTGAATTCATCGTCCACCAAAGGGTAGGTGACATTCAACACATACAGCGGAATTTGAGACTCGCCAAACGCATTGGCCAAACCCAGCACTTCCAATGCGCGAAGCACACCGTTGTACATCCCACCTTGCATCACAATGCCAAAGTCTTTTGCCGAGCTGGAAAAAAATTCATTCAACTTGTGGTCTTGAATGAATTGAACGGCCGCCGGCCAACGCTCTTTGATTTTTTCTTGTTCATGCAAATAGCTTGACGGCGGCAGCACGATTCGGCTCACGTCACGCTTGGGGTGTTCAATGGCATCCTTCAGGGTGAAGGTGGGGCGTACGTTATCTTTGGTCGGGAATTGACCATGCACATGGCAGGCGCGAATTCGCAGCTCCAGCATCACGGGGGTGTTGCTGGCCTCTGACAACTCAAAGCCTTTTTCAACGGCGTTGACGATGCTGGGCAGATTGGGTCTGGGGTCAAGCAACCACACTTGTGATTTCATGGCGAACGCGTGTGAGCGCTCTTGCATGATGCTGGAGCCTTCGCCGTAGTCCTCACCCACAATCAGCATGGCTCCGCCGATGACCCCGCCGGAGGCCAGATTGGCCAAAGCATCAGAGGCCACATTGGTGCCCACGGTTGATTTGAAGGTGACCGCACCTCGCAGTGGGTAATTCACAGAGGCGGCCAGGGTGGCGGTGGCCGTGGCTTCAGACGCACTGTGTTCAAAGTGCACGCCCAGCTCCGACAAAATATCGTTGGCGTCTGTGAGCACGTCCATCAAATGTGAGATGGGAGCGCCTTGGTAACCGGCCACATAGGACACACCAGACTGCAACAAAGCCTTGGTCACAGCCAAAATGCCCTCGCCGTGAAATTCTTCGCCGGCACCGAGCTTGAGTTTTTCAACTTCTGCAAGGAATGAACGTTCAGCCATTTCTGTGATTTCCTTATTGGTGAACTCTGTGATTTATCCAGAATTGAAAACAATTTAGGATAGATTTCAGCATTTTGCAAATGGATAAATCAAATACTATTCATTGGTTTTGTGAATAACTAGGCAATACCCTGAGGAGTCGCTTCGTATGAATTTCCGCCAACTCGATCTGAATCTTTTGCGCGTGTTGGTGGCCATTCATCGAACTGGCTCGGTCACCTTGGCGGGTAAGTCGCTGTCTTTGTCTCAGCCTGCGACGAGCAATGCACTTGCGCGCTTGCGAGATTATTTTGAGGATGAGTTGTTTGTTCGTTCGCCAAGCGGACTCAAACCCACCCGAATGTGTGAGCAACTGGCGACCGACGTGCACGAGCAATTGCGGGCCATGGAATCCAAGTTGGTGGGGCGACAAGAATTTGATCCTGTCAGCAGTGACGTGCATTGGAAAATTTCTCTGTCGGATTTGGGTGAAATGATGTTTCTTCCCCAGCTGGCGTCTGCCTTGCGGGCTGATGCCCCAAACGCGAGCTTGTCCAACATTGCCGTCAACGCCAACCAAGTCACAAACGCACTCGAATCTCGCGAAATTGACTTGGCATTGGGGATTTTGGCGCCAGAGAACCGTGGCATTCGCTCAGAGTTGTTGTTTCATGAGCGTTATATGGCCGTGACTGCTTCGAATTGGAAGCCGGTGAGTGGACGGGCCCAAAAAACGCTGAGCCTTGATCAACTGCGTCAATCTGGCTTTGCGGTGGCATCACCGACCGCGACTTTTCACGGCAGCGTAGAAAAAATGTTGACCAAGATGAAGTTAGAAGATCGGATCGTGTTGCGATCACGCCACTTCAGTGCCATGCCAGACATTGCCCGCCAAACTGATTTGATTGCCATCATCCCGGAAATGTTTGTTCGTGAATTACAGCTGCGTCAAGACCTTCGCGTCTGGGACATCAACGATGCACCTGTCTACGAGGTGCGCATGGTCTGGCACAAAAGCACGGACACCGATTCACGTCACATGTGGATGCGCAGTTTGGTTTGTAAGCTGTTTCAGCGGTATGGGAAAAGTCATCTCTCTAAGCCGTCTGCATGATCTTCATCAAATCTTGTGCGCGGGCTTGTGGGTCTGGCGCATCGGTGATGGCACGCACCATGGCCACCGAGCCCACACCGGTTTGCAACACCGCAGACAGGCGTGATTCGTCAATGCCGCCAATGGCGACCAGCGGGTGCTGGTGCATCAAGCGGGCATAGGCTTGCAAGCGTCCCATGCCTTGCGGTGCGGTGGCCATGCGTTTCAAGGTGGTGGGAAACACCGCACCCAAGGCGATGTAGCTGGGCGACACCGCATCGGCGCGCAGCATCTCGGCGTAGCCGTGGGTGCTCAGGCCCAACCGCAGGCCTGCGGCACGAATGGTTTGCAGCGGCGCATCGGCCATGTCTTCTTGGCCCAGATGCACACCGTAGGCACCCGCATCGATAGCGGCTTGCCAGTGGTCGTTGATGAACAGCAAGGCTTGGGTGCCTTGCACGGCTGCTACCGCAGCGCGTACCTCACGGTCAATGGCAGCGGCATCGTCTGACTTGAAGCGCAATTGCACCGTGGGCACACCGGCCTGTGCCATGCGGCCCACCCACTGCGCATCGGGCAGCACGGCGTACAAACCCAAGGCATGCGGGCAGGGCGCAAACGCGTGCTCTCTGGGCGCGGGCACGATGCCAAAGTCTGCGGGGTGAACTGGCCATGCGTTCACATCAAATCCACCCAGACGCAAGCTTTGTTGTTGCCAGGCTTGCATCACGCAGTGCGCATCGTGCTCCAAAAAGCCCAGCATGCGACAGCCTTGCAACACGCCCGTCATCTCGGGCGTCAAGGCGTTGTCCAACGGCGCCTGTGCATGGTTTTGCGGCGCACCGGCCAGCATGTGGGCATGTTGTTGCGCAATGGCGCTGGCGATGTCGTGTGCGTTCATGCTTGGTGCCAAAACGGTGTGCCCAACACGGGGGTGCTGGGTTGGGCACTGTCTTGCGCTTGCATGGCGCCCGCCACATAGGCGCTGTGGCCTGCATCCACCGCGTCGGCAAATGCGCCGGCCATGCGCACCGGGTCTTGGGCCAGGGCCACGGCGGTGTTGAGCAACACGGCGTCGTAGCCCCATTCCATGACCTGACAGGCGTGCGAAGGCAATCCCAGTCCAGCATCCACGATGAGCGGCACATCCAGCCGCTCACGCAGGGTGCGCAAGGCGGTGGGGTTGACGGGGCCTTTGCCGGTGCCAATGGGGGCGGCCCAAGGCATCACGGCTTGGCAGCCCACATCCACCAGACGTTGGCACAGCACCAGGTCTTCGGTGCAGTAGGGCAGCACCTTGAAGCCGGCCTTGATCAAACGGCTGGCGGCTTCGGGCAAGTTCAGCGTGTCGGGTTGCAAGGTGTAGTCGTCACCGATCAGCTCCAACTTGATCCAGTCGGTTTCAAACACCTCGCGTGCCATCTCGGCGGTGGTGATGGCTTCTTGCAGGCTGTGGCAACCGGCGGTGTTGGGCAACACCGGCACACCCGCTTGGCGCAGCAGGTTCCAAAAACTTTGCGAGGCTTCGCCACCGCTGCCAGTTTGTCGGCGCAACGAGGCGGTCAGCATGGCGGGCTTGGCGCGCTCAATGGCGGCCAGCAACACGCTGGGTGAGGGGTAGCGCGAGGTGCCCAGCAGCAATCGGCTGGCAAAGGTTTCGCCGTAGAGCGTGAGAGAGGTCGAGTGAGGCATGGTGGGGTGGGGTTGCGATCAACCGCCCGTGATGGGCGAGATCAATTCAATGTGGTCGTTGTCGTTCAAGCTGTGTTTGGCATAGTGGGTGCGCGGCACAAATTGCAGGTTCACAGCGGCGGCAAACGGCGGCTGAATGCCTGCATGTTGCACCGCATCGGCCAGTGTGGCACCTACGCTCAGATCGTGTGGGGCTTGGTTGATCAGCACCCGGATGGTGGTGGTTTCAGACATGTTCAAACTTCAATGCAAATTTTGCCGCAAGCTCGGTGCTCTGATGCTCCACCCATTCCAGGGCCACGTCGAGCAGGGCCGGTGCAATCAAAAAACCATGGCGGTACAAACCATTGAGCTGCACGCAACGCGGGCTCAGGCAGCGCACCGCAGGCAGGTTGTCGGCCAGGGTGGGGCGTGCTTGGGTGTTGATTTCCAAAATACGCGCTTCTGCAAAACCACTGTGCACGGTGTAGGCCGCGCTCAACAACTCTAAGGTGGAGCGCACGCTGGCGGGTGACAGGTCTTCGGTTTCAATTTCGGTGGCACCAATCACAAACACGTGGTCTTCTTTGGGCGCGATGTAGATCGGGTAACGCGGGTGAATCAAGCGCGTGGGCCGCAGCAGTGTGACCTCGGGCGCATGCAGACGCACCACCTCGCCGCGCACACCGCGCAGCTGTGTCCAGTCGGTGCGCGCGCCCAGGCCACGGCAATCGAACACCCAATCGGGTTGGCCCGGTGTGCCCGGTGCAAAGTCGCTGGGCGATTTGGCGCTGTGCCAGTGCAGCGCCACACCCTGTGTTTGCAAGCTGTCTAACAACGCCGCCAACAACTGGCGGTTGTCAAGCTGGCCTTCGCCTGGCAAGTACAAGGCGCGTTGAAAGCGTCCGTCTAACGCGGGCTCGCAGGCCCCCAGTGCGGCAGTGTCCAGGCTTTGTAATGCGGGCAGGCTGGGCAGTTGGGTGTGGGTGCGTGTCAGCAGTTGTTCAAAGCGCAGGGCCTCGCTGGCGTCTTGGCGGTGCCACACGATCAAGGTGCCGTTTTGCTGAAAGAACACCGGCTGTTGCAGCTGTCCCACCAACTCGGGCCAGCGTGTGAGCGCATGCTGGCCCATGCGCACCACCGGCAGTTCGGTGATGGCCGACTCGGCCAGCGGCGCCAGCATGGCGGCCGCGACACGGGCCGCCGCACCTTGCGCGTCGGGGCCCAGGGCTTCGTGGACTTCCACCCGGTGGCCGCGTTGTGCCAAGCTGTGGGCCAACAAGCGGCCCATCAGGCCCGCCCCTAAAACCACGCTGTGTTGTGGTGAACTCATGGATGTCTGTCTTTCTGAAAAATACCTGAAGCGAGTTGCGGATAATTCAGTGCATGAGCACCACCCCAACCACATCTTCTCCCTTGCACTACGCTCGCGTCCTCACCATTGCCGGATCGGACAGCGGCGGTGGCGCAGGCATTCAGGCTGACCTCAAAACCTTTGCCGCACTGGGCTGCTATGGCATGAGCGCCATCACCGCGCTGACTGCGCAAAACACCGTGGGCGTGCAGGGCATTCATGGCATCCCCGCTGAATTCTTGAAAGCGCAAATCCAGTCGGTGGTGGAAGACATGGGCGTCGATGCCGTCAAGATCGGCATGCTGCACGCGCCCGCCATCGTGGACGTGGTGGCTTGGGCCATTGACCATTACCAACTCCACAACGTGGTGCTCGACCCCGTCATGGTGGCCACCAGTGGTGACCGCCTGATTGCCAGCGAGACCGTGCAGGTGCTGGTGCGCGAACTGTTTCCGCGTGCGCGCTTGATCACGCCCAATTTGGACGAAGCCGCTTTGCTGTTGGGGCACGACATTGCCAACGCCCACGCGCTGGAAGCCGCCGCACAAGACCTGCTGGCCCAAGGCGCACGCGCGGTGTTGCTCAAAGGCGGGCATTTGCCCGGTGACGAGGTGGTGGACCTGCTGGCACAACCTGGCATCGCGTCGCAGCGCTTGGCGTCGCCGCGCATTGCCAGTCGCAACGTGCATGGCACGGGCTGCACCTTGTCGTCGGCCATTGCGGCGCATCTGGCCTTGGGGCATGACTTGGCCCAGGCGGTTGCTCTGGCGCGCCGCTACATCTTGGGTGCGATTGAACACGGCGCAGCCGTGACCACCGGCCACGGACACGGGCCGCTCAACCACGGCTTCGCACCGGTGGCCATGCACGTGCGGCGCTGACGCTCGGCTCATGCCATCACCAAGCCACCGTCCACCACCAGCACTTGCCCGGTCATGAAGCGGCTCCAGTCGGAGGCCAAAAACAGCACGGGGCCCGCCACATCGTCGGGTGTGGCCAAGCGGCCCAGGGGGGTCTGTGCCACCAGCACGTCTTTGACAGCCTCCTTGGTGTGTTGACTTGACGCAGTAGGGCTCACCAAGCCAGGAGCCACACAGTTCACCCGAATGCCCAAGGGCCCCAGCTCAGTGGCCAAGTTGCGGCTGAATCCCACCAGTGCTGACTTGGCGGTGGTGTAGTCGTGGTACGCAATGCTCGGGCGTTGCACCAAATCGCTCACCAAGTTCACGATGCTGCCGCGCGCGCGTTGACGCATGTGGGGCAACACCGCTTGGCACACGTGGTAAGCCGCTTGCACCGCCCCGTCGAACTGGCCTTGGTAGGCACTCCAGGGCACCTCCCAAAAACGCTGGCGGTGCTCGGGGTCAAACGCGTAAGGGCTGAACGCGTTGTTCACCACCGCATCGATGCGCCCAGTCTCGGCCACCGCTTGGGCCACCATGGCTTGCACGGCCTCAGGCGAGCGCACATCGGCTTGCAAGGCCCAGGCTTGGCCCCCGGCTTGTTCACAGGCGTTCACCACTTCTTGGGCGGCGGCTTCGTTGTGCAGGTAGTTCACCAACACCAGCGCGCCTTCGCGCGCAAAGGCCTTGGCAATGGCCGCACCAATGCCCCGGCTGGCCCCGGTGACCAAGACCACTTGGCCGTCAAAGCGGGCGCTGGACGTGCTCATTTTTTGCCGGGCAACAGGTCTTGGCTGACCACGTCGCTGACCTTGATGTCGCGTTGAATCACACCAAACGCTTTGTAGGCTTGCGCGCCTTTTTGCAGCGCGACCAAGTCGAAGGCTCCCAAGCCGCGCTGTGCGGTGGTGGTCGACACACTGGACGCGTTGCGCAACTTGATGACTTCCAAGTTGATGGCTTCGTTTTGGCCATCAATCGCCACCTTCACGGCCAGCTTGGCCGCTTCTTGGGGTGAGCGCATCATCCACTCGGCGCTGTCTTGGTAGGCCTGCAAAAAGCGTTTCAGTGCCTCTTTCTTTTGGGCGTAGGTGTCTTCGCGCACCACAAAGAAGTCGCTGGAGATGTTGACGTAGTTCTTCACTTCCATCACGTGGACATCGCCCAGGCCTTTTTGTTTGCCCACCAGCAAGCCGGTGTCGGTGGCGGCGGTGGCGTCGACTTGGCCTTGCATCAGCGGCGCAAAGTTCAACAAGCCCGTCACCACCACCGTGACGTCAGACTCGCTCAAGCCGGCTTGGTGCAACAGCACTTGCAGGTTTTGCCGGGTGCCACTGGCGAGGCTGTACACCCCAATGCGTTTGCCTTTGAGGTCTGCCGGTTTGGTGATGTTTTGGGACTTCAGCGACACCACGTTGAACACGTTCTGCGGATAAATGTCGTAGATGGCGCGCAGTTTTTCGCCCTTGTCGAGCGCAGCAAAGAACGAACCCGGGTCGGTGAACGCGATGTCGGCCTGGCCGCTCAAGATGTTGCGCAGCGCGTCGCCACCCCCGGCACCAGGCACATAGCCGAGGTCAATGCCACGGGCTTTGAAAAAGCCCTTGTCTTCTTCTACCAGCAGGTTGGTGATTTCGGTGATGGGTTTGCTCCAGCCCGCCACCACCACTTTGTCGGCTTTGGCGGGGGACTGGGCTAGGCTGCTCAAGGGCCAAAGGGGCGTGATCAACAGGCTGGCGAACAAGCCCGCGAACAAACGCGTGGATAGACGCGTGGATAGGCGCGCTGACAGTAGCGCTGACGGTCTTGTATTGGCAAGCGGCAAGCTCGAGCCACGTGTGGGAAATGTCATGCGTCACACTTTCTGAGAGATTGAAGGAGAAGGGGGTGAAAACCGGCGCTCAAGCGCTTGAATACCGTTGTAACTCAAGAGGCCCAGCACGGTGATGAGCACCAGCACGGCAAACATCAAGGGTGTGTCCATCGAGCCTTGGGCCGCAATGATCAAGGCCCCCAGGCCTTTGCTGCCGCCAATGAATTCGCCCACCACCGCGCCCACCCAGGCCAGCACCACCGCGACGCGCAAGCCGGCCATGATGTGGGGCAGGCCCGCTGGAATTTTCAAGCGCCACAAGGTTTGCCAGGGCGTGGCACGCAGCATGCGAAACAGCTCCAACCGCTGTGCATCGACTTGCTGCATGCAGGTGGCGGTGTTTTCAAGCAGGGGGAAAAAGCAAATCAAAGCGGTCATCACCACCGTGGGCAAAGTGCCAAAACCAAACCACACGATGAAGAGCGGTGCCAGCGCGAGTTTGGGCACCACTTGGCTCAGCACCACATAGGGCATCAACACGCCACGCAGACGGGCCGACTCACCCAAGGCCACGCCGCCCGCAAACCCCAGCGTGCCGCCGAGCAGCAGCCCCAAGCCGACTTCGCTCAAGGTTTGCAGCACATGGGGCCAGAGATAGCCATTGCCCAAACCCCGCCACAAGGATGAGGCGATCACGGTGGGGGCCGGCAACACCAAAGCCGAGGTGGCAAGTTGCTGCACTGCCAGCTCCCACAGGCCCAGGCACAGCAGACCCAACATCACAGACAGCAGGCGTGTGTGGCGCATCACAGCCCCTCGTCCATGTGTTGGCGCAACTGGGCACACACGGCATTGAATTCGGCGCTGTGGCGCAAGCCATGGGCCCGTGGCCGAGGCAAGTCAATGCGCAGCGTGTGGCCCATCTGCCCTTGGTGCATCACGGTCACCTGGTCGCCCAGGTACACCGCTTCGGCCATGTCGTGGGTGACAAACAGCACCGAGGTGCCTTGCTGGGCGCACAGCGCGAGCAAGTCGTGTTGCAGTTCTTCGCGGGTGATGGCGTCGAGGGCGGCAAACGGCTCGTCCATGCACAACATGTTTGGCTCGCCCATCAGGGCACGCGCCAAGGCCACCCGGCTTTGCTGCCCACCCGACAAGGCCAGGGGGTTGTGCTGCGTGTGAGCGCCCAAGCCCATGCGCTTGAGCAGTTGTGCGGCCTGGTCGCGGTCGCTGCTGCGCACTTGGCGTTGCAGCGAGACGGGCAACAACACGTTGTCCAGCACGCTGAGCCATTCCAGCAGGGTGGGGCGTTGAAACACAAAGCCCATGTCGGCCCTTGGCCCGTTCACGGGTTCACCGTGGCACAGCACCTGGCCGTGTTGGGGTACCAACAAACCCGCCGCGAGTTTGAGCACGCTGGTTTTGCCGCAGCCGCTGCGCCCGACCAAGCAATGCACGCTGCCGGGTGCGATGTCCAAGCTCACGCCCCGCACGGCTTCGCCGCCCGTGGCGTAGGCGAAGCGCAACGCTTGCAGACGCAAGGCGGGTTGTGGGGACAGGGTCTCAGGGCTCATAGGCTGTGAAGTTCTCGGCAGCGGCTTCGGTGGACGCTTCGATGTCCACCATGCGCACCAGATCGAGCAAGCTGAAGCGCCCGTCGTGGTGCCAGCCCGCAGCGGGTGCAGTCATGGCGCCCATGGCGCAGATGCGTGTCACACCCGCTTGTGCCAGGGACTCACCGAGGCGCAGCAGTTCTTCGGGCGCTGCGGCCAGCCCCACGGTTTGCAGGGAGTCGCGTTGGGCGCGGGCCAGCTCGGCCACTTCGTCGAGCGTGTCCACCCCCACCACCAGCACACAGCGGTTCAAGGGGCCGGGTTGCAGGGGCGTGGGCGCGTCGCAGTAGACCACCGCCCAGGCCTGGGTGGCGTCACCCAACACCTGGGTGTTGGGGTTGTTGACCATGGCGAACTCGTGCGACTCGCGCCAAGCGGCCACGCTTGCGGCTTCTTCCAGCGACAAGGGGCGGCGCACAAACTTGTGGCTCAAGGCGGCTAGCTCGCTGGCCAGACTCTGTGCAAACTCTTGCGGGCTGACCTGGGCACCACGTTGCACATACAACATCTGCGGTGAGTAGCAACCTTGCTGCTCGTAGCGTGCCACGTCCAGCGCGGCCAGGGCAGCGGTGGTCTTGGCGCGGCGCAGCGTCAACGCTGCCGTGGACACCATGCCAAAACTCAGCTTGTGGCCATGCGGCAAAAACCGTGCAGTCACGGGCACATGCTGCTGCATGTCGCGCAAGGCGGTGTTGCCGCCATAGGCCAGCACCACGTCGGCTTGTTCAAACAAGGGGGCTGCCTGCGCCGCGTCGCTGCCCGGCCACCAGACCACGGCCAAGCAGTCGGCCAAGCGGGGTTCCACCGCCACCAAGACCCGCGCCAACACGCTGGCAAACACCGGCTCGGCGCTGGCGACTTTGCCCACCGAACCTGCTTTGACCAACAGGCCCGACACCCAACTCCACATGGGCAAGCCTGGCACATTGCCGGCCCACACATGGGCCATCAGGTCGGGGCCATAGGCTTTGCTCCAGCCCCCACCCACGCGGGGTTGAAACGTATCGAGCAATTGCGGGTTGGCAAAGTCTTCCACCACAAAGCGTTGCAGTTGCAGGGCCCGAAAGGTCTGCAAGTAGGCGCTGAGGTGGATGCGCACCATCTCGGCATCCAAGCCCGTGACACGTGGCAACAAGGTGTCGAGTTGTTGCCGGTAAGGGTCGTTGGCATCGAGCAAACGCGCCACGGCACGGTCAATCACCGCCACCAGGTCGCGCACCGGCCAGTGCTTGAGGTGGCTGCGGCTGGCGTCACGCACACGCGTGGCCAAGGCCGTCATTTGCGCGGGCTTGAGTTGCGGCACCTGCACCGTCAGCGGGTGCTCCGGCGTGCCAAAGTGCAGCGCGTGCCAGTGCACCTCCGGCTCTGACAGACCCGGCAGGTAGCCCGCTTTGAAGCTCAGTGTGCTCATGCCCGTGCGGATTTCAAAAAGTCTTCCACCGCCAGTGAGCAGCCTTTGGCCTGTGCCCCCTGGGCGCGGCCCAGCAGCACAAAGCCGTCGTCGGTGGCCACGCCCACGTCTTCGGTGAGGATGGTGGTCACGGCGTTGTAGTTGCCCAAATCGGTGTGGACCAAAATGCCGCGCTCGCCGCGTGGCATCTCGCGTCCGCTGATCGGGTCGATGACACGCGAGCGAATCCAGTGCGGCCCGCGTTTGACCGATGGCACCGTGGCATTGCCCCGGTCGTAGAACTGGGTGCTGAGCTCGGTCATGCCGTACATGTTCATGCAATGCGTGCGTGGCACACCGAAGGTGGCAGAGAGCTGGTCGTAAAACGCGTCCATCTCGATCTCGCGCGACTGGCCTTTGAAGCCCCCGGTGTCAAACAGCCAACTGCCTGCGGGCAACTGGAAGGACTGGCCCAGGGCCGCCAGAGCGTCCATGGCATGCACCAGGCTGTAGCTCGCGCCCAGCAAGGCAAATGGCTGCCCGGAGTCTTGTGCCTGTTGCAGCGCGGTCCTCAGACCAGCGATGTCCAGCCCTTGCGCGCCCATGAAGTAGCCGCTGTCTGCCGTGCCAAAGTGGGTGAGGGCCAGTTGCAGGTAGTGGGCCAGCGACGAGTTGGGCAATGCCACTTCGTCGGGAAACAAAACCCCCATGCGGATGCGCGCTTGACCTTGCATGACATGCTGCGCAAAGTTCAGGCGCATGGAGCTGTCGTACACCGCCAGTGCGGGGTGGTAGTGGCGGCCTTTGACATCGCCACGCGTGGTGCCACTGGTCATGAACACGCGTGCGCAGGTGTCTGGCGGCACACAGCTGAGCGTGAGGTCTTTGAAGGCGTTGATCGGCACGGCTGGAATGTCATGCCAGTGTTTGACACTGCGTGGCGTTTTGCCGCGCAGTTGGCAAAAGCGCTGAAACGGCAGGTTGTGCTGTGCCTGATGGGCAAACAAACGCAGCGCCATGGCATTGAAGTCGTCGTCGCTCACCTCCGGCAAGGCGAAGAAGTTCAGCAAGTCAGCAGGAATCGTGGACGCGTCAGAAGCCATCTGTGTTTCACTTGCAACAAGCAGGGCGCTGGCGGGGAATCGGCGTTGGCGGGGGAGGTTCCCCCATACCGGTTCTTTTGACAAGCTTCCCTGCGCGAGGATTACCTCAATCAGGTTCAAAGGGACTTTCTCAGTCGATGTCTGTCGAGACACCAACACCCCCAGCGGATGCGCCGATCAATGAGGACGGCGCATTTGAATTCTAGGGCAATTCAAACGAGTGGCTAAACCGAGCTGATCAGAGGCCCGTCTTTGGTTGTTGGCAATATTGACAACAGACGAGGGGATCGACACAATTGTGAGCATGCCGGCTGAACTCATCACACGTTTCAAAGACATCACGGCCGATGGTGCAGTTTTAGAGGTGGTGATTTGGAAGGTGCCCAAACCTGTGCCGCCCTCAGACCATCGCTACAAGTACTGAGCTGTGTATGTTGTAGGCGGTGTCCGCATTGTTGGTTTTGACAACGAGAGAGGCAAAGGCGACCACTGCCATCTCGATGGTGAGCAAGTACCTTATGCCTTCACAAATGTTGAGCAACTGTTTGAAGACTTTATTGCGGCTGTTGCTGCTAGGAGAGCCCCATGACAGAACGTTATCTCACCATCACACTGCAACCCGACTGGCGGAGTGGTTTGCGCACTGCGGCCAAATTGGCGAAAGCCAACACCTACCAAGGCGAAGTGTTGAACTTCGAAAGTCCAGCTCATTTCTTTGGACAACTTTCCGAAAAACGCTGGGAAATAGTTCGTGCCGCACAGGGAAAAGGCGAGCTTTCTGTGCGCGAACTGGCGCGTTCAGTGGGGCGCGATGTCAAGCGTGTGCACGAAGATGTGGTGATCTTGGCCGAGTTAGGTTTGTTGGAGCGCACAGAGAACGGAGGCGTGGTTTGCCCCTATTCGTCGATGCACATCGACATGTATCTGAAAGCGGCTTGAGACCAACCTCAGTCAAGGTCTGACTCAATCCACACCCAGCAAGCGGTGCAGCTCGCTCGAAGTGGTGGTGTATTGCAGCAAGGTCTTGCGGTTGGGGTGCACGATGTCGGCGGCACCAAAGGCGGCCAAGGTGGCTTCATGAAAACCACACAGGATGAGTTTTTTCTTGCCCGGGTAGGTGTTGATGTCGCCCACCGCAAAAATGCCGGGCACCGAGGTGGCAAAGTTTTCGGTGTTCACCACCAATTGCTTGCGTGCCATCTCTAGGCCCCAGTGGGCCACGGGCCCGAGCTTGGGTGACAAGCCCCAGCACACCAGCAACTGTTGTGCGGTTCGCTCTATGGTCTCGCCTTCGGGTGTGGCCACCTGAACCGCCTGCAACTGCTGGTCCGCGCTTTGCAAGGCGGTGATCTGCCCAATCTGCAACTGCAAGCGGCCAGTGGCCACAGCATCACGCATGGCACTCAGCGCCTGCGGTTCAGCTTGAAACACATCACGACGGTGGATCAAGGTCACGCTGCGTGGGGCTTGCTCGCGCAGGCGGCTCAGCTGCACGGCCACATCCACGGCTTGGGCTTCTCCACCCAGCACCCACACATGCTGGTCTGCCAGCGGTGTGGTGTCGCTCAGGTGGTAGTGGATGTGGCGACCTTCGAGTTCTGGCGCGCCTTCCAGGTTGAGCTTGCGCGGCTGAAAAGCACCCACACCTGCCGCAATGAACAGGGTTTTGCACACGAAGTGTTGCTGTGTTGAGGTGTGCACGTCCAGGCGATCATCGGGCCGCTGCGCGACTTGGCTGACTTCTTGGCGCAGGTGAACAGTGGGTGCAAAGGGGCGAATTTGCTGCTGCAAGCGCTCGACCAGTTCGCGCCCGGTGCAAAACGGCAAGCCTGGGATGTCGTAAATCGGTTTGTCTGCGTACAGCTCGGCGCACTGGCCGCCTACGTGGGGCAGGGCGTCGATGAGGTGACAGCGGATGTCTTGCAGCCCCAGCTGAAAGGCTTGAAAGAGGCCGACGGGGCCGGCACCCACGATGACGGCGTCGGTCTCGATCATGGGGCTGTCAATCAGCGTTGCAACTCGGCCAACTTGCCGGTGCGGTCTTTCCAGTCGTCGGCGTCAGGCAGCGGGGCCTTGCGTTTGGTGATGCTGGGCCAGCCGATTTGTGACAGCTCGGCGTTGAGTTTTGTCATGTGCTGTTGACCATCGGGCACGTCTTCTTCGGCGTAGATGGCGTTGACCGGGCACTCAGGAATGCACACCGCGCAGTCGATGCACTCATCGGGGTCGATGGTCAAAAAATTGGGGCCTTCGCGGAAGCAATCGACGGGACAAACGTCCACACAGTCGGTGTACTTGCAACGGATACAGGCTTCGGTGACAACGTGCGTCATGACAATTCAATCGGTAAAGAGATAGGGACTCAGCGGCGAAGGTTTGAGCGCCAAGGTTTTTGATTTTAAACGCTTCAGTTCACCAACACGGCGCCTGAGGTTTTGTGGCTGGCGGTGTCCACCAAGACCAGCGCTCCCAAAATGCGCGACTGGGCAAAGGGCAGTGTCACCAAAGGCTCTTGCAGGGCCAAGGTCACGTGACCAATGCTGTTGGGTGCCAGCTCGGTGGCCTCTTCTTCTGCCAGGGTGTTCACATCCAGGCGGTGCACCACGCGCTGCACTTTGGCTTTGACCCAGCGGTGGCCATGCAGCGCCCAATACACACGACCGGCGACCAAGGGTTCGTCGTCCATCCAAGCGATGGTGGTGTTGAGTTGGCGCTGTGCTTCGGGAGCTTGCTCAGCTGACAGCAACCAGTCGCCGCGTGACACATCCACCTCGCGGTCCAGCACAACGCCCGCACTGTGACCTGCGGCTTTGTTTTGCGGTTCGCGGGTGGCCGAGAGAACTTGTGACACCACAGCGGTTTGCCCGCTGGGGAAGACCTTGACCGTGTCGCCAGGTGCCACGCTGCCGGTGGCCACACGGCCCCAGAACACACGTCGGCCTTGGGTGGTCACGTTGGAGTCGTGGAATTTCTCCACCCACTGCACAGGGAAGCTGAAAGCCACCTCGGTTTCAGCGGGGGTGACGGGCAAGCCTTCCAAAATGCTCAAGAGGCTGGGGCCGTTGTAGCCGCACCAATCGGCTTGCGAGTCCACCACGTTCCAGCCTTTGAGGGCCGAGACGGGCACCAAGGCCGTGATGGTGATGCCTGCGGCCTGGGCAAACTTCTTGAGCGCTGCGGCAATGTGCTGGTAGGCCAAGCTGGCGTCTTCTACCGCATCGAGTTTGTTGATGGCAAACACCACCGAGGGCACGCGCAGCAGGTTGACCAGCAATGAGTGACGACGGGTTTGTGGCAACAACTCCAACTCGGCATGGCGCCAGTCGAGTTTGGTGGCATCGACCAGCACCACCGCAGCATCGGCGCTGGAGGCTGCAGTCACCATGTTGCGGGTGTATTGCTCGTGGCCGGGCGCGTCGCCGATGATGAACTTGCGGTGCTCGGTGTTGAAGTAGCGGTAGGCCACGTCGATGGTGATGCCTTGTTCACGTTCCGCACTCAGACCATCGGTCAAGAGGGCGAGGTCGGTTTCACCGGCACGCTGCACGCCTGCCAAGTGGTCTTGCAGCACGGCCTTGGTGTCCACCAACAAGCGGCCAATCAGCGTGCTTTTGCCGTCGTCCACCGACCCGCAGGTGATGAATTTGAGGGCCGAAAAATGTGTGTCGTTGCTCATTAGAAATACCCGTCTTTTTTGCGCTTTTCCATTGAAGCGTCTGAAGTTTTGTCGTCCATGCGTGTCGCGCCGCGCTCGCTGACGTCAGCGGCCAAGGTTTCGATCACGATTTGCTCTGGCGTGGCGGCCGTGCTCTCCACCGGGCAGGTGCAGGTGATGTCGCCCACGGTGCGGAAACGCACGTCGCGCACTTGCACTTGTTCGCCGTCTTTGGGCGGGGTGAGTTCGGTCACGGGCACCAGCAGGCCACGGCGGTCCACCACCTTACGCTTGTGGGTGTAGTAAATCGACGGCAGGGCGATTTTTTCGCGGGCAATGTATTGCCACACATCCAGTTCGGTCCAGTTGGAAATAGGGAACACGCGGAAGTGCTCACCGGGCTGCAAGCGGGTGTTGAACAAGGTCCACAACTCTGGGCGTTGGGCCTTGGGTTGCCATTGGCCAAAGCTGTCGCGGTGGCTGAAGATGCGCTCTTTGGCGCGGGCTTTTTCTTCGTCGCGGCGCGCACCACCGATCAGCGCGTCAAAGCGGAATTCTTCAATCGCTTCGAGCAAGGTGACCGACTGGTGCACGTTGCGGCTTTCGCCCGGATGGGCCAGACGCACGGTGCCGCGCTTCATCGAGTCTTCCACGCTGCGCACGATCAGCTCGGCACCGAGTTCTTGGGCGCGTGAATCTCGGAAGTCGGTGACTTCTTGGAAGTTGTGGCCGGTGTCGATCATCAACAGCGGGTAGGGAATGCGGCCGCTACCAGAGGGGCTGGTTTTTCCGCCAAAGGCTTTCTCGGCGCACTTGAGCATGACCAACGAATCTTTGCCGCCCGAAAACAGCAAGGTGGGGCGCTCAAAAGCGGCGGCAACTTCACGCAAGATGAAGATGGTTTCTTCTTCCAGCGCATCGAGGTGGGCGTTGCTCAGGCTGTGCAACTCGTTGTGGGTACTTGCGTTCATGGTTCAAATCTTTTAAGTGAATTCGTCTTAGCTTCGGCTCACTTCGCTTGTCGCGAAATGAGCCTGCGCTGAAGCAGCGACTCGCGAGCTATCGCTCGCCGTGCGGTTTGACATGCAAACCGCACTCTTTCAGGTCGCTGCTTTCCCACCACCAACGACCGGCGCGGAAGTCTTCGCCCATGGCGATGGCGCGGGTGCAGGGTGCGCAGCCAATGCTGGGGTAAAACTGGTCGTGCAGCGGGTTGTAGTCCACCCCTTGGGTGGCGATGTAGTGCCACACGTCGCCCCAAGTCCACTGGGCCAAGGGGTTGAATTTGCTCAAGCCTTTGCTGGCCACTTCGCTGTCATCGCGCAGGGGCACGTCGGCGCGGGCATTGGATTGCTCTTTGCGCAAGCCCGTGATCCAAGCACGTTGGCCTTGGAGGGCGCGCGCCAGAGGCTCCATCTTGCGGATGCCACAACAGGCTTTACGCAACTCAATGCTTTGGTACATCGCGTCTTGGCCGTGTGTGCGCACAAAGGTCATGACCGATTCATGGGACGGCTTGTACACATGGACGGACGCGTGCGAGTTGGCTTCGGTGCGCTCGAGCAAGGCCAAGGTTTCGGTGTGCAGTGCGCCGGTTTGCAACACAAACACCGGAATGTCCAGCCGCAGGCTGTTGATGAGGTGGGTGATGACCACGTCTTCTGCGCCCAAGCTGGAGGCTTGTGAGACGGGAGAAAACTCAGCGGCAGCTTGTTTCAGCAAGGCTTGTGTTTCAGCCAGTTTGGCGGCAAAGTCGTCGCTGGCGCGGGCGTTGCTCTCAGTGGCTTTGGCGCTGCCTTGCGAGGAGAGGAAAGAGGAAGTGCTCATGGGAATGCGCGGGCTCAGTGAGGTGCGAGAAGGGCGTGGGCTTGCTTCAAGCCGCGTTTGAAAAATGCGGCGCGGCATGCACCGCATCGCCTTGGTAAAAGCCTTTGTAGTGGCCCAGCAAGCGTTGTCCATGCACGGCGTCTTGGTCGGCACGCAGCACGGCGCTGGAAAAACCACTGCGTTGCATTTGCAGCAGTTGGTCAATCAGCACATCGCCGTGGGCGCGAATGTCGCCCTTGTAACCACGGCGGCGCAGCACAAACGCTTGGCTGAAGGCCCGGCCATCGGTGAACTTGGGGAAGTTCAGGTCAATGCGTGTCACGCCATCCAAGGGCACGCTGTGGGCATCGGCATCGTTGGCCAACGCGAGGCCCGCCGTCTCGTCGGCATGGGCAGTCGAAGTAATGAGTTGCAGGGTCATGGGGTGTGCTCAACAGATCAGGCAGTGGTGCGCGCGGTGGCGTGACGGGCCGCATGGGCGGCGTTTTTGAAGGCATCAAAGCCCACGCGTTGCAGTGCATCGGTGAAGGTTTCGCCCGCTGTGCGTTGGTCTTTGTAGACCTCCAGCACGGCTTCGATCACGTCCACCACTTCATCGGCAGCAAACGAGGGGCCGACCACTTTGCCAGCCTTGGCTGCACCGCTGAGGGTGGAGCCATCTGAGCCGCCCAAGGTCACTTGGTACCACTCTTGGCCATCTTTGTCGACGCCCAAGATGCCAATGTGGCCGCTGTGGTGGTGGCCGCATGAGTTGATGCAGCCGCTGATGTGCAGGTCAATCTCGCCCAAGTCAAACAACTCGTCGAGATCTTGGTAACGCGCGGTGATGGCCGCTGCAATGGGCAGCGAACGGGCGTTGGCCAAGGCGCAGTAGTCGCCACCGGGGCAAGCAATCATGTCGCTGAGCAAGTGGATGTTGGGGCGGGCAAAACCCGCCTTGCGCGCTTCGCGCCACAACTCGGGCAGCTGGTCGCAACCCACCCAAGGCAGCAGCAGGTTTTGGTCGTGCGTGACGCGCACTTCACCGGCGCTGTATTTGTCGGCCAAGTCTGCGGCCAGCTTGAGTTGGTCTGCCGTGGCGTCGCCAGGGGCTTGGCCCAAACGCTTGAACGACAAGGTCACGGCGCGCATGTCGGGGTTTTTGTGGGCGGCCACATTGCGCTCGATCCAGCGGCCAAATTCCACATCGTCTTCGGCGGCCGCCTTCAAGATGCGGGCAATGCGAGCCTCGGCATCGGACTGGCTGCACTGTGTCAACACCGGGGCGACAAAGCAGGCGCTGACGCGCTCCAACTCGGCTTGGGGAATGGTGTGGTGCGCGCCATTGGCCAAGATGCGCTGGTATTCGGCCTCCACCTCGTCAAAGTAACGCTGGCCTTCGGCCTTGACCAAAATCTTGATGCGCGCTTTGTAGATGTTGTCACGACGGCCCCAGCCGTTGTAGACACGCACCACGGCTTCAAGGTAGTTGATGATTTGGTCCCAGGGCAAGAAGGCACGAATTTCGGTGCCAATCACCGGCGTGCGTCCCATGCCGCCACCCACGAACACCTGAAAACCCACCTCACCTTGGGCGTTGCGCAGCACGCGCAGGCCAATGTCGTGCCAGGCAATGGCCGCACGGTCTTCGATGGCCCCTGTGATGGCGATCTTGAATTTGCGTGGCAGGTAAGCGAACTCAGGGTGCAAGGTGCTCCACTGGCGCAGCACTTCGGCGTAAGGGCGTGGGTCCACGGCTTCGTCCACCGCAATGCCGGCGCGCTCGTCGCTGGTGATGTTGCGAATGCAGTTGCCGCTGGTTTGAATGCCGTGCAGGTTGACGCTGGCCAGCAGCTCCATCACGTCGGCACTTTTCTCCAGCGGAATCCAGTTGAACTGCACGTTCTGGCGGGTGGTGAAGTGGGCGTAGTGCGTGGTCAGCTTGGGAGCCGCAATATGGCCAATTTTGTCTTGGGTGGCTTGCGCCTGAGCCAGCAATTCGGGCGAGGGTTCGTCGTAGTCGCGGGCGATGATGGCCAGCACGCGCAGCTGGGCGCTGTTGAGTTCACCGTAGGGCACGGCCACGCGCAACATCGGCGCATAGCGCTGGATGTACCAGCCGTTTTGCAAACGCAGGGGGCGAAACTCGTCGTCGCCCAAAGTGCCGGCCAAGTTGCGGGTCAGCTGGTCGCGGTACTGCGCAGCGCGTGCTTGAACAAACTCTCGGTCAAATTCGGTGTATTGGTACATCTTGAAATATCAGGCTAAAACCAGTTTGCTGCCGGCCCAGGCCAGCAACACAGAAAGAATCGAACGGATCACGCGTTCTGGTGTTTTGTGCACCAGGCGTGAGCCCACCCAAATGCCAGGCAAAGAACCCGCCAGCAACAGCGACAGCAGCGACCAGTCCACAGACCCCAGCGAGGCGTGGCCCAAGCCCGCCATCAAGGTCAAAGGCACGGCGTAGGCAATGTCTGCCGCGATGATGCGCGACAGGGGCAGTTGGGGATACAGGATCATCAACACCGTCACGCCAATGGCCCCAGCACCCACCGAGGTGAGCGTGACCAAGGTGCCAATCACCGCACCAAACAACACGGGCAAGGCCCAGTGACGTGGCAGGGTGGCTTCAGACAAATTGAGTTCGGCAACGCTGGCGGGTGCCTGCTTGCCGCGAATGGCTTTGTAGAGCATGGCGCAGGCGGTCAACAGCAGCGCGACGCCAAGTGTAAAGGTCATCACATGTTGCACCGCTGGGTCCGACGGCCCCACGGTGTGTAACACCCACAAAGTCAAGCCCGACGCGGGCAAGCTGCCCGCGCACAGGGAAAACACCACACGCCAAGGCACCAAGCGCTGACGCGCCATGCTGAGTGTGCCGCCCGCCTTGGTGAAGGCCGCAAACAGCAAGTCGGTGCCCACGGCCAAGTAGGGCTTGACGCCAAAGAAAAAGATCAGCAACGGCGTCATCAGCGAGCCACCGCCCACCCCCGTCAAACCGACGATCACACCGACAAAAAAGCCAGCACATACGAAGCCAAAATCTTGCATGGCGGCGACTGTAATCGCCTCTTATGCCAAATCAAACGATTTGTTAGTTGGGGATATATGCCTATGGGGCATAAGGCTGGTAAACCACACACACCGGCCCCCCGCCCGCAGGCCCTTGGTGTTCAGCGCCGCCCGAGACGTACAGGGCGGTTTGCCCGGTCAGGCTGGCCAGCACACCGCCCACGGCGGCCCGCGCATGGCGGGTGGCGTTGATGTCGGAGTCATCCAACATGGTGTGACGGGTCCCCCGAATTTTGCCGCTCGGTGCAGCTTCGGCTTTGGCCAGCAGATTGACCAGTTGCGTGGACTCGGCACCTGTTGCGTCAGATGTGCTGAGTAAGCCACAGGCTTTCAGCATCTGAGTCACTGAGGCGGCGTCGATGGCGTCTTGCATCACTGTGTGCGCGATGGCCAGGTCGGATTGGCCGGCACGTGACATGCCCAGCACCACCACCACGTTGTTCTCCAGTTCAATGCCCGAAGAGGCCGAGGCGGTGGACGAATACAGCGACATGTCGCGCATGACCGCGTCGTCGCTGAGTTGTGTGGGCGTGACTTCACCCAAAGCCAGCGCAACGCCCAAGGCCGAGGCGGCGCGTGAATAGCCCATCGACTCGTAGGTGTCGTGGGTGACCGTGTCATGGCCTTGTTGTTGTGCGGCGCGAATTTTGTCCATGGTCAGCAAGGGACATTTGATTTGCACAAAGTGCACATCGGCTGCCTGTTCGATCTGCGCTTCTTGCATGGCGGCTTTGACCGCTTGTGCGGTGGCGTCGATTTGGGCCATGCGCCCCATCTCCCAAGGCGCAAAGTCACGGGTTTGCGCCACACCCACCACCAAGCGGGGGGTGGACGAGGGCGTTTGTGTGTTCACCCATTGGCGTGAGAAGACCGTGAAGTGCGGCGACAGCACGCCTTCGGTGCCGCCAGACATCACCAAGGCCACGCGCTGGTGTGCCTCCTCGGGGCTGCACCCCAGATGCGGTGCCAACCAATGGCACCAAGCCATGCTGGCAAAGTCGCGGGTGTGGTCGTTGACGCAGCCGTTGCCTTCGGTCTTACCCATCACCGCCACGATGTGGCGAGGGTCTAGCAGGCCCTGGTCGACCAGCTGCTGCACACCTGACAGGTCGGACGGGCCTTGGCATAGCACGCGCTGCACCGTGACGATTTGTTGTTGCATGTGAGGTTTCTCCGTGGTTCAAGTTTTGTGTGGGGTTGAGGCGGGTGTGCGTGTTTCGAGCAGCTGTTGCAAAGCTTCAATCCACACAGTGGTGATGACGGCAAGCTGCCTGCCGCGCAGCCGCGCGAGCACCAGTTCACCGCTGGGAAAACCACGGTCGGCGATGTCGCGCACGGCCAATTGGCCGCCTTCATCTTGCGTGCCAATCTCGAACTGAAAGCTCACCATGTGGTGGTGGTGCAAACAGCCGCGCAGAAATTCAAAGTTGTTGCTGGTGATGACGGGTGCCAACGTCAAGCTGCTGCGCTTGAGGTAGCGCTGCAACAGTCGTCGGGCACCGAAGTCGCTGTCGGGTAGCACCACGGGGTAGCTCAGTGCTTCACGCAAGCGCACGTCCTCTTGGCTTGCCAGAGGATGGCTGCGGTGCAGCATCAGCTTCAAAGGCTGCGGCAGGGCCAGCAGACGTTCCATGTCGGCTTCATCGGGCAAGTTCAACACCAAGGCCAGATCGGCTTGGTAATTGCGCAAAGCGTTCAAGGCGCCCACATGGTCGACCACCCGCACATCAAACTCAACCAGTGGATGCGCCTGGCGAAACAAGGCGATGGCACGCGGTAAAAAACTCACCGCCACCCCTTGGCTGGCCAAGACACGAATTTGTCCGCGTCGCAAGCCTTTGAGCTCTTCAATGTGTGAGCGGGTTTGCTCCAGTGCCGAACGATGGCTGCGGATGTAGTTGATGAACAACTCGCCTGCTGCGGTGAGCCGCATGCCATGTGGCATGCGCTCGAAGATGGGGGTGCCCAACTCTTCTTCGATGTCGAGCAAGCGCCGGTTCACGCTGGAGGGCACCACATGCAAACGCTCGGCTGCTTGGCGAATCGAACCGGCACGGGCGATCTCGTCGATGTAGTTCAAAAAGCGCAGGTGGTTCATGGCGTGTTCGTGAGGGCTCTTGGCGTCATGCAATAACAGGGCCATGTGCGTTGTCTTTTAAGCAACGCCCCATGCTTAAAAAAACACTTCTTGGCAACGTCTTTTGGCACGTCACGTGCGTACACCCAGGGCATGAAACGCACCAACGCCTCAACCACCAAGGCCTCGCCGCCCAGTGCCAGCACCTCGTACGGACCTTCTGAGTTGCACCAATGGCATGTCAATGACGAACGAGTCAGCTTCGTTCGCCCACAGCTGCGCGCTAAAAGCGTGCGCTTAGACGCACAGCCGCAGTGCATTGAGATCGATGTGGTGCGCACCGTGTTGATCGTGGTGGACATGCAAAACGACTTTTGCCATCCCAAAGGTTGGTTTGGTCAAAGAGGCTTGAGCCTGAAAGCGCTGCATCGCCCGGTGGCTCCGCTCAACGCGCTGCTGGGGCCGTGGCGCGCAGCGGGCGGCAAGGTGTTGTGGCTGAACTGGGGCGTGCGTCCCGACCGCCTCAACCTCGGCCCCACCATGCAGTTCAAAGCCAAGCGCACACCCAACGGTGTGGGCTATGCCGAACATTCACCCGAAGACCATGGGCCCTCGTTGGTGCCCGGCACCTGGGGTGCCGCAGTGATCGATGCCTTGCCCGTGTTGCCCGAAGACATGGTGGTGTTCAAGCATCGCTTGTCGGGGTTTTGGGATTCCGAACTCGACAGCGTGCTGCGCTTGCAAGGGGCCACCACCTTGCTGTTTGCAGGCGTCAACACCGACCGCTGTGTGTTCTCGACCTTGCAAGACGCCAACTTTTTGGGCTACGACTGCGTGCTGCTCGAAGACGTGTGCAGCACCGTCTCACCCAGCTATGTGAGCCGCGCCATTCTTTACGTGGTGCAACAGCTGCATGGCTTTGTCTCCAACACCAGCACTTTGCTGGAAGGCTTGGCCCAGCTCAAGCCTTGTTCTGCCGCGGCCCAATCTAAACGCCGTCAATCTGTTTGACTTTTAACCTGAAGGAGTTGTTGATGACATTGACTTTCAAACCCCAATGGGCCACCGTGCTGTCGGGCCTGCTGGCTGTGATGGCCCTGAGCGTGACACCTGCGGCGCTGGCGCAAACCAAAATCAAGATGGTCCTGAACTGGAAATACCAAGGCCCACAAGCCTGGTTCTTTTTGGCGCAAGACAAAGGCTATTTCAAAGCCGAAGGTTTGGATGTGGAGATCGACCAAGGCGAGGGCTCGTCTGCGCCCGTGGCCAAGATCGCAGCCGGTGCCTACAACGCAGGCTTTGGCGACATGAATGCTTTGATCGACTTTGCGGCCAAGCGTCCCGCCGAAGCCCCGGTGGCCGTCTACATGATTTACAACACGCCGCCTTTCACCATCGCGGTCAAAAAAGACAGCCCGATCAAAACGCCCAAAGACTTTGAGGGCAAGAACATCGGTGGTCCTGCCAACGACGGCGCCTTGAAGTTGTTCCCTGCCTTGGCCAAAGCCGCCAAGTTCGATGCCAGCAAAGTCACCATCTCCAACATGGCGCCCAACCTGCGCGAGCAAATGCTGGTGCGTGGTCAGGTGGACGGTATTTTTGGCTACATCAACACCATTTGGTTCAGTGCCAAGTTGGTGGGCTTAGACCCCGACAAAGACCTGCGCTTCATCAACTACGGCAACCATGGCATTGACCTGTACTCCAACGCGATTCTGTTCTCACGTGGTTTTGTGCGCGACAACCCCAAGGCCGTGCAAGGCTTTGTCAAAGCACTCAACCGCGCCATCAAAGAGGTGGTGGCCAACCCCGAACCTGGCATGGACGCACTGATGGCCCGCGAGCCTTTGCTCAAGCGTGACCTGGAGAAAGAGCGTTTGGTCGCCACGATCAAAGAAGAGATGAACCACCCCGAGATCGCACGCATCGGCTTGGGTGACATCGACACCGAACGCATGAAGCGTTCGATTGGCGTGGTGGTCGAGGCCAACCAACTGCCTCGCACCCCCACGGTGGAAGAGGTGTTTGACCGCCGCTACCTGCCAGCACGTGCTGACTTGATCAGCAAATTCTGAAAGCACGCGATGGATTTGCAACTCAAGAACAAGGTGACCGTGATCACCGGGCCTGCCAAGGGCATGGGCCGTGCCATCAGTTTGGCCTTTGCCAAAGAGGGCGCACAACTGGTGCTGGCGGGCCGAGACCTCGCCGCCATTGAGCCAGTGGCACAAGAGGCCCGTGCGCTCGGTGTAGCCGTGCATGTGGTGCCTTGCGACATGACCGACCCAGCGCAAACCGAAGCCTTGGCCCAACAGACCTTGGCTGCGTTGGGCCGCATCGACATCTTGGTCAACGTGGCCGGTGGCTCAGGGCCCATTGGCAAGACGGGTTGGGAAACCAGCACCGACGAGTTCAACCAAATTGTGGAGCTCAACATGACCGGCTGCTTCAACACCATGCACGCGGTGTTGCCCAGCATGGTGGCGCAACACTACGGCAAAGTGGTCAATGTGGGCGGCACCTTTGGCATGCGTGGCCGTGCAGGGCGCATGGCCTATTCGGCCTCGAAGTGGGGCTTGCGTGGCATCACCAAAAGCTTTGCGTTGGAAGCCGGGCCGCACAACATCAACGTCAACTGCGTCGCACCCGGCATGGTGGATGGCCCGCGTTTTCGCGACAAGGTGTGCGCCAACATGGCCGACAAACTCGGCATCAGCCTGGAAGAGGCCATGACGCGCCACGCCGCCGACTACGCCATGAAGCGTGTGTCAACCGACGAAGACATTGCCCATGCGTGTCTGTTTTTAGCCAGTGACTTGGCCCGTCAGATCACCGGCGTGGACTTGCCGGTCGATGGCGGCTGGGCCATGTTGTGAGGTGATGACATGAGCTTACGACCCGACGTTGACCTGGTGATCCGTGGTGCCAAGGTGGTGTCACCCGACCACATTTTTGAGGCCTCAGTGGCGATTGCCGGTGAGCACATCGTGGCCGTGGGCCACGACGACACCATGCCGCCTGCACGCCAAGAGCTGCCGGCCAAAGGCTTGTACCTGTTGCCCGGTGCGATCGACAGCCATGTGCACTTTCGCGACCCCGGGTACCCCAACAAAGAAACCTGGAAAAGCGGTTCTGCGGCGGCTGCCTGCGGTGGTGTGACCACCGTGTTCGAGATGCCCAACACCAAACCGGCCACTGGCACGTTGGAAGCCTTGAACCTCAAACTCAAAGCCGCCGAGTCGTCGTATGTGGACTTTGGCATCCACGGTTTGCTGGGTGACGACACGCTGGACCGTTTGGACGAACTGCTCGAAGCCGGTGTCACCAGCTTCAAGGCCTTTGTGGGCAACACCTTTGGCAACTTGCCTGCACCCACCGATGGCGCTTTGCTGGAGGGGTTTGAAAAGCTGGCACCCTTGGGCATCCGCACGGTGGTGCATGCGGAGAATTCGTCGATCATGGCGCGCCGACAAGACCACTTGGTCAAGGCCGGACGCATCGACGCGCTGGCCCATTTGGCCGCACGCCCGGCGGTGTGTGAAATCGAAGCCATTGGCCGCGTGTTGACATTGGCCGAATGGACCGGCGCACGCCTGCACATTGCGCACCACAGTGCCGCCGATTCGCTGTACTTGTTGCGCGACGCCAAACGTCGCGGGGTGGATGTGACAGTCGAAACCTGCCCGCAGTATTTGTTGCTCAACACCCAAGACATGCTGCGCTTAGGGGGCATCTTGCGCGTCAACCCTCCCATTCGCGAGCAGCGCCACAACCAGCCGCTGTGGGACGCGTTGATGGAAGGCGTGATCGACATGATTGCCACCGACCATGCACCCCACACGCCCGAAGAAAAAACCCGCCCCAACATTTGGGACTGCGACTGTGGTTTTCCGGGTGTGGAAACCCAAATGCCCTTGATGCTGACCGAGGTCAACCGCCAGCGTGCCAGCCTGATGGACTATGTGCGCTGGAGCTCGGTCAACCCCGCCAAGGCTTGGGGCTTGTACGGCACCAAGGGCGTCATTGCCGCTGGTGCGCACGCTGACATCGCCGTGGTCGACATGGACCGCACAGGCGTGCTCTCGCAGGGCAAGTTACAAAGCATCAGCAAAATTTCGCCATGGAACGGACGCGCGGTACAGGGCTACCCCTTGCACACCCTGGTGCGTGGCCGTTTTGTGATGCGCGATGGTCACTTGGTGAGCGAGGCTGCGGGTTGGGGCAAATCGGTCAAGAGCGTGCAACGCATGCCCAAGCCGCAGCCTAAAAACACCGAGCACTACACCCAAGCCATCCTCACCACGCCCGAGGGCTTGCCCACCCACGCTTTGCCAACGGGGGCCTGAGATGTCGCTGATTCAACTCTCCGATGTGAGCTTGCAATACGGAGCGGGTACCGTGGCGCTGGACCACACCGACTTGCACATCCAGCCTTCCGAGTTCGTGGCCTTGGTGGGGCCCAGCGGTTGTGGCAAATCGACCATCTTGAAATTGGTGGCTGGCTTGCTGGCCCCCAGCTCTGGCGGCGTGATTGTGGGCGGGCGCGAGGTGGGCGTGCTGGGGCGCAGCGGCCAAGCGGCCAGTGGGGTGCGCATTGGCATGGCGTTTCAAAACCCCACCATGCTGCCTTGGCTGACGATTCGCGAGAACGTGTTGATTCCTTTGAAGATCGTGCAGCCGTTTCGCCAAGACTATGCCAAGAAGAAACACACCGAGTTCGCTGAGCGTGCCGATGCATTGTTGGCGCAAGTGGGTTTGAAAGGCTTTGGCGACAAGCGGCCTTGGCAGTTGTCGGGGGGCATGTTGCAGCGCGCCTCGCTGTGCCGCGCGCTCATCCATGAGCCACAACTGCTGTTGCTCGATGAGCCCTTTGGGGCACTCGATCAGTTCACCCGCGAAGAGCTGTGGTCGATCATGCAAAACCTGTGGATGACCCACCAACCGACCGTGTTGTTGGTGACCCACGACTTGCGCGAGGCCGCCTATTTGGCCACCCGCATTTGTGTGATGACCTCGCGCCCAGGCCGCATTTTGCAAGACAGCCCAGTGCCGTTTGAGCGCCCACGCACGCTTGAGAAAAGCTACTCACCCGAGTTCGCCAGCCTGGTGCAACAGCTGCGCATGTGCATCGCCCAAGTCCGCACCGAGGACGAGCCATCAGCCCACCCCGCGACTTCGGCCAAGGTCTCTACCCCTGAAAGCTTGTCATGAGCCAGTTGTCTAAAAACATCCAACACAACATCCTCTCCGCGTCTGTGCTGATCGGTTTTTTCTTGGTCTGGGAAATGGCCTGCGTGGCCTTGGGCGTGTCCGATTTGATCTTGCCCAAACCCAGCCAAATTGCGCTGGTGTTGTGGCAAAAAATGCCGCTGCTGTGGCCGCATACCGTGCAGACCCTCTACACCACCGTGGTCGGCTTTGCCATCGGCGTGCTAGTGGGGGTGCTGTTGGGCGCGGTGATTGGCTCGTCCAAGCTGGCCTATGACGTGGCTTACCCACTGTTGGTGGGGTTCTCCAGCATTCCGAAAGTGGCGGTGGTGCCGATTTTTGTGGTGTGGTTTGGCTCGGGCACGGTGCCTGCCATCTTGACCTCGGCGGTGATCTGCATCTTCCCTGTGGTGGTGAACGTGGCCACCGGTCTGGCCACCACCGAGCCCGAGCTGGAAGACGTGTTTCGGGTGCTCGGTGCGTCCAAGCTCGACATCTTGTGGAACGTGGGTTTGCCACGCGCGCTGCCGTATTTGTTTGCCTCACTCAAGATTGCCATCACCTTGGCGTTTGTCGGCACCGTCTTGTCGGAGACCGTGGCGGCCAACAAAGGCATTGGCAACGTGATGATCATTGCCAGTGGCAACTTTGATGTGCCCATGGTGTTTGCGGGCTTGTTCATCTTGGCCGTGTTGGGCATTGCCTTGTATGCCGTGTCTGCATTTTTTGAACTGCGTATGACCGGTTGGACCCAGCGCAAAAATGACTTTTCTTTGAGTTGAAAGCGTCTATGCCGCACCCACCCTTGCGCAGTATTGCCGTGTTTTGTGGTTCCAATTTTGGGTTTTCTGATGCCTACCGCGAAGCCGCGGTGAGTCTGGGTCAAGAGATCGCCCAACGTGGCTTGATCTTGGTTTACGGCGGCACCAACAAAGGCTTGATGGGAGTGTTGGCCGACACCGTGCTGGAATGTGGGGGCTCGGTCTCGGGTGTGATCAACCGGCGTTTGTTTGAACGTGGCCATTTGCACTCGCACCTGACCCACCACGACGTGGTGGACAACATGCGCGAGCGCAAAGCGCGCATGGCCAGTTTGGCCGATGCCTTCGTGGCTTTGCCCGGCGGTTTGGGCACTTTGGAAGAGTTGTTTGAAGCGGCGACCTTGACCCAACTGGGCGATCACCACAAAGCCTGTGGCGCACTCAATGTCCGTGGTTTTTTTGACCCGATGATGGCCATGCTCAACCTGGCGGTGCAAGAGGGTTTCATGAAGGCCGAGCACCGCGATATGTTGGTGATAGACGCTCAGCCAGGCGAGTTGCTGGAGCGACTGACCACTTGGAAAGCACCCAACGTGACCAAATGGATTGACCAACCGCAGGCCTGAATGGGTCTGCGATCACACACACCAAGGCCTTGCCCATGATTGAAAAAATTCGCATCACCGCCGCAGGCTTTACTTTTGTGGCGCACACCCATCCCGATGCGCCGCAGACCGTGGCGGCTTTCAAAAAATTGCTGCCTTACCGTCAGCAACTCATCCATGTGCGTTGGAGTGGTGAGGGCGTGTGGGTGCCGCTGGGCGACTGGTCGCCCGGTTTGACCTATGAGAACCACACCAGCCACCCCTCCGTGGGCGACATCTTGTTTTACCCGGGTGGCTACAGCGAGACCGAAATCATCTGGGCCTATGGGGCATGCAGCTTTTCCAGCAAGATGGGGCAACTGGCGGGCAACCATTTTTTGACGGTGGTGGAAGGGCGCGAGCACTTGGCGGCCATGGGCAAAAAAATTCTGTGGCAGGGTGCACAAGACGTGTTGTTTGAAGTCATCGACTGAAACGAACAGACCCGCACTCAAAGCTTCACGCCCGCCCCTTTGACCGCCGGTGCCAAGGTCTCCACCTGATCCCGCACATAGGCGGTGAAGCTGGCGGTTGAGCTTGGGGTGAGGGTGATGCCCAAGTCGAGCATGCGTTTTTTGATGTCGGCTTGCGTCATCACTTCGTTGCACGCACTGTGAATGCGTGCCACCACGTCGGCGGGCATTTTGGCGGGGCCTGACACGCCAAAGAAGTTGTCGAGCACAAGTTTGCGGTAGTTGCCCAGCTCGGTGATGCTGGGCACATCGGGCACCAGTGGCGAGCGCTTGGCCGAAGTCACAGCCAGAGGCACCAACTGCCCGGTTTTGAAGTACGGCACGTAAGCGGTCAACACATCCATGCCCACCGGAATGACGCCCGAAATCAAGTCAGTGGTCATGGGTGCACCACCACGGTAAGGCACGTGCACCATGTTGAGGCCCAGCTCCTTTTTCATCAACTCGCCGTAGATGTGGCCAATCGAGGCGGGGCCACCAGAGCCAAAGTCGAGCCGGCCTTCTTTGCGAGCGAAAGCTTGCAAGTCATTCATGCTGCGAATGCCAGAGGCCGGGTAGGCCATCACCACGCAAGGTGCCGCACCAATCGAGGCGATGTGGGTGAAAGCTTCCACCGGGTCATAGGGCTGTTTTTCCAACGCGAATGGCCCAATGGAAATGGGTGTGGAGTTGGAGAGCATCAGCACATAGCCGTCGGCAGGGGACTGCGCCACATAGCTGCCACCCACGCTGCCTCCGGCACCTGGGCGGTTGTCCACCACCACGGGCTGACCTAATTTGAGGCTCAGTTGTTCGGCCATCACGCGCGCCACGATGTCGCTGGCCCCGCCCGGAGGGAAGGTCACCACCAGCTTGATGGGTTTGTCGGGCCATGCCGCTTGAGCGGGCAGGGCAAGGGCAGCCACGCTGGCGGTGAGTGCATGCAAGGCGTTGCGGCGAGTGATGCCAGCAAATGAACGGTGTGTGGACATAGGAGCCTTTCAACGTGCACAGCACGTGGTTTTTGACAAGACACAATGGGGACTTCAACAGGGGTTTACATAGCAAAGAGTGTGCCGTAAAGCACCAACTTCTGGGTTAATCTTGGCCATGCAAAGGAAACGTCACGATGAAGATCAGAATTTTGGGCGCAGGCCCCGCAGGTTTGTATTTCGCAGCCCTGATGAAGCAACTCGACCCGACGCACGACATTGAAATTTTTGAACGCAACCCGCGTGACGCCACCTGGGGTTTTGGTGTGGTGTTCTCCGACCGTGCCTTGGATTTTTTGCGCGCCGACGACGAAGCGCTGTACCAGTACCTCACGCCGCACCTGGAGAACTGGCCCGACATCACGGTGGTACACAACGACACCACCATTCCGATTGCAGGCAACGGCTTTGCCTCGATCGGTCGCTTGGAGTTGTTGACGCTGCTGTTTGACTACGTGGAGAAGTTGGGTGTCCCCATCCATTTCGACACCGACATCACCAGCTTGGCGCAACTGGGCCCCGCTGATTTGGTGGTGGGGGCCAACGGGGCGTTCTCGTGGTTGCGCACAGAAAACGAAGACAAGTTTCAAACCACCACCGATTGGCGGCCCAATAAATTCATTTGGTACGGCACGACCCAGCCCTTCAACAGCCTGACCTTGACGTTTCGCGACACCGAGCATGGCGTGTTCTGCGCCCACCATTACCGCTACCGGCCCGACATGAGCACCTTCTTGGTGGAAGTCACGCACGACACCTGGGAGCGCGCGGGCTTTGCCGACATGAGCCCTGAAGACACCATCAGGCTGTGCGAGCAGGTGTTTGCCAAAGACTTGCAGCAGCACCCCATCATCAGCAACCACTCGCATTGGCGCAACTTCCCCGCGATCTGGAATGAACGCTGGAGTTTTGACAACGTGGTGTTGATGGGCGACGCGCTGCGCACAGCGCATTTCTCGATCGGTTCGGGCACACGCTTGGCCATGGAAGATGCGGTGTCGTTGTACAAAGCCTTCAAAGAGCTGGGGGCCGATGTACCTGCCGCCTTGGCACGTTTCCAAGAAACGCGTTTGCCTCCCATGAAAAAGATTTGGGATGCGGCCAACGTGAGCATCCGTTGGTACGAAGAGATGGACCAGTTGGTGCCCGCGCTCGCCCCAGTGGAGTTTGCCTACAGCTACATGACGCGCACGGGCCGCGTCAGCCACGCCGAGATGATGCGGCGTGACCCCGCACTGGCCAAGGCTTATGAAGCCTTGCATCCCGAGGTGGCCGCATAAACCACACAGCCACATCACACACAGACACCACACAACAAAGAGACAAAGCATGGATGGATTCATTGGATGGCCGCTGGAACTCTCCGAGCGCTACAAACAACAAGGTGTGTGGGAAGGGCTGACCATTTCAGAGATGGTTGAGCGCAGCGCCCGCCAGCGGCCCGACCAAGTGGCCGTGACCCAGGCGGGACAAACGCTCACCTACGCCCAGCTGATCGACCGCTCCAAGCGTTTGGCGGTGGGCTTGCACCGAGCAGGCTTGCGTGCACAAGACCGCGTGGTCATGCAGCTGCCCAACTCGATCGAGTTTGTGGTGACCTACTTGGCCTTGAATTGGATCGGTGCCATTCCTGTGATGGCCTTGCGCGCCCATCGGCATGCCGAGGTTCGCCACTTCATCCGCGCCTCGGGGGCGGTGGCCTACATCGTGCCCGGCGTGGTGGGGAACTTTGACTTTCGCACCATGGCGCAAGACGTAGCCCCAGAGTTCGCCAATCTGGCCCATGTGTGGGTGGCAGGCGAGCCCTTGCCTGGGCAAGCTGCCTTGATGTCGCACTTGGCGCAAGACCTGTCGGCTGCCGAGGTGGACCAGGTGTTGCAAGGTTTGCGACCCGATCCAGACCAAGTGGCCACCATGTTGTTGTCGGGTGGCACGACGTCGATGTCCAAACTGATTCCACGCACCCACAACGACTATGTGCTCAACGCCAAGTTGTGCGGCGCTGCCACGGCCTTCAACGAGGCCACGCGCTTCATGGCCATCTTGCCCTTGGCGCACAACTACAACCTGGCGTCGCCAGGCATCTTGGCCACGTTTTATTACGGCGGCACGGTGGTGCTGTCCGAGGGCACCAGCAGCGAAGAAATCTTCCAACTCATCCAAGACTGGCGCGTCACCGTGGTGGCGGCGGTGGTGCCCTTGATCATCAATTGGTTGAACTCAGACCTGTACCAACAGTACGACCTGTCTTCCTTGCGCGTGGTGCAAAACGGCGGTGCGCGTTTACCCACTGAGTTGCGCATGCGTTTGCGCGAGCGTTTGCACTGCATACCGCAGGAAATTTATGGCACCGCCGAGGGGCTGATCAACATGACGCGGCTGGACGACAGCGAGGACATGTTGCTCAACAGCTCGGGTGCGCCGGTGTCGGACTTGGACGAGATTCGGGTGGTCGATGACGACGGCCATGAAGTAGCCGATGGTGTGCCCGGCGAACTGGTGACGCGCGGCCCTTACACCATTCGCGGCTACTACATGGCGCCTGAGAAAAATGCCGAAGCCTTCATGGAGGGTGGCTGGTACCGCATGGGTGACATCGTGCGACGCGAGGGTCGCTATGTGTTCACCGAAGGGCGACGCAAAGACCTCATCAACCGAGGCGGCGAGAAGATCAGCTGCGACGAAGTGGAGAACCTGATCCTGACCCACCCCAAAGTCAAATCAGTCGCCTTGGTGGCCATGCCCGACCCGGTGTTTGGTGAGAAAGCCTGTGCCTGTGTGGTGCCACAAGCCGGGCAAAGCCTGAGCTTTGAAGAGCTGGTGGCGCATTTGAAGACGCTGCAAATTGCCTCGTTCAAACTGCCCGAGCGCTTGGTGGTGATGGACGCTTTTCCGGTGAGCCCGGTGGGGAAAATTCTCAAACGTGAGCTGCGCGATCACGTGGCCACGCTTTGAAAAAAGAAAAGCCACGGCGTTGAAGCCGTGGCTTGTTTGCGGGAGAACGCTCACGCCATGCTGTGCGTCAACTCGCCAATCTCTTCAATCCACATCTTGACCACGTCCCCTGGCTTGAGGAACAGCTGACGGCCCATGCCCACGCCTGCGGGGGTGCCGGTGAGGATCAAGTCGCCGGGGTAGAGCGTCACGCGCTCTGACAGCGCTGCAATTTGCTCTGCCGTGTCAAAGATGAGCTTGCTGGTGTTGGAATCTTGCATCAGCACGTCGTTGACCCACAGCTTGAGGCCCAAGTTATGTGGGTTTTTGATTTGCTCGCTGGGCACGATCCAAGGCCCCACCGGGCAGGCACCGTCAAAACATTTCTGGCCAATCCAATCGATGTGAAAAGGCGCGGATTGGGGAATTTTGGGGCGCTTCATCATGTCGCGCGCCGACAAGTCGTCGGCAATGGTATAGCCGGCCACATACGACAGGGCTTTTTCCACCGAGACGTTCTTGGCCACTTTGCCAATCACGGCGACCAATTCAATTTCCCAGTCCATGGCTTTGGAGTAGGGCGGAATTTTGACTTTGGCACCGGGACCCACGATGGAGGCACGTGTGCTCTTCATGAAATGCCAGGGTTTCTCGCCCATTTCTTTCATGTTGGGGCCGGGGGGTTGGTTCATCACCCGCGCCATCTCTTGCATGTGGTCGGTGTAGTTGGCACCGGCGCAATACATGTCGCCGGGGTAGAGCACGGGCGAGAGCAGTTTGGTTTTCTTCAGCGGTGTGCCTTGGATGCGGCTCTTGCCTGTGCTGATCTTGCGTTCGAACTCTGCCAAGGCTTTCTTGGCTTGCGCCCAATGGGCCAAGATGCCCATCACCGTGGCGTAGGCCGCCGTGGCAGTGACTTTTTGCACGTCGTAGACGGTGTCGCCCACCAGCACGCCTGCGCGCGCTTCTTTGTTGATTTGGTAGCTGAGAAGTTTGTAGGTAGACATAAATAGCGATGAGAAGAAAAGTGGATCAGTCGTGCGAGTCGGCGCTGTCGGTGGCGATCACGTCGTCACCAAATTTGTTGCCGCCATTGAAGAAGTGGTTGATGGTGCGTTCTTCGTGTTGAATTTCCCACCAATTGCAGTCGAGGTCTTGCATGTAAAAGCCGTAGGCGCCGTGACGCTCGCGCACGCTTTGTATTTTGCGAATCCCATAGGTCTCTTGAGACGCCACTGCCGCAGCATGAGCCGCATCCACTTCCTCACGTGTGGCAACGTTGAGCCCCCAGTGCGTGAGCACGTGTTGGTTAGGCACGTTCTCGCCAATGCACACGCACACGATGTACATGCCCGAATTGAGGCGCACCATCATGGCGGGCTTGGCGTGGCGCACCACGTCCAGCCCCAAGAACTCTTCGTAGAAGTTACGGGTGTTGGCCAAGTTACGGCACAGCAAAGTGCCGTGCGACAGCAGCAAAGGATGGACGACGGCCATAGGGTCAGGGCGCGATCAGCTTGGTGCCAGGGGCTGCATACTCGCGCGGCCACACCACTTGCCATTTGCCGTTTTGCACTTGCTTGACGCGGTACAAGTCGGTGCCCTTCATGAAGTTGTTGGTGCCGTCCCAGCGCACCTTGCCAATGACGGTGTCGACCTGGCTTTTCTTGAGCCAAGCGGCGATGGTTTTATCGTCGAGGCTTTTGGTGGCAGTGATCGCGGCATCCAAAGATTGCCAAGTGGCATAAGCCACCGCCGCAATCAATTCGACCGAACTGTCGGGCAAGCCGGCCTTGGCCGCGCGTTCATTGAACTGTTTGACAAACTCAGCCGCCACCGGGTTGCTGGTGAAGGGGGCATGTTCTTCAAACACGGTCAACGCCAGCACGCCTTTGCCGTCAGGCGACTTGAGCATGGGGCCAGAGGCCGGGAAGGCGATGAAGAACTGGGGTGGCACGTAGTCGATCTTTTTCATGGCATCGAGCAGCAAGTTGCCGTCCAAGCCCACACCACCGACCCACACCATGTCGGGCTTGGCTTCTTTCACACGGGCCGCAATGGCACCAAAGTCGCGGTTGCCAAATTCCCATTCCAAGTAGGTGGCTTCGGTCATGCCGCGTTTTTTCAGAACCTCGCGCGCACCTTGGGTCACGAAGTGCACCGATGGAAATTTGCTGGTCAACATGGCCACCGATTTGGGTGGTTTGTTGCCTGAACCGACGGCGTCGAACACCAAATTGGGCCAAACGGTTTCAATGTCGTACGACTGACCCCCGACCGAAAACAGCATGTCGTATTTGGCCAAAGCAGGCAAGCCAAAGGTGTTGTGCAACAAGACCTTGTTGTAGCGCTGCGCCACGCCCATGGCCGACAAGATGGAGCCTGTGGCGTAGGGGCCGACGATCAGGTCAACCTTTTCTGAGGTGATGAGTTGCTCATACAAGGTGCGTGTGACGTCAGGTTTGGACTGGTCGTCCTTGAGCACCCATTCCACGGGGCGACCCAACCACCCCCCGCGCTTGTTGAGTTGTTCGATGTAAATCTCGCCAGCGATTTTTTGCATCACGGCCGTGGCACTGAGCGGACCCGTGAGCGCCAGCGTGCTGCCAATGCGGATGGGTGTGGTGTTGGGGGCTTGGGCGTGCACGCCCATGGCCCCAAACGCCGCAGCACTGAGCAGCAGGGCGCGTAACCATTGCTTGATGAGTTGTGTCATGTACTTGTCTCCAAAGATCGTGTTTTCTGAATGGTTTACTTTTTGAGTTCATCTAAATTGGCCGCGTCGCCTTCTTCGTCCATGCTGAAGCGGTCGCCAAAGTCAAAAAAGTCATCGTGTTGAAAACCATTGGCATAGTGCTGAACTTCCCACCAGTTGTGGTCAAGGTCTTCCAGATAAAAGGAGTACACGCCATGCATTTCTTGCTGGGGCAGCACTTGGCGAATGCCGTATTTGGCTTGGTTGGCGATTGCATTGGCGTGCGCTTGGTCAACTTCTTCGCGGGTGGCCACATCGACGCCCCAGTGGTTGAGCAAGCTGCACGGGTGAATTTGGTCGCCCACTTCGACGCAGACGATGTGAAAGCGCATGCCGCCACGAATCACCATGGCAGGTTTGCCGTGGCGCACGCACTCAAGCCCTAAAAACTCTTCGTAGAAACGACGCGAGGCCTTGAGGCTGTAACACTCCAGCGTGCCGTGGCTCAAGCAATAGGGCTTGATCACCGAGTTGTGTGTGGGCATGTCGACGGTACAGTTTTCGGGCAGCATGGTGTGTCTCTCCTTGAATTAAATCGATGGGCTGGATTTGGCTTGATCGGCCTGGCTTAAAAATGAGTCGGCAAAGAAGGCGTCCTCGGACAAGTGCGCCAACGCCACAAAGTCACGCCTTGCAGACTCCACCATGATGGGCGCACCACAGGCATACACCTGGTGTTGGCTGAGGTCTTTGAAGTCTTGCAGCACCGCTTGGTGCACCAAGCCCGTTCGGCCTTGCCATTCGTCCTCAGGTGTGGCTTCACTCAACACCGGAATGAATTCGATGTGTGCCTGTTGTTGGGCCCAGGCTTGCGCTTGTTCCATCGCGTACAGATCGGCCTTGCGACGTCCGCCCCAATACAGATGGATGGGTCGGGTCATGCCTTGCTCCAAGCTGTAGAGCAGCAGCGATTGAATGGGGGCAAAGCCCGTGCCCGAGGCCAACAAGATCATCGGCGCCGTGCTGTCTTCGCGCAGGTAGAACGAACCCAAGGGCATTTCAATCTTCCAGATCTCGCGCTGCTTGAGGGGCCCAAACACATGGTCGGTGAAAACACCCCCTGGCATGTGACGCAGGTGCAATTCCAGCTGTCGCACACCTTCGGCTTTGGGTGGGTTGGCGATGGAGTAACTGCGACGCAGACCGTCCGGGCGCAGCACGTCGATGAACTGCCCAGCGCGAAACTGCACGGGCTCGTTGGCGGGCAGTCCCAAGGTGACGATGCGCACATCGTCGGCCACTTGCTTGAAGTCGAGCACCCGTGCCGGCATTTGTTGGGCTTTGAGGTGGCGGTCAGGGTCAATCTCCTGCACTTCGACCACCACATCGCTCAAGGGTTTGGCGCAGCACAGCAAGGCGAAGCCCTGTTCGCGCTCTGCTTCAGACAGGTATTTGACGTGAGCGCCCCCATGATCCACCTGGCCTGAGGTGACCCGGCCTTTGCAGGTGCGGCACATGCCTGAGCGACAACTGAAGGGCATGCGCAGGCCGGCGGCTAGGCCTGCTTTGAGAATTTCTTGTTCTGAATCGCAATCAAACCGACTACCGCTGGGCTGCAAGGTGACAGATAAAACCATGGAAAACGACTACTTTTCTAGAGATCACAACTCTGGGTAGTGTTGTGCACAAAGGTGTCACCCAGTGCCTAGGATTTACCCGAGACAAACCAGTCGCAGGGGCGACCCTGCAAAAGGGTGATCACGATGTTGTATTCAAGACTTGGCGCAAGAAGCGTGTGGGCAGAGTCGGGCCCAGGCCTTGGTAGCCCGGCATCTCCAAGTTGTTCTGGCTGACCAGCGCGTGCGCACGCAAATTGGCGTAAAGCGCGTCGTAGACCGGGAAGCTGGCTTGCAAGATGGCTTCATCGGCTTCGTGCAGCAGCATCATGCCTTCGGAGACCGCCAACAATCCGGCCGCAATTTGGCCCCAACGGTCGTCGGGCCCTGGCTTGGCGTGGTGGAGCACCTGTGCCACGCCGGCATGGATGATCTGCCCGATGTTGTGCAAAGATGGGTCGCTGAGGGCATATCTGCGAATGATTTTTTCAAAGGTGGTGCCGTGCTCGTCGTGCGAGCTCAACTCCACCCCGGGTAATCCAAAAGGAATGGCATCGCTGGGCCGTGTGTCTTCTTGTCCCCATGGCACGAACACAAATTGCGCCTCGGGGTCGACAAAGCGTTGTATCAGCCAAGGTGAGGCGACGCGGTCGAGGTGGACAAAATCACGGGTGACCCATTTCATGGTTGGCCTTTGGCGGTGAGTTGAAATCAGGCCGAGAGTGTGGCGCACAACGGTTGTCGCCGCAGACTAGGACATACCCCACAGGACCTTGGCCATGCAGGCCCAGGTCTTACCGTGCAGACACGCAAGCGGTCAAGGTGGTGTGTAGGTCGTGCCACGAGGGCGCAGAGGCAGAAGTTGTCTCCAAACAGCGGTTGATCAGCTGTTGGAGCGTCACCTCCGCGCGGGGATGCGCATGCAGCCCATCGCAACGTGCCAGCAGCTCTTGCAGCAAACAGCCCAAGGCACGCACCTCAATGCGCCGCAGCGCATTGGCCAACGCCCTGTCGTGCGCGTCAAACAGCGAGGCGGCGCCAAAGTCGCCCAACAAGACGTGCCCTTCGCTGCTGTGCAACAGGTTGTGGGCGTACAAGTCGCCATGCAAGATGCCGCTTTGGTGCAAGTGCTGGGCCGCACTGGCAACACCCAGGGCCAGTTGCACCAGGGTCTGCAAGGCGAAGCGGGTGCTGGGGTCGTACACATCACGGGTGCATGACGCCAGACTCGGCGGCCCAGCCAAGGTGACGAATGAGGGGTCAATCAAGGGCATCACCAGGCCTTGGGTTTGAGCGGGATGCCCTTCGACTTGACCGATGGCCGTCACCAAGTGCGGGTGCACTCCCGCCTGCAAACAAGCCGCCATTTCGCACGCAGGCAAGCCGTCGCTGGTGAGCGCACCTTTGAAGAGTTTGACCGCCACGGTTTGCGCGCCTGTGCGCGTGTGCCAAAGGGCTTGGTGAATCACGCCTGAGGCACCTTCGCCCAGAACCTGTTGCAACTGCAAGGCCTGCCAGGGCACACCCCGCAGGGTCGGGGTGGGTTGAGGGGGCGCTTCTTGCGCCGCGCTCAAGGGGTTGCCGCCAAAGGCCAGCCAGCTCAAACGTGGCAGCGCCAACAGCCACGCTGGCAAGGCGGTGAGTTGGTTTGCCGAGATGCGCAACAGTTCCAAGCGTGTGCAGGCCCCCAAGTTGGGCAAGTGGCGCAAACGGTTGCCCGCCAGCATGAGCTTTTGCAACTGCGTGCAGTGCCCCAAGGCGTCCGGCAGTGTCTCGATCTGGTTGTCGGTCAAGATCAACCAGCGCAGCAGCGGGGGCAGCGACTCAGCGGGCACATGTTGGATTTGGTTGGCCTTGAAGCCCACCATGCTCAAACTTGTGCAGCGGCCCAGCACGCGAGGCAGCTCGGTGAATGCGTTGTCAGAACAAAAGATCACCCGTAACCGGTGCAAGCGGGGCAGGTCGTCGGGCAAGCGACTGAGCGGGTTGCCCGACAGATCCAGAATTTCCAGCGAGTCGGCCAGCGTGTAAATTTCGCTTGGAAATTCGCGCAAGTCTTCGCACAACTTTAGGCGCGTGATGCCCGTGAGTTCGCCTGCGCGCAGTTGTGCCAGTGTGTGCATGCTCAGAGTGGCAAGGTGGTGATGGCCAAGCCGATCAAGGCGCTCACGCCAATGACTTGCATCACGCTGCGCTTGAACTTGAACAAGGCCACGGCAGCCCCCACGGCCAGCAAGGCAGAGCGCCAGTCAAAGGGGGCGTTCAGCGCTTCTTGCCAAGAGTGGCCCAAGCCCTCGGGCCACAGCAAGTGGTAGCCAAAGAACAGCGCGAGATTCAAGATGACGCCCACCACCGCCGCCGTGATGGCGGTGAGCGGGGCGGTGAACTTCAAGTCGTTGTGGGTGCTCTCGACCAATGGGCCACCCGCCAAGATGAAGATGAACGACGGTAAAAAAGTGAACCATGTCACCAAGCAGGCTGCCAGCGCACCGGCCATGAACAAGCTCTCAGGCCCCAGCAGTGCTTTGGCGTAGCCGCCCACAAAAGCCACAAAGGCCACCACCATGATCAGCGGGCCTGGTGTGGTTTCGCCCAAGGCCAGCCCGTCCATCATTTGCCGTGGCGTGACCCAAGCAAACTCACCCACCGCGCCTTGGTACACATAGGGCAGCACGGCATAGGCTCCGCCAAACGTCAGCAGCGCGGCCTTGGTGAAAAACCAGCCCATCTGCGTGAAACCGTGGTTCCAACCGAACACCGCACACAACACGCCCATGGGCAGTGCCCATAACAGCGCACCGGCCACCAGCACCTGTGCCAGCCCCCACCAGCTGAAGCGTGCGTGGTCCGGCGTGGGCGTGTGGTCGTCGATCAGTGCGGGACCATACGAGGCTTTGGCTGCACCGTGGCCACCGCCCACCTGAAAGTGCGCAGGCACCACACGGCCCCCGATGTAGCCCAAGCAAGCCGCCACGCCCACGATGAGGGGGAAGGGCACATCCAGGGCAAAGATGGCCACAAAAGAGGCGGCTGCAATGGCCCACAACCATGGGTTTTTCAAGGCCCTTGAGCCAATGCGGTGTGCCGCTTGCACCACGATGGCGGTGACGGCGGGCTTGATGCCGTAAAACAACCCAGCCACCAGCGGCAAGTCGCCATACGCCATGTAAATCCAAGACAGGGCGACCAACAGCACCAGCGACGGCAACACAAACAATGCACCGGCCACCACACCTCCCCAACGCTTGTGCATCAGCCAGCCGATGTAGGTCACCAGCTGTTGCGCCTCGGGGCCGGGCAACACCATGCAGTAGTTGAGGGCGTGCAAGAAACGTCGCTCCGAGATCCAACGGCGTTGGGCCACCAACTCGTCGTGCATGATGGCAATTTGCCCCGCAGGCCCGCCAAAGCTGATGAACCCGAGCTTGAGCCAAAACCAGAACGCTTGCGCCAAGCTCACGGGCGCGGGTGCTTCATTCAGCGCGGCATGGGGCGCTGTGGGGTGCGAAGTGGTGGGGTGTGTCATGGCCGTATTGTCTTGCGTGTCGGTTTGGCTAGCGCTTGACGTTGGGTTTCGGTGCACTGGTGATGGGACTATGGCTGACCCTTGTGCTGGTTTTGATGTGTTGCCGAGGCTGAGCTGAGGTGTTTGAACCGGTTGGCGTCTAAGGCCTGTGCCAGTTGGGCTTCCAGTGGCAAGGGCTCTCCATGCCAGTGTGCTGCCAGCAGTTCGCCGCACAACAAGGCCAGGGTGAGCCCTCGCGATCCCATGGCAGCTACCACCCACAGGCTCTCGCTGGCGTGCGCCACCGGGCCCACCACCGGCAGTCGGTCGGGCACGCTGCAACGCACCCCCGCCCAGCCACGCGCACCGTTGGCAAACACCGGGGCCAAAGCTTGCGCCATGTCGGGCAGCAGGGCCTGCAGGCGCGCCAGGTTGTCTGCATGGTCGGCGGGCAAGACCACGGGTTGACCATTGACCCGGTCAAAGCTGGAGCCTGCAAACCAAGCCGGCCCCAATTCGGTGGGCACGCTGTGCACAAAGCTGCCGTTGCCGTTGACCGGCATGGCTGGCCACATGTCTGCCAGCTCAAAGCCTGGCTGTTGGGGCTGTGCTTGTCTGGCGCCTGTGCGCCTGCTCGTGCCCATGCCCATGCCCGCTGTTGGCACTGGTGCTGTCACTTCCGCCATCAGCCCCCAGGATATTTGCCCACGCAAGGGACGAATGGGCAGGGTGTTGGCCTGGTGTGTGGCACTGGCCAGAAGTGCTGCACTGCCCGGCCCACAGGCCACCACCACCCGCGCGGACTGGGCCAGCACTTGGCCCTGTTGCAGCACCTGCCATGCCGTACCTTGGGCGGTGTCCACCGCGCGCAAGGCATCGGCGTTGGCCTGACCTTGCCAGCGGATGTTGGGGTGTTGCAGCAGCGCGTGCACCAAGCGGGCTGGGCGCAACCAAGCGCCCTTGGCGTGCCACAGTGCGTTGGGTGGCGCAGGGGGCGATGCTGCACAGGTCCACGCCTCGCCCGCCTCGGCGAGTTCGTGTGACCAGCTCTGGGGCGCCCCGCCTTTGCGGGTTTTGCCGGGCAAGCGGCGCTCTTGCACGCCGCTGGGGCCCCAGTCGGTTCCTTCTTGCAGCAGGGTGCGCATGGCGTGCTGCATGGTGCGCACGCCAGCGCGTGACAGGCGCGAGATCAAGCTGTCGTCCGGCGAGGTGTGCGGAGCCACCAAGCCCACGGGCAAGCCAGAGGCACCTGCGGCAGGGGTGTTGCCCGCGTCGAGGACCGTGACCTGCCAGCCGCGCTCAGCCAGAGCGCGCGCTGTGCCCGCACCCGCAATGCCCGAGCCCAGCACGGTCACCGTGCGCTCGCCCAAGGGGTGTCCAGCCGTGCTGGGTGTGCAGGGGCCGGTGGGGTAACGTGCCAGCAACGGCGCATGGTCGGCGGGGGAACCCACGCACAAGGTGAGCAGGACCTGTCCACCGTTCAAACGCAGTCGGTGCATGCCTGGCAACAGCCCCCAGCACTGCCCGGTCAGTTCGCCGACCAAAGCCGCGTGCTTGGGTTGGGCGTTGGCTGCGTTTTGCAGGTCTTGACGGGTCGGGGCGCAAGCCGCGACAGCCAGCACATGCAACAGCGCGGGCCGTTCGGGGTCGGTCTGCCACTGCGCCCAAGCGCTCAAAAGCGCGGGCAGGTCAAGCGTGGCCTGTGTGATGCACCAGATGCTGTGCCCATGCCAAGCGTGCGCTGGCGGCTTGGGCGAGGGCATCGCTCAGGCGCTGGGAGGTGGGACGTAGCCTTGCACGGCGTCAGCGCCGTCACCAAAGAAATGCTTTTCCATTTGGCGCTTGAGGTACTCGCGGGCGCGTTGGTCGGCCAGATTGAGGCGGTTTTCATTGACCAGCATGGTCTGTTGTTTCATCCACTCGGCCCAGGCTTGCTTGCTCACGCCCTCCCACAGTTTTTTGCCCATCTCGCCGGGGTAGGGGGGGAAGTCGAGGCCTTCGGCTTCGATGCCGAGTTTGATGCAATGAACGGTGCGTGCCATAGGGGAAATTCTTCTGTGAGGTGAGCGTTGAAATCAGGTCAAGACTTTAGCAGGGGATCAGATCACCCTGAAGCCGTGGGTGCCATCGCGGGCCAGTTGGTCGACCAGGCCAAACTCCCAATCGAGGTAGCCCTGCATGGCTTGCACCGGGTTGTCGGTGCCCTCGTATGGGCGGCGGTAGCGGTCCACCCGCTCGCAGCCCATTTGACGGTCGCCACTTTGCAAGCTGTGGCCAGCGGCTGTCCAAGCGGCGTTGCCACCGGCCAGCCACACCACGTCCACGCCGGGCTTGACCAAGGCTTTCACCTCGGCCAGCGCATAGCGCGAGATGCTGCCGTCTTGGCAGGTCAACACATAGCGGTTGCCCTTGTGGGCTTTGACCAAGCCTTCGGCCAGCTGGCTGCGCAGCAACCACCATGCCCCTGGCACATGGCCTTTGACAAACTCGGCGCTGGAGCTGAAGTCCAGCACCACGGTGTGGCTGTTGCGGTCTGCCACCCAGGTTTTGACTTGGGCCACTTGCGCAATAGGCAGTGCGCCTATGGGGTCCGGCAACCGAGCGGGCGGTGTGCTGGCGTCCTGAAAATCATCCGAGCTCAAGCCATCGAGCACGTACACCTGCCAGCCCATTTGAGCCAGCCACGAAGCCGACATGTTGGCGCGCACGCCGTCGTCGTCGCACAGCACCAAGCGGGCGCCGCGCACCGGGGCTTGGTGGTCGGTTTCTTGCACCAGTTGTCCGCCTGGCGCGCTGCGCGCCACAGGCAGGTGACCCGCTGAAAACTCTTCAGGCGTTCTCACGTCAAAGACATAGGTCGTGAGGCTGAGGTCGGCCAGCCATTCGCGCAGCTCGGGCAGCCGCACACGCTTGACTCGGGCGCGGTAGGCCACCGACAGCGCCGAAGCTGCCGCTTGGCGGCGAATGCTCTCGTCGACCGGCGGAAAGTGTTGGTCGGCGCCGCGCACCAACTCTTGGCCAGCCAAGGTCCAGCCAATGGTGCCGTTGCGCAGCGCGCTCACCGGGTTGGGAATGCCCGAGTTGATGAGCGACTGGGTGCCGATGATGCTGCGGGTGCGTCCCGCACAGTTGACGATGATGCGGGTGGTGGCGTTGGGCGCCATGGCACGGGCACGCAGCACCAACTCTGCGCCCGGCACACTCACGCCTGTGGGAATGCTCATGGTCTGGTATTCGTCAAAGCGGCGCGCATCCAGCACCACCACGTTGGCGCCTCGGTCGATCAAAGCTTTGACCTCTTGCGCTGACAGCGAAGGGGTGTGGCGCTTGGACTCGACCAACTCGCCAAAGGACTTGCTGGGCACGTTGACATCTCGAAACAACTCGCCACCCCCGTCGTGCCAACCTTTGAGGCCACCCGCCAGCAGGCTGACGTGGGTGTAGCCCATGCGGCGCAAGGTGCGCGCTGCGGGCAAGGCCAAACCTTCACCGTTGTCGTACACCACGACTGAAGTGTCCAAGCGCGGAATGCGTCGCCAGGCATCCACCTCGAGGCGTCCAATGGGCAGGTTGGCGGCGAACAAGGGATGGGACTGCGCGAAAGGGTCTTCCTCGCGCACATCCAAGAGGGCAATTTCTTGCTGCTGCAACAACGCTTGACGCACCTGTAAGAAAGAGGTGCTTGGAAACTCGCTGGGCACCTCACGCAAGGCGTTGCTGTAGCCCGAAATGAATTCTTTGGCCGTGCCGTCTTCCAGGAACACGTTGCGTCGGATCTTGCCGATGTTGCCGCCGTAGACGTGGATGCTGATGGACGGCTGGTCGCTCAGCGCATTCCATACGCGGTGCACATCGCCCACGGTGGGCGACACGGGCGCGATGTGTCCGGTCTCAATGCGCTGCTGCGGCCCACTGGGAACCCACTGACCTTGTTCGTTTTGGGCAAAGGGTTGCGTCAACTCAGCGCCGCGCAGCACGCCAACCAAGCCCCACACCGTGTGGTTGTGAATGGGGGTGGATTGGCCCGGCCCCCAGACAAAACTCACCACCGAAAACCGGTCGTTTGTGTCGGCAAACAGCAAATACTGCTGGTAGCGCTCGGGGTTGGGTTGCGCAAATTCGTCAGGCAACCAATCGTCTTGGGCCAGCAATTGGCTCAGCAGCACCTGCGCGCGCTCCAAAATCAGCGCCTCGTTGTCGGTGCGGCGCAGCAAATCGTCCAAGTGGGTGATGAAATGCAGCAAACGAGGCGTTTGTTCGAGCTCTGGTAGGCGAAGGGTCATGACAAGTCTTGGTTCTTTACAACATGGCGTGCTTGGCCCAATTGTTTCACAGTGACAATGTCGACTGGCTGAGGAGGAACGTGTGTTGTCATTGAATTTTTTGGATCGAACAGGCCGCGTCTGGGCCATTGTGGGTTTGGCCTGTGTGGCCTTGTTGTCATTTGGCTTGTATTTGCAGCATGTGGTGGGTCTGGAGCCTTGTCCCATGTGCATCGTGCAACGCTACGCCATGCTCTTGATCGCCGTGGTCGCTGGTGTGGGGGCGTTGTGGCCAAGGCGCACTGTCAGTCTTTGGGCCGGCGGCTTGCTCACGCTCTTGGGTGCGGGCGGCGCCTACGTGGCGGCACGCCAGAGCTGGTTGCAGTGGTACCCGCCCGAGGTGGTGTCGTGTGGCCGCGACTTTTACGGAATGATTGAAACTTTTCCACTCAAACGCGCCATTCCCATGATCTTCAAAGGCGGTGGCGACTGCTCGGCGGTTGATTGGACGTTTTTGGGCGGCTCCATCGCCAATTGGTCGTTCGTGTGTTTTGTGGGCATTGCGCTGTTGGCACTGGTCACCACCGTGCGCTTGTGGCGCAGCACCGACCCGTTGAAAGCGGGCAACGACGCAGCGTTTGACGCCTGAGCCGATTACAGCTGTTTGACCAACACCAAACTCTTGCGGTCCCAGTTGTATTTGCGCTTGCGGGCCTCGGGCAGCCAGTCTGCATCCACCTGAACAAAACCACGCTTCAAGAACCAATGCTTGGTGCGGGTGGTCAAGACAAAAATGCTCTTCAAGCCCATGTTGCGTGCCAGGTGTTCCACCCGCTTGAGCACTTTTTCGCCATCGCCTTGACCTTGCGATTGGGGGGACACGGTGAGGGCCGCCATTTCGGCGGTTTTGCTCTCGGGGTAGGGGTAAAGCGCAGCGCAGGCAAAGATCACGCCGTCGTGCTCGATGACTGTGTACTGGTTCACATCGCGTTCAATCTCGGTGCGATCGCGTTTGACCAGCGTGCCGTCTTTCTCGAACGGTTCAATCAGCTGCAAGATGCCGCCCACGTCTTCGTGGCTGGCTTCGCGCAGTTCTTCGAGTTTTTCGTCCACCACCATGGTGCCAATGCCGTCGTGCATGTACACCTCCAACAGCAAGGCGCCATCCACCGCAAACGGCAGGATGTGGCTGCGCTCCACGCCCGACTTGCAGGCTTTGACGCAGTGTTGCAGGTAAAACGCAATGTCGGAGGGGTCGCTGGTGGACGGCAGAGAGGCCAGCAGCTTTTCGGCAGCATCCAGCGGCAGTTCGGTGTCGATGGGGTTGTCGTCCCCCTCGGGCTCTAAGGGGCGCACGCGCAGGCCTGGCGTTTCGGTGACAAACAAGAGCTTGTCGGCCTGTAAGGCAGAGGCCACCGAGGTGGCCACCTCTTCCATGGTCAGGTTGAAGGCTTCGCCGGTGGGCGAAAAGCCAAACGGCGAGAGCAGCACCATCGAGCCCGCAGCCAAGGTTTGGGTGATGCCCGCCACATCGACCTTGCGCACCAGGCCCGAGTGTTGAAAGTCCACCCCGTCCAAGATGCCCACAGGGCGCGCGGTGATGAAGTTGCCCGAGATCACACGCACCGTGGCGCCCGCCATGGGCGTGTTGGGCAGGCCCTGGCTGAACGCGGCTTCAATTTCGTAACGCAACTGGCCTGCCGCTTCTTGCGCGCAGTCGAGCGACACCTCGTCGGTGATGCGCATGCCGTGGGAGTACTGCGGCACATGGCCTTTGGCCGCCAGTTGTTCATTGACCTGGGGGCGAAAGCCGTGCACCAGCACAATGCGCACGCCCATGCTTTGGATCAGCGCCAAATCTTGCGCCAAGTTGGGCAACTTGCCAGCCGCAATGGCTTCACCGGCAATGGCCACCACAAAGGTTTTGCCTCGGTGCATGTGGATGTAGGGAGCGACCGAGCGAAACCAGGGCACGAAGGTGAAGTTGAAGACTGCGGACATGTAATGTGGCGTGGGGCTTGGCTGGGATAATTGCGGATTGTCTATCAAGATTGCGCCTGCTTGTGTCCACGTCAGCTCCCCTCCAGATTGAATTCCCCGAATCGTTGCCTGTCTCGGCACGACGTGACGAAATCATGGCGGCCATGCAGGCGCACCAAGTCATCATCGTGTGCGGAGAGACGGGTTCGGGCAAAACCACCCAGTTACCCAAAATGGCGTTGGCATTGGGTCGTGGTTTGGGGATTGGGCTCAAACCCGGTCAGCGCAAACAAATCATTGGCCACACGCAGCCACGACGCATTGCGGCCAGCTCGGTGGCCAAGCGCATTGCCGAAGAACTCAAAACCCCCTTGGGCGAGGTGGTGGGCTACAAGGTGCGGTTTCAAGACCGGTTGAGCAAAGACGCCTCTGTCAAGCTGATGACCGACGGTATTTTGTTGGCCGAGACGCAAACCGACCCTTTGCTCAAGGCCTACGACACCATCATCATCGACGAAGCCCACGAACGCAGCCTGAACATCGACTTTTTGCTGGGCTACCTGCGCGAGATCTTGCCGCGCAGGCCGGACCTCAAAATCATCGTCACCTCGGCCACCATCGACGCCGATCGTTTTGCCCGGCACTTTGCGTCGATGAGACCGGCGCAGGGCCGTGCCAAGGCGGGCTCAGCCCCCTCGGGGGGCAGCGAGCCACACGAAGTGGGGGAGCGTGGGGGCATGGTGTTATGGCCTGCGCCCGTGCTGATGGTCTCGGGCCGCACCTTCCCCGTCGAGATGCGCTACCGCCCCTTCGAGGAAAAGCGCGACTACGACTTGAACAACGCCATTGCCGATGGCGTGGATGAGCTGTGGCGGGAGCCGCGTCAGCAAGGGGACATCTTGGTCTTCTTGCCGGGCGAGCGCGAAATCCGCGAAGCCGCCGATCACCTGCGGGTGCACCTGAGCCACTCGCCCGTGTTGCGCAACGCCGAGGTGCTGCCCCTGTTTGCACGCCTGTCGCAAGCCGAACAAGACCGTGTGTTCGACAACCACAACGGGCGGCGCATTGTGCTGGCCACCAACGTGGCCGAAACTTCGCTCACGGTGCCAGGCATTCGCTATGTGATTGACGCGGGACAAGCGCGCGTCAAGCGCTACAGCTGGCGCAGCAAGGTCGAGCAGCTCATGGTGGAGCCCATCAGCCAAGCAGCGGCCAACCAGCGGGCGGGCCGCTGTGGCCGTGTGGCCAATGGCATTTGCATCCGGCTGTACGACGAACAAGACTTCAAAGGCCGCACGCCGTTCACCGACCCTGAAATCTTGCGCTCCTCACTGGCGGGCGTGATCTTGCGCATGAAGTCGCTCCACTTGGGCGATGTCGAGCGCTTTCCATTTCTTGAAGCGCCTCGGCCCAAGGCCATTGCCGACGGCTACCAGTTGCTCAATGAACTGGGTGCGGTAGACGACGCCAATGAGTTGACATCCACCGGACGCGAGCTGGCCAAGCTGCCACTCGACCCGCGTGTGGGACGCATGATTTTGGAAGCGCGTGACCGCAACGCCTTGGATGAAGTACTTGTCATTGCCTCGGCGCTGAGCGTGCAAGACGTGCGCGACCGTCCGATGGAAGCCCAAGCCGCCGCTGACCAAGCCCACGCCAAATTCGACGACGACCGCAGCGAATTCAGCGGCTACCTCAACCTGTGGAAATGGCTAGAAAACTCACGTGGCGGCAAGCCCCATGTGCCTGCCAGCATGAAGCAGCCCATGGCGGCCAAACAAGCCCACAGCAAACCCACCGTGAGTGCGACGGGGCACGCCGAACACAAGCTGAGCAACCGCCAACACGAAGCGCTGCTGCGGCAAAACTTCATCAACGTGCGCCGCGTGCGCGAGTGGCGCGACACGCACAGCCAGTTGCTGACGGTGGTGGCCGAGCACAAGTGGCGGCTCAACACCTTGCCTGCGAGCTACGAGCAGTTGCACCTGTCGATGTTGGCGGGCTTGCTGGGCAACGTGGGTTGCAAGCTCGACGACGACGAGGCTTACCTGGGGGCCCGTGGCATCAAGTTTTACCGTCACCCTGGCGCACACCTGCGCAAAAAACCGGGGCGCTGGCTGGTGGCGGCTGAGTTGGTGGAAACCACGCGCCTGTTTGGCCGTGGCTTGGCAGGCATTGAGCCGCAATGGTTAGAGCAAGTCGGCGGCCATGTGTTGCGAAAACAATTGCTCGATCCGCATTGGGAAAAGAAGGCTGGAGAAGTCAAAGCCCTGGAGCGCGCCACCTTGTATGGCTTGGTGGTCTACAACGGGCGACGGGTGAGCTACAGCAAAGTGGACATGGCGGGGGCACGTGAAATTTTCATCCGCGAAGCGCTGGTGGAGGGCGAGCTCGACACCAAGCTGCCGTTCTTAGCTGCCAACCAAAAGCTGATTGCCCAAGTGGAAGAGCTGGAACACAAGTCGCGCCGCCAAGACGTGCTGGTGGACGACGCCCTGATCTACGCCTTCTACGACCAACAGTTGCCCGCCGATGTGTGCGGTTTGGTCACGCTGGAGCACTGGTACCGCGAAGAGGTCAAACGCCAACCCAAACTGCTGTACCTGAGCCGCGAGGAGCTGATGCGCCACCAAGCGGCGGGCATCACCACCCAGGCGTTTCCCAAAACACTGCGCATGGGTGGTGTGGATTGCACGGCCGACTACCTGCACGAACCGGGCGACTCCAAAGACGGGCTGACCGTGACCGTGCCGCTGTTTGTGTTGAACCAAGTCAGCGATGAACGCGCCGAATGGCTGGTGCCTGGCATGCTCAATCAAAAGGTGCATGCGCTCTTGAAAACCCTGCACCAAAAGCCGCGCTCGCGCTTGGTGCCGCTGCCCGACAGCGCCGCCCGTTTGACGGCGGCCTTGTGCGAGCCGGAGGTGTTTGGCGCGGGCTCGTTGACCGATGCCGTGTTGAAACTGGTGCGTGCTGAAACGCAGCTGGATGTCAAACGGGCCGACTTCAAACTCGACATGCTGCCACCCCACCTGTTCATGAACTTTCGGGTGGTGGACGAACATGGCCGGCAGTTGGGGCATGGCCGCAACCTGGGCGCCTTGAAAGCCGAGCTCGGCAGCCAAGCGCGTGGCGCGTTTCAGGCCTTGGCCGCGTTGAAGGGGGTGGGCCCTTTGGGGGCTGGCGTTGGCGTAGCGGCCGCGTCAGCCGACGGCGAGCGCAAATTGGGGGCTGATTTCGATGTCGCGCATCCAAACTCGGGCGGCGGCCAGCAAGCATTTGGGGTCGGATCCCGATTGTCCGAAGGAAATCGGGCTCTGACCCCAATTGCGTCCAAGCCGCAGTCAAGCCACACAAAAACCCAACCCGCCGACCAACGCTACACCAGCTGGACCTTTGGCGAGCTTCCCGAGCTGATGGAAATCGCGAGAGGTCAGCAAACCCTGATCGGTTTTCCCGCCTTGGTGGACATGGGAGACGCCGTGTGCATCGAGGTGTTTGACGAGCCCGAGGTGGCAGCCACCAAGCACCGTGCAGGCTTGCGCCGCTTGTTTGGTTTGCAAATCAAAGACGCGCTCAAGTACCTGGAGAAAAACCTGCCCGACCTGCAAAAAATGTCGGTGGTTTTCATGATGGTGGGTAAGTCGTCCGATGGCTCGGGCGGTGGCACGGGCGACGAGCTCAAGCAACAAATTTTGGACGTGGCCTTAGACCGCGCCTTCTTGCTCGACCCGCTGCCCACGTGCGAGGCCGACTTCAAGCGCCGCCTCGACGAGGGCCGTGGCCGACTGACGCTGATTGCCAACGAAGTGGCGCGCTTGAGCAACACGGTGCTGACCGAGTTTGCAGCGGCCAGCCGCAAAGTCAAAGACACCAAAATTCAACATGATGCAGTGGCCGATGCGGCGCAGCAACTGCAACGCTTGGTGGGCAAACGCTTTGTGACCGACACGCCTTACAGCCAGTTGCAGCACTTTGCGCGCTACCTCAAAGCCGTGGTGCTGCGACTGGACAAACTGCGTGCCGACCCCGCACGCGACGCGGCGAAACTGGCCGAACTCAAACCGCTGGAGCAAAAGTATTGGCGCTTGGTGGCAGAGCGCAAAGGCGTGAGCGATGCACGCATGCAAGAGTTCCGCTGGCTACTCGAAGAACTGCGCGTGAGCTTCTTCGCGCAAGAGCTGCGCACGCCACAACCGGTGAGCGTGAAGCGGCTGGATAAAGCTTGGCAGCAGTTGAGTTATTGAGTTGGTCAGTCACCCACAAGAGTGCCAAGACAAGACTGTCATCGTATCTGCCACGACAGCGTGTTTGACTGTGCGATCAATCAGTCGCCGCATCCAACGCCGCCCGACGTGAAGTGCGCTGGCTGTGCAGCAGCCCCAGTCCTGCCATCACCAGCAAGGCAATGCCTCCCCAGGCCAACAGGTTGGGCACTTCGCCCCACAGCAAATAACCCAGCACCAAGGCCACCAGCAACCCGCTGTAGCGGAAGGGGCCAATCACGCTCATGTCGCCCGCGCGCATGCTCAGCGTGAGCAAGTGGTAGGCGATGGCCAGGCAAAAGGCGGCGCCGCCGAGTTGCATCAATGGCTCCAAAGCCACGGGTTGCCAAGGCGCAGTCAAGGTCCAAAGCCCTGACAGCAGGGTGACCATGGTGGAGGTTGACAGTGTGATGAGCAGCGAGGGCACGTGTGCGGGCACCATGCGTGTCATCAGGTCACGCCCCGCATGAAACAGCGTGCCCACGACGCACAGCAGGGCATAGGCGTTCAAGCCATGGGTATCGGGTTGCACCACCAGCAGCACCCCGGTGAAGCCCAACACAATCAAGGCCCAGCGCAGCGCGCCCACCCGTTCACGCAGAAAGACCACGGCCAGCAGGGTCAGAAACAAGGGCGCCGCCAGGTTGATGGCGGTGGCGTTGCCCAGAGGCAGGTGAAACAGTGCGCTCAGGTAGGTGAAGGTGGCTGCACTGTCGAGCAGCGCGCGGATTGGCACGGTGCGCGTGCGCACGCTGCGCCACTGGGACCAGCTGCCTGTGAAGACGACCATCAGCACCAGCAAAAGGGTGGCAAAGGCGCCGCGTATGAAAATCAGCTGCGGCGTGGGCAGCTGGCTGCTGACCAATTTGACCAAGGCGTCGTTGGTCACAAAGAACAGCATGGCAGCCATCATGGTGACGATGCCGCGGCGGTTGTGAGGGTTCATCCGGGTGTGCCAATTGGCGCGTGTAGCGCACACAACGCGCTTGACGCGCGGCTCACAGGCGCGCCAAACGTGACAAGGCCAGCTTCAAGGTTTCGTCTTGTTTGGCAAAGCAAAAGCGCACCACCCGTTGGTCAAAGCCGTCGGCGTAAAAGGCCGACAACGGAATGGCCGCCACGCCGATCTCGCTGGTGAGCCATTGGCAAAAGTCGGCTTCGCTGAGGTTTTTCTCGGGCACCCCCAGTTGGTCGATGCGCACGCACTGAAAGTAGCTGCCTTCGCTGGGCAGCAGCTCAAACTGGGTGCTGGCCAAACCGGTGCGAAACAGGTCGCGCTTGGCGGCATAAAACGCGGGCAACTCCAGATAAGGCTTGGGGTTGGCCATGTAGGCGGCCAGCCCGTGTTGCACCGGGGTGTTGACGGTGAACACATTGAACTGGTGCACCTTGCGGAACTCGGCACTCAGGCTGGCGGGGGCGGCCACGTAGCCGACTTTCCAGCCCGTGACGTGGAAGGTTTTGCCAAAGCTCGACACGATGAAGGCACGCTCGGCCAAGCCCGCAAAGCTCGAAGCGCTCAGGTGTTGGCGTGGCGCGTACACCATGTGCTCGTACACCTCGTCGCTGATGAGCAAGATCTGGGTGGGCTTTAAGAGCTCCTCCAGCTGGAGCATCTCTTCCCGTGTCCACACGGTGGCGCTCGGGTTGTGCGGGCTGTTGACGATGATGGCGCGTGTCTTGGGGCTGATGGCGGCGGCGATCTTGTCAAAGTCGGGGCGGAAGGTGCCGGGTGTGAGCGGCACGCGCACGGCCACGCCACCGGCCAACTCGATGTTGGGGATGTAGCTGTCGTAGCAGGGTTCCAACACGATCACTTCGTCGCCTGCGCGGACCACGGCCAAGATGGCGCTCAAGATGGCTTGGGTGGCACCCGCAGTGACGGTGATCTCGCTCACCGGGTCGTAGCGGTAGTGATACAGCGATTCAATTTTTTGGGTGATGGCTTCGCGCAGCACGGGCACACCGGTCATGGGCGGGTATTGGTTCAGGCCTTGGGTCATGGCGTGGGTGACGCAGCTCACCAAGTGCGGGTCACAGGCAAAGTCTGGAAAACCTTGGCCTAGGTTGACCGCATTTTTTTCAGCCGCCAGGGCTGACATGACGGTGAAGATGGTGGTGCCGACTTTGGGGAATTTGGTGTCAAGAACAGGTGTGGTCATAGGTCAGAGTTCACAGGTCGTAGTCGTTGGCGTGGCCTTCGAGGGCTTTGAGAATCAGGTTGCGGTCTAAACGGTCGCTGAGCAAGGTGGCGAAGTCGTAGACAAAGTTGCGCAAGTAGGCGCTGCGCTTGAAGGCAATGCGCGCGGTGTTTTTGCCAAACAGCTGGGCACCGGGACGCACCACCAGGTCGTCGTCGGTGCTGTCGCGCACGGCCATTTCTGCCACGATGCCCACGCCCATGCCGAGGCGCACATAGGTTTTGATCACGTCCGAATCAATGGCTTCGAGTGCAATGCGCGGTGTGAGGTGCTTGGCGGCAAAGGCTTTGTCGATGCGGGTACGGCCCGTGAACGAGGGGTGGTAGGTGATGATGGGCTCTTGGGCCAAGTCTTCCAAGGTGATGCGACTTTTGGCGGCCAAGGGGTGGGTTTTGGGGATGACCAGCACGTGTTCCCACTCGTAGCAGGGCAAGGTCACCAACTCGGGGTAGTCGGAGAGCGACTCGGTGGCAATGCCAATTTCGGCCACTTCGTCCAGCACCATTTGCGCCACTTGCGCGGGGGCTCCCTGGTGCAGGCTGATGTTGACTTTGGGGTAGGCCGCTCGCAGTTTGGCCACTGGAACCGGCAGCACATAGCGCGCTTGGGTGTGGGTGGTGGCGATGGAGAGGGTGCCGCTGTCTTCGGCGCTGAACTGCTCGCCAATGCGTTTGAGGTTGCCCACTTCGCGCAAGATCACCTCGATGCTGCGCAACACATGTTGCCCAGGTTCGGTGACGCGCTTGAGCCGTTTGCCGTGGCGGGTGAAGATTTCCACGCCCAACTCTTCTTCGAGTTCGATGATGGCTTTGGAGACGCCGGGCTGCGAGGTGTGCAGCGACTTGGCCACCTCGGTCAGGTTGAGGTTGCGGCGGACAGCTTCTTGGACAAAGCGAAATTGGTGAAGATTCATGACGTGGGCGTTGAATTTGCCGCGTCATTATGCCTTGGGCATCTAATTTACAGGTTCTTTATTCAGGTCGTTGGGTTTTTCAAGCGCAATGTCTGCCAACAAATCGAGCAAGGCACCGTGTTCTCCCACCGCTGGCTGGCAGGTGATGTGGAGGTCAGGGTGGGCTTGGCGCAAGGCTTGCATCAGCTCTGGCAAGTCTTCGCGGGCGTGTTTTCCGACGCCCAAAAACAAAGGCAACACGCTCAGGCTGGTGGCACCTTGTTGCACCACCTCAGCGGCGGCTTGAGCCAGGCTGGGTTCGGTGAGTTCCAGATAGGCGCAGCGCACGGCGATGTGGGGCGCGCGTTGTGCAATGCGCGCCGCAACGGCTTGGATGGGGCGGTGCCACAAGGGGTCACGAGAGCCGTGGGCAAACAAAAGGATGGCGTGCATAGGAAAAAGGGGGTTATTGGCGCAACACCAACCAACCAAAGGCGGCCAGTGAGACAAGTGAGTACAGCATGCCCGGCGCCGCCGCAGCAAACCAAGGGGCCCAGTTGTTGAGGTTGCCGATGTAGCTGAACACGTTGTTGAGCAAGAAAAAGCTGATGCCTGCCATGACGCCGCCAAAGACATGGCTTGCAATGTTGCCGCTGCGGAAGTGCAAATAGGCAAAGGGCAGGGCCAGCACCACCATGACCAAGCAGCTCAAGGGGTAGAAAACCTTTTTCCAGAATTCAATCTCAAAGCGTTGGGTGGCTTGGCCGTTGGCGCTGAGGTGTCGGATGTACTGGAACAGGTCGATCGTGCCCATGCGGTCGGGCTTGAGCAGGGCCACTGAGACCATTTCGGAGGTGATGCCCGTGAGCCACAACTGTTCCTCGGTGTTGACCCGACTCAAGGTGGCGTCGCTGCCTTTGCGGTTGAGGCTGTCGCGTTGGACTTGTTGCAAGCGCCAACTGTCGTCTTCGGTCAACATGCCGAGCTTGGCGTGGGTGAGGCCAATCCATTGCCCGCTGTTGTCGAATTCAAAGATCCGTATGCCACTGGGATTGCCCTCGGGGGTGAGGGTTTGCACATTGACGGCAAAGCTGGCTTGGCTTTGATGTTCACGCAGCCAAGCGCCTGTTTGCCCCACTTTGATTTGACCCATGTGACGGCTTTTGAAGAGCTGTCCATAGCGGTCACACAAGGGGGAAAGGTAGTCACCCGCCACAAAAGTCAGCACCACAAATCCAAGACCCAGGCCCATGAGGTTGCGCAGCGCCAAGGTGGGCCCCAGGCCACTGGTGCGCAAGATGGTGAATTCTGAACTTTGCGCCAATCGCGCCATCACAAAGATGGTGCCGATCAAGACCGAGATAGGCAGCAACTCGTACAAGTGGCTGGGCACCAACAACAGCACGTAGAGGAAGGCATGCTTGAGTTGGTAGGCGCCATTGTTTTTGCCAACTCCTTGGAGTTCATCCACAAAGTCGAAGAAGAAAAACAATCCCAAAAAGCTCAGGGTGACAAAGCCCACGGCCACGAGCACTTCACCGTAAATGAGGCGGCGCAAGGTTTTCATTGACCGGCCTCATGACGCAAGCAGTCAAGCCAGCCCAGCCGGGTGGCTGTGACGCTGTGAACCAGCGCTTGACAGGGGAAGGAATGGAATAACATCAGAGCGAAAGAAAGACGCCATTATGAACTTTGAACTCAAGACGCTGGATTTAACGGCCGCCGCAGCGCTGAAAACCGATGTGCTGATTGTGTTGGTCTCTGCCGCCTTCAAGCCCGCCCGCGACACCTTGTCAGGGTTGATTGTGGAGGCTCGCAAAAGTGGCGACCTCGACAGCAGCCCAGCCAAAATGCTCAGCGTTTGGCGTGCCGATGGTGTCCAGGCAGGACGCGTGCTGTTGGTCTCTACCGGAGAAGGCCAAGCCCGTCAGGTTCGCCAGGCAGTGGCTGCCGCGGTCGCTTCGCTCAAATCTGTCGCCCCCAAAAGTTTGACCCTTTGGATGGAAGACGCAACCCAACACCGTCTGCACGCCGCGACCCAGGCGGTGGCTGACACCTGTTACGTCTACACAGCCACCAAGCCAACGGCCAAGGCCAGTGTGCTCAAACGCGTGGTGTTGGGCTTGCCCACGGCCAGCCAAACCAAAAACGCCAAGCCTGACTTTGACCATGCGTGCGCCCAAGTGGCCGGTGTGGCATTGGCCAAAGAGTGGGGCAACCGTCCAGCCAACCATGCCACGCCCAGCATGCTGGCCAAGGTGGCGCAAGCCTTGGGCAAAAAGCCACGGGTGCGGTGTGAGGTGCTGGGTCCTGCTGAGATTCACAAGCTCGGCATGGGCTCGTTTGCCGCCGTGGCGCAGGGTTCGCGCGAGCCCATGCGTTTCATTGTGTTGCACTACAACGGCGCGGCCAAATCCGAGGCGCCCACGGTGTTGGTGGGCAAGGGCATCACATTTGACACGGGCGGTATCTCCATCAAGCCAGCCGCAGGCATGGATGAGATGAAGTTCGACATGTGTGGCGCAGCCAGTGTGTTGGGTACGTTTGAAGCCTTGGCGCAGTTGCAGCCCGCCATCAACGTGGTGGGGCTGATTCCCAGTTGCGAGAACATGCCCGATGGCTTGGCCTTGAAGCCGGGCGACGTGGTGACCAGCATGAGCGGACAAACGATTGAAGTGCTCAACACCGACGCCGAAGGCCGCTTGATTTTGTGTGACGCCTTGACCTATGCCAAACGTTTCAAGCCGCGTGCGGTGATTGACATTGCCACTTTGACAGGGGCTTGCGTGGTGTCGCTGGGTCATGTGCGCAGTGGTTTGTTCTCTGCCTCAGACGAATTGGCGCATGCCCTTGAGGCTGCGGGTGAGGCTGCCCTCGACCCCTGCTGGCGCTTGCCTTTGGACGACGACTATGCCGAGGGGTTGAAGTCAAATTTTGCCGATGTCGCCAACGTCGGTGGGCGCGATGGTGGGGCCATCACGGCGGCTAAATTTTTGCAGCGCTTTGCCAAGGACTACCCCTGGGCGCACTTAGACATCGCCGGTTCTGCCTGGAAGAGCGGGGCTGCCAAGGGCGCCACCGGGCGTCCCGTGGGTTTGTTGTTGCATTACTTGCTGGGGCTGGTGCCTCAGCCAGCAACGCAGGGGCAAGCCAAGTTGGTCAAGACCGCACCACGTCGCCGGACCTCTGCTTCTGCCGCATGACAGAAATCGCTTTCCACTTCAATGCGCCCCACAAATTGGCCTACGCGTGCCGCTTGCTGCGCAAAGCCGTGGCCAGTGGCGCCAAGGTGGTGGTCACGGGCGATGAAGCAAGTTTGCAGGCTTTAGATACCCAGTTGTGGACGTTTTCTGCGTTGGAGTTTTTGCCGCACTGCCACGCCAACAGCCCGTTGGAGCAGCGCATGGCGTCTCCGATTGTTTTGGCGGCGCAGTTGGATGCCGGCGAGACCTTGCCCCACCACCAGGTGTTGGTGAACTTGGGCGATGGGGTGGCGCCTGGTTACGAACGCTTCGAGCGCACGATTGAGGTGGTGACCTTGGACGAGCAAGACCGCCAGAACGCACGCCAGCGATGGAAACACTACGCCGATCGGGGCTATGCCATCACCCGGCATGATTTGAAGTTGAAAGAAAGCGCTTGAGGCGCAATGTCTATCAACCTTTGATTTTTTTCACCACCGTTTCATTCACCAAGGAGTTTTGTATGCGCATCCCTTTCAAATTCACATGGATTGCTGGTCTGACGGTTGCCACTGGCTTGGCAATGGCGCAAGAGCAAGTGGTCAAAATTGGACACGTTGGCCCCATGAGTGGCGCGATTGCGCACTTGGGCAAAGACAATGAAAACGGTGCGCGCATGGCGATCGAGGACCTCAATGCCAAAGGGTTGAGCATTGGCGGCAAAAAAATCAAGTTTGAGCTGCTGGCCGAAGACGATGCAGCAGACCCCAAGCAAGGTACAGCTGCCGCACAAAAGCTGGTGGACGCCAAGGTGGCTGGGGTGGTGGGGCACTTGAATTCGGGGACCACGATTCCTGCTTCCAGGATTTACAGCGATGCCGGGATTCCGCAAATCTCCCCATCCGCCACCAACCCCAAATACACCCGCCAGGGTTACAAGACGGCCTTTCGCGTGGTGGCCGATGACGTGCACCTGGGCGGTACTTTGGGCCGCTATGCGGTGAAAGAACTCAAGGGCAAAGCAATTGCGGTGATTGACGACCGCACGGCCTATGGACAAGGGGTGGCCGAAGAGTTTGAAAAAGCAGTCAAGGCCGCGGGGGGGCAGTTGGTTGGACACGAGTTCACCACGGACAAAGCTACCGATTTCATGCCCATCTTGACCACGATCAAAGGCAAGAAACCCGACATCATCTTTTTTGGTGGCATGGACGCTGTGGGCGGACCCATGCTCAAGCAAATGAAGTCTTTGGGCATTTCAGCCAAGTTCATGGGCGGCGACGGCATTTGCACCACCGAGTTGTTCAAGCTGGCAGGTGACGCCATAGGCGAGGGCCAAGTGATTTGTGCCGAAGCCGGTGGTGTCGATGGTGCCCAGAAGAAAGGCATGGAAGACTTTGCTGTGAAATACAAAAAACGCTTTAACGACGAGACCAAGCTTTACTCGCCCTATGTGTATGACGCGGTCAACGTGATGGTGGACGCCATGCAGCGTGCCAAGTCGACCGACCCCGCCCAGTACTTGCCTGAGTTGGCCAAAACGAGCGGCTACAAGGGCGTGACAGGGGTGATTTCCTTTGATGCCAAAGGCGACATCAAGAACGGTGCCCTCACGCTCTTCACCTACAAGGCGGGCAAGCGCGATCAGATTGCTGTGGTCCGCTGACCTGCGGGGCACGACAGCTTTCAACAAAACCACCTTCGGGTGGTTTTGTGCTTTCTAGCGCTATGCGGCCACCCGGTCAGGGTTTGGGCGGCACATAGGCAAAGGCGATGTAGGCAAAAGGAATGTGGAGCGGAAACCTCAGCCCTTGGCTGGCGATGGTCAATTCGATCGCCTCAGGCGTTTGCCCTTGTTGTGTCAGCCAGGCGCGCATGTCGGCTTCACACGTGCTGGGTTCGGGGTGATTGAGCGGCCCCAAGGGGCACAGCAACAAGCCCGCTTGTTGTTGCCAACCTTCCAGTGGCGTGACGGTGGCCGGAAATTGGTCAGGGACACCGGGTATCACCCGCAAATCAGGATTGCCATAGAACGACAGCAGTGCATTCTCTGCCCACTGACCGCCAACCCAACGCAGGGTTTGATTCGGATAGCGCTCTTGCCATGTTGCGAGCAGGGCGTGTGCGGCTTCGCGGCGAGGCAGGTAGTGGTTGGGGGTGCCGTTTTGGGCTTGATGCCAGGCATACCAAGGGCTGACCAAGACAACCAGCAAGCACCAAGCCAGAAAGCATGTGCGCAACTTGGACAGAGCCGTGTTGGGTTCGACTGCACCCTGGGTCAGGTTGCGCAACCAGAGCAAGGAAAACCCATAACCAATCGGAATGGCCCAGGGGATGGAGAGTTCCACGAAGCCGCTGATGCCAAACATCAGCGTGATCATCCACGGCAACATGGCGATCCAAAACAAGGTGTCATCCCATCCATGGGGCAACCAACTGCTCAGCAGACGTTGTGGCCAGGTGCTTAGGCGTTGGCGCAAGGTGGCCTCAGGGGCATAGACCCAGGTGCACAACAACCAAGGCAACAGCCAATAGGCCAAGGGCGAAATGGCAAATTTCAACACCATGCGCCAACTCACGCCGTCGTCACTGGCTTGCTCGCCAACATAGCGCAAGGTGACCCAGGCATGGTCTTGCAGCCACATCAGATGGGGCAACAGGCACACCCCAAAGACCGCCAAGGTCAACCAGGGTTTGTAAGAGCCGAACCATCGACGACCGTTGGCAGAGGCCAGAGAACTCAAAAACACGGCCAGCAAAAATACACCGCTGTAGTACTTGCCAAGCATGCTCAGCGCGCTGATGACTCCTAAACTGACCGACCAAACCAAGCCAGCGCGGCCTTGGCTGCTGACGCAGCGAACCCAGGCCAACACCACCCAAGGCCAAGCGCTCAACAAAATGGCGTTGGCATTGAACTTCACCGCCAAGGTGCTGTAGGGAAAAGCCAAACACAGCAGCAGGGCTGAGGGCAGCGCCAAGTCTGGCCGCCCCATGGCTTGTGCGACCTTGTAAACACCGAGCAAGGCAAGGGCCACATTGAGGTAAGACAGCAGATGGTAAGAGGCGTCCAGGTGGGGCAGAAACAGGAACCAAGCGCCAGTGATCCAAGCAAACAAGGGCGGGTGCTTGGCGCTTCCCCAGGCCCAGTGTTGGCCCCAGGCAAAGTTCTCCAGCATGTCGGCATAGCCATCCAGGTTGGTGTCGGCAATGCCGTGGGCCAATACCCAAGCCAATACGTGAAGCGCCAACACCACACCAATACCGATGGACCATGAAGGGCGGGGTGAAGAAGAGGTGGGGGTAGACAGGGACAGACAGTACTTTCGGAGTCGAAAAATTATAGGAGTCTTGTCGTTGTTTGAGGCTTCAAGCCCTTGCCGACTCTATAAAAATCAAGGACTTACAAAATTTTTAGATTTTTTTCACGACATGTGTCCACCAAATCTTGCTGTCACGCGTTGTTTGCTCATCGAGTTCTGAGGAGCCTACGTGGACAAGTCAGTATTTCAAATGGATCCCCCTGATGTCGCCTTGGAGCGACGCTTCAAATGTGTGCCTGCTGAAAAGCCGGGCATCAAAGCCACCTTTGACCGCATTCGTGCCCAATTGGCCCAAGAAGCCGAGCAAAGAAGCCGTCCAGTGTCGCGCATTTATTCCGGCTTCAGAGCCGTGAAAGCTTAAGTTATATTTTTTGGCTGCGTTGATTTGCAGTCGAGTGGACAGGGCCCCTGAGTTGGGGCCTTTTTCATTGGGATAATCATCCCATTCTCCAAGCGCAAAGCGCTTTCTAAGGCCTCATGTTGTTCGTGCTCAGTTCGTTGTTGCCGGTGGTGGTGTTGATTGCCATTGGTTTCTGGGCCGGTTGGCGTGGTTGGGTCACGCAAGAAGGCTCAAGAGACATATCGCAGCTCACCTTCATGGTGTTGGCGCCAGCCTTGTTGTTTCGAACCATGAGCCAGGTTCACTTAGACCAGCTGGATGTCGAGCCTGTTGGCATGTACTTTGTGGGTGCGATTGGCTTGTTTGCGGTGTTGTTCTTGAGTCTTGGATGGAACCGACGCGCCACGGTGTTGGCCTTGGCGGCCACTTTCAGCAACACCGTCATGCTGGGCATTCCCTTGATTGGATTGATGTATGGCCCGCCTGGCCTGGTGTATTTGTTCACCCTGATTTCTTTGCACGCCCTGGTCTTGCTGACTTTGGCCACGGTGGTGTTGGAGTTGGTGGTCGCCCGTGAGGAGGCTTCAGCGGTTGGCGATGCCTCTACCAAACTCCATGCTTTGGTGACCATCTTGATCGCGGTGCGCAATGCTGTTTTTCATCCGGTCCCTTTGCCGATCTTGTTGGGCCTGGCCTTTGGGCAACTGGGCTGGGTCATGCCGGAAACATTGGACAAACCGCTTCAATGGATGGGCAATGCCTTTGGGCCTTTGGCCTTGCTGTTGGTGGGCATCACCTTGGCTGGGGTGTTGCACGACCTGCGTCAATCTTGGGCCGGACAGAGCCGATCACAGGCCATGCGGCCCTTGTGGGTGGCCACCAGTCTGGCCTTGCTCAAGAACCTGGGCCACCCTTTGCTTGTGCTGATACTTGGGTGGGCTTTTGGCGTGACGGGTTTGGCACTGGCGGTGATGGTCAGCGCTGCGTCAATGCCTATTGGTGCCAATGTGTTTTTGTTTTCTCAGCGCTATGGGGTGGGACAAGAGGAAGTGCCAACGGCCGTGGCTGTGTCAACCGTGTTGGCGATGGTCACGGTGCCCTGGGTGCTGAGCTGGGTGCAGTGAGCCACTTGAGCTGCGTGGTGCGCAGCAGGGTTGCAAATGTGTGAGCCTGGGTGCTCAGGCCAGCTCGGCAATCAATTCAATTTCTACGCAAGCACCCATGGGCAGTTGGGCCACGCCAAAGGCGCTGCGTGCGTGGGCACCTTTGTCGCCAAAGACTTCGCCAATCAATTCACTGCAACCGTTGGTCACCAGGTGCTGCTCGGTGTAGTCGGACGTGGAGTTGACCAGGCTCATGACTTTCACAATGCGTTGCACCTTGTTTAAGTCACCCACTGCGGCGTGCAAGGTGCCCAGCAAGTCGATGGCCACTGCGCGTGCGGCGGCTTTGGCTTGGTCGGTGGTCATGTTGAGGCCTAGTTGGCCTACCCAGGCTTTGCCGTCTTGTTTGGCAATGTGGCCGCTCAAGAACACCATCTTGCCGCTTTGCACAAACGGCACATAGGCTGCCGCAGGCACGGCCACGGGGGGCAGGGTGATGTGGAGGGCTTGCAGGCGGTCGTAAATGTTCATGGAAGTCTCTCCAGAGTGTTGGACTGAGAAATTTTAGGCGCATGGGGTTGTTCGCCTTCGATTTCTTCCAAGTGGTCGTCGATGGGAAATACCGTGACGCCGACCTCCAAGGTATGGCTTGCACCGCCGTGGATCACACCACGTACCGGGGAGACGTCACCAAAATCTCGCCCGAGGGCGAGGGTGACATAGTCTTCACCGGGTGAATTCAAACCCCAACGGTTGTTGGTTGGGTCGAGGTCAAACCATTGACCGTGGGTGGTCAATTCGTCATCAACGCAATCGGGTATGTACAAGGACACCCAGGCGTGAGAGGCATCGCTGCCAATCAAACGTTCTTGCCCTTCAGGTGGTTCGGTCAACAAATAGCCGCTGACATAACGTGCCGCCAAGCCTTGGGTGCGCAAGCAACAGAGCAAGATGTGGGCAAAGTCTTGGCAAACGCCTTGTCGTTTGGCCAAAGCTTCACGCGCCGGGGTATTGATGTCGGTGCTTTCGCTGGCGTATTCAAACTCTTGATGGATGCGCGTCATCAAATCACACGCAGCAGCCAACACCGGGCGTTGTGGGGTAAAGCTGGCACGGGCGTATTCCGCAAAGTCAGCATGTGGCGTCACATAGGGGGATGCAAAGACGTACTCGTTGGCCGCATCCCAAGCCGCGCCTGCATGGTAGACAAAATGCTCTCGAACTTTTTCCCAAGTTGGGGTTTGAGCGACTTGGTCTGGGTCGAACGTTGAGCGGTGGGTGTCTACCAAACTGCTGGCGACAATTTGCAAGCTGGAGTGGGCCAACGGCAATGAAAAAAAGCTCCGCATATTGCCAAACACGTCGATGTGGTCGCTGCGTGCAGCAGGGGCTGGTGTGATGTTCAAGTCTGCATTGCGCACCGTTTGTGAGGGCATGCTGCGGGGCAACAAGTGCGCCATGTGCTGCGCGGTTTCCACTTGCGGCGCATAGTGGTAGGCGGTGGTGTGCAAGACGTGCAGCAACATGGTCAGGCTCCGACGCTGTCGCCGTCTTGGGTGTGGCTGAAGTATTGGCCTGAGATAGCGTCTGAAACTTGCCATGCAGCTTGGACACACGCTGACAGACAAGCGCGCAGCTGCGGCAGTTGACCCTGTGCATCATGCTGACACAGTGCGTCGATTGGGGTTTGCTGCAGATCAGGCACGAGTCGGGCTAACGCGTCAGGCTCGCCCATCGGGGTTTTCGCCAGTTTGGACAGGCGAGATCGCATGGAGCGCGTCACCCAGGCCAAGGAGCGCGGATTTTCGTTGTCTTGAATCAACAGCTCCACCAATGGGGCGAGGTCGCGGCTTTGCTGGTACTGGGCTTGAAAGGTGATGGTGCTGTCAAACAAAGCCAACAAGGCCGTGAAATGTGAGCTGTTGTCAATGGCTTGCAAAGGCTGAATTGGGTTGCTCAAGGTGGCTGGTGTCACCTCAAATGCGCCCACTTCAACGGCCAAGTCCAGAGCCGCTGACAAGAAGCCCAACCGTTCAACATGTCGCCCGATGCTCAACAGTTGCCATCCGTCATCGCGTGTCATGCGGTCGGTTTGGGCGCCTGTGATGGCCGCCAAGGCCGAGCTGGCGGCGTCGAGGGCTTGCAAAGCCTGAATGGCTGAAAACTCGGGGTGTGGTGTGGTGTGGGCGCAGTGGTTGCTGAATTGCTCCACGCAATGCACGATGGCATTCCAGTGCTCAGGCGACAACCGTTCTCTCAAGGACGATGCAGCTTGGCGCAAGGCGCGCAGGTTGTAACCCACGCTGGTGGTGTGTTCGTCTTGATCCAAACACGCGATCAGGGTGCGTTCAAACACCCGCCTGCGCGTGACCGTGTGGTGGGGGATGATGAGTCCTGCGATGGGGTTTTGCGGGGCAGGTGCGCCAAACGGGATCAGGCCTTGGCGTTGGCTGAGTTGCTGCAACCAGACCCACAGGCTGTTGGAGGCTGGGTCTTCTGCGTTGAGAGCTTCCAGGCACAAACGCACCAGCCGCACCATGTTCTCGCTGCGCTCGGTGTAGCGGCCTAACCAATACAGGTTTTCAGCGGCGCGGCTGGTGACCAACCGTGCGCGAGGTGTAAAGCCTGCCAAGCCCGAGCTTTTTGTCAGCAACGTGCTGCGGTCTACATCGGCCTCGGTTTGTATCCAGACATCGGCGCTGCTGCCGCCGCGCTGCATCGAGGCGATTTCGGCGTTCGGCGCGGCAATTCGGGCCAAACCGCCTGGGAGCACCCGCCAAGAGTCGGCACCATCGCGCAAGGCAAACACGCGCAACATGACCGATCGGGGGACGATGCCTTCTTGGGCATTTTTCCAAGTCGGCATTTGCGACAGGGGCACATAGGCTTGCAAGGTATGTCGGTCGGGTTGACGTGTGATGCGCCCGACCCATTCATCGCGTGCGGCTTGGGTGAGCGAGCGGCCCAGCGCAGCGTCAAAACTGCCGTGACTGGCCAGACCGGGATAGGTGGGTTTGATGACCATTTGGTCCAGTTGGGGAAGCACGGAGGCTTGTGCCGCCCGCTCCCCGCACCACCAAGTGTCCAAGGCCGGCAATTGCAAGGTTTCACCCAAGAGGGTTTGGCTCAAAGCTGGCAAAAAGCCCATCAAGGCCGGAGATTCTAAAAACGCCGAACCTGGGGCGTTGGCGACCACCACATGCCCTGCACGAACCGCTTGGAGCAAGCCAGGAATGCCCAAGGTAGAGTCTGCGCGCAACTCCAAGGGGTCTAAAAATTCGTCGTCCAAACGTTTGAGCAGCACATGCACAGGCTCCAAGCCGCGCAGGGTTCGCAAGTACAGGCGCTCGTCGCGCACGGTCAGGTCGTTGCCCTCTACCAAGCTCAGGCCCAGGTAGCGTGCCAGGTAAGCATGCTCAAAGTAGGTTTCGTTGTAGGGGCCGGGTGTGAGCAACGCCACATGCGCTGCTGACCCTGCGGGGCTGTGATTTTTCAGCGATTCAACCCAAACGCGATAGGTCGCAGCCAAGCGTTGGATGTTCATGGTTTCAAACGCTTGCGGAAATTGGCGAGAGATCAGCAAGCGGTTTTCCAGCAAATAGCCCAAGCCTGAGGGAGCTTGCGTGCGTTGCGACACCACGGCCCACTGGCCGTTGGGCCCACGGGCCAGGTCAAAAGCTGCGATGTGCAAGTGGGTCCCACCGACGGGTGCTACCCCATGCATGGCACGCAAATAGCCAGGGTGGCCTTGCACCAGAGCAGGTGGAAGCATGGCTTGGCGGATCAATTGCTGAGGGCCATAGACGTCGGCCATCACGCGTTCTAGCAAACGTGCACGTTGCTGGACGCCTCGGTCGATCTGTTGCCAGCTTTGCGGCGTCAAGATCAGAGGAAACAGATCGACGGCCCAGGGTCTTTGAGGCCCCCCCTGGCTGGCATAGACGTTGTAGGTGATGCCGTTGTCGCGAACTTGGCGCGCCAAAGTTTGGGTTCTGCGATCGAGATCGTCCAGGCCTGTGGGGCCTAACTGCTCAAAAAAAGCACGCCAAGGAGGCGCCAGCTCGGTGATGTGGTTGACCGGGGGGGGCTGAGGAGGGATGGTTTCGGCGCTTTCCTGACGTATGTGAGGGAAAGGGCTGAAAGGCCGTGTTTGGCTTTGAAACTGTGTCGACGCCGAGGGGCCTTGAGTTTGCGACTGCGTTTGAGACGCCAGCGTGGCGGGCAGCGACTTGACCGGAGCACACTGTCCCCGCAGCTCATCAAAATGCCCGCTGTCAGCCGGGTGCGCCAAGGCGCTCACTGCATCAGCCAAAGCTGGTGTGGTCGAGGGCTCGGCGGTTTGCGTTTGGGGTGTGTCCACGGTGGGCGCATTGTCTCATCGTGGGCAAGTTCAACGGCGCAGGTCCAGCGTGAAGGGGAACTCCTTGCTGGCGGCCACCCCCACCGTGGCAGGACCTATGTCGAGCTTGCCGGGTGTGTGGCCCAGTGGAGAGAATCGCGAGAGACGACGGCTTTCTGCTTCGTACGCATTGACTGGGAAGCTGTCGTAGTTGCGCCCGCCGGGATGGGCCACGTGGTACTGGCAGCCGCCGATGGAGCGTTTCATCCAGGTGTCCACGATGTCAAAGGTCAAGGGCACATGCACGCCAATGGTCGGGTGCAAGGCAGACGAGGGGGCCCACGCTCTGTACCTCACACCCGCCACGTATTCGCCCACTGTGCCTGTGGGTTGCAAGGGCAGGGCCCGTCCATTGACCGTCACTGCGTGACGGCTGGGGTTCAAGCCTGTGACATGCACTTCGATGCGTTCTAGCGATGAGTCCACATAGCGCACGGTGCCCCCGCTGGAGCCCTCTTCACCCATGACATGCCAGGGTTCTAAGGCATTGCGCAGCGTCAAGGATGTGCCCAAGGTGTTGAGCTCGCCCACACGGGGAAAACGGAATTCAAAGTGTGGTGAAAACCAAGCCGGATCGAAATGAAAGCCGCTGTCGCCCAGTTCGGTGAGCACGTCGTCAAAGTCCGTTTTGACAAAGTGTGGCAACAAGAACCGATCGTGCAGCTCGGTGCCCCAACGGGTGGCCGGCGCTTCGTAGGGTTGCGCCCAGAAGCGTGCAACCAAAGCGCGAAGCAGCAGTTGCTGCACCACGCTCATGCGGGCATGGGGGGGCATTTCAAAGGCACGCAATTCCAGCAAACCCAAACGGCCGGTGGACGAGTCAGGCGAGTAGAGCTTGTCGATGCAAAACTCTGAGCGGTGGGTGTTGCCCGTGACGTCAATCAGCAGGTTGCGCAAGCTGCGGTCGACCAACCAAGGTGGCAAATCGGCACCGAACTTTGCGCGGTTGTTGCGAATTTCGCCAAGGGCAATTTCCAGTTCGTAAATTTGATCGTTGCGTGCTTCGTCGACACGAGGCGCTTGGCTGGTCGGGCCAATGAACATCCCGCTGAACAAATAGCTCAAGGAGGGGTGGTTGTGCCAGTAAAGGATCAAGCTGGCCAGAAGTTCGGGCTTGCGCAGGAACGGACTGTCAGCCGGGGTGGCGCCGCCCATGACCACATGGTTACCGCCACCCGTACCCGTATGGCGGCCGTCGGTCATGAACTTTTCTGCGGACAGTCGGGACTCGAAAGAAGCTTGGTACAAAAATTCCGTGTGCGCCACAATCTCTTGCCAGTTGTGGGCGGGGTGGATGTTCACTTCAATGACACCAGGGTCTGGCGTGACAGCTAACAGTTTCAGCCGTGGATCACGTGGTGGCCCATAACCTTCCAACACAATGCGCATGTTCAGTTCTTGAGCGGTCGCCTCAATCGCGCTGAGCAACTCCAAATAGTCTTCCAGGCGTGTCAACGGCGGCATGAACACATACATCAGGCTTTGCGATGCGCTGCCCAACTTGGTGGCCAGTTCAACGTTGGGGCCATTGGCTCTGGAGGGGTCACGCACTTCGACGCAGATGGCGGTGCGGGTGATCCAAGAGGCTGATTCAAATTTCGAGGGGACTGTGTTGGGTGCTGTATCGCGCTGGCCGGAACCGTTTTTGCCAGCAGCACCCTTTGCGGGGTCTAGCGCCGGTTCGTGGGTTGCCAAAGCCACTGTGCCGCCTTGGGCAAAGCCTTGCCCTGAGACGTGGGCGTTGTAATGTGTGAAGCGTGCGTGGTGGGCATACTGAGCCTTCAACGCAGCAGCATGGGGCAGTGGCTGGCGTTCCGCGTAGTGGTCTTGGCTGACGGGGTAAGGGTAGTCGGATGCTGTCACCCAGGGCAGAGAGTCCAAGGGCAAGCGATAGCCCATGGGTGAATCCCCGGGTACCAAATACATGCGCTCGTCGCGTAAGAACCAAGGGCCGCTGATCCAGCGCGGCCCTGGCGCCTCGGGCTCTTTGGCTTTCAGGGGTAGAACGTAGCCCACGACTTGCTTGAGACCTTGTGTGAAAACGCGGTGCAAGCGTGCTCGCTCCATCTCATCTTCCAGTCGTGAGTCAAAGGGATCCACATTTCCGGGCAAGCGGCGCTCACGCCAGAGGTAGTACCAGGTGTCTTCAAAGCCTGCGGTGATGTGTTGACCGTCAAGACCCAACTTGTGGGCCAACGTCTGCGTGAATTTTTCCGCGTCTTCGCTGGTGTAGTGGCAAGGCACGCGTTCGTCCGCAAACAAGTCTGGGTTGTGCCAGCAGGGTTGTCCATCTGCACGCCAGTAAATGCCCAACGACCAGCGCGGCAACTGTTCACCCGGATACCACTTGCCTTGGCCAAAGTGTAAAAAACCGCCTTGGCCGTATTCGTCGCGTAATTTGTGCACCAACTCAGTGGCAAATGCGCGCTTGGTGGGGCCAAGTGCATCGGTATTCCATTCGGGCGCATCGCGGTCATCGACGGCCACAAAGGTGGGTTCGCCGCCCATGGTCAAACGCACATCACCTTCTGTGAGTCGGCGATCAACCTCGTCGCCCAAGGCCAAGATGTCCGCCCATTGGTCTTCGGTGTAAGGTTTTGTGACACGGGGTGATTCCAGGACCCGAGTCACTTTCATTTCATGGCTGAATTCAACTTCAGCTTCATCGACCAGCCCTTCAATGGGCGCAGCGCTAGATGGCTGAGGCGTACACGCCAAAGGTATGTGGCCCTCACCTGCAAACAGACCAGACGTCGGATCAAGTCCAACCCAACCTGCGCCAGGAAGGTAGACCTCGCACCAAGCATGCAAGTCGGTGAAGTCGACTTCAGTGCCGCTGGGGCCATCGAGAGACTTCACGTCTGGCACCAATTGAATGAGGTAGCCAGAGACAAAACGAGCAGCCAAGCCACATTGGCGCAGTAACTGCACCATCAACCAAGCGCTGTCGCGGCAGGAGCCGCTGCCGAGGGTGAGGGTTTCTTCCGGCGTTTGCACCCCAGGTTCCATGCGAATCAGGTAGTCGACGTCTTGATGCAATTTTTTGTTGATTTGAACCAAAAAGTCGATCGTTCGAATGGGCTCTCGTTTGAGAGCTTCCAGATCAATGGACGTGCAATAGGCTTGAAACTTTGGCGTGAGCGCCAGTTTGTCCAAGTAAGGCGCCAGTTCCAACGACGTGGCCTTGTCATAACTGAAAGGGAATTTTTCAGCGTTGGGCTCAAGGAAAAAGTCAAACGGGTTGTAAACCGCCATTTCGACCACCAAATCCACCGTGACTTTGAATTCGGTCGTTTTTTCATGAAAAACCAAGCGCGCCTGGTAGTTTGCAAAGGGGTCTTGCTGCCAGTTGATGAAATGCTCGGGCTCAACGGTGAGCGAATAAGAAATGATGTTGCTGCGGCAATGGGGTGCAGGCCTTAGGCGAATGACTTGCGGGCCCAGTTCTACCAGCCTGTCATAGCTGTAGTGGGTAACGTGGTGAAGTGCAGCATGGATAGACATGCGTGTATTAAAGCAAAACGTGAGCCAATCAACATGCGCCAATCTGGTGCGCTTAAGTTTTTGTCTGCGCTGACGATAAGAGGGGCATGCAAACAACTCGTTTCCTTGCCGCCGTGACTCTTTGGGTCTTGGCCCTTTTTTGTCCTGGGATCTGCAGAGCCGAATGGAGTGAAATTTCCAAGGACGAGGATGTGGCCTATTACTTTGACAAAGATGCCGTCATGCCGGTGCATGTTTCTCGCTATGCCTGGACGCTGGTGGACTTTCCCAAAGGAGAGAAAACACCAGGCGGGGACAGTTACAAGTCGGTCATGACGCGCTGGCGCATGTATTGCAAAACCGACATGGTGGTGAAGCTTTCTGTGAGTTATTTTGAAAAACCCATGGGCAAAGGCAAAGAGGTGGCGGCTGAAGATGCACCCGAGTTCCGTTTGCGAGAAGCCCCTATCCGGCCCAACACTTATTTGGCCAGCCTCAAAAAAGAAGTGTGTTCGACCAAACCCGCGTCTTAAGTTGGTTCAGCTGACGCAACAAGCAGTCTTTGCATGGGTGCGCTTCCAGCTCAGTTTGCACCACCCTGCGACTTTGTGAGCAGTCCCCTTACCTTGTGAGCGCAGTTTGGCTAGATTGCCCAATTCTGCGTTCACTGGGTTTGGCTTGAATTCATTGATATTGCCTTTTTGCATAGGGTGGCTGGCGGGCACTGCTTGGCAGTTACAAGCCCCTGAGCTGTTGGCTTGGCCCTTTTATGTTGTTCAATGCTTTGCTGGGCTGGCCTTGACAGTGACGGCTTGGGTGTTGCCACGAGCCGACACTCGTTGGGCCGTCAGTCGATCTGCTTTATTGCTGTGTTTGGGTACGTTTGCGCTTGCCTATGGCCAAACGGGTTGGCGGGCTTGTCAATATCTTGAGCAGTCGTTGTCGCCTGCATTGGAAGGGCGAACTTTGACCCTTGTTGGCGTTGTCGCGGCCATGCCCCAGCGCGTGGGGGACAACAGTTGGCGATTTCGTTTTGATGTGGAATCTGGGCCGCAGGGTGTGCCACGGCGATTGCTTTTGGGATGGTACGGAACCAAGGCAGAGGAAGCCCAGTCACTGATCCTCGATGAAGCTTCGCAGCAGCTCAGGGCAGGAGATCGTTGGCGCATGGATGTGCGTTTGAAAGCACCCCATGGGCACATCAATCCCCATGGGTTTGACTACGAGTTGTGGCTTTGGGAGCAGGGAATTCAAGGCACAGGGTATGTGCGGCTGGGGGTCAAAGATGCTCGACCTCAGTGGCTAGGACCGACGGGATGGCACCCGATTGAGCGATCTCGTCAACGCGTGCGCGACGCAGTCGATCAACAGGTCAATGACCGTCAAAGTGCGGGTATTGTGGCTGCATTGTTGCTAGGCGACCAGGCTGCCATTGAGCGTGCCGATTGGGACGTGTTTCGGGCCACAGGCGTGGCGCATTTGATGGCCATATCGGGTTTGCACATCACGGGCTTGGCTTGGTTGGTTGCTGTATGGGCCCGTTGGTTGTGGTGCCGCAGCGATGTCTGGTCGCGATGGCGCTCCTGGTGCTTGTGGCTGACGGCGCCTCAAGCGGCCTTGTTGTGTGGCACTTTCGCAGCGTTTCTCTACGCGTTATTCACTGGCTGGGGCATACCAGCGCAGCGCACCGTTTGGATGCTGTTGACCGTGAGTGCCTTACGCTGGCAAGGGCTGCGCTGGCCTTGGCCCATGACGTGGGGCTTGGTGTGCGTGGTCGTGGTGGCACTGGATCCATGGGCTTTGCTGCAGGCTGGGTTTTGGCTCAGTTTTGTGGCGGTCGGTATCTTGTTTGCAACCGGCTTGGAGGATTTGCACAGCGCAAACACGTGGACGGCCCTGGTTTGGCACAGGGGTTTACTCATGGTGCGCGAGCAATGGCTGATGAGTGTTTGTCTGGCGCCGTTGAGTTTGGTGCTATTTCATCAAGTCTCTTTGGTTGGCATGCTGGCCAATGTGCTGGCTGTTCCATGGGTCACCTTGATCGTGACGCCGCTGTGTTTGTTGGGTTTGCTCTGGTCCGATGCATGGTCGTTGGCTGCTTGGTTTTTGGAAGGTCTGCTGGAGGTCTTGCGCTGGATGTCCAGTGTGTCTTGGGCCCAGTGGTCTTCGCCTGCAGCGCCAGTTTGGGCTAGCACGTCAGCCATGTTGGGCATGCTTTTGGTGGTGCTGCGATTACCGCTGTGGATTCGCTTGTGTGGGCTGACCTTGGTATTGCCCGTCTTGAGTTGGCAGGTCCCACGACCTTTGCCTGGAGCGTTTGAGTTGATAGCGACGGATATGGGGCAGGGCCACGCAGTGTTGGTGCGAACGGCGCACCACGCTTTGTTGTACGACACCGGGCCTCGTTATTCTGTGGAGACCGATGCGGGGCAACGGGTGTTGGTGCCGCTCTTGCGCAGTTTAGGGGAGCGGTTGGATGGTCTGATCATCAGTCACCAAGACAGCGATCACAGTGGCGGCGCGCTCTCGGTGTTGGCCATGCAACCGCAGGCCGTGGTTTGGACGTCGATGCCTGAAGGTCATCCGCTACAAAAGTTTCATTCAATGCAGCGTTGTGAGAGGGGACAGCGTTGGATCTTGGATGGCGTTGTGTTTGAAGTTTTGCATCCTCAAACGCCAGACTACACCCGAGCGATGAAACCCAACGCCATGAGTTGTGTGTTGCGCTTGCAAAGCAGTCAGGGTGTGCGGGCCTTGTTGGTGGGCGATATTGAGGCTGACCAAGAGCGGCGCTTGATCGTTGCTGAACAAGACATGCACGCCGATTGGCTGCTGGTTCCCCATCACGGCAGTGCAACCTCTTCGACGCCAGAGTTCTTGCAAGCTGTGCGCCCTCGGGTGGCGGTTGTACAGGCGGGTTACCGCAATCGCTTTGGCCATCCTCGTCCGGATGTCATGGCTCGCTACGCCCATGAAGACGTTCTTGTGGTGCAAAGCCCCCTTTGTGGTGCATCTCTATGGTCGAGCGATCGCCCTAATTTGGTGCGCTGCGAGCGTGACCTGCAACAACACTATTGGCACCATCGTTTGCCCATGCCCTAGATATGGCATTTAATTTGCTTTTGTGTAACCAGGAGTTCCAAGATGCACAAGTTCGATGAAATGTATGCCCAGCTGTCTTATGAGGCAGATCAGGTGCGGCCTCACTATAAAAACTACTTGGACTGGTTGATTCGTCAAGACCCTCAAGCCATGCGCGGACGTCGGGAAGAGGCAGAAATGATTTTCCGTCGCGTTGGGATCACTTTCGCGGTTTATGGCGATAAAGACGAAGACGGCGCTGGCACAGAACGCCTGATCCCGTTTGACCTGATCCCACGTGTCATTCCAGCGCACGAGTGGCGTGAGATGCAAAAGGGCTTGGTGCAACGCGTGACAGCCTTGAATCGTTTCATTCATGACATCTACCACGAGCAAGAAATACTCAAGGCAGGCGTCATTCCGACGGAACAAATCATCCATAACGCCCAGTTTCGTCCAGAAATGATGGGCGTAGACGTTCCCCACAATGTCTACTCCAACATCAGCGGTATCGACATCGTGCGAGCACCGGATGCCCATGGAAATGGTCAGTACTACGTTTTGGAAGATAACCTCAGGGTGCCCAGCGGGGTGAGCTATATGTTGGAAGACCGCAAGATGATGATGCGGCTTTTTCCTGAGTTGTTCAGCCAGCACCGTGTGGCACCGGTGGCGCACTACCCTGACTTGTTGCTAGAGACCTTGCGCGCCAGTTGCCCTGCGACCACCGATAACCCGACCGTCGTTGTCTTGACGCCCGGCATGTACAACAGCGCTTATTTTGAACATGCCTTTCTAGCGCAGCAAATGGGGGTTGAGTTGGTTGAAGGGCAGGATCTATTCGTCAAAGACAACTTTGTCTATATGCGCACAACGCGTGGCCCCAAGCGAGTGGATGTGATTTACCGGCGTGTAGACGATGACTTCTTAGATCCCAAAGTGTTCCGTTCAACTTCTACTTTGGGCTGTGCTGGCTTGATGGATGTGTACCGTGCAGGCCATGTCAGCATTTGCAATGCGGTGGGTACCGGCATTGCTGACGATAAGTCCATTTACCCTTATGTGCCCCAAATGATCGAGTTCTACTTGGGTGAAAAACCCATACTCAACAATGTGCCTACCTTTCAGTGCCGCAAGAGAGAAGACTTGCAATACACCTTGGATCACTTGAGTGAGTTGGTGGTCAAAGAAGTGCACGGAGCAGGGGGCTATGGCATGTTGGTGGGGCCTGCGGCCACCAAGGCTGAGATTGAAGACTTCCGACGCGTTTTGATGGCCAAGCCCGATGGCTACATTTCACAGCCGACCTTGAGTCTGTCAAGCTGCCCGACTTATGTGGAGAGCGGCATCGCTCCGCGCCATATTGATTTACGCCCCTTCGTACTCAGTGGTAAAACCGTACAAATGGTGCCTGGTGGTTTGACCCGAGTGGCATTGAAAGAAGGCTCTCTGGTGGTGAATTCGTCGCAAGGCGGTGGAACCAAAGACACATGGATTCTTGAGGTTTAACGATGCTGAGCCGAACCGCCGATCACCTGTTTTGGATGTCTCGTTACACCGAGCGAGCAGAAAATACCGCCCGTCTGTTGGACGTCAATTACCAGACATCGTTGTTGCCACAGTCTGCCGCCGTGGCCCAAATGGGCTGGCAAGGTTTGCTGTCGATCAGCGAGTTGTTGCCGTCCTATCAAGCCCTGTACGCCGAGATCACACCTGAAAACGTGATGGCGTTCATGGTGAAAAATGAGGAAAACCCCTCATCCATCATTTCATGCTTGAAAGCCGCCCGAGAAAATGCCAGGGCGGTGCGTGGAAGTTTGACCACCGAGGTGTGGGAGACGCAAAACCAGACGTGGTTGGAGATGCTGCGAAAAATCAAACTGGGTGAGTTTGAAAAAGATCCGGGTCAGTTTTTTGAGTGGGTGAAGTTTCGTTCTCATCTGTCGCGCGGTGTGACGGTTGGCACCATGTTGATGGATGAAGCTTTGCACTTCATGCGTTTGGGAACGTTCCTAGAGCGGGCTGACAACACGGCGCGATTGGTGGATGTCAAGTTCCATGCGGTGGAAAGTGATTTTTTTGGTGCAGCCAATGCGCAAGACCAAGAGTACGACTTTTACCATTGGAGCGCGATTCTGCGCAGCGTTTCTGGTTTTGAAATTTACCGAAAAGTTTATCGTGATGTGATTCAGCCTGAACGTGTCGCCGAACTTCTGGTGCTGCGGTCTGACATGCCCCGTTCATTGCATGCATGTTTGAATGAGGTGGTGAGTAACTTGGCCATGGTCTCAGGCGATCCGTCTATTGAAAGCAGACGTCGTTCAGGAAAACTTTTGGCTGAATTGCAGTACGGCAAGATTGAGGAAATCTTGGCGAATGGGTTGCATGCTTACTTGACCCAATTCTTGGACCGAGTGAACGACATTGGCGTCAGCATCAGTCGAGAGTTTTTAGTGCCGACCTGAAAATATCTTGCTTTGGTCCAGCCATTGAAAAGGGCGTCTGCTGTGACCAGCAGACGCCCTTTGGGATGAGCAAACAGTTTTTAACCTCCGCGGCGCATCAGATCAAAGAAGTCGACGTTTGACTTGGTGGCCTTCATGTTCTTCAACATCAACTCCATGGATTCAATTTCGTCCATGTTGTACATGAACTGACGCAGAATGCGGGTCTTTTGCAAGATTTCGGGCGCCAACAACAACTCTTCGCGACGGGTGCCGCTGCGGTTGAGTTGGATTGCAGGGAACACGCGCTTTTCGTACAGGCGACGATCCAAATGGATTTCGCAGTTGCCCGTGCCTTTGAATTCTTCAAAAATCACTTCGTCCATGCGGCTACCTGTATCTACCAACGCTGTGGCGATGATGGTGAGTGAACCACCTTCTTCGACTTTACGAGCGGCACCAAAGAAACGTTTGGGTCGTTGCAATGCATTGGAGTCGACACCGCCTGTTAAGACTTTGCCAGATGAGGGCACGACGTTGTTGTAAGCGCGAGCCAAACGGGTGATCGAGTCGAGCAAGATGACCACGTCTTTTTTAAGCTCAACCAAACGCTTGGCGCGCTCAATCACCATCTCGGCCACGTGCACATGGCGGGCAGCTGGTTCATCGAAGGTGGATGCAATCACTTCTGCCTTGACTGAGCGTTGCATTTCGGTCACTTCTTCGGGGCGCTCATCCACCAACAAAACCATCATGTGGCTGTCTGGGTAGTTGGCGGCAATGGCGTGTGCGATGTGTTGCATCATCACCGTCTTGCCGCTTTTGGGTGGTGCCACCAGCAAAGCACGTTGACCTTTGCCGATGGGTGCAATGATGTCGATGATGCGGCCAGTGATGTTTTCTTCACCTTTCGTGTCTTGTTCGAGTTTCATTTGCTCGCGTGGGAACAAAGGGGTCAAGTTTTCGAACATGACCTTGTGCTTGTTGTTTTCGGGCAAGTCGCCGTTGACTTGATCGAGTTTGGTCAGCGCAAAGTAACGCTCTCCATCTTTGGGAATACGCACTTCGCCTTCAATCATGTCACCCGTGTGCAAGTTGAAGCGACGTACTTGGCTTGGGCTGATGTAGATATCGTCTGTGCTGGCGGTGTAGCTGGTGTCGGGACTGCGTAAAAAACCAAAGCCGTCAGGCAAAATTTCAAGAACACCATCAGCAAATACCTGCTCACCTGCACGCGCACGTTTTTTGATGATGGCAAACATCAGTTCTTGTTTGCGCATTCGGCCGGTGTTTTCGATTTCGAGTTCTTCGGCTTGTTTCAGCACTTCAGACACGTGCAGTGCCTTGAGTTCGTTCAGATGCATGGGTTGACTCCGTGGGGAGTTCGTTAAATAAATTGGGGGGAGGTCTTCAGGGAGGCGAAAGGTACCTCACAGACCGGAACTGGAAACCAGAATGGTATCCATTGACCACTTGGGCAAACAACCAGTTCGGAAATGATTATGACAGGAAAAAAGCCCGCGATTTTTACGATCAGCGGGCTTTGTGTGACAGGCCTGAAAAGTCAGGCTTTTGAATCAAGCCAATTGTTGGTCAATGAATGCCGTCAGTTGAGCTTTGGTCATGGCGCCAACTTTGGTTGCTGACAGTTGGCCGCCCTTGAACAGCATCAAGGTTGGAATTCCACGGATACCAAATTTGGCAGGGATATCGCGGTTCTCATCGACGTTCATCTTGGCAATTTGCAGTTTGCCTGCATAAGCCGCAGAGACTTCGTCCAGGATGGGGGCAATCATCTTGCAAGGGCCGCACCATTCAGCCCAGTAGTCGACGAGCACAGGCTTGTCTGCTTGTAAGACGTCGGCTTCAAAGGTGGTGTCGGTGATGTGTTTGATCAGATCGCTAGCCATTGTGATTCCCTCTCTAAGTTGGCGATAACGCTACAGTTGGGGCATTGTGGCAGAAAGCAAGCAACCTCATGAAAACTCTCAACATTGACGTGATCTCCGATGTGGTGTGCCCTTGGTGTTTTGTAGGCAAGCGCCGCTTGGAAGGTGCCTTGGCCTTGTGGGCCGCTGAATATCCCGATGTTTTGCCTCAGGTGCGCTGGCACACGTTTCAGCTCAATCCTGAGATGAGCCCACAGGGCATTGACCGCGAGACCTATGTCCGCACGAAGTTTGGTGAGCGCGCCAATTCAGTCTATGACCGCGTGACCGCAGTTGGGCATGAGGTGGGCATTGCGTTTGAGTTTGATCGGATTGCTCGCCAGCCAAATACCATCGTGCTTCATAGCTTGATTGCAGCCTGTGAGCCAGGTCCAGAGCAAGAGCGCATGGTGGAAGCTTTATTTCAGAGTTATTTTCTAGACGGCCGAGATTTGACCAATGCTGACGAGTTGCAAGCCATTGCAAACGCAGCTGGTTTAGATCCGGAGGTGACGCATCAAGCAATCCATGACCCGATGGTGCATGCCCAAACAGCGGCTTGCGACCAAGAGGCGCGTGATATGGGCGTCAGTGGCGTGCCGTTTTTTATCTTCAATGGACGTGTAGGCGTTTCAGGGGCACATGAGAGCGAGAGCTTGCTGCAAGCCATGCGAGAGTCTTTGGATGAAAAAGCGTGAGTCATGAGCGAAACAACATCTGACTTGATCCGCACCATGGTGCTCAGAGAGCTGGAAGCAGGCGTGCGCCATGACGCTTTGTGGTTGCAAGCTTTGTCAGCAGAAAAGTTGGACCAAGCCAAAGCACGCACCCTTTACATTTCGTTGCGCTGTCAGGCCTTGCAATCGGATATCAAAGGGGTTTTGGTGAAACAAATTCGCGGCGCCGTCGCCTCTGATGACTTGGCCAAAAACAAAGTTTTGGCAGATTTTTTGAGCCAAAAAGACTTGTCAAAAACCAAACGATGATCCCAGCCTATCAGCCCTTGGTGGTTGCTCGATAAGGCGTGCGTTCCGCCAAGTGCTCCAGGTACCCATCGACACCGGAAGTTTCTTGCGCTAAAAATCGTGCCACAGCATCTGAAAACGCTGGGTGAGCCAGCCAGTGAGCGCTGTATGTCGTGACTGGCATCAGAGCGCGTGCCATTTTGTGCTCTCCTTGAGCACCGCCTTCGAAGCGACCAACCCCATGCTCTATGCACCATGTGAGCGGTTGGTAATAGCAAGCCTCAAAGTGCAAACAGTCCACACGTTCTAAAGCCCCCCAATAACGCCCATAAGCCACAGCCTGGGGTGTGCCTAAGCCTTGGACTGCGATCAAGCTGCATGCCACGGGGCGCAGATGCCTCTCAGCAATGCAAAGCAGCCAGTTGTCGGGCATGTCACGTTGCATGTGTGCAAAGAACTCACGGGTGAGATAGGGGGCATTGCCGTGTTCAAGGTATGTGCGCTCATAGCATTGGTAGAAAAAGTCCCAGTCTTGATTTTGAATCTGCGCGCCTTGAAGGTTGCGAAACGTCACGCCAGCATCAGCAACGCGACGCCTTTCTTGCTTGATCTTTTTGCGCTTTTCTTGGTTGAGGCTGGCTAGGAACTCCTCGAAGTTGATGAAGCCTGAGTTGTTCCAATGAAACTGCACAGTTTGGCGCTGCAGCAAGCCCATTGAATCGCAAGCCGCGCGGTCAGCCGAACTCGTGAAGAGCAAATGCAAAGAAGACAGCTGTTGGCTTTGGCAGAGTTCAACGCAAGCGTTCAACAAGGCTAGCCGTGCATCTGAACTACTGGCCAAAAGTCTTGACCCTGGAACAGGGGTGAACGGTACTGCGGAGACTGCTTTAGGGTAATAGTTCAGTCCGTGATCGGCGTAGGCTTTGGCCCACGCCCAATCGAACACGTATTCGCCATAGGAGTGGACTTTGAAGTAAAGGGGGCAGGCTGCTGCCAAGGTCTTGCCCAACCAAAGGGTCACGAAATGTGGGCTCCAACCGGTGTTTGGTGTGGCGCTGCCACTGCTGTGCAGCGCCGCTAAGTAGGCGTGTTGCATGAAGGGGGAGGGCGCGTCTTGTTGGGCCAAGAGGCCGTCCCATGCCTCGGGAGCGATCTCCTGTGGGTTATCAAAGATGCGAATGACATAATCACTGCGCTGTTTTGCGCTGTTTTCTGTGGACTGTGTGTCTGTTTCCATGAACCTCAAACTTTGTGTCGCTCAGTTAAATTTTGTCGTTGGTGACATGGCTGGGAATGCCCAAAAAATCATTGCGTGCGCACAAGATGCCTATGCACAAGGCGTCCGTTTGGTGTTGACGCCTGAACTTTCGCTGTGCGGTTACGCCGCAGAGGATTTGTTTCTACGCCCCTCGTTCATTACCGCCTGTGATGATGCCTTGAAAACGGTGTCCCATGCCTTAGCCGGGTTAAAGGGCTTGCATGTCGTGGTCGGGCATCCCGAGGGGGATGACCAGCGTACCCGATCGGTGTCTGTGCAGCGACGCTTCAATATGGCCAGCGTTGTTTCCGAAGGTGCGGTGATTGCGCGCTACGCCAAGCGGGAGCTTCCCAATTACCAAGTTTTTGATGAGCGTCGTTATTTCACTCCTGGCAAAGAGGCCTGTGTTTTTGAGGTGGAGGGCGTTCGCGTTGGTTTGTTGATTTGCGAAGATGCTTGGTTCAATGAACCAGCCTTGGATGCCAAAGCCTCAGGGGCGCAGTTATTGGCGGTGATCAATGCATCACCATTCCATGTAGGCAAAGGCAATGAACGTGAACAGGCCATGCGCGATCGTGTACAAGCCACGGGTTTGCCTTTGGTTTATGCCCATTTGGTGGGTGGGCAAGATGAGGTGGTGTTTGAGGGGCGCTCTTTCGCCCTGGATGCAAATGGTTGTGTGACTGCCCGTGCCAAAAGTTTTGAGGAAGAGTGCTTGGTATTGACCACCAGCGTTGATAGGCCTTTGCGACTTGAGGGCGCGGTTGCCTCCGAAGGCTCTCATGAGTCAGATTTATGGCGCGCTTTGGTTCTGGGTGTGCGCGACTATGTTGGAAAAAACGGATTTCCCGGTGTGTTGCTCGGACTCTCGGGGGGCATTGATTCTGCTTTGGTTTTGGCCATTGCGGTGGATGCACTAGGCGCAGCCAAGGTCCGTGCCGTGATGATGCCGTCGCCCTACACCGCTGAGATCAGCTGGGTCGATGCAAGGGAGATGGCGCGTCGCATGGGCGTGCGTTATGACGAACTTTCAATCGTTCCAGAGTTTGAGGCATTTTTGGATTCACTCAAAGATGACTTTGTTGGCACGACCCTGGACGCAACAGAGGAAAATATCCAGGCACGTATTCGGGGAACCTTGTTGATGGCGTTGTCGAATAAATTTGGCTCCATCGTGCTCACCACAGGCAACAAGAGTGAGATGGCAACGGGCTATTGCACCTTATATGGTGATATGGCGGGGGGGTTTGCGGTGATCAAAGATGTGGCCAAAACTCAGGTGTTTAAATTAGCCCGGTGGCGCAATTCAAACGATCCATTTGCCACAGGATCGCAACCGATTCCGGAGCGGATCATCACAAGACCCCCCAGTGCCGAATTACGCCCGGATCAAAAAGATCAGGACAGTTTGCCAGACTATGAGGTTCTGGATGCGATCGTCTCGCGTTTCATGGAAAGTGATCAGAGCCCCGCTGAGATTGTGGCTGCCGGTTTTGCGAAAGCGGATGTTGAAAAGGTGACTCGTTTGATTCGCTTGAATGAATACAAACGTCGTCAGTCCCCGGTCGGAATTCGGGTAACGCATCGCAGTTTCGGTAAAGATTGGCGTTATCCTATAACCAACAAGTTTCGCGACTGAGCGCAAGACCATTCCCGTATTTTCAAGGACCGACCATGAAGCAAATTACTGCAATCATCAAACCATTCAAACTTGAGGAAGTACGCGAAGCATTGGCTGAATGTGGTGTCACGGGCCTGACGGTGACCGAGGTCAAAGGTTTTGGCCGCCAAAAAGGCCATACAGAGTTGTATCGAGGCGCTGAATACGTGGTGGATTTTCTGCCCAAGGTCAAAGTTGAAGTGGTGGTGAAATCCGCTGATGTTGATCTGTGTGTGGATGCCATCGTGCGGGCAGCGCGTACAGGCAAGATTGGGGATGGCAAGATTTTCATCACCGCTGTTGAACGGGTGGTGCGAATTCGCACCGGCGAACTCGACGAAACCGCGATTTAACTCACAGGCCTTCAATCATGGCTTGTGGGGCAAAGCCAGCAGCTTGCACCAAGTCCTGCAACAAAGTCACGGGATCGCTTCCAATGCGAATCAAGTCCATTTGCCAATCGCTCAAAAAACCTTGCTTCACACTGTGGGTGACAAATTGCAGCAAACCATCGTAGTAGCCAGAAGTATTGAGTAAGCCGATCGGTTTGTTGTGGTAACCCAGCTGACGCCAGGTCCAAACCTCAAAAAGCTCCTCAAAAGTACCGATTCCGCCTGGTAAGGCAAGGAAAACATCTGCTCGCTCGGCCATCATGTGTTTGCGCTCATGCATGGTCTGAACCACGTGCAGTTCTGTACAAGCGGTGCGCGTATTTTCTTTGCTTTGCAGTGCAGTCGGGATGATCCCAACGACACGGCCACCTGCATCCGCTGTGGCTTGTGCAACGAGACCCATTAATCCGTTGTTGCCGCCGCCATAGACCAATTGTCCTTGGTGACTTCCAATCCATTGACCGACTTCACGAGCTACCTGGGCAAAAGAAGGTGATATTCCATTGCGCGATCCACAATAAACGCAGACAGAAAATGAAGGTGGATGGTTCATGAGCTCAAGGGGAGGTGCTGACCAATCGTGTTCCAGCCCAAATATCGTGCCAAAACTGCCCTTCGCGCTGGAGGCGACTCATCAAGGCCCACGCGATAACCCAGCCCAAACACACGACGCTGATTTCTGGGCCTGAAATTTCAAAAAATGCTGCCGAAGCCAAAGCAGGCAAGAACCATATCCAGCTGAGGAAATAACGAAATAAGGCACGTCGCTGCGTCACTGAATGCCCCGACTTGTCGACCAAGCGAATATGCCAAGTTTTCATCGCCAAAGTTTGACCCTTGTGACCAAACCACGTGAAGTAAATGCCAAAAATCAAAAACAAAAATGCTTGTAATCCAATTCGATTGCTCAGCGCATGACGGCTTTGACTCAGCGTGCTGAATAAGTAACCAAAGATGAAAGCCACTCCAAAAAGCAGTAAGCCTTCATACAACCAGCAAGCCATTCGCCGAATCCAGTGAGGCGCAATGATCCGCGTTGGATCGGCACTGTCAAGTGAGGTGGTCATTGCGAGGTCACAGGAATTTCTGGCACCACAGCAGGCGGGGGTGGGCCCGAAGCTGCCGTTGTATTGGGGAGCGGAGGAAGTAAAGTTGTTGGTGCTGCTTGCTGACTGTCGATGCGGGGCAGTGGTTTGTTGCTGGATCCCGCCACGGGCGTAGCTGCAAGTTTGTGACTGGCGACGGGTTTGACTGCTGGTGCCACTCCGACGGCAGGCAGGGGTTGTTGAGTCGCAAGTTTTTGTTTTGCCTCAGGGCTAAGCGCCTGGTATGCCTCCCACTTGCTACGCTTCTCCTCGAGTGGAAGTTGCTTGACATCGGCAAAGTTCAAGCGGGCTAAAGTTCGTTGCTGAGGACTCAGCGCGGCCCACTCGCGCATTCGGCCTTGAACAACTGATTTTTCTTCGCTAGAGAGCTGCGAGAAGTTTTGGCAAATTGCAAGCCATTTGCGTTTGTGCGGTTCTGTCATGGTCGGCCATAACTGTGCCAGTGGTGTCAACGCCTGCTGCTGAACTGCTGTCAAGTCTTGCCAAAGCGGCTTGCTATTGACCAATTGAGTCGAGTTGAGAGTTGTCAACTGCTGAGCCTGAGCCGAATGTTGGACGCAAAAGCCTCCTACCAGCACAAGCAGCTGTGCACTGATCAAGGTTTTCTGGAGGACTAAGGAACGCATGCTTTGGGGGCTCGAGAGTTCAGATCTATTCTTGACGATCGGTGCTCAGTGGCGCTTTCAAAAACTGAAGAAAGCCTGGGTCTGCATAGGCAGTTGGGGGTAAGTCATCGCTCAACATCGCCGAATCCACCTCAGCCAACTCATTGGCGCGAGAGTCATCCAAGATATTTTGAATCAGCGCCAAGCCAGCAACAAGCGCGAACAATGGGAAAAAAGCTGCCAAACGGCTCCACAGGTTGAGGCCTTCGTCGCCGAAGTGCAACATGCCGACTCCGCCTTGAAGCGAAATTTTAGGTTGGGTGATCAAGGTGATAGGCGCGGTTAATCGGGCGGCTACCGAACGGGCACGGGCAGCACGCAGCCGTTCGGTGATGTCATGCGGTAGCTCCAAGCTGTGCGCGTTCAACCGCGCGGCAATAGCAAACCCAAATTGGTCTTGCTTTTGTAAATGAGCGTTTGATGTCGTCATGGTCGTAGCCCTTTGGCAGTGAGTGCTTTGCTGAGAGATTGAATGGCTCGAGAGCAGTGTGTTTTGACACTGCCTTCTGAACAACCCATAGCAGTGGCCGTCTCAGAAACGTCTAAGTCCTCCCAATAACGCAGCAAGAAGGCTTCTCGTTGACGTGCTGGTAGATTTTGTATTTCTTCTTCTATCTCTCGAACACTGGCCGAGCTGGCAAAGCTGTCTTCAGCGCTTTTCGTGGACTGTGAGTCTTTTTCAGTGGTCAGAGACTCCAATAAATCAAAGTCGCTATCCTCCGCTCCGGACTCAAAATCACTGAAATTGCTGAACAGTGCCCGTCGGGTCTTGTTGCGGCGAAACCAATCCAAGGTGGTGTTGGAGAGAATTCGCTGAAATAGCATGGGTAGTTCAGCAACGGGCTTATCGCCATAGTGCTCTGCAAGCTTCATCATGCTGTCTTGAACAATATCAAGAGCAGCCTCATCATCACGCACGTGGTAAACCGACCGTTTGAAAGCCCGTTTTTCAACACTTTGCAGAAAGTCTGAGAGTTCTTTTTCTGAAGCCACTAGTGCGCACATGGGGTGGAAGAGCCACGATTATTGCATCCGCCGCTCATCAATTGACATAAGCCGCCAGATGGGCGCTTGCTTGATGCCATAATATAAGGTTGCAAATCGACAAAATTAAGGCAAACGGATCTCAGTTCGGCGCGAACACTCATAGGCGCTTATGGCTGAGGGTCCAAAGTTTCAACGCTACCCCACAAAGGTGGGCGAAGAAGCACCCCGGGTTTTTCGTTGACGAAATTCGCTAAGGTTAATCATGGAAATTAAAAACAAGCTAGCAACTTCCCTCGCATCGGCCGACGGGAAGCATGAAGAGTTGATGGGGGCCGAGATTCTGGTCAAGGCACTCCAAGCTGAAAATGTTCAGTACATCTGGGGGTATCCAGGTGGCTCTGTTCTCTATATCTACGATGCCTTGTACAAACAAGACACCATGCAGCACGTTTTGGTGCGCCATGAGCAGGCCGCCGTTCACGCGGCAGATGGTTATGCGCGTGCCACCGGTGAAGTCGGTGTTGCGTTGGTAACTTCTGGTCCTGGTGTGACCAATGCAGTGACAGGGATTGCAACGGCCTACATGGACAGCATCCCGATGGTCATCATCACCGGCCAAGTACCTACTGCGGCGATTGGTTTGGATGCTTTCCAAGAGTGCGATACCGTGGGCATCACGCGTCCGATCGTGAAGCATAACTTTTTGGTCAAAGACGTTCGCGATTTGGCCGTCACCATGAAGAAGGCCTTTCATATTGCCCGCAGCGGTCGTCCAGGCCCTGTTGTTGTGGATATTCCTAAGGATGTGTCGTTCAAGAAAACGGCCTACGAAGGTTACCCGGCTGATGTGCAAATGCGCTCCTACAACCCTGTGCGCAAAGGTCACGGCGGGCAAATCCGCAAAGCCTTGCAATTGTTGATGGCCGCTAAGCGACCCTACATTTACACCGGCGGTGGCGTGCTGCTGAGCAATGCATCGGCAGAGTTGCGCTGCTTGGTCGACATGCTGGGGTATCCATGTACCAACACCTTGATGGGTCTGGGGGCTTACCCCGCCAGCGATCCGAAGTTTTTGGGAATGCTTGGGATGCACGGCACCATAGAAGCCAACAACGCCATGCAAAATTGTGATGTGCTTCTGGCTGTTGGCGCGCGTTTTGATGATCGTGTCATTGGCAACCCAAAGCACTTTGCACAAAATGAGCGCAAGATCATCCACATTGACATTGATCCCTCAAGCATTTCAAAGCGCGTCAAAGTAGATATTCCCATCGTTGGGGATATCAAAGATGTGTTGACTGAAATGATCGAAATGGTCAAAGAGTCTGCACTTAAACCCGATGGAAACGCGCTAGGCGCATGGTGGGAAACCATCAACGCTTGGCGTCAGCGCGATTGTTTGAAGTACGACCGCACCAACAGTACGGTCATCAAACCCCAGTTTGTGATTGAAACTCTGCATCGCATGACCAAGGGTACAGATACCTACATCACCTCCGATGTGGGACAGCATCAAATGTGGGCAGCCCAGTACTACGGTTTTGATGAGCCTCGTCGTTGGATCAACTCTGGCGGTTTGGGAACCATGGGTGTGGGGATTCCCTATGCGATGGGCATCAAGTTGGCCAAACCTGACAGCGAAGTGTTTTGCGTCACTGGAGAGGGTTCAGTTCAAATGTGTATTCAAGAACTCTCAACCTGCTTGCAATACAACACACCCATCAAAATCATGGCGTTGAACAACCGTTATCTCGGCATGGTCCGTCAGTGGCAAGAAATTGAGTATTCCGGTCGCTACAGCAGCAGTTACATGGATGCGTTGCCTGATTTTGTCAAGCTGGCGGAAGCTTATGGCCATGTGGGAATGCTGATTGAACGCCCCGAAGATGTTGAACCAGCTCTGCGCGAAGCGCGCAAACTCAAGGACCGCACGGTGTTCATGGACTTTAGAACTGACCCCACTGAAAACGTGTTTCCAATGGTTCAAGCTGGTAAGGGCATCACCGAAATGCTTCTTGGCAGCGAAGATCTGTGATCAGGGGGAAAAAATATGAAACACATCATTTCCCTGATGCTTGAAAACGAACCCGGAGCCTTATCACGCGTTGTGGGATTGTTTTCCGCCCGTGGTTACAACATTGAGTCCTTGACCGTGGCACCCACGGAAGACGCCAGCCTGTCTCGTATGACCATCCAGACCCATGGTTCAGATGACGTGATTGAGCAAATCACCAAGCACTTGAACCGTCTGATTGAAGTGGTCAAGGTGGTGGACCTGACAGAAGGTGCTTACACCGAGCGAGAGCTGATGTTGGTCAAGGTGCGTGCTGTAGGCAAAGAGCGCGAAGAAATGAAGCGCATGGCCGATATTTTTCGAGGTCGCATCATTGATGTGACCGAGAAGAGCTACACCATTGAGTTGACGGGTGATCAGTCCAAAAACGATGCATTCTTAGAGGCGATTGACCGCAGTGCAATCCTTGAAACTGTTCGTACAGGTGCGTGCGGCATTGGCCGCGGCGAACGCATTTTGCGTGTTTGATTTCTAACCATTCCAAAAATTTTTTAGGAGAGACCATGAAGGTTTATTACGACAAAGACTGTGACCTGAGCCTGATCAAAGGCAAAACTGTGGCCATCATTGGTTACGGTTCGCAAGGGCACGCCCATGCACAAAATTTGAACGACAGCGGCGTCAAAGTCGTTGTCGGCTTGCGCAAAGGTGGCGCTTCATGGGACAAAGTTGGCAAAGCCGGCTTGACCGTGATGGAAGTCAACGAGGCGGTGAAATCCGCTGACGTGGTGATGATTTTGTTGCCTGACGAGCAAATCGGCGAGGTTTACACCAACAACGTCGCTCCCAACATCAAACAAGGTGCATCGCTGGCATTTGCCCACGGCTTTAACGTCCACTACAACCAAGTGATGCCACGTGCAGACTTGGACGTGTGGATGGTGGCTCCAAAGGCGCCAGGCCACACGGTGCGCAACACCTACACGCAAGGAGGTGGCGTGCCCCATTTGGTGGCTGTGCATCAAGACAAAAGCGGGAAAGCCCGTGATTTGGCATTGAGCTACGCCATGGCCAACGGTGGTGGCAAGGCCGGCATCATTGAAACCAACTTCAAAGAAGAAACTGAAACCGACTTGTTCGGTGAGCAAGCCGTGTTGTGCGGTGGTGCGGTTGAGCTGTTGAAGATGGGTTTTGAGACCTTGGTTGAAGCAGGCTACGCCCCCGAAATGGCCTACTTTGAGTGCTTGCACGAATTGAAGTTGATCGTTGATTTGATTTATGAAGGCGGTATCGCCAACATGAACTACTCGATCTCGAATAACGCCGAATTCGGTGAGTACGTGACGGGCCCTGAAGTGATCAACGAAGAATCACGCAAAGCCATGCGTCATGCTTTGAAGCGTATCCAAAACGGTGACTACGCCAAGATGTTCATTCAAGAAGGCCGCCTGAACTATCCAAGCATGACCGCACGTCGTCGCAACACTGCGGATCATCAGATTGAAGTGGTGGGCGGACAGTTGCGTGCCATGATGCCTTGGATTGCTAAGAACAAGCTGGTCGACCAGACCCGCAACTGATCTTTCAGTTCCTCAACAACAAAGGCCACCTCGGTGGCCTTTGTTGTTCTTGCATGGCAGTACCTGCCTTTACACTCAACGTCTACTTTTCGGAGCCAGACCTATGTCGGACTTACACGATCACGCTGAGGAATACGTGCCTCGCAAACCCAGCAAGGGTATTTATGTGTTGCCCAATCTATTCACCTTAGCCGCCTTGTTTGGTGGCTTTTATGCCATTGTCATGGCAATGAATAACCATTTTGAAATGGCTGCCATCGGCGTTTTCTGCGCCATGGTGCTCGACAGCTTGGACGGTCGAGTGGCGCGCATGACCAACACCCAGAGTGCGTTTGGTGAGCAAATGGACTCGTTGGCAGACATGGTTTCCTTTGGCGCGGCACCCGCTTTGATTTCCTACGAACTGTCTCTTATACACATCTGACGCTGCCGACGATA
>NZ_JAVLFP010000006.1:0-12535 GCF_046052825.1 Limnohabitans sp.
AGACGCGAGCAGGTCACTGGGTCGGAGGGCATGTTGAAACCGATGGCGCGTGTTTCTTCAAGCAGCTTGTAAATGGCTGCTGGTGATTTGAACAGTGTGATGGTCATTCGTTGAGCGCCTGTGGATGGCAAGAGTAGCTATACAACTTAGCATCTCTTGCACAACTCAAAACCGTGCTTTTCAAAATACGAATTTGTTTCCAAAATGAATCGGGATCTGACCCCCATTTCTCTCAGGGATAATCCTTCACATGAGCGGCAACACCTTCGGAACACTATTCACAGTCACCAACTTTGGTGAATCCCACGGCCCGGCCATTGGCTGCGTGATTGACGGCTGCCCACCCGGCATGGCCCTCACAGAAGCCGACATCCAGCACGACTTGGACCGTCGCCGTCCCGGCACCAGCCGCCATGTGACGCAGCGCAACGAACCCGACCAAGTGCAAATCTTGTCTGGCGTCTACGAGGGCCAAACCACCGGCACCCCGATTGCGCTGTTGATTCAAAACACCGACCAGCGCAGCAAGGACTACAGCAACATCTTGCAAACCTTCCGCCCCGGTCATGCGGACTACACCTACTTTCAAAAATTCGGCATCCGTGACCCACGCGGGGGGGGGCGCTCGTCTGCCCGTTTGACCGCGCCCACCGTGGCCGCAGGCGCGGTGGCTAAAAAATGGCTGAAAGAAACATACGGCACCCGCTTCATGGGTTGCATGACGCAAATCGGCGAGTTGCCGATTCCGTTTGAGAGCTGGAGCCACGTGGGCCAGAACCCGTTTTATGCCGCCTGTGCCGACGTGCAAGCTTTTGAAGATTACATGGACCGCCTGCGCAAAGCCGGTGACTCGTGCGGCGCCCGCATCCGCGTGGTGGCCACGGGCATGCCGGTCGGCTTGGGCCAACCTTTGTACGACAAGCTCGATGCCGACATTGCCTACGCCATGATGGGCTTGAACGCCGTCAAAGGGGTGGAGATTGGGGCGGGCTTTGCCAGCGTGGCGCAACGCGGCACCACCCATGGCGACTCGCTCAGCCCCGAAGGTTTCTTGAGCAACAACGCGGGTGGCGTGTTGGGTGGCATCAGCACCGGACAAGACTTAGAGGTGAGCATTGCCATCAAGCCCACCAGTTCGATCTTGAGCCCACGTGCCTCGATTGACCAAAACAGCCAGCCCACCGAGGTGGTGACCAAAGGCCGTCATGACCCCTGTGTGGGCATCCGTGCCACACCCATTGCCGAGGCCTTGCTGGCCCTGGTGGTGATGGACCACGCCTTGCGCCACCGCGCCCAATGCGGCGACGTGCAGGTCGCCATGCCCGCCATCCCCGGTCACGTGGCTTGAGCGTGTCCGGCCTCGGTCAGCGGGTGCTGCGACAACAAGCACTGACCCGGCGCAAACTGTTCCCGTTCGCGGCGCTGTCGGCCAGCTACTTCGCCCACATTGGCTTTTTCAACCCCTACTTGCCGCTGTGGCTCAAAGACCTGGGGCTGTCCATCACCCTGATTGGTTTGTTGACGGCCGTGCAAGCGGCCACCCGGGTGCTGGCACCTTATGGCTGGGGGTGGTTGAGTGACCACACGGGCGAGCGCGTCAAGCTGTTGCGCTTTTGTGCCGGTGCGTCCTTGTTCTTTTCGCTGGGCTTGCTCTTCACAGGCGGGGTGGGGTGGCTGGCCTTGGTGCTGCTGCTCATGTTCATCCACACCAGCGCCATGATGCCCATGAGCGAAGCCGCCTTGGCGCATGTGGTCAGCAGCACAGGTGCGTTCGACGCCAAGCGCTATGGCCGCGTGCGTTTGTGGGGCTCGTTGGGATTTTTGGTCACGGTGTTTGTGGCGGGGGCCTGGTTTGAGCACCAGGGCATGCAGAGCTTCCCCGTGTGGGCGGTGTGCTCCTTGTTGGCTTTGAACTTCAGTGTGTGGTGGTTGCCCGACCAGCGCGAAGCTGTGCATCACGACAGCCCGACAGCCCCTGTCTGGTCGGTGCTGCGCCAGCGCCCCGTCCAATGGTTTTTTGCCACGGTGTTTTTTCATGTGCTGTCGCACATTGGCATCTATGTGTTTTTCTCGCTTTATCTGGACACCTTGGGCTACAGCAAAACCATGATCGGTGTGCTGTGGGCGGTGTCGGTGCTGGCCGAAATTGTGTGGTTCTTCACCCAGGGCCGTTGGTTGCCCAAGTTCAGCTTGCCCAACTGGCTGTTGATTTGTGCAACGGCCATGGTGCTGCGCATGGCCTTGACCAGTTGGCTGGCCGACTCGCTGCTGGCCTTGCTGCTGGCGCAACTGCTGCACGCGCTCACCTTTGCCACCCAGCACACCGTGTCGACGGCTGTGTTGTCGCAACACTTCCCGGGGCGCTTGCGCGGTCGTGGCCAAGCCTTGTATGCGTCCATTGGCTACGGCGTGACAGGGGTCTTGGGGGCTTTAGGCGGCGGGGCCCTGAGTGATGCCTGGGGCTTGTCCACCGTGTACACGGTGTCGGTGGGCACCGCCTGCGTGGCCTGCCTGTGTGCTTGGCAGTTCAAACGCTCAAATTAAATTCATCATCGCGGCTGCGGTTTCTCTCAGCAAGGGCAGCACCCGCTGGGCCGCTTCCTCGGCGCTTTCTTGGGTCATGGGCATGCTCACGCTCAGGGCCGCCACCAAGGCGCCTTTGTGGTCGCGCAGGGGCACCGCCACGCCTCGGTAACTCAGGTCGAGTTGCTGCTCCGAAATGGCCCAGCCTTGGGCGCGGATGCGCACCATCTCTAAGCGCATGCGGTCTTTGTTGGTGATGGTGTAGGAGGTGAAAGTTTTCAGATCTTGGCTGTTGAGCCATTGGTCTACCGCTTCTTCCCCTTGCATCCCCAGCAACAACATGCCCGCTGCCGTGACTTGCCCTGGCACCCGCGCGCCCAACACAAAGCCGGTGTTCATGGCGCGGTTGGTGCCGTTGCGGGCCACATACACAATGTCGGTGCCATCGAGCACGCTCACGTAAGAGATCTCTTGCGTGCCTGCGGTCAGGCGCTGCAAAAACGGTTGCACGATGCGTGGCAGGCGTGCCGACTCCAAATACGACTGACCCAAGCGCATCACCCGTGGCGTGAGCCAAAACAACTTGCCGTCAGTGGCCACATAGCCCAGGTGGCTGAGGGTGAGCAAATAGCGCCGTGCAGCGGTGCGTGTCAAACCACAGCGTTCGCCGGCTTGGCTGGCGCTCAGACGTGGGTGGGCGTCATCGAAAGTCTCGATGATGGACAGGCCTTTTTCCAGGCCGGCAATCCAGTCTTTTTTGTCCAAGGGTGCCGCAGTGGGCGAAATGGGTAATTCAAAACTCATGGTGCGCATGGTGGCTGAGCCAGGGGGCAGCTCAGTCTAGGAGTTACCCTCGATTCGTTCGATCATCGATCATTTATGTTCGTTAATCGCTCAATATGAGAAAATTTTCAATTTAACGCATCAAAAATTCCGTAAAGTCCTCCCCTGAATTCGCTATTTGAGCGATTAGTGTACAAAACCTGTGACATCTCACACAACCCCTGGAGACCTCCCCGATGCAAAAACGTTTCACCCTCAAGTTGGCTGCCGCCTGTGCTTTTGCCGCCATGACTGGCTTGGTCCAAGCCCAGCAGACCATCAAGATCGCCAACATCGTGGAGTTGTCGGGCCCCGGCACCACTGCGGGCACCTTGTTCAAAAACGGCGTGGAGTTGGCGGTCAAAGAAATCAACGACGCCGGCGGCATTCTGGGCAAAAAGATCGAGAGCAACACCTCTGACACCCAAACCAACCCTGGCGTGGCCAAAGGCTTGACGCAAAAAGCGGTGGACGATGGCGTGTTGGCCATTTTTGGACCGGTGTACTCGGGCTCGATCATGGTGTCCATGGCCGAGAGCAAACGCGCTGGCGTGCCCAACTTCACAGGCGGTGAAGCCGCAGCGATCACCCAGCAGGGCAACCCGTATGTGTTCCGCACCGCCTTTGGCCAAAGCTCGTCGTTCCCGAAGCTGGCCAAGTACATCAACACCAAGGCCAAAACCTTGGCCGTCATTTATGTGAACAACGACTTCGGCAAAGGCGGTCGTGACACCTTGGCCAAGTTGCTTGAAACAGGCCCCACCAAAATCGTCGCCGACATCTCGACCGATGCCGGTCAGGTGGACTTTTCTGCGGCGGTGCTCAAAGCCAAGCAAAGCAATGCGGATGCGATCTTTGCCTACACCAACGAAGAAGAGTCGGCCCGCTTGCTGCGTGAGTTGAAGAAACAAGGCTGGACCAAACCCGTCATCGGTGAGACCACCTTGACCGGTCAAAAAGTGATCGAACTCGCAGGTGACGCCGCCAACGGTGCCGTGGCCCACGTGGGCTTGACTGTGGACGCCCCCATTCCTGAAATGCTCAAGTTCAAAGCCAAGTACTACCAGGCCTATGGCAGCATTTCTGACCACAACGGCATCAAGGGCTACACCAGCGTGTACGTGCTCAAGGCCGCGATTGAAAAGGCGGGCAAGCTCGACCCCAAGGCCGTGGCCCAAGCCCTGCACGGCTTGAGCATCAGTGCCGCAAAGCACCCTGGCGTGATCATGGACGTGAGCTTTGACGCCAACGGCGACCTCGACCGCGAGAGCTTCTTGGTCGAAGTGAAAAACGGCCGCCAGGTGGTGGTGGCCACGCTGCCCGCTTTGGGCAAGAAGTAAGCCTTTCACACGGCACACCACGCTGCGCACGCGCGCTGCGTCTTCCAAGAACAGGCCTGCCCATGCAGGCCGTTCTTTCATTTTGAAGCGATCTGACCATGACCGACTTTTTGCAACTCTTCTTCAGTGGCTTGGCCACCGGCAGCATTTATGCGCTGGCGGCGTTGGGCTTCACCTTGCTGTGGCAGGCCTCGGGCACCATCAACTTTGCCCAGGGCGAATTTGTCATGCTGCCCGCCTTCATGATGCTGGGCTTTTTGTCCGCAGGCTTTCCGCTGATGCTGAGCTTTGTCGGCAGCTGTGTGCTGTCGGTCATCGTGCTGGGTTGGTTGTTCAAGCGCGGCGTGGTGGACCCGCTCTTCAAGTACGGCATGATGCCCATCGTGGTGGCCACCATTGGTCTGTCCATCGCCATGCGCAACGCCGTGCGGGCGGGTTACAGCGCCGAGCCACAACCCTTTCCCAATTTGTTTCCCGATGAGGTCTACAACATCGCCGGCGTGACCATCTCGGCCACCGACATTGGGACCTTTGGATTTGCCATGGCCCTGGTGCTGGTGACCCAAGCCTTCTTGGCCAAGACCGTCACCGGTCGCGCCATGCAAGCGGTGGCGCAAAACACCGAGAGTGCTTCGGTGCTGGGCATCAATGTGCCACGCATGATTTTTTACACCTTCGCCATCAACGCCTTGTTGGCCGCAGCGGCTGCCATCTTGGTGACCCCCACCTACTTGGCCAAATTCGACATGGGTGGATCGCTGGGCAACAAGGCCTTTTTCGCCGCCATCATCGGCGGCTTCAACAACTCACGCGGTGCCCTGTTGGGGGGCGTGATTGTGGGCGTGTGCGAGAACCTGGCTGCGGCCTACATCTCACCTGCCTACAAAGACGCGGTGGCCTTGGTCATCTTCATGGTCGTGATCTTGTTCAAGCCCCAGGGCTTGCTCGGTCAAAAGGTGGAGCGCAAAGTATGAAGAAGCTCGGACTCCTGGCTGGGCTGTTGGGCCTGGCGGCATGCATCTTTGTGCCCACGCTGCTCAAGAGCCACGGCATTTACCTGTTCACCTATTGGCTGATCTATGTCATCGCCACCATGGGCCTGAACCTCACCGTGGGGTATGCCGGGCAAAAGTCATTGGGCCACGCCGCCTTCTTTGGCATCGGTGCTTACACCGTGGCCATCCTGATGCAAGCGGGCTACAGCTTTTGGTTGGGCATGCCCTTGGCCGCGCTGATCTGCTTTGGGGTGGGCTTGGCGCTGGGCTTTCCGGCCTTGCGGGTGCAAACCATTTACCTGGCGTTTGCCACGCTGGGCTTCAACACGGCTGTGTGGTTGGTGATGCGCAACGAAGAATGGCTCACCGGGGGCACTTTTGGCATCAACAACATCCCACGTCCTCAGGCCTTGGGTGTGAGCTTTGACGGCAACTTGGCCTACTACTACTTGGTGCTGGCCTTCACGGTGGTGTTGGGCTTGTTGCTGTGGGGCTTGCTGCGCTCGCCTTGGGGCAAGGCCTTCACCGCCTTGCGCGACAACCCCATCCGCGCCGAGAGCTTGGGCGTGGACATTCGGGGCTACACCCTGCTCAGCTTTGCCATTGGCGCTGCGTATGCGGGCATTGCTGGGGGCTTGTTTGGGTCCTTGGTGCAATTCATCGACCCAGCACCGTTCACGGTGGAAGCCTCGATCATGATGTACCTCATGGTGGTGGTGGGGGGGCCGGGCTATTTCTTGGGCCCTCTGTTGGGGGCTGCCGTGGGCGTGATCTTGCCCGAGTGGTTGCGCTTTGCCCAAGCTTGGTATTTGTTTGTCTTTGGCACTGCGGTGGTGATGCTGATGATTTGGCTGCCCGATGGCTTGCTGAGCATTCCTGATCGCCTCAAGGCCAAACGCCAATCCCGTGAGGCCTCGGCGGCCCGCGCTGCACAAGGAGTCAAGCCATGATGGACCCCGTACTCAAGGTCACCGACCTGAAAAAAGCCTACGGCGCCATCCAGGCGGTGGGGGGCGTGTCGTTCGAGGTCATGCCAGGTGAAATCTTTGGCGTGATTGGCCCCAACGGCTCTGGCAAAACCACCTTGTTCAACAGCATGCTGGGCCAAATCACACCTGACCAAGGCAAGATCGAACTCAAGGGCCAAGATGTGACCCGTCTCGGCCCGTTAGAACTCAACCGCTTGGGCGTGGGACGCACCTTTCAGACACTGCAAGTGTTTGGCAAGATGACGGTGCGCGACAACCTGATCGTCGCCGCCCAAGAGCACCAAGGCACCTTGTTCAGCCGCATGTTTGCGCCGGGCGACTCCAACTTGGGTGCCAAGGCCGACGCCTTGATTGACCAGTTCCACATCCGCCATGTGGCCGACAAAAAAGCCGGTGAACTCAGCTACGGCCAGCAAAAGCTCGTGGACATCGCCATGGCCTTCATGAGCGAGCCTGACTTGGTGCTGCTCGACGAACCTTGCGCGGGTGTCAACCCGTCGCTGGTGGGTGGCATCAGCAGTTTGCTCAAAGAGCTCAACCAAACGCGCAAGGGAAGTTTTGTGGTGATCGAACACAACATGGATTTTGTGATGGACCTGTGCCACCGCATCATGGTGATGGTCGAAGGCCAGGTGTTGGCCATTGGCACACCCGCTGACATCCGTGCCAACAAACAGGTGCTCGACGCCTACCTGGGGAGCTGAACCATGACAGACGCATGCATTGAATTTGACGACGTGGTGGCCGGTTACAAGGACTTCATGATCCTCAACAACCTGTCGTTCGCGGTGCCCAAGGGCTCCATCACCTTGTTGATCGGCCCCAACGGCGCGGGCAAATCCACCGTGCTGAAAACCTTGTTCGGTTTGCTCACACCGCGCCAGGGCCAGATCCGTTTGAACGGCGACGACATCACCGGTGCCACGCAAAAAGACCTGCTGGCGCGTGGCATCGCGTTTGTGCCCCAAGGCCGCAACCTGTTTGGTCAACTCTCGGTCTACGAGAACTTGGAGTTGGGGGGCATCACCCTCGGCATGAAAACCACGCATGAGCGCATTCCTGAAGTGCTGGCGTTTTTCCCGCGCGTCAAAGAGCGCATGAACTCGCTGGCCTCGTCGCTGTCGGGCGGCGAGCAAAAGCAGTTGGAGATTGGCCGCGCCTTGTTGTTGCGCCCCAAGGTGCTGTTGATCGACGAGCCTTCGATTGGCTTGTCGCCCATCGTGGTGCAAGACGTGTTCAAGCTCTTGCGCAAACTGGCCGACCAAGGCACCACCGTGCTGATGGTGGAGCAAAACGTCAAGAGCGCCTTGACGTATTCGGACCACGCCATTGCACTCGAGTCGGGCCGCTTGGTGCTGTACAAATCGGCCGCAGAAATTTTGGCCGACCCGCAAATGGAGCGCTTGTTCTTGGGCGGTGCCCACACCACCGCTGCTGCTGCGACCCCTGTTTGATTTTGTGAGAACCCCATGACCCAGACCCCCACCCTCGACCGCGAATCGATTGCCGACACCCCCAACCCCTTGGGCATGGAGGGCATTGAGTTCATCGAATACGCCACCTCCAAACCCCAAGCGCTGGGGCAGGTGCTGGAGATGATGGGCTTTCGCCCCGTGGCGCGGCACCGCTCGCGTGAGGTCCTGCTGTACCGCCAAGGCGGCGTCAATGTGATCGTCAATGCCCACGAAGCAGGCATGGCCCACAGCGTGGCACCGAGTGAGAAGCCCGTGATTGCCGCCATCGCCTTGCGCGTGCGCGACGCCGCAGCGGCTTACAAGCGTGCCATCGACCGTGGTGCCTGGGCTGTGCCCACCAAGGTGGAGGTGATGGAGCTCAACATTCCCGCCGTGCATGGCGTGGGTTCAAGCCGCATTTACTTTGTGGACCGCTGCAAAGAGTTTTCGATTTACGACGTCGACTTCACGCCCATTCCTGGTGTGGACCAGCACCCACCGGCCACGGCGGGTTTGCATGTGTTTGGTTTGGTGCAGTACATCGGCACCGACCGTGCCGAGGACTGGACCGAGTTCTACCGTGAGTTGTTTGGCTTTGAGGCCCTGCCTACCGGCGAGCACTTTGGCATCTTGCCCAAGGGCCGCATCTTGCGCAGCCCGTGCCACAGCTTTTATTTGCAACTGATCGAGCCCGAGCCCAGCGTGCTGGCCGTGGACGAGGAAGAACACTTCCACCGCGTGGGCCTGGGCACCGACGATGTGTTGGCTGCGGTCAACGCACTGCGCAGCCGTGGCGTGGAATTTGTCGAATCCAAAGGCGTGCACGTGGAAGACAAGGGGGCCCTCACGCGCACTTGGTTGGGAACGCTGAGCTTTGAGCTGGTTCACACCGCAAAGGCCTGACATGAGCCAATTCCAAGGAACCATGGACGACTTCGGGATGGACACCATCTCGCTGGCAGGGCCACTCGAAGCCAAACTCAAAGCCATCCGTGAGGCCGGCTTTGGTCAAGTCATGTTGTCGGCGCGCGACGTGGTGGGCCACCCCGATGGCTTGGACGCTGCTGTGCGTGTGGTCAAACAAAGCGGCCTGCGTGTCACCGGCTTTCAGGTGTTGCGCGACTTCGAAGGCTTGAGCGGCCATTTGCACGACTACAAAATTGACATTGCCAAAAGCATGTTGGAGATGTGCGCGGCCTTGGGCTCCAAGGTGTTGCTGGTGTGCTCGTCCACCTCGACCCATGCCACCCAAAACCTTGACCACATCGCCGCCGACTTGCGCAAACTCGCCATGCTGGCGGTACCGCTGGGCATCAAGGTGGCGTTTGAAGGTTTGTCTTGGGGCCGCACCATCAACGAGTTCACCACCGCGTGGGACGTGGTGTTTCGCGCCGACGTGCCCAACCTGGGCATTGGCTTGGACTCGTTCCACATGCTGGCCGCCAAAACACCGCTCGATGAGTTGGAAATCTTGGACCCGGAGAAAATTTTTCTGGTCCAGCTGGCCGACTTCATGTGGCAAGAAATCCATTCCTTCGAAGAGCGCATGACCACCGCGCGTCACTTCCGCGTGTTCCCCGGCGAGGGCGTGCACAGCGAGGCCACCGCCGACTTGGTGACCCGTCTGTACAAGCTGGGTTACCGGGGGGACTACAGCTTTGAAGTCTTCAACGACGACTACCAGCAACTGCCGCTGCCCACCGTGGCGCAGCGTGCCTGGAAGTCGGCCCAGTGGTTGGGTGAAGACGTGTTGCGCCGCTCGGTGCCCATGCCCAACCAAATTCGCCTGAGGCGCACACGTTGGGACACATGAACGACGCCTTGCGTCCAGACCTGTCGTCTCTGCTGGACGAGCGGGCCTTGGTGGCGGCCATGCTGCGCCAAGAGGCTGCGCTGGCCCAAGCCCAGGCAGAACTGGGTCACATGCCGCTGGGGGACGCGCAATCCATCGTCAACACCTGCAAGGTGGATTTGTTCGATGTGCCCCACATCATGCGCGACAGCTTGTCGGCCAGCAGCCAGGCCGAACCTCCTGTGATCAAGCACCTGCGCGAGAGCGTGCGCTTGTTCAACCCCGCAGCGGCGGCGGCGGTGTACGCCTTGAACCACCCGGCCGATTTGCTTTGCAACGCGTTGGCCTTGGTCACCCACGATGTCTTGGCCCCGATGGCCGCAGACATTCAAGCCTTGGGCGCAGTTCCCGCCGCAGCCGAGGTGTGCTTGGCTTGGGAGCGCCTGCAACCTGTGGCCGAGCGCGCTTTGCGTTTGCGCTTCCTTCCCACGTCGGCGCCAGCGTCTTTGCCCCTGCGGGATGTGCAACTGCTGGCAGCTCGGGCTTTGGGCCTGCCATCCGCGCTCAGCGAAGGCACAGAAGATTGGATGTCACTGGGGTGCGAGTTGGGTGTCTTCACCCTGTGTGTGCAGCGGGTGGCCGGCCAAGCACAGGCCATGCGTGCGCCCTTGTGGGTGGCACAGTGGTTGACCGAGCTGTCGGTGCACACCATACGCCCTGCAGAGTCGCGTGACTTTTGGCGTGCCCAGTGGCCGTTGTGGTCAACCTTGACTTTGGCTGCCGCGCGCAGCCTGCGTGAGTTGACTTGCGCGCTTAAAACTTAGTCCTTGAGGACCTGTCTGGCGCCCACGCCGCCAAGCCACTCACCACCGTGGCACACACCGAGCGCAAGGCGGTGTGCAGGCTGTGCGCTTGCCACGTTGGGCGGGTTTGGTTGACCCAGGCCGTGATCGGTTTTTCGACCCACACATGAAAAGCCACGCCCGTGGCCATGCTGGCCAGCCAAGCCAAGCCACTCAGCCACAACGCTGCCATGGGTGAGGTCCATGGCCCTTGCTCCCAGGCCGCGTTGAAGGCCACGATCATGCCAAAGTGGGTCAAGAACATGGCGTAGGCACTGTCTACCCACAAGGTGCTGACACGACCGAGTGGGATGCGGTCCAGCCGTGGCTTGTGGATGCTCACATAGGCCAGCACCAAGCAGGTCAGCAGCGCCAGCGCCAAGCGGATGCGAGGCTCAAACCACAGCGACTCTTCACCCAGCAGCAACACGGCACCCAACACCAGTTGGTCAAAGCTGGAGCGGCGTGCCCATGCGGCCAACACACCCAAGCCGTAGGCACCAAAGAAATAAATCGCCCAGTTGTCCAAACTCGCCAAGCGGTTGAAACACCACATCGACGCCACACACAAGGCGGCCACACCGAGCGACAAAGCGCGGTCTGACTTGAGCCAATGCGCCAGCAACACCAGCAGCACATAGAGTTGAAAGTCTGCGGCCACGTACCAAACGCCCAGCGACAAGGCGGGAACATCCAGCACCGACTGCAGCAAAGTCAGGTGGGCCAATGCGGCGTGCAGGGTAGGGGCTTCGACCAACCAGTCGCCAGAGATCAAGGGTCGCAAGACCCACACCAGACTGGTGACCCAGCACAGGGCCAGCACGAAGCCGGGCATCAAGCGCCAATAACGGCGTTGGATCAGCGTGAAGGGGGTGTGTTGACCGCGCCGTCCCATGATGGACTGGGCGGCCAAATAGCCCCCTATCACCAAAAAGATTTGCACGGCCAAGCGCGCGTCGAGGGTGAGGTACTCGACCCACGATGGCCAAGCGCTGCGAACGGCGTCTGCCATGGGCCCGTAGCACGCCAAATGGTGCAGCACGATCAGCTGGGCGGCCAGCAGTTTCAACACATCGATGACAAAAGAACGGTTCATTCGGTCAGTCTTTGGGACGGAAGCTAATCAACAGCGGCGAGTGCACCCGACCGTCCACATCGCGCGGCAGCACCTCGGTTTTGTCGATGGCTTTGAGCACCGCGTTGTCCCATGCCGTGTTGCCACTGGACTTGACGAGCTTCTTGCCCACGATGGTGCCGTCGGGTGCACAACGCACCTCGACTTCGGCTGGGGTGTTACCCACCAGTTCTTCGGTGAACACGATGTTGGGTTTGATGCGGGCACGGATGCGGCCGCCATAACTGTCAGACGGCCCCGCTGAGCGCAACGCCGATCCGCTGGCATTATCGCCTCCCGTGGCCCCAGCCAGACCCGCGATGCGTTTGAGGTTGTCGTCGCGCATGGCCTCTAGTTTTTTGGCGTCTTCAGCCGCTTGCTTGGCTTCTTTTTGGGCCTGGAGCTTTTTGGCTTCTTTGTCTTTGCGCTCTTTGTCCTTGCGCTCTTCTTCGCGCTTGGCGTCGAGTTGGCGTTTGTCTTCTTCTGCTTTGAGCTTGACTTTCTTCTCGTCAGCCTTCTTTTGCTCGGCCTTTTTCAACTCGGCTTGGCGGCGCTCAAGCTCTTTGGCCTGTTGCAGCTTTTTCTCGTCGTCGAGTTGTTTGCGTTTCTTGGCCAAGGCGATCTCGGCCTCACGGTCGGGCGCAGGAGGGGGCGGTTTGACCAC
>NZ_JAVLFP010000007.1:0-80518 GCF_046052825.1 Limnohabitans sp.
GAGTTATCGGCCAACTTTCATTGATTTTTCAAAGGAGCACAGCATGACTTCACGTCGTCAGTTTATGGGTCAGTCGGCAGCCGCAGCTTCGGCTATGGCATTTCCATTGGTGGGTGGCGCGCAGCCCAAGACCGTGAAAGTGGGTGTGTTGCACCCCGTCACCGGTGCGCTGGCCTATTCGGGTCAGCAATGCCGCGAAGGCGTGATGATGGCCATTGACGACATCAACAAAGCCGGTGGCATCAAGTCGCTCGGCGGCGCCAAGATCGAAGCCCTGTTGGGTGACGCACAGTCCACCCCACAAGCGGGTGCGGCGGAAGTTGAAAAAATGAACGAAGCGGGCGTGAGCGCCATCGTCGGTGCGTTTGCCTCGGCCATTTGCCTGGCCACCACACAAGCCGCCGCCAAGTACAACCTGCCCCACGTGGTGGACGTCGGCGTGGCCGACCAAATTGTCGAGCGTGGTTTGAAAAACACCTTCCGCTTTGGCCCAGGCTACAAAAAGTGCGCCGAAGTGGCCGTGGCCAACTTGCACGTGCTCAACACCGCTGCGGGCAAGCCTGCACGCACCGTGATGATCATCCACGAAGAGTCTTTGTTTGGCACCGGCACCGCCAACTTGTTGGCACGTGAGCTGCCCGGCTATGGCTACGACGTGAAAGAAGTCGTCAAGCACGCCAACCCCACACGCGACTTCAACAACATCGTGTTGCGCATGAAGCAGGTCAACCCCGACATCGTGATTCCTGCCAACTACTACAACGAATACGCCTTGTTGGTGCGCACCATGCAGCAACAAAAAGTCACGCCCAAAGCGATTTATTCGGTCTTGGGTGGCGCGGCATCGAGCTACAAATTCGTCAAAGAATTCCCCGAAGCCGCCAACGGCATCATCGACTGCAACCATTGGTTCAACCCACGCGACAAGCGTTCGTTGGAACTCAAAAAACGCGTCGAAGCCAAGGGCTTGTTCTTCAGTTACGAGGTGTTCATGGCCTACACGGCGATGCGTTTGCTGGCCGATGCGATTGAGCACGCCAAGTCCACCGACCGCGCCGCCATCATCGACGCCTTGAACAAGAGCACCTTCTCTGACCACATCATGCCCTACGGCACCACCCAGTTTGTCAACGGTCAAAACATGGGCGCTCAGCCTTTGATGACCCAGGTGGTCAAGGGCGACATCAAGGTGATCATTCCTCGCGACTACCGCGAAGTCGAACCGATCTTCCCCTTGAAAGCTTAAGCCTTCTGCCAAAGCCACGCCATGTTTGATCTGTCCATTTTGTTTGCCTCGGTGCTCAACGGCATCACCACGGGTGCTGTCTACGCGTTGATCGCGTTGGGGCTGACCTTGATCTATGGCGTGCTGCACATCATCAACTTCGCCCATGGGGCGTCGTTGATGGTGGCTTTGTATGGCGTGTATTTTTTGAAAGAAAAACTCGGCATCGACCCCTACTTGGCCCTGCCCATCATGGTGCCCGCCATGTTTGTCTTGGGCTATGTGTTGCAACGCGGGGTCATCAACCGTGCCAGCCATGGCAAAGACGAAAACATTTTGTTGGTCACCCTGGGCCTGTCCATCATTTTGGAAAACCTGGCCCTGTTGTTTTTCAAGTCAGACACCCGCAACATTGAAACCGCCTACACGCTGACCACGGTCAACATCGGTCCGGCCATGATTGCCTTGCCGAAGTTGGTCTCGTTTGTCGGTGCCTTGGTGGTGTCGGCGGTGTTGCTGGCGGTGATGCGCTACACCGACTTGGGCCGCGCCATCCGCGCCGTGGCCAAAGAAAAACACGGTGCCCGTCTGATGGGCATCGATGTGGACCATGTGTACGCCATGTGCTTTGGCATTGGCTTGGCTTGCTTGGGTGCGGCGGCTTGTTTCTTGTTGCCCGCTTATTACGTCAACCCCTTGGTGGGCAGCGGCTTTGTGCTGGTGGCTTTCACCATCGTGGTGTTGGGCGGCATGGGCAGTTTTGTCGGTGCCTTGGTGGGCGGCTTGCTGATTGGCGTGGTCGAGTCCATCGGGGGCTTGTACCTGGGCGAGTCGCTCGGGCAGGTTGGTATTTTTGCCATCTTCATCGCGGTGCTGTTGTTCCGTCCACAAGGTTTGTTTGGAGCACGCGCATGAAAGATGTCCGCGCCATTGCGGTGTTTGTGGTGTTGGTGGGCAGCATTCCGTTTCTGACCGATTCAGGGGTGGTGCTCAACTTTGTGATGATGGCCTTGTACGCCTGCTTGCTCGCGCAGGCCTGGAACGTGCTGGGTGGTTTTGGTGGCCAGTTCTCGTTTGGCCATGCGCTGTTTTTTGGCACCGGGGCCTATGTGCAAGCCATGGCTCAGGTGCATGCGGGGTGGAACCCCTGGCTCACCCTGGTGCTGGCCATGGGCACCAGCGCTGCGGTGGGCTTATTTGTGGGGGCTTTGTCGTTTCGCTATGGCCTCAAGGGCTCGTACTTTGCGTTGGTCACGCTGGCCTTTGCCGAGGTGTTTCGCATCGTCGCGCTGTCGGTGCCCTTCACCGGCGCAGGCGTGGGCTTGATGCTGCCCCTGCGTGAGTCGGTGGGCAATATGCAGTTTGCCTCGCGCGCTGGCTATGTGTGGCTGATTCTGGGCTTGGTGACGGTGGCCTTGTGCTTGACGGCGTGGTTGCGCCACTCACGTTTTGGCGCTTACCTGCAAGCCGTGCGCGACAACGAAGACGCCGCCCGCGCCATTGGCGTCAACCCCTTCTTGGTCAAGCTCTGGGCCACCGTGTTGTCGGGTGCGTTGATGGGCGCAGGCGGCGCGTTTTATGTGCAGGTGTTTCAGTACATCGACCCCGGCTTGGCCTTTGGTCCGCACACCTCGGTCGAGGCCCTGGTGGGTGCCATCGTGGGCGGCATGGGCACGCTGTGGGGCCCGGTGGTGGGCGCCTTGGCCTTGCATGTGTTGGCCGATGTGACGCGCAATTTGTTGGGTCAGTTGCCTGGCATCAACATGGTGGTCTACGGCTGTGTGTTGGTGTTGATCGTCATGTTCTTGCCACGCGGTGTGGGCGGCATTGGCCAGCGTTGGTTCAAGCGCCAAGACAGCGCGTCGCAGAAGAGGGAGGGCGCATGAGCTTGTTGGAAGTCAGCCACGTGTCGCGCGCCTTTGGGGGCTTGCGCGCTGTGCAAGAGGTGAGCCTGCAAGTGCCGGCAGGCAGTTTGACCGCTTTGATTGGCCCCAATGGCGCGGGCAAGACCACGCTGTTTGCGTTGATGTCTGGCTTTTTGGTGCCCGACACGGGCCGCGTCACCTTTGACGGCGTGGACATCACCGGCCGCGCGCCGCACCTCAATGCGGCCTTGGGCTTGACGCGCACGTTTCAAATCGTGCAACCGTTTGCCTCGCAAACCGTGCGCGAAAACATCGCCGTGGGTGCCCACTTGCAACACGCCAAACGCAGCGATGCCTTGCACGCCGCCGAAGCCGTGGCCGAGCGCGTGGGCTTGTACGCCCAACTCGACAAACCTGCCGGTGACCTCACGGTGGCGGGGCGCAAACGCTTGGAGCTGGCCCGTGCCTTGGCCACCCAGCCCAAGCTCTTGCTGCTTGACGAGGTGTTGGCGGGCCTGAACCCGCAAGAAATTCAAGACATGCTCCCCGTGGTGCGTGGCCTGGTGGCTGGTGGCGTGACGGTGCTCATGATTGAGCATGTCATGCAAGCCGTGATGAACCTGGCCGAGCATGTGTGGGTGCTGGCCCAAGGCCAACTCATTGCCCAGGGCGCACCCACCGAGGTGACGCAAAACCCGCAGGTGATCGAGGCCTATCTGGGCCACGGCACGGCGGCGCGTTTGCGCAAAACACAGCAGGAGGCGGTATGAGCGATTTGCTCACGATCCAAGGTCTGCGCGCAGGCTATGGTGCCGTTGAGGTGTTGCGCGGGGTGGACCTGCACATGGCCCCCGGCGAATTGGTGGCTTTGCTCGGCAGCAATGGCGCAGGCAAAACCACGCTCAACTCCGTGGTCTCGGGCCTGGTGCCCACCTGGGCTGGGCGGGTGGTGTTTGATGGCCAAGACCTCACCGGGGCGCATTACCGAAGCGTGGTGCAAGCCGGCTTGATTCAGGTGCCCGAAGGCCGCAAGGTGTTCCCCAATCTCAGCGTGTTGGAGAACTTAGAGCTGGGTGCCTTCACCCGCGCCCGCGCCCGCCGTGCTGAGAACTTGCTGCGTGTGTTTGACACCTTCCCTCGCCTGCGCGAACGCCAGACGCAACTCGCGGGCACCATGAGCGGCGGCGAGCAACAAATGCTGGCCATCGGGCGTGGCCTGATGGCCGAGCCCAAGCTGTTGATCTTGGACGAGCCGTCGCTTGGCCTGTCGCCGCTGTTGGTGGAAGAAATGTTTGCCCTGATCTCGCAGCTGCGTGCGGGGGGCTTGGCCGTGTTGTTGGTCGAACAAAACGTGGGCCAGTCGCTGGAGATTGCCGACCGCGCCTATGTGATGGAGAACGGCCTCATTCGTTTCTCGGGCACGTCGGCTGAGCTCTTGGCCAGCGACACGCTGCGCCAAGCCTATTTGGGCGTGTGAGTTTGCCCATGTCGTGTGTTCGCTTGTTGCGTGTGGGGTGTCTGCTGGCTGGCTTGGCTGCCACTGGCGCGTGGTCCCAAAGTGTCAGCCCCTCGGCGCCTGTGCGCATCTTGGTGGGTGCGCCTGCGGGTGGCAGCACCGACACCATGGCCCGTGCCGTGGCGCAGGCCATGGGCCAGCAACTCGGCCGCACCGTGGTGGTCGAAAACCGGCCCGGTGCCGGTGGCAACTTGGCTGCCGAAGCCGTGGCCCGTGCCGCGCCCGATGGTCAAACCTTGCTGATGAGTTTCACCAGCCACGCCATCAATGCATCGCTGTACCCGCGCTTGCCGTTCGACCCGGTGAAAGACTTCACGCCGCTCACCATGGTGTCCACCTCGCCCTCGGTGTTGGTGGCGCACCCGTCTTTGGCGGCGAACAACGTGGCTGAGTTGGTGGCCTTGGCCAAAGCCAAGCCGGGCCAACTCAATTTCGCGATTGGCGCCTTGGGCTCGTCGCTGCATTTGGCGGGCGAGGCTTTCAAACTCAAAGCGGGTGTTTTCATCGTCAACATTCCGTACCGTGGCACCGCACCTGCGGTGCAAGACGTGTTGGCCGGTCAGGTGGAGTTGATGTTTGCCGCGGTGGGCAATGTGCAGCAACACATTCGCGCGGGCAAGCTCAAAGCCTTGGGGGTCACCAGTCCGCACCGCTTGCCTGTGCTGCCCGATGTGCCCGCCATTGCCGACACCTTGCCGGGCTTTGAGTCCAGCGCTTGGTTTGGTTTATTCGGGCCCGCCAAGATGGCACCCGAGCTGTTGCGCACCTGGAGCGACGCGGCACGTGCGGCGGTGCAAAGCCCAGACGTGCGCCGTCGCATCGAAGCCGAAGGTGCCAGCGCCGTGGGCAACAGCCCGCAAGAATTTGCCCGCTTTGTGGTGGCCGATATCGCGCGCTGGCGCGAGGTGGTGAAGTTTTCTGGAGCCAAACCCGAATGACCCGCATTTCTTCTTCTGCCCAAGCACCCCAAACGCTGGCGCAAAAACTCATCGCCCGTGCGGCGGGCCAAGCGCAGGTGGCGGTGGGCGAGGTGGTGACCTGCCAGGTCGACCTGGCCATGTTCCACGACTCCTCGGGCCCACGGCGCTTGAAGCCCATGCTCGACGACTTGGGTGCCAAGATTTGGGACCCTGCCAAAGTGGTGCTGGTGATGGACCACTACGTGCCGGCGCAAGACGCCGATGCCCAGCGCATTGTGCAAATCGCGCGCGACACCGCCCGCGAGTGGCGCTTGCCGAACGTGATTGATTCAGAGGGCATTTGCCACGTGGTGTTGCCCGAGCGCGGCCATTTGCGCCCCGGCATGTTGTGCGTGGGCGGCGACTCGCATTCGCCCACCGGAGGCGCTTTTGGCACCTACATGTTTGGCATTGGCGCCACCGAAATGTTGGGCGTGGTGGTGACGGGTGAAATTTGGGTGCAAGTGCCCCGCACCTTGCGCATGGGGTGGAGCGGCCAACTGGCGGCGGGCGTGTGCGCCAAAGACATGATGCTGCACATGATTGCCCGCTTTGGCATGAACGGCGGCCAATACCAAGCGGTGGAGTTTGCCGGTGATGCCGTGATGCGCTTGGGCATGCAAGAGCGCATGACCCTCTCCAACATGAGTGCCGAGATGGGCGCGCAAGCCGGCCTGATTGCGGCGGACGACACCACCTGCGACTACCTGCGCAGCGTGGGTGTGGCCGAAGACGCGTTGCAACACGCGCACAGCTGGCACACCGATGCCGGTGCCGACTGCGAAGACTTTGCCTTTGACGCCAGCAGCTTGAGCCCCCAAGTGGCGGCCCCCCACAGCCCGGCCAACACGCGCGCCGTGGGCGACTATGCCGACGTGGCGTTGAACGTGGCCTACATCGGTGCTTGCACCGGGGCCAAGCTGGAAGACTTGCGTGCCGCCGCCCAGGTACTGCGCGGCCACCAGGTGGCCTCGGGCGTGCGCCTGTTGGTAGCCCCCGCCAGCGCCCGCGACCAAGCCCAGGCCGAGCGCGAAGGCGTCATGCAAGTGCTGCGCGATGCGGGAGCCCAGGTGCTGCCCAACAGCTGTGGTGCGTGTGCGGGCTATGGCGCGACCTTTGAAGAAGGGGCCACCGTCATCTCCAGCACGGCACGTAATTTCAAAGGACGCATGGGCCCAGCCAGCGTGCAGGTGTACCTGGCGTCGCCCTGGACGGTGGCGGCCTCGGCCTTGCGTGGGCGCATCAGCGATGTGCGGGAGCTGCTATGACGACAACCTCACGTGTGTGGAAGCTCGGTGCCGATGTGGACACCGATGTGCTGGCCCCGGGCATTTACATGAAAAACGGCATCGACGTCATTGCCCAGCACTGCCTCGAATCGCTGCGCCCCGACTTTGCCGCAGGCGTGCGCCCCGGCGATGTGCTGGTGGCCGGCCCCAACTTTGGCATTGGCTCCTCGCGCGAGCAAGCGGCCGGTGCGCTGGTGCACCTGGGTGTGCGTGCGGTGGTGGCCCCGTCGTTCAGTGGTTTGTTTTTTCGCAACGCGTTCAACCTCGGGCTGCTCTTGCTGACCTGTGCCGAGGCCGAGCAGTTGCAAGAGGGCGATGCGGTCACCCTGGTGAGCGCAGGCGTGCAACGTGCCGACGGCAGCGTGTTGCCTTGCCAGCCGATTCCTGATTTTTTAATGGACATGGTCCATGCCGGAGGTTTGATGAACGTATTGAAACAACGCAGCCAAGGAACACACCATGCGTGAGCACACCGCTGCTGTCACCCTCGACCCCGTCACGCTCGCCGTGCTCAAGGGGCGTTTGGAACAAATCGCCGATGAGATGGACGCCACGCTGTACCGCAGCGCGTTCAACCCCATCATTGCCGAGGCACACGACGCCTGCCATGGCTTGTACGACGCCCAAAGTGGCGACACCTTGGTGCAAGGCAAATCGGGCTTGCCCGTGTTTGTGGGCGCCATGGCGTTTGCCGTGCGTGCTGCGGCGCGCGTGGCGCAAGAGCGCGGCGGCATGGTCGACGGTGACACCTGGTTGTTCAACGACCCCTACGAAGGCGGCACCCACGCCAACGACTTCAAGCTGGTGCGCCCCTTCTTTCGCAACGGCCAGCTGTTTTGCTACTTGGCGTCTGCGGCGCACTGGCATGACGTGGGCGGTGCCGTGCCTGGCAACTACAACCCAGCGGCCACCGAGTGCTGGCAAGAGGCGGTGCAAATTCCACCGGTGCGCATCGTGCGCCAAGGCCAGTTGGATGGCGATGTGCTGGCCATCTTGCGCGCCAACACGCGCTTGCCCGACAGCTTGTGGGGCGACTTGAACGGCCAGCTCTCAGCCCTGGAGCTGGGCGTCAAACGGCTGGATGGGCTGCTCGACGAATACGGCGACGCCGTGGTGTTGCAAGCCATGGGCGAGTTGCGCAAACGTGCCTTGGTGCTGATGCGCGCGCACATTCAAAACCTGCCCGATGGCCGCTACAGCTTTGAAGACGTGCTCGACAACGACGGCGTGAAAGACGAGTTGCTCACCATCGCCTTGGACATGACGGTCCAGGGTGACCGCATGACGCTGGATTTTTCGCGCACCTCGCCGCAGTGCGCAGGCCCCGTGAACATCTCGCGCGCCACCGCTGTGGCGGCTTGCTATGTGGCCCTCAAGCACGTGTTCCCCGACGTGCCCGCCAACGCGGGCGTGTTGGATGCGGTGGACTTTGTGCTGCCCGATGGCTTGGTGATCACCGCCGAGCGCCCACGCCCCGTGGGGGGCTACACCGAAACCATTTTGCGCATGATCGATGTGATCTTCAGCGCCACCGCCTTGGCTGACCCCAACCGCGCCGTGGCCCACGCCTACGGCACCATCAACGCCTTGTCCATCGCCGGGCACCGCACCGATGCCGCGCGCAAAGGCCAGCGCTGGGTGATGTTCAGCTTCTTTGGTGGGGGCCACGGTGGCCACAGCACGGGCGACGGCTTGAGCCACAGCAACGCGCCCATCTCGACCGCCACCATTCCGCCCCTGGAAATTTTGGAAGCCGCTTACCCGGTGCGTTTCACCGAATGGTCATTGCGTGCCAACTCAGGCGGCGACGGCACACACCGCGGTGGCTTGGGTGCGGTGTATGAAATTGAGCTGCTCGAAGAAAGCGCCGAGGCCTTCATTTTTGGCGAGCGTGGCAAAGCGCCACCCAAAGGCATTGCAGGCGGCGGCAACGCCTTGCCCAACGTGTTTTCGTACCAGCACAACGGCCAGTGGTGCCAACCCCCCATGGTCTCCAAGATGCTGGGCATCCAACTCAAAAAAGGCGAGCGCGTGCGTCTGGAAACCCCCGGTGGCGGTGGCTGGGGACCCGCCGCAGGCCGCGACCCCGCCGCGCGTGCACACGACGTGGCCCAAGGCTTCGTCAGCGATTCGACATCCACTTCTTCAAAGGTCAAACCATGAGTACGCAACAGCCTGTCACGCCACACCTGGTGGTGGGTGTCGATGTGGGCGGTACCTTCACCGACTTGTTTGTGCTCGACGAGCGCGATGGCTCGGCCCGCATTGTCAAAGTCCCCTCGACCCGTGGCGAAGAAGCCCGTGGCTTCATGAACGGCGTGGTGCGCGTGAGCGAAGGCAATGCGCCCACGGCCACCGCCAGTGGTTCAGCAGCCGGTGTGGCCTCGACCTTGGCCACCATCGTGCACGGCACCACCGTGGGCACCAACGCGCTGTTGGAGCGCAAGGTGGCCCGCACCGGCATCATCACCACACGCGGCTTTCGTGATGTGTTGGAAATGCGCCGCCGCGACCGGCCCCAAACCTGGGGACTGCGCGGCAGCTTCACCCCCGTGGTGCCGCGTGACCTGCGCCTGGAAGTGGACGAGCGCGTGCTGGCCGATGGCAGCTTGCACACGGCCGTGGACTTGGCCCAAGTGCGCTCCCAAACCCAGGCGCTGTTGGACGCGGGCTGCGAAGCGGTGTGCGTGTTTTTCATCAACGCCTATGCCAACCCCGTCAACGAACAACAAGCCGTGGCCGCTGTGCGCGCCATGTGGCCCAACCCCTATGTGACCTCGGCCAGCGAAGTGCTGCCCGAAATTCGTGAGTTCGAGCGTTGCTCCACCGCCACCTTGAACGCCGCCTTGCAGCCCGTGGTGGGCAGCTACTTGGCCAAGCTCGAAGACGACTTGCGCACCCAGGGCTTCAGCGGCGAGCTGTTGATTGTGCAAAGCAACGGCGGCGTGATGTCACGCGAGACCGCGTGCGATGTGCCTGTGCGCACGGCGCTCTCGGGCCCGGCCGCAGGCGTGATTGCCTGTGCGGCGGTGGCGCGTGCCTCGGGCTACCCCAACGTGATCACGGGCGACATGGGCGGCACCTCGTTTGACGTGTCGCTGGTGGCCGAGGGCGAAGCCTCGCTGGCGGCACAAACCTCGATCGAGTTTGGTCTGGTGGTGCGCTCGCCCATGATTCAAATTGAAACCATCGGTGCCGGTGGCGGCTCGATCGCGTCGGTGGATGCCAGTGGCATGTTGCAAGTCGGCCCCGAGTCGGCCGGCAGCATTCCGGGGCCGGTGTGCTACGGACGTGGCAACACCCGACCCACCGTGACCGACGCCAACGTGGTGTTGGGGCGCATTGCCGCCGACCGTCCTTTGGGCGGTGGCTTGTTGCAAGCGCTCGACGCCCAAGCCGCTGAGCTGGCCATTCAAACCCACGTGGCCACGCCCTTGGGGCTGGAGGTGTTGGCCGCTGCTGAAGCCATGCTCACGGTCGCCAACGCCAAGATGGCGGGTGCCATTCGCGTGGTGTCGATCGAGCGCGGTCACGACCCACGCCAGTTTGCCTACATGCCGTTTGGTGGTGGCGGTGCCTTGCATGTGTGCGCCATGATGCGTGAGGTGGGTGTGACCACCGGCATCGTGCCGCGTTACCCCGGCGTCACCTCGGCCTTGGGCTGCGTGATGGCCGACATGCGCCATGACGCGGTGCAAACCTTGAACAAGGCGCTGCTCGACTTGGACTTGGCGCAACTCAAATCGCGTTTGGCCGACTTGGCCGAGGCTTGCCAAAAACGCCTCGACTCTGCGGGCGTGCGCTTTGAGCGTGTGCAAGAAGTGGTGGCCTTGGACATGCTCTACATGGGCCAGACCCACACCTTGCAAGTGCCCTTGAACGCACAAGACATCAGCCGCGAGAGCATCCAAGCTGCGTTTGAAAAAGCCTATGCCGCGTCGTTTGGCCGTGTGCTCACCGGCATGGCCATTCGTGTGATGAACCTGCGCTACGCCCGCATTGGCGTGCGTCCCAAGTTCGACCTGGCCGTGCTGGCCCCCAAGGGCGCGGGCAGCACCGCGTCGCTGGGCGTGCAGCGCGTGTACCACGCCGGTCAATGGTGGGACGCCCAGCGCTATGCGCGTTTGGACTTGCCCGTGGGTGCCCAAGTGGCCGGCCCGGCCATTTTGGAACAGGCCGACACCACGGTGTGGCTGGAGCCCGGCTTCAGCGCCCGTGTGGACACCTTGGGCAACTTGTTGGTCGAAAGGAACGCCGCATGAGCCTGAGCCACTCCCCCGCCACACCACGCCGCATCGCGTTGGTGGTGGTGGATTTGCAAAACGACTTTCTGGCACCCGAGGGCGCCTACGCTCGCGGCAACACCGTGAGCCCTGAGGCCTTGTTGCTGCCAGCACGGGTGGCACCCGTGGCCGAGGCGGTCAAGCACCACCACGGCATGGTGGTGGCCAGCTTGTTCACCTTGTGGCCCGATGCTGAGGGGCAGCCCATGGTCTCGCCACACCTGCTGGAGCGCCGCCCGTTTTTGCGTGCGGGCGACTTTGCGCCCGGCAGCTGGGGCCAAGCCCATGTGGCGGCCATTGCACCGTGGGTGGATGTGTCGGTGTGCAAGGTGGCGTATTCGGCGTTCTTCAACACCCAACTCGATTGGGTGCTGCGCCGTGCAGGCGTGGACACGGTGGTGGTGTGCGGCATTGTCACCAACGGCGGCGTGGCCAGCACGGTGCGCGATGCCCACATGCGTGACTACCGCACCGTGGTGCTGAGCGACGGCTGCGCCACTTTTTCTGACACGGCCCACCAAGCCGCGCTGACCGACATGGCGTCGGTCGCCGAGGTGATGACCTGCGCCCAATTCTTGGCCACGCTATGAGCCCCACGGTTGAACGCGTGGCCAGCTTCACCGCGCCGGTGCACACGGCGGTGGCCATTGTGGGCGGCGGTGCTTGCGGCCTCACCGCTGCGCTCACCCTGAGCCAACTGGGCGTGGACTGCGTGGTGCTGGAGCGTGATGCCTTGCCCACCGGGTCGACCGCGCTGTCGTCGGGCTTTGTGCCCGCAGCCGCCACCCAAGCGCAGCAGGCGCAAGGCATCAGCGATTCGCCGGCGCTGTTTGCACAAGACATTCAAGCCAAAGCCCATGGCCGTGCGTCGCCGGTGTTGGTGGACGCCTACAGCCGCGCCATTGGTCCTGCTATGGACGCGCTGGCACACCACCACGGTGTGCCGTGGCAGGTGCTCGACACGTTTTTGTACCCCGGCCACAGCGTGCACCGCATGCATGCCGTGCCCGAAAAAACCGGCGCCGGTTTGATGATGCGTTTGCACAATGCCGCTGAAGCGGCGGGCGTGGTGGTGCTGACCGAAGCCCAGGTGAGCACGCTGTATGTGAACCACGCCGACCACCTGCTGGGTCTGGGCTTTGTGCGCCCCGATGGTCAACTGGAGCAACTCAGCTGCGACAGCGTGCTGCTGGCGTGCAACGGCTTTGGGGGCAACGCCGAGTGGGTGAGCCGCTTGTTGCCAGAGATGCGCGACGCGCTGTACGCCGGCCACACCGGCAACGACGGCAGTGCCATCGCTTGGGGCCAACAACTGGGTGCGCAATTGGCCGACCTGGGTGGCTACCAGGGCCACGGCTCATGGGCTGTGCCGCAAGGCGCGTTGATCTCGTGGGCCTTGATGATGGAAGGCGGTGTGCAGGTCAATGCGCTTGGGGCACGTTTTCATGACGAGACCCAGGGCTACTCCGAAGCGGCGGTGCATGTGCTGGCGCAGCCGGGTGGCACGGCGTGGAATGTGTTCGACGACCGCTTGCTCGCTTTTGCCCAAGACTTTCCTGATTTTTGTGACGCACAAGCGGCCGGTGCTGTGCACAGCTTTGCCGATGTGGCGGCGCTGGCGCAACACATTGGTTGCTCGGCAGACACCTTGCGCCACACCTTGGACGCCGTGCATGAGGGCCAAGACCCCGTCACAGGCCGCCACTTCAAGCGCAGCTTGGAAGCGCCGTTTCATGCCATTCGCGTGACGGGGGCTTTGTTCCATACGCAAGGCGGGCTCGACATCAACGCCCAATGCCAAGTGCTGCGCACCGACGGCAGCGCCTTGCCCAACCTGCTGGCCGCAGGCGGCGCGGCGCGCGGTGTGTCGGGCGATGCGGTTTGGGGCTATTTGTCGGGCAATGGGCTGCTCAGCGCCATCGCGGGCGGTTTCATTGCGGCACACACCGCTGCCAACATGGCGGCACAGACCGCCACACACACCCAAGCTTGAGAGGGAGACGCTCCATGAATTTGAAACAACGTTTGAACCAGCCCGAGGTGTTGCTGGCCCCCGGTGTGTACGACGCCTTCAGCGCCTTGATTGCCGAGCAGGCAGGCTTTGAAGCGCTGTACCTGTCGGGCGCATCGGTGGCGTACACCTTGCTCGGTCGCTCCGACATTGGCTTGACCACGGCCAGTGAGGTGGCGCACACCTTGGCGCACATCACCGACCGCGTGCGCGTGCCCGTGATCGTGGATGCCGACACCGGCTTTGGCAACGCCTTGAACACGCAGCGCACCGTGCGCGAGTTGGAGCGTGCAGGCGCGGCCATGATTCAACTGGAAGACCAAACCTTCCCCAAGCGCTGCGGCCATTTGGATGGCAAAGGCGTGGTGCCTGTGGCCGAGATGGAAGGCAAGCTGCGCGCTGCGCTGGATGCGCGGCATTCGTCAGACACCTTGATCTTGGCGCGCACCGATGCGGTGGCCGTGGAAGGCTTTGACGCCGCGCTGGAACGCGCCGAGCGCTACCTGGCGTGCGGCGTGGATGCCTTGTTCATCGAAGCCGTGCGCAGCCCCGAGCAAATGAACGCCGCCTGCCAGCAGTTTGCACAGCGCGTGCCCATGCTGGCCAACATGGTGGAGGGGGGTAAAACCCCGGTGCAAAGCGCCGACGTGTTGGGACAACGCGGCTACAAGATGGTGATTTTTCCGGGTGGCACCGCACGCGCGGTGGCACACACCCTGCAAGGCTATTACGCCAGCTTGCACCAACACCAAACCACCTTGCCGTGGCAACACCAGATGCTCGATTTTGACGGCCTGAACGCGGTGATTGGCACGCCGGAGTTGCTGGCGCAGGGCAAGCGCTACGAGTGAGCGGCGGGTAGATCCGTCCATCGGCGTGATGGCGGGGGTACCCGCGTGGATCAGTTGGTGACGTCGGGTTTGGCGATCTTCACGGCTTGTTCGTACTTGCGCAGGTTGCGCTGCAAGTTGTCGGTGTAGCCCGCTGGCGTGGTGTATCGCGGAATGATGCTGCCCGACTTGAATTGCTTTTGCACCTCGGCGTTGTTCAAGGTCTCACGCAGCGCATTCGACAACTTGTTGATCACAGCAGCCGGTGTGCCCACAGGGGCCAAGATGCCCATTTCTGACGCGTAGTCGTAGTCTTTGACCACCTCGCCAATGGCGGGCGCATTGGGCAAATCCGCGTAGCGGGCCGCAGAGCTCACGCCCAGCACGTTCACCGTGCCGGCTTGAACAAAAGGCAACACCACCGTCAGCGAGGTCATGAGGATCGGCACATCGCCCGAGATCACGGCGGGCACCGACTGGCCACTGCCCTTGTAGGGCACATGCATGAGGTCGATGCCACTGTCGGCTTTGAACACTTCTGCGGCAATGTGGTGAATGGTGCCGTTGCCCGAAGAGCCGTAGTTGAGCTGGCCGGGTTTGGCGCGGGCTTCTTGAACCAAGTCTTGCAGGGTGCGGATGCCCGTCTTGGCATTGGCCACCAGCACCAGCGGTGTAGTGCCGACCATGCCCACAGGCGCGAAGTCGCGCATCACGTCGTAAGACAGTTGCTTGGTGAGCCATGGGGCAATCACGAGTTGACCTGTTTCGCCCAACAGCAAGGTGTAGCCATCGGCAGGGGCCTTGGCCACTTGTGCGGTGGCCAAGGTGCCGCCAGCACCCACGCGGTTTTCCACCACCACCGACTGCCCCAAGATTTGGCCCATGCGTTGGCTCACGATGCGTGCCACGGTGTCTGGTGAACCTCCTGGCACGTAGCCCACGATGAGTTTGATCGGGCGCTGCGGGTAATTGTCGGCAGGGGTCTGGGCCCAGACGGCAGAAGTCGACATCAGACTCCAAGCGAATGCGATGCACAGTTGAAAACGCGTCATGGTGCTTGTCTCCGGTGTTGGGTCTGCAAGACCTGGTTGTGTGAGAGGTGAAAGTGCTGAGCGTGGAAACACTCAAACGTCGAGTGTGGAAGGTGCGAACAGTTCTTCGATGCCAACGCACCGGTCGGTCAGCCCCTGTTCATGCACATACCGCGTGAGTCTGGACAGCACCGCGCGCGAGGCATTGACGCCGTAGGGCTTGGGGTCTTGCCGCACCTGTTGGGAGGCCTCGACGGACAGCAGACCGGTTGCCACATGGTCTTGCAGCATCTCGTCGGTCTGGGTTTGCAAGTGACGTTGGGCTTGGACGAACGCGTGGTAAATGTTGAGCGCGAGCCAAGGATGTTGCGCGAGCAACTCGCGCCGAATCACCACTGTGTGGTTGATGGGGTAGATCCCACTGTGTGCATGGAAACGCCGTCCCTCGGCAGTGGGGTCGTCGAACAGCGTGCGGATACCTGGCAGATTTTCCAAGTCGACACGGCTGCGGTCCACCAAGTTGCCGCTGCGCAAGTAAAGCAGTGTGGCGTCAAGTTCACCTTGGGCCATCATCTCGCCGATGTTGGTTGTGCCCGGAATGTGCGTGAGTCGAACGCCTGAAGGGGGTTGAAAACCGGTGTTCGCGCCGTGGCTGCGCTCTGGCCCTCGCTCCATGAACCAATGGATCTCGCGGGCGTCCACGCCAAAGTCGTCTTGCAGGATGCCGCGCGACCATACGGCCCAGGTTTGCTGGTATTCGGGCACGCCCACACGCTTGCCATGCAGATCGCGCGGCTCTCGAATGGCGCTGTCTTCGCGCACCAAGATGCTGGTGTGAAAGTGCTTGCGGGCGGTGAAGATGGGCAGCGCAACCCAACGCTTGTCCCCTCGTGACACCGCAATGCACAGCGAGGACAGCGACATTTCAGACACATCGAAGTCACCGTATTTGAGTTGGCGCCAAAACATTTCGGAGGGATGAATCGCGGTTGAAATGAAGCGCACGCCTTGTGGGTGAAAACGTCCTTCCAAGATGGGGCGCGTGCGCTCGTTGTCAGAGAGCGCGATGCTGAGCGTCAGAGCGTCGGGGTGTGATGACATAGGGTGGACGTGTTGCTGATTTCCAAAAGGTGCGCGCAGTCTAGATATCATTCAGGCCCTGATCAATCTCGATCGATCAATCGATGAACGAAAACCCTAAGAGCATCCTGAGTCGCGACGCATCGCCAGTCACCGATCACGAGGATTTGCTCGATGCACGGCAAGCCTGTGCGTTGTTGGACATCAAAGCCGCCACGCTCTACACCTACGTCAGCCGCGGGCTGCTGCAGCCTCTTCGACATGCCCGAAGTAAAGGCAACCTCTACAGCCGCAAGGAGTTGGAGACCTTACAACTGCGCAGCATGGCACGAGCGGGTCAAGGTGCGATGGCCGCACAGGCCATGTATTTTGGGCATCCCGTGCTCACCAGCAGCATCACCGAGATCACGCCCGCCGGCCCTTGCTATCGCGGGCACTTGGCGACAGGTTTGGTGAACGCGCCAGGAGCCTTTGAAAACGTGGCCGAGTTGTTGTGGACCGGTGCGCTGCCCGACGCGGTGCGTGTGTGGCCAGCGCAGCCGCTGACCGCCGATGTGCAGCGCGCGCTGGAGGTCATGGCCACGGTGGACGACGCCACGCCGCGTGTGATGCGTTTGTTCTCCATCACCGCCACCATGTTGGACAGCTTCTCTGTGCTGCAAGAACAGCAAAGCGACGCGACGATTCACCTTGCACGTCAATTGCTGTTCGCCTTTGCGGGCTGTTGTGGTGTGCTCGGGCCGTTGGGGCGCTTTATCGCGCCGCAGGGGCAAGCTCCCTTGGCGCAGCATGTGCTTGAAGCGCTTGGTGCTCAGCCCACGTCAGCGGCATTGCATGCGGTCAACGCAGCGCTGATTCTGGGGGCCGATCACGAACTCTCTTCGCCCACTTTCTCTGCACGCATTGCGGCTTCGGTGGGCTCTGGTTTGCATGCCTGCATCGTGGCAGCGCTTGCCACACAGCGAGGCGTTGCGCTGGCTGGTGGGGGTGATGTGGCGGAGGACCTGATGCGTGGGATGACGTCGATGGCGCAGTTGAATCAGCGTGTCGCCGAGGCCGAGCGTCATCGCCAAAGCTTGCCGGGTTTCTTGCATCCGCTGTATCCCCAGGGAGATCCGCGCGCTGCGGCGCTCATCGAGTTGGCGCGCAGCACGGGGCCGGGTTCGGCGCAAGCGGAGCTTGCTTGCCGTTTCGTCGAGACCTTGAAGCAGGAGCTGGGCCTGCACCCCAACATTGAAATTGGCTTGGTGGTGCTGGGTTTGGCTTGGGGCCTGCCACCGCGTTCGGCCAACGCCTTGTGGGGCATGGGGCGCACCGCAGGCTGGATTGCCCATGTGCTGGAACAAAGGCAGGCTGGCGTTGCGTTGCGTCCACGCGGTCAATTTAGGACGGCTTGATCGACGCCACACTGCGGTGGTGCTGACCTCTTTGGCCCGTGGCCGCAGTCGACGGGACCCTTAAGGTTTGTCGGCCCAGACATAACTGGCTTCATAGGTGCGCCAGTCGGTGGTCTTGGGCACGATGGCTTGAAAAGCGCACACCTCAGGGGGGATGGCTTTGTCACCTGTGCCGATGGCGGCTTCGCCATTTTGAAAATCTTTCAACGCATCCAGCATTCGGCGGCGAAATTCGACAATGGCCAGGTCGCTCGCGCCAAGTCGGTCGTGGGTGCGGTCAGCGATGGCTCCCATCGTGGTCCACATGGCGATGTCTTGGTTGGGGAACCCTTGGATGCCAGTGAAGTTTCCGGCTTTCATGGCTTGTCGGTCTTGCCAGAAGTGGTTGTTTTGGTTGCGCAGCGGGCGGTAGAACGCATCCAAGTCGATGCCCACCGTCTGGCGTAAGAACTTGCGCCAAGAGTCGGTTTCGGGGGTCTGTGCTGGGTGACCCCACGCGATGAAATAAAAGGCCGTGCTGGTGTCGTCGCAGGGCACGTTGATGTTGGCCAAGTTGTACTGGTTGTTGGGCGGGATGATGGCGGTGGCTGGGGCCACAAACACGGTGGAGCGCACGTAGTCGTGGGTGGCTGCATCGTGGATAGGACGACGGATTGCAGCGTACCGAAAGCCCCACGGCGTGCGTTCGACTTGCATGCGCGGCGCCTTGTCGGTGGATGGCCGTAAAAACTGGTTGGGCAGGGCTTGCGCGGTGTCCACGCGGGCCGGAACGATGTCGGAGCTGTGCAGGCTTGAGCTGTGCGCGCTGTCGATGGCCCCTTCAAGAATTTGCGCCCAATTGCAAGGCAAGATGGCTTTGCCGATCGACACCCGTGTATCGGCTGTGGGCGCCCAGCGTGGCGCGACGAAGGGCGGCACTGCGTCTTGCGGACCCATGTAGGCCCACACCAGCCCGCCCCACTCTTGCACCGGATAGGCTTTGTGTTTGACCTTTTGGCACATGCCGCTGGAGCTTGGCTCTGACGCCATTTCCAACAGGTCGCCCTGCGTGTTCATTTTCCAGCCGTGGTAAAGGCAGCGCAGGCCGCCTTCTTCGTTCCGGCCATAGACCAACGATGCGCCTCGGTGTGGACAGTATTCACCCATCACGCCCACACGGCCACTGCTGTCGCGAAACACCACAAGGTCTTCCCCGAACACACGCGCTTTCACGGGTGCGCCGTCAGGCTCGGCCACTTCTTCGATCAGGCACACCGGGGTCCAATGCCGACGCATCAGCTGACCCATCGGCGCATCGCCCTCCACGCGGCACAGCAGTTCGTTCTCTTCCTTGGTCAACATGGGGGCTCTCCTGGCAGTAGTTGGGCAGCAGACGACAACTCGCCGACCACCGCATGTAAAAATGTTAGTCAACTAAACATATGGATGCAATATCGATTCGACGATCGATACGGGAAGTCCCCTGCAAAAGAGACTGGACGTCATGGGTGCGCGGTTCAAAACTGGCTAAGCAGTGGTCGTCTGTGCTACTAACTTGACAGTCCACGTGAGCTCGAAGCTGTTGGTGGAATTGCTCAGAGCAGGGTGGCCTTGCCATAAGCAAATCAAGCGCTGGCGCAGGTCCATTTGCCTGGGTGCTTCACGCCGCGCTGAAGCTGCAACTCACCTGGCCCAGCACACCAAAATCCATTGACACCGTGTCTTGCGGTTCGAACTCGAGGGGCACCAGGCATGTGCCGGTGGTCACGGTTTGGCCTGCTGCCAAGGTGATACCCAATGTGGACAGTTCGTTGGCGAGCCAGGTGAGTGCGATGCGCGGGTCGCCCAGCACGTTGGCACCGATGCCCTCGCGCTCAAGCCGTTGCCCCACCTTGCCGACCACGCGGTGTGACGTCAAGTCGAGTTGTCGCCACAAGTCTGGCGCTTGGGGGCCGAGCACAAATTTGTGGCCGCAGGCGTTGTCGGCAATCAGTTGTGCAGCGCCCACCGTGGCGAAGTCTGCATAGCGCGAGTCGGGCACCTCGATGGCAAGGTACAAGGCTGACACGGCATCGAGCACTTCGCTGAGGGCATAGGGCGTTGCACCCGGCGGCAGATCGCGCCCCATGCGAAACGCAAACTCGGCCTCTGCCACGCGCATGCGGTTGGCGCCGAAAGGCAGTGTGTCGCCATTTGCGTAAACCATCTCGGCCAATAGGCGGCCTGCAATAGGCCCGTCGATGCCAATGTGTTGTTGACCGGCTGTGCTGGTGGCGGCGATCTTCCAGCCAAACAAGGGTTGTGGGCTGAGGGCTTCGAGATGGGCCTGTATGGCATAGCCTTGCGCGCGTTCGGTGGGGCGAAGGGCAATTGGCAAGGCTGCCAAGGTGGTGCCTTCTTTCCAGTGTTGCACGAGCAGTTCGTTGGCCGCTTTTGTTGATGTGGTGTTCACGGGGGCTCCTGTTTTTTGTTGGCGGGGAGTTTACGTGTGGGGGAAAGGGGGGTGTGCCTGATCTATCGGTCGCTCATGGTGATTCGCGGACAATGTGTCCGTGAAAAATCACAGGCTTGATGGGAGTCGACATGCCGATCGGTGAAAAGCTAAGAACCTGGGCGCGGTGTGTCAAGCGAGATGGCGTCACCCTTTGGTTCGCAGGTAAGAACCCCATGACACCTTGGTATGCCAAGGCTTTAGGCGCGCTTGTTGTGGCTTATGCGCTCAGTCCCATCGATTTGATTCCGGATTTCATTCCTGTTCTTGGCTACCTTGATGACGTACTTTTGTTGCCCGTGTTGATTTGGCTGGCGGTGAAATTACTGCCCGCGGAGGTTTTGCAAGACTGCCGTCGCCAGGCTGAAGAGTGGATGCAAAAAAAGGAGAAAAAACCTATCAGCCGAGCCGGCGTGGCTTTTGTCATTGCCATGTGGCTTGTGATTTCTGGCTGGATCTACATGAGCGTCCACAATTTATTTTGAGAACCTTGTCTGACTTTTCAGACTCGTGAGTTGTCGCGCATCAAAGCAGTCGTCTACAACCCAAGCTATATGTTTTCAAGTTTCACCTTGACCGTTTTCCCGCCAGCGCGTGCTTTCACAATTTCGATCAACTCAGCGTCTTCGTGTTGCTCTCTGTGCGCCAACGCCTGCGCCGCAATGGCCTCGCGCTGCTCGGGTGTCAGGCGTTTGAGGTTGTTGACTTGCATCACCATGCGTGGGTTCTTAGCCAAGGTGTCGGCATGGCGTATTAAGAAGTCCCAGTACAGAGTGGTGATGGGGCAGGCACGTTCGCCGGTGGACTGTGCGGGGTCGTAGCGGCAACCTTGGCAGTGGTTGCTCATGCGCTGAATGTATTTGCCACTGGCGGCGTAGGGTTTGCTGGCCATGAGGCCATCGTCGGCAAACTGGCTCATGCCCAAGGTGTTGGGCAGCTCCACCCACTCCACGGCGTCCACATACACACCCAAGTACCAGGCGTGCACGGCTTGCGGTTTCACGCCCAGCAGCAAGGCGTACAGGCCGGTCACCATGAGGCGCTGGATGTGGTGGGCGTAGCCGTGTTGCAAGGTTTGGCCAATGGCGTCGCGCAGGCACGCCATGTCGGTGTCGCCCGTCCAATAAAACGAGGGCAGCTCGGCCTGTGCGTTGAGCGTGTTGCGCTCCAGGTACTCGGGCATGTGTGTCCAGTAAATGCCGCGCACGTATTCACGCCATCCCAAGATTTGCCGAACAAACCCTTCCACCGCAGGCAGAGGGGCCAGGCCTTGTGTGTAGGCGTCAACGGCCGCTTGCACCACTTCGCGTGGGTTGAGCAGCTTGAGGTTGAGTGCGCACGCCAGGTGTGAGTGGTAGAGCCACAGCTCGCCCTCCCACATGGCGTCTTGGTATTGCCCAAAGAGTGGCAGGCGCTGTGTGATGAAGCCTTGCAGGGCCAGCAGCGCATCGTCGCGGGTGACGGGCCAGCCAAAGCTGGTCAGGTGGCCGGGGTGGTGTGCGAGTTGGGTGTTGACCACGGCCATCACGTCTTGGGTGATGGCGTCGGGTGCAAAGCGCTGGGGGGCGGGGATGGGCGGCGGGCCTTGTTTGCCAAAGGAGGCGCGGTTGTCGGCATCGAAGTTCCACTGCCCGCCGACGGGTTTGCCGTCGGCCATCAAGATGCCGGTTTTTTGGCGCAGGGCGCGGTACCAGTATTCAAGCCGCAGTTGTTTGCGGCCTTTGGCGTGTTCGGCAAATTCACGCACGGTGCTGAAGAAGTGCAGGTCGTCGCGCAGTTGCAAGGGCAGCGCGTGCGCGCGTGCCACGGCGCGCAAGTCTTGCAGCACACGCCAGTCGCCGGGGGCGGTGAGCACCAGGGCTTGGGGGCGCAGTTGTTCAATGGCGCGGCTCAAAGCATCGGCCAAGCTGCTGGGCGCGTCAGGCGCATCCAGCGCGGTGTAGTGCAGCGGCCAGTCTTGGGCGCGCACGGTCTGCGCGAAGTGGCGCATGGCGCTCAAGAAGACGGTGGTGCGTTGTTTGGACGAGGGGATGTGGGTGGACTCTTGCATCACCTCGGCCATCCACACTGCGTCGCAGCGGGGGTCGAAGTCGTGCAGGGCGGTGGCGTCGAGGTTGAGCTGGTCGCCCAACACGATCACCAAATGGCGCAGCGGAGTTGGGCTCATGGGGCGGTTTTCTTTTGGGCGCGACAGGCGTCAGAGCAGTAGAGCACGTGTTCCCAGTTTTTGGCCCAGGCCTTGCGCCAGGTCATGGGCCGTTGGCACACCGCGCAAGGCTTGCTGGGTAAGGACTGTTTGTTGCCTTTGAAGCGATGAGCTTGAGACATTCATTTGCCCGGGATGTGGTTGGGGTGCAGGCGCACCACGTTGGAGGCGCGTTTGCGAAAGCGGATGTTGAGCAGCTCCACCATCAGCGAGAACGCCATGGCAAAGTAGATGTAGCCCTTGGGCACGTGGTGACCAAAGCCTTCGGCCACCAACACCACACCGACGACGACCAAGAAGGTGAGGGCAAGCATTTTGATGGAGGGGTGGCGCGACACAAACTGGCCGATGGCGTTGGCGAACAGCATCATCAGGCCGACCGATGCCACGACAGCGGCGATCATGATGGCCACTTCATCGACCATGCCCACGGCGGTGATGATGGAGTCGAGCGAGAACACCAAGTCGATCACCATGATTTGCAGCACCACGCGGGTCAGGGTGGCTTTGACGCTGCTGTTCAAGGCGTCTTCTTCGCCCTCTAAGGACTGGTGAATTTCGCCGGTGCTTTTCCAGATCAGGAACAAGCCACCGAGGATCAAGATGATGTCGCGCCCCGAGATAGATTGCCCCATGACGGTGAACAAAGGTTCGACCAAACCGACGATCCAAGACAGCACCAGCAACAAACCAATGCGCATGAACATGGCCATGAACAGGCCAATGCGGCGGGCCACTTCTTGCTGGGTGGGCGGCAGTTTGTCGACCAAGATCGAGATGAAGATGATGTTGTCGATGCCCAGCACCAGCTCCAACAGGGTGAGGGTGGCAAAGGCGATCCAAGCTTGCGGGTCAGTCAAAAGTTCCATGTATGTCTCCTGGATGTTGAGGTTAACCACAGCACAAAGAACTTGAACACTGTGCGGGAAAAGCCTGTTGCTTGGCCATGAGTCACCCAGGCTCAAGGCCTGATCCCAAACGCCCCTAAAATTAAATCTGAAATCTTTACATCTGCAGCAGCTAAAACTAATCTTGCTCTAAGGTGCCACCTCGACATGTCACAGACCCTGATCCCAAGAAAAGAGAGACAGCTGAGCAACCCAGCTTACAGGCAGTACTTGTATGAAAAACACCAAGTGGTTTTTTCTGTGCGTCACCTGTGTTTTATTTTCAATGGCAAAGCCTATCGAACCACAGAGCCTCTGATGCAGCAACTGCATCAGATGGAACGGGCTGAGGTGCGTCTGAATTTTTATGTCCTCGCTTTGTTCATGGTGTTGCTGAGCTTCGTGTGGACTGCCGTGAACGCCATGGACAGTTACGTCCAATCCTTGCAATAGCGAACCCTGAAAAGAAAAAACCCACAGCCTTGCGACTGTGGGTTTTTAGATTGGTGGTGGTAGCGGGATTTGAACCTGCGACATCAGCATTATGAATGCTGCGCTCTAACCAACTGAGCTATACCACCTGATGCAGGGCGACATTGTAAACCATCCCTGTGCCCACTTGGCCGAAGCGCCAAGCTTAACTCAGAAGCACGTAGCCCTTATGGATAAGGCATTGCCTCAAATCGGTGATGGCATTGTTGGAGGTTTGTCGGTCACCGTATGCCGCGATGATTTGCTTTTGACAGGCCTCCAGGTCTTGTTCGTAGGCGCGACGTTGATCGCCTTTGAGGTTGACATCGGGCGCGTAGTTGCCGTTTTGAATGGGCAGACCCAGACCCTTAGGCAAGGTGCAGGCGGATAGCGCCGCGGCGAGCAAAGCAAGGCCTGCCAAGGCGGTGAGTCGAGGTGATGAACTGGTGGTCATGCCAGTATCTTATCAAATAGAAATTAATCATCATTTGAAAAAATAAAACGCTGACAGAACGCTCACCCACGAGAGGCGGACTCAACAAACCGCAGCAATTCCAGGCGATGCGTTGGCCACAGCGTCACACATGGCTTGACCGAGTTTGTCAAGGTAGTGGTTGGCCGTTTGGGTGGGCACCAGGTATTTGGTGCGTCGGTTTTGGCCATGAAACACTTGTTCGATCATGCCTGCTTCGCGCAGATCGTCGAGTTTGCGGTGCAAGGTGGCAGGGCTTGCCAGCACAAGCAGCGACATGGCGTCTGTCACGGTCATGGGGATGCCCTGACCAAAGCGAACCGCGATGATTTCGAGCAAGCGCTTGGCTGACTCGTCCAAATGGCGTTGGCCCACCAGAACCGGCTTGAGGCCATGGGCGATGGATAAGAAGCGCAGATAGGCGTGTTTCATAGAAATTCCTTATACACCTCAGTTGGTGATGAATGTCTTCAGAACAAGCAAACTAAACGTAAAGAAAACATAAAGAGAGCTGAGTGGTGGCCATTGCAAAGCCACAAGACGTCACAATGGCTCGTGTTCATGCGCTGCATGACACGACAGCAACGAATTGGAGAACTGTATGAACATGACCCACTACATGGAGTTGTTGGCCACCAACCAGCCTTGGAATTTGCTGATCTTCATGGGCGTGCCCGTGGTGTTGGCGGAGACCCTGGCCATCACCGAGTTGTATGTGTTGTTCACCCGTTCACGCAGCGGGTGGGTGCATGCGCTCAATCGGGCGGCGGGTTTGATCGTGGGGATTTATTTCATCGGCGTGATTGGCTACCTGATGACCACGGCTGTGGTGCCGATCACACAAGCCGGTGAGTGGCGCACGGTGATTGATGTGATCGCTGTGGGCAGTTATTTGGTCGGAGGGCTGCCCCTGATTTACATCGCGGCGCAAGAGCTAGGGCTTGTCAACCGAGGTGCGAATGAAGAGCACAAGATGAAGCTGCACGCCACCTGCGTGGCTTTGTTTTTGGTGTTTGGGCACATCGCCATGATTGCCGGCATGCTCGACCCCTCGTTGTTGTCAGGTGCTGCGGGCACCGAGCAAGCCATGCCGATGACGCACAGCCACTGAGGGCTGCGCGAGGGCCGTGCGGCTGGTCTGAAACCGCTCAGTCGACTTTGGCGCCCGAGGTGCGCACCATGTGCGCCCATTGGGCCACCTCTTCACGCATGAAGTGGCCAAACTCCTCGGGTGTGTCGCCCACGGCTTCGGCACCTTGACCTGCCAGTTGTTCACGGATGCTAGGCAACTTCAAGAGCTTCACCACTTCTTGGTTCAAGCGCGTCACGACCTCGCGTGGCGTGCCTGCCGGGGCAAACAAGCCTGACCAGGCGTAGGTGACAAACCCTTTGACGCCGGCTTCTTCGACCGTGGGCACATCGGGCAGTTGGGCCACACGTTTTTTGCTGGACACCGCCAAGATCTTGACCTTGCCAGAGCGCACGTGTGCGATGCCAGTGGGCATGTTGATGAACATCATGTTGACTTGCCCACCCAGCAAGTCGGCAATGGCTGGCGGCCCGCCCTTGTAGGGCACATGCACGGCCTCCATGCCGGTCATGTTCTTGAACAACTCGGTGGACAGATGTGTCGATGTGCCTTGCCCTGTGGAGGCGTAAGACAAGTTGGCGGATTTGGTTTTGCCCAGCGCGATCAACTCTTTGACGTTGTTGACAGGCACGGCAGGGTTGACGATCAAGATGTTGGGCACGGTACCCACCAGCACGATGGGCGCGAGGTCTTTGAGTGGGTCGTAGTTGAGCTTGCTGTAGAGCGAGGTGTTGATGGCCACAATCTCCGAGCCCATCAGCAAGGTGTAGCCGTCGGGTGCGGCTTTGGCCACGGCTTCGGTGGCAATGTTGCCGCCCGCGCCTGGGCGGTTTTCGACCAGCACGGCTTGGCCCAAGGCCTCAGAGAGTTTGGGCGCCAGCGTGCGTGCAAAAAAGTCGACTGTGCCACCCGCAGGAAAGGGCACCAGCACTTTGATGGGTTTGTTCGGGAAACTTTGCGCCATCACCAAACCAGAGCAACACACGAGCAACGCCGCGATGCGGCGAATCCAGACAGAAGACATTGAATTTCCTAAAAACGAGAAACAGCCCAGGCGCAGATCGGGGTGGTTCAGGTGTGGGTGAAGTTGGCTTTGCGCTTGTTGACAAACGCATCCATGCCTTCTTTTTGGTCTTGGGTGGCAAACAAGGCGTGGAACAAGCGGCGCTCAAACATCACGCCGTCGGCCAGGCCACTTTCAAACGCGCGGTTGACCGACTCTTTGGCGGCCATCACGGCGAGTTGTGAGTAGTCGCAAATCATCAGGGCTGCGCCCAAGGTTTCTTCCATCAGCTTATCCAGCGGCACGATGCGGCTGATCAAGCCCGCTTTCTCGGCTTCGTGCACGTCCATCATGCGGCCTGTCAAGGCCAAGTCCATGGCTTTGGCTTTGCCGATGGCGCGTGGCAAGCGCTGTGTGCCGCCTGCACCGGGGATGATGCCCAGCTTGATTTCGGGTTGGCCAAACTTGGCGTTGTCGGCGGCGATGATGAAGTCGCACATCATGGCCAGCTCGCAGCCGCCGCCCAAGGCAAAGCCACTCACGGCGGCGATGACGGGCTTGCGGATGCTGCGGATGGTTTCCCAGTCGCGGGTGATGTAGTCGTCCTTGTACACGTCGGCAAAGGTGTAGGTGGCCATGGCGCCAATGTCGGCACCCGCAGCAAACGCTTTTTCGCTGCCGGTGATGACCATGCAACCTATCGCGGGGTCGGCGTCAAAGGCTTTGAGGGCTTGGCCCAGCTCCACCATCAAGCCAGCGTTCAAGGCGTTGAGTTGCTTGGGACGGTTGAGGGTGATGACGCCCACTTTGTCGGCTTCGGTGTGGACGTTGATGAATTCGTAGGCCATGTGGTGTTTCCTCAGGGTTGGGTGGGTTGGCTGGTGTGAGAAGGGATTGCTGGAAGGTAGTGAAAGACCGCATATCGAAAGATGACTTGCTGAGGATAACGCGTCCCAGTTTTTGCCAAAGCATAGGTGCGAGGCTGCTCAGATTGCCCCAAGGCGACCAACCATTGCTGGGTGTCGCGAACACACGCTTGTGCATGATCTTGTGGTTGATCCTCTGTGCCTAAGGGGCAGACGATGACGCCGCCTTGTTTTTGCCAATCTGTGAGTGGTGCAATCAGGGACTCAGCGCTGTCTGGCAAATTAGGCAGGGCTTTGACGTGGTGATTGGCGTAAAAACCCACCATGGCGTTTTCGCCCCAGCTGCCGCTGGACCAGCCTAAAGGTTCAGTGGGGTGCTCACGGTGCCACTCGCTTGCGATGTGAAGTGCAGCAATTTGGGTGGGACGGTAGTAGTTGAGGTTGGCACGAGGCACCCAAGCCCAATACAGAGTGATGGCGGCAGCCACCAATGCGATCCATGCCAACGCTTGCCAACGCCATTGCGCAAGCCGATTCAGGACCCGGGGCGTGTGTGCAGGATGCTGTTGTGACAAGTTACGCAACCACAGCAAGGTGTAAGCAAAGCCCATGGGAATGGCCCAAGGTGCTTCAGGCGACACGCGTGTGATGACGCAAATGAGGAGCGTAGACAGCCACGGTACGGCACACAACCAAAAAAGAGTGTCCTGCCAGCCCTGTGCGCGCCAACACACCACTGAATTGCGCAAGAAGGCCTGTGTCTTTTGCCGCATGGACCGTGTTTGTGGATTGAGCACAGCAAACAAGGCCGCGCACACCAACCATGCGGGCAACCAATAGACCAAGGGCATGACAGCAAATTTGAAAATCCTTGGCCAATCGATGCGAGCTTCTGTTTGTGCTTGTGCATAGACCCAGGTGATGAAGTCATGCGACGCAAGCCACTGATAGTGGGGGTACATGGCCAACACAAAGGTCATCAGTGCCACGTAGGGCCAAGCTGATTTGAGCCACAGACTCGTGTGTGAATGGGCCAAAAGGATCACCACAAACGAAAGCAAAAAGACGCCGCTGAAATATTTGCTCAACATGCACGCGGCAGCCATCAGCCCTAACAAGACTGACGCGAGCAGGCGTTGCCAACCCACTGCTTGTGTGCAATACAGAAACACCACCGCAGTCCATGGCCAAAGGGGCAGCAACTGCGAGTTGGCGTTGAACTTGGCCGCGAGCGTGCTGTAAGGGAACGACCAAAGCAACAGCAAGACCGCCGTCAAGGCCAAGTGCGTCAATTTCAATTGTTTGGCTAAGACGGCGACAGCCATCAAGGCCAAGGCAACATTGACGTAGGCAAACAGTTTGTAAGAAAAATCGGTCGTCTCAAACAAAAAAAACCACGCCCCAACCGTCCACGAAAAGAAGGGGGGGTGTTTGAAGGTTCCCCACTCCCATTGGTAGGACCAGGCGTAGTTTTCCAGCATGTCGTGATAGCTGTCGAGGTTGGGCTCGGACAGCCATTGGATCAATGTCCACACCAAACAGTAACCCACGATGAGCGAGCCAATGTGCCGCAGGGAGTAATCGCTAGCAGAAAAGGGTTTCATTTTGATGTTGGTTTGATGACGGTTTGGGTTGATTTGTTTCACAAAGAAGATGGGGCTCGGCTCATAAAATTTCTTTCCACATATTCATACTTTGATAGCGATAAAACCCAGTGGACAGTATCTCAAATTCAAACCCAAGCAACGCGCTTGTGTTGGCGGTGGTGATTCCAACTTTCAATGAAAAAGGCAACGTGGCCGCTTTGATGGAGAAGCTTCATCAGGTGTTATACGGTGTGAGTTGGGAGGCTATTTTTGTGGATGATGACTCGCCAGACGGAACCTGCACGAGCGTTCGCGATTTGGCTACTCGCTATCCAAATGTGAGGTGCTTAAGACGCGTGGGGCGACGCGGATTGTCTAGCGCGTGTGTGGAAGGTATGTTGTCCACCCATGCGCGATTTCTGGCTGTGATGGACGCCGACTTACAGCATGATGAAAAGTTGTTGCCTCAGATGCTGCAAGCCCTCCAGCTAGAAAACTACGACATGGTGGTGGGCAGTCGGTACATTGACGGTGGGGGTGTGGGCGACTGGCAATCGAACAGACAGCAAACCAGTTGGGTGGCCACAGTCTTGAGCCAACGTTTGTTAGGTTTGTCGATTTGTGATCCGATGAGTGGGTTTTTCATGTTGCGCCGAGAAGTATTGGACAACTCGGTGCATCGGATCTCCAACATCGGTTTCAAAATTTTGGTGGACTTGATCGTCTCGTCTCCTCAGCCGTTGAAAATTTTGGAACTGCCGTTTCAATTTGGTCAGCGGACAGTGGGCGAAAGCAAACTCGACAACCGTGTGGCTTGGGACTTCTTGATGTTGCTGATGGACAAAACGGTGGGGCGCTATGTGCCTGTGCAATTGGTCTCATTTGGTTTGATTGGCAGCGCTGGTGTCTTGGTTCATTTGGTGGTGTTGTCCATTGGCATGGCTTTGTTCACAGGTTTTTTTCTGGTTGCACAAACTGTTGCGGTCATTGTCTCGATGGTCTTTAACTTCGTCTTGAATAACGCGCTCACTTACCGTGACCAGCGGCTCCAGGGTTGGGCTTGGTGGGGCGGCTTACTCAAGTTCATGCTGGCATGCGCGGTGGGTGCTGCTGCCAATGTGGGGGTGGCCTCCTACATCTACGGCGATATTGGCTACTGGGTGTGGTCAGCACTGGCAGGTATTTTGGTGGGTGTGATGTGGAACTACGCGGCCACTGCCATTTTGGTATGGCCTCAACGGAGACGTGCTTGAAGCTTTTTCAGCGTCCTGGTTGGGCAACCATGCTCGCCTTTTGGGGTGTGGCAGCCATCCATCTGGGCTTGTCGGTGAGTTTTCATTTGTCGCCTGACGAAGCGCACTACGCCTTGTATGCGAGCCATTTGGATTGGAGTTACTTTGATCACCCGCCCTTGGTGGCATGGTTGCAATGGCCTTTTTTGCAGTTGGGTGGCAGCGACGTGTTGATGCGGTGTTTGCCCATGATGTCGTGGTTGCTGACGGCTGTTTTGTTGAAGCCATTGACCGTGAGCTTGTATCCCTCCTTGAACCGTGCATCGATGTGGGGCTTGCGGTGGGAGTGGTGGTTGTTGGGTTTGAGTTTGTTGCCCCATTTGTTGGGTATTGCCTTGGTTCCCGACACCTTGTTGATGCCCTTGACGTGCGCGGTGATGGTCTTGACTTGGCGTTTGTGCCGTCCCAATCCTCCGCAACAACTCAAGCTCTGGTTGGCTTTGGGCGTGTTGCTGGGTTTGTCAGGACTGGCCAAATACACCGCGGTTTTTTTGGCCCTGGGTGTTTTGCTGTCCTTGTTACAAGCCCATGGCTTGCGAGTCTTCAGGCAAAGCGGTGTGTGGTGGTCCTTGGGCGTGGCGCTGGTCTGCGTGGTCCCCGTGTTCTATTGGAATCATGAGCACGATTGGGCTTCATTTCGATACCAGCTCAACCATGCAGCAGGCCAGTCGCATTGGCAGTGGTTGAACGCCTTGAGGTTCACCCTGGTGATTTGGTTGGCCTATGGATTGATCTTGCCTTTTGTATGGTGGGTGGGACTGCGACACACCTCTGCGGTGGCAGGTGAACCCCCCGCAAGACTGACGGCGCATCGTTTGGGTTTGTATTTCGGACTTCCGAGTTTGCTGCTTTGGATTTATCTATCGGGCCGTGGCAGCACCTTGCCACACTGGGCCACGCCCGCCGTGGTGGCTTTGCTGCCCTTGGGCGCTTGGGGTTGCCACCATTGGGCCTCAGGGCGCGAAAAAATACGCCAAGTCCTGTGGATGATCCAAGCGTTGGCGTGCGTTGTTTTTTTTGGGTTGATGTTGGCTGGAGGACTTCCAGGGGACGCCACACAGGACAAACCCCGTGCCAACCCCTTTGCAGATTTGTACGGCTGGCGAGAAGCTGCAGAAATGGCCAGCAAACTCGCCGAGCGTCACCATGCCAACGCCTTGGCGGTGACCAATTGGTCACTGGCCAGTCGCGTGGCTTGGTATGCACGTCCGATCCCAGTCAAGGTGGTCAACACCCATGCCGATCAGTTTGATTTGTGGTTTGGGGGGCTGCAGCCAAGCGATCGGGTGGTGTGGATCAATTGGTCGTTGATGCGCTTTGAGCCCCCCACAGCACCTCATCAGTTTCAAAGTTGTGAGCGACTGGATGAAATGCCTTTGTCACACTGGGGGCGTCCAATTGCCTTGTTCGATTTTTGGTTGTGCCAGGGTTGGACAGAACTAACCACGAGACGGCCATGACGCGCTCCTACTCTGCCAATGCGGCGGCAACTTTGAATGACGCTACCCACAGTGGCATGATGCGACCCACCATCTGGGTTGCCATCGTTGTGTTTCTGTTGATTCTGATTGCGCACGTTCAGCAGGTTTCCCAGGTTGATTTATTTTTGAATCTCAACGGCGCGAGCGTTGAAGTGCTGCCCAGTAAGTTCTGGCCTGCGATCACCCTGTTTGGCGACACCTTGATCTTGTTGTGCTGGTTGTCACCCTTGCTGCTTTTTCGCAGTCGCATGGTTCTTGGATTGGTGGCGGCTATTCCCATGGGTGGTTTGGCCTCTCTGGGGTTCAAGCGTCTTTTTTTAGCGCCTCGTCCTGGCGATGTTTTGCAACACGACAGTTTTCATGTGTTGGGCGAGCTCCTCAGTGGGCACAGTTTCCCTTCGGGTCACACCATCACAGCGTTTGCCGCAGCCGGTGTCGCCTATGCCTGTTTCATGTCGGAGCGTAACCACTCAAAAGCGGTTGGTGTGATTGCTGGGGCCTTGGTGCTCGCGACTTTCGTGGGCTTGTCTCGTGTGGCTGTGGGTGCCCATTGGCCTGCGGATGTGATCGCTGGCGCCTGCATCGGTTGGCTGTCCGGATTGAACGGTGTGTGGTTGACGCGAAGATTTTCCGAAACCTGTGAGTCGCCGCGATTTGCATGGGTCACTTTGTGGGTGTTAGCTGCCTGTGGTGTGGGCTTGCAGTTCAGACATTACACGGACCCAGCCTGTCAAGGCATCACGCAGTTGGCCACGGCTTTTGTCGCGTTGACGCTGTTGGCAAAAGCACTCGGGCAACGCCAGTTTCGCTTAGATGGTCAGGGTTGACCAAGGGTAAACATTAGCCAACCGATCGGTCGGCTAATGCTAAATTTCTCTCAAGGAGAGAGAGCATGACCCCAACTGCGCAAAGCGCCACCGTGTTGTACGAAGAGCGACAAAGCGTCGCCGTGGTGACCTTGAACCGTCCCGCCGCCCTCAACAGTTTCACCCGCCAAATGCACCACGACTTGTGGGCCGCGTGTGACCGTGCCGAGGCCAACCCTACGATACGTGCCATGGTCATCACGGGCTCGGGCCGAGGCTTTTGTGCTGGCGCCGATTTGTCTGAATTCGACTTTGCGCCCGGTCCTGACTTGATGGCGCGTGCCAACCCCGGCCCGGTGATTGACCAAGCCTTCAACCCCACCGCACGCAAGTTGCAAAGTTTGCGCATGCCCACCGTGGCCGCCATCAACGGTGTGGCTGCAGGGGCTGGCGCATCGCTGGCGCTGTGTTGCGACATCGTGATTGCATCTCCCAATGCCAGCTTCATCCAAGCCTTCAGCAAGATTGGTTTGATTCCCGATGCGGGCGGCAGTTGGTGGTTGGTCGAGCGCTTAGGCATGGCGCGCGCCATGGCGCTGGCCATGACGGGTGACAAGCTGGGTGCGGAACAAGCCAAGGCCTGGGGGCTGATTTGGGACGTGGCCGATGACAGCTTGGCCGCCGCGTGCGCCCTGGCCGAGAAGCTGGCGGTGATGCCCACCAAAGCGTTGGTCGCCACCCGCCATTTGCTGCGCGACGCAGGCACGCGCACCTTCAGCGAGCACCTGGATGCCGAACGCGACACACAAGCCGCATTGGGTTGCACGCACGACTACATCGAGGGCGTGACGGCCTTTTTAGAAAAACGACCTGCGGTCTTCAAGGGCGAATGATGGCCACCGATCCACACACCCTGGCGCAGCAAGTCGCCAGCGCGATGTTCGCTGTCGACACCGCCACCAAAGACACCATGGGCATCGAAATTCTGAGCTGTGAGCCCGGACGCGCTGTGTTGCGCATGCCGGTGCGCGCGCTGCATTTGAATGGCCATCAAATTTGCCACGGGGGGTTCATCTTCACTTTGGCCGACTCCACCTTTGCATTTGCCTGCAACAGTTACAACAAAGTGGCGGTGGCCGCAGGCTGCACCATTGAGTTTTTAAAACCTGCCAAGTTGGGCGACGTGTTGACCTGCGAAGGCGTGGAGCAAACGCTGTCGGGCCGCCACGGCATTTACGACATGCGCGTGACCAACCAACACGGCGACACCATTGCCATGTTCCGTGGCAAGAGCGCTCAAATTCAAGGAACGGTGATCCCCGAATGACACCCGCACCCTCTTCAGCCAAGTCGTTTCCCTTAGAGCCGATTGAAAAGGCCAGCACCGACGAACTGCGTGCTTTGCAACTCAAGCGCTTGCAAGCCACGCTGCATCAGGCGTACGCCAACTCACCGGCCTACCGCGCCAAGTTTGACGCGGCGGGTGTGCACCCGAGCGACTGCAAAACCTTGGCCGATTTGGCCAAGTTTCCGTTCACCACCAAAGCCGATCTGCGCGACAACTACCCGTTTGGCATGTTGGCTGTGCCACGTGAGCAGTGTGTGCGCATTCATGCCTCAAGCGGTACCACCGGCAAGCCCACGGTGGTGGCTTACACGCACAACGACATCGACGTGTGGTCCCACGTGGTGGCGCGCAGCATCCGGGCGGCGGGTGCGCGCCCTGGTGACATGGTGCATGTGAGCTATGGCTACGGCTTGTTCACTGGAGGGCTCGGCGCGCACTATGGTGCTGAGCGCTTGGGGTTGACCGTGGTGCCGTTTGGCGGCGGTCAAACCGAGCGTCAGGTACAACTGATTCGCGACTTCAAGCCCGACCTGATCATGGTCACGCCCAGCTACATGCTGGCGATTGCCGATGAGTTTGAACGCCAGGGTTTGTCGGCTGCCGAGTCGAGTTTGCGCTTGGGTATTTTTGGTGCTGAGCCTTGGACCAACGACATGCGTCGCGCCATTGAGCAACGCATGGGCATTGACGCGGTGGACATCTACGGCTTGTCCGAAGTGATGGGCCCAGGCGTAGCCAGCGAGTGTGTGGAGACCAAAGACGGCCCCACGATTTGGGAAGACCATTTCTACCCCGAGATCATCCATCCTGAAACCGGTGAGCCGGTGGCCGATGGCGAGATGGGCGAGTTGGTGTTCACCAGCCTGACCAAAGAAGCGCTGCCCATCATCCGTTACCGCACCCGTGATCTGACGCGCTTGTTGCCAGGCACTGCGCGCAGCATGCGCCGCATGGAAAAAATCACCGGCCGCAGTGACGACATGATGATCGTGCGTGGCGTGAATGTGTTTCCCTCACAAATCGAAGAATTCATTTTGAAGCGTCCCGAGTTGGCCCCGCATTACCAGTGCGTGCTGACCCGCGAGGGTCCGATGGACAGCCTGAAAGTAGTGGTGGAAACACGCCCCGGCGTAGACCCACAAGGCCATGCAGCCCGTGCGGCTGCACAGCAGTTGCAGCACGATGTGAAGACCTTTGTGGGCACCAGCATCGCGGTGGACTTGAAGGCCGAGGGCGGCGTGGAGCGCAGCCAGGGCAAGGCCAAGCGCGTGGTGGATTTGCGTGGGGTGATCTGAGGCCGTGTGCCTCAGTCCAACCAGGCTTTCACTTTGGCGGCGTCGAGTACCGACAAGCGCCAGCTGCTTTGTGCTTTGGCCGATGGCAAGCTCAGGGCCAAGCGCAGCAATTGGCGGTCACGGCTGACTAACGCGGTGACCTTCTTGGCGCGGCCCGCATACAGCGGCAGCTCGTCGAGCTTTTTCAAGCGCCAGGCGCTGGCAGTTTTGCCACCCAGCTCTACGCCCAACCACTCATCGCCCGGTGCAAAACCAGCGGCATGCGCCGCACTGCCGCTGAGGACTTGCTTGATCTGGATGCTGTGGTCTTCGCTCACCCGCAACCCCAAGCGTTGCGCCAATTGCGCTGGGTCATGGTGAACGGCCACACCGTGTGCGGTGAGGGCGTCTTGCAGTGGCAAGTCGCGGGTGCCGTGCACCCAGGCTTTGATCTCGCGCGCCCACGCGCGACCCGTGAGGTGTTGCAGCACCGCCAACAGATCGGCTTCTTGCATGGGGCCGCCCTGGCAGCGTGCCCACAGGCCACGCATCACATCGTCCAATGACACGCTGTGGTTTCTCACGCCGTGCTGGCGCAGGGCCAAGTCCAAGCACAGGGCGATCAACGCGCCCTTGGTGTAGTAGCTCACCGTCAGGTTGGGTGTGTAGGCGTCGGCACGGTAGTACTTGGTCCAGGCTTCAAAGCTCGACTGCGCCACGCTGTGCACGGCACGCCCCGGCGTTTGCAGCACTTGGTTGATGGTTTTGTTGAGCAGGCGCAGGTAGTGCGCGTCGTCGATCAAGCCGGCGCGGCGCAGCAGTTTGTCGTCGTAATAGCTGGTGAAGCCTTCAAAAAACCACAGCAGCTCGGTGTAGTTTTCTTGGGTGTAGTCGTAGCGTGCAAACTCTGCCGGGCGCAAGCGCTTGACGTTCCAGGTGTGAAAGTACTCGTGGCTGATCAGCCCCAGCAAGGTGGTGTAACCGTCGCTGGGCTTGTCGACTTTGGTTTTGAGTGCTTCGGCGAGCACAGGGGTGTCGCTCAGGCGTGGCAGATCGGCGCGTTGGCAAATCAAGGCGGTGGAGTTGCGGTGCTCCAAGCCCCCATAGCCCTCGCCCACGGCGTTGAGCATGAACACATAGTGCGTGTGCGGAATGTGCGCGCGCTGGTTGCCGTGCCAAAAGCGCATGGCGGCTTCGCATATTTTTTGCGTGTCGCGCAGCAACCGCTCGCCATCGAACGCAGGGGCGGCACCCGCCACCACAAAGCGGTGTGGGACGCCGCAGGCCGTGAAGTGGCCAGACCAAAAGTTGCCCATCTCCACCGGGCAGTCGGCCAGCTCGTCGTAGTTGGCGGCCCTGTAAATGCCAAAGCCACGTGGGTTGACCTTCAGGGGTGTCAGGCCGGTGGCCACGGCCCAGGTGGGCACCTCGGCGTGCGGCACCAGCTCCAAGTCATGGGGCCAGTTTTCACAGCCTGCCACGCTCAGGCACAGGCTGGTGGCGTTGAAGAAGCCGCGTTGTGTGTCCAGCCATGCGGTGCGCACCGAGTTGTCGTGCGCATGCACTTGGTAGTGCAAGGTGAGGGGGGCGTCTGCGGTGCAGTCGACCTGCCAGCTGCATTTGTCGAGTTGCTGCACCGCCACCACGCGGTGGCCTTGGCGTGCCGTCAAGGAGATGAGCTGTTTGGAAAACTCGCGCACCATGTAGCTGCCTGCAATCCACACAGGCAGTGACACACGCTGTTGGGCCGAAGGTTGGCCGAGGGTGAGGGTCACGCCATACAGGTGGGCATGTAGATCGGCCAACTCGACCCGGTGATGCACTTGGGGTGTGTTGACAGGCGAGGTGGTGTGGGTCACACGTGCGGTCGCCTGAGTGCGAAGCGCTTTGTGTGTGGGGGTGCGCGTCATAGCGGTCGCAGGGGGCTCAGGTGGACGCTGCGCCCAACAGGCAGGCCAGTGTGGACACCACGGTCAAGCGAAAACGCAAGGTCATCCAGTCGCGCAGGCCAGCCTCGGCCCAGGTTTTGCGGTCGACCAAATAGCAGGCCACCAGCAACACGGCCAGCACGGGCAGTCCAGCATAGGCGGGCATCATCACGCCGATCCAGGCGACCAGCGAAGGCACCACGCCCCACACCATGTGCAGCTTGCGTGAGGGGGCGTTGTGCCTCAGGCCAATGCCCCAATGGATGCCACCCAAGAAGGCGCAGATGGTGGCGGCGTAAGACGTCAAAGCGATGGCCACCAAAGGGTGTGCCTCTGGCGTGACGATCCACATCAGCAAGGCGAGGGTGGCAAACGGAATCAATCCGGCGTAGCCCAAACGTTGAATCAAGACGCCCGCGGCGCTGTCTGGGGTGATGGGAGTGTGTGCCATGAAGATTTACTTGCTGGCGTCGGCCAAGAGTTTTTCAATTTGCTGGGTGTTGATGGCACCGGGCACGCGTGCGCCGTCTTGTGCCACCAAGGTGGGTGTGCCCGTGATCTTGAACTTGCGTCCAAACTCGACGTTGCGGGCAATGGCCGAGGTGTCACAGGCCGGAGCGTTGGCGATGCGGCCTTCGCCCATGACCTGGGCCCAGGCCGCGGCGGGGTCTTTGGCGCACCAGACGTTGCGTGATTTGTCAGAGGAGTCTTGTCCCAAGATCGGGTAGAGGAACAGGTAGATGGTCACGTTCTCCACTTTGGCCAAATCGCGTTCGAAGCGTTTGCAAAACCCGCAGTTCGGGTCTTCAAACACCGCCAGTTTGCGTTTGCCATTGCCACGCACGATTTGGATCGCGTCTTTGATGGGCAGGCTGGCAAAGTCGATCGCGCCCAGTTTGGCCTCGCGTTCTTCGGTCAAGTTGCGCCGACTTTTGGTGTCGATCAGATTGCCCTGGATGAGGAAGTTGCCGTCGGCGTCGCTGTAGTAAATCTCGTTGCCGTTCAAGCGCACCTCATACAAACCGGCCATGGGCGTGCGGCTGATTTCTTCGATCTTGGGCAACTGCGGAATACGCTCGCTCAAGTTTTTGCGGATGTTGGCCTCATGGCCTTGGGCCCAGGCGGTGCTCGCCACACAGCACAAGGCTGCGGTGAAGGCAAAGGCATAGGCAAAGAGTTGGCGTGTGCGTGTCATCGGTGTCCCGGGGTAAGGTGTCATTGCATGGCTTGCTGCATGGTCCAGCGCTTCAAAGGGGCCAGGCTGTCAAAGCCAGACATGCCCCAATTGCGCAAGGCCTGCACGCTGGCGTTTGGATGGGCGAACAAACGTTGCAAGCTGTCGCACGCCAGCCAAGTGGGCAGCATATTGGCTTTGCGGGCCCGTTCGTAGCGGCGCAGCAAGTGGCGGTCTCCCGCGCTGCGCCAATAGTCTGTTCCCTCCCGGCGCTTGAGCACCTGGGCCAACTCAGCCACATCGGCCAGTCCCAGATTGAGCCCCAGGCCGGCCAGCGGGTGGATGTTGTGTGCGGCGTCGCCTGCCAAGGCCCACGCGCTGCCGTCTGCGAAAGTGCCAATCCAGTGCTCGGCGCGCGCCAGTTGCAGCGGCCACATGGCGCGCTCGCTGGTGAGTTCGAGCTGCCCCAGCACGCCGTGGCTGGCGTTTTGCAGCGCGCTGGCAAACGCCAGCGTGTCTAAAGCCAGCATGGCGCTGGCCCGTTCGGGTGGCAGCGACCACACCAGCGCGGCGCTGTCGCCTTGCGCGCCGCCCAAGGGCAGCAGCGCCAAAATTTCTAAACCGTGGCTGCCTTGGTGGAACCACTGCAAGGCCTGTTGGCGGTGGGCCACGCTGCACCGCACCCGAGCGGCCACGGCGTGTTGCTGATACGGCAGGGTGTCAAAGCGCACACCCAACTCGTCGCGGGTGCTGCTGTGGCGGCCTTCGCACACCACCGTCAGGGCCGCAGGTTCAGGCGCCGTCAAGCTGGCAATGTCGGATTGGTAGCGCACGGCTTGGGCCAATTGGTCTTCGAGCACGGGCACATCCACGATCCAGCTCAGGCCCTCAGATGTGGGGCTGCCAAAGTGCACAAAGCCGCCGTCGTCCCCCCACACGCGCATGTCTTGCACGGCGGTGGCGTGTTGGTCGTCAGGCCAGCAACGCAACTCAGTGAGCAAGTCACGAGAAGCTTTATTGAGTGAGTAGGCCCTCACATCTTGGTTGGTTTTGGGGGTCGAGGTGACCAGTCCGACATGCAAGCGTTGGCGCGCCAGCAGCAGCGCCAAGGAGCGCCCGACCATGCCGTCACCACGAATACACACATCCAGTTTTTGAGCCATGTGAGGATTGTAGGAGGGCGGCACAATGGCGCATGACCTCGACACCAGCAACCCCACACAGCGAGCAGCGCCTGGCTTTGATTGACCAACTCTGGGTCTTTCCCATCAAGTCGTGTGCTGGCATTTCGGTGCAACACGCCACCCTGACCGACACCGGCCTGGACTTGGACCGTGCCTGGATGGTGGTCGATGCCCAAGGCCAGATGCTGACCCAACGTGCTGTGCCGCGCATGGCCTTGGTTCAACCCGAGTTGCGCCACACCGAGTTGGTGTTGCGCGCCCCCGGCATGCTGGCCTTGCACCTGTCCATCGAGCGGGCCGAAGCACCCACCCAAGTGCAGGTCTGGAAAGACACGGTGCCCGCGTTCGAAATGGGCGCTTTGGCGGCGCAGTGGTTCACCGACTTCTTGGGGCAAGGTCCGTTGCGCTTGGTGCGCTTTGACCCAGAGCACTTTCGGCTCGCCAGCCGCGAGTGGACCAAAGACGTGGATGCGTTCAACCAATTCAGCGATGGCTTTCCAATCTTGGTGACCAGCACCGCCTCTTTGGATGAACTCAATGCGCGCTTGGTCCAACAAGGGCAGGCCCCGGTCGACATGCGACGCTTTCGCGCCAACGTGGTGTTGCAGGGTGAGACCCCCGATGCCTGGCAAGCTCACGACGAAGACCGTGTGGGTGTGATGACCGTGACCACCGACGGTGAGGCGGTGCAACTCCAACCCGTCAAGCCCTGCCCGCGTTGCCCCATGCCCAATGTCAACCCCGACACCGCCGAGGTCAGCCCCGCTGTGGGAGACACCTTGCAGGCCTACCGCCAAGACCCTCGGGTCAACGGAGCCGTCACCTTTGGCATGAACGCCATTCCTCTGAGTGGTTTGGGCGAGGTGCTGCGGGTGGGGCAGCGGGTGCGTGCAGATTGGTTGTTCTGAACCTATTGCGCAGTTCAGCGCCAAGGCGGCTCGGGTGGCTCAGTACAATGCCCGCCATCCCCTGACATCCATTGACCCCGTGCCCCTCTGGCACGTTTGAGGAATTTCCATGAGTTTGAAATGCGGCATCGTGGGCTTGCCCAACGTTGGCAAATCCACCCTGTTCAACGCCCTGACCAAAGCGGGCATTGCAGCCGAGAACTATCCGTTTTGCACCATCGAGCCCAATGTGGGCGTGGTCGAAGTGCCCGATCCCCGCTTGCAGCAGTTGGCCCAGATCATCACGCCCGAGCGCATCGTGCCGGCCATCGTGGAGTTTGTGGACATCGCGGGCCTGGTGGCCGGTGCCAGCACGGGCGAAGGCTTGGGTAACAAGTTTTTGGCGCACATCCGCGAGACCGATGCCACCATCAATGTGGTGCGTTGCTTTGAAGACGACAACGTGATTCACGTGGCGGGCAAGGTAGACCCGATTTCAGACATCGAAGTCATCCAAACCGAGCTGTGTTTGGCCGACTTGTCTGCCGTTGAAAAAGCCCTGCACCGTGTGACCAAAACCGCACGTTCGGGTGACAAAGAGTCGATCAAGCTGGTGGCGATTTTGGAGAAGTGCCAAGTTGCACTCAACGACACCAAGCCTGTGCGCACCATCGACTTCAGCAAAGAAGAACTGCCTTTGCTGAAACAGTTTTTCTTGATCACTGCCAAGCCGGCCATGTTTGTGGCCAACGTGTCCGAAGACGGCTTTGAAAACAACCCCTTGCTCGACCGCTTGAAAGAATACGCGGCCGCGCAAAACGCGCCAGTGGTGGCGATTTGCGCCAAGCTCGAAGCCGAGATGAGCGAGATGAGTGACGAAGACCGTCAAATGTTTCTGGAAGAGCTGGGCCAGGATGAGCCCGGCTTGAACCGCTTGATTCGCTCGGCCTACACCTTGTTGGGCTTGCAAACCTACTTCACGGCGGGTGTCAAAGAAGTGCGCGCCTGGACGATCCATGTGGGCGACACCGGCCCGCAAGCGGCGGGCGTGATTCACACCGACTTCGAGAAGGGCTACATCCGTGCCCAGACCATCGCGTTTGATGACTTCATCGCCTTCAAAGGCGAGCAAGGCGCCAAAGACGCGGGCAAGATGCGCGCCGAAGGCAAGGAATACGTGGTCAAAGATGGCGACGTGATGAACTTCTTGTTCTCGTCATAAGTCACTGCGTTGGAGCAAAGAGAAAGCCGCTCAGTGAGCGGCTTTCTTGTTTGGCGTTGGTTTGTTTAAGTAGCCAAGTATTTGTCAAGTGCAGCCACCACCACGCGATTGATCGTTGCATCGTCTTTCATGGCGCGCAAATAGGCTTTTCTGTGTAGCTCGCTGCCCGTGCGTACATTGAACAAACCACTGAATGGTTTGTCGGGAGTTTTCTTTGCGAGTTTGCAGGTTTCTAAATAGTCATCCACTGCGGCGATGAACTCTTTTTTCAATTCAGCCAACGTGGTGGCTTCGTAAGTCACCAAATCGTTGATGCACAGAACCTTGCCGTGCAGCACGTTGTCATCCACGGATGTTTCGATTGACCCGTTGTATCCCTTATGGGCAAGCATTTCCATGATGACTCCTTAAATCCTGTTGCTCATTTGCAGTTGCTCCACCACTTGTTTGATCACGTAGGTTTTCACCTCGGGTTGTGGATGTGGCTCGTGCAAGCTGATGATCTCTTGGGTCTCTGAGTGAACAAACTTTCGTCTTGAACCCTTGTTGCTCAACATCTCGTATCCGAGGTGTTTCAGCACCGCTTTGAGTTCGTCCCACTTCACATCCGATGGCGTGGGCTTGGCTTTGAGCTTGAGAATCAGTTTTTCGTGCCGTGACATACATCTTAGTCCGAAAAGTCGATTTTGTAACTTACGTTTAGTTACAAAATCGAGGTGCTGGGAGTTTCGGGCTGATGCTAGGTCTGGCTAGCCAGTTTGTTGTTGCGAGGTACTTGCGAATCAATCTGCGAGCACTAGAAAACTGGCAACAGGGGCGGGCTAAACCTAATCCGCATGCGGCTTTGCGTATTCGCCTTGTCGAAAAATATCCAGATATGGTTGAACGCTTGGCGGCGGTTTAGCAACCTATTGAATGACAGGTATTAAATTTCTTTGATGCCAAGATCTGCCAGATACGAATAAATAGGATCGTAATAAGAAGGATGACGGGTTGAATCGTCTAGATCCCCATGAGGGACGACGATCACCATTCCCTGTCGTGCACGCGTAAGCAATACGCGATAAGCATTCTTTAAATACATCTGTCTGTGTGCGAGGTGAATCTTTTGCCATTTGCTTCCGACGAATGAGCGGTACTCCCAGTCCTCTTCACCAAAGCGCAAGTCGGCATCCCAAACAACACAAGCCCAGTCAAGTTCTAGTCCTTGAACGTGAAATTCGGTAGCAACATCTTCAAGGTAGTAGGACGAGCGGATATCGTCTTTGTCGTCCAAGAACCAATGAATGGGGTCCATCGGAGACCTGACATCGATGGCATGTGGTTTCAAACGTTGCGCTTGTGAAGACACCACCATGCCAAACCGCTCTGTACCTCGCGCTTTCTCTCTTAGCCAACGTTTTGCTTTGTTTAAGTCTCGTGTGATAACGATTGGATAACGCGGCTGCACTTGTTGGAAAACAGCGCGTGCATTTTCATGCTGACGATCCAGGAGATGCTTCACAAAAGTTGAAACATGCTCAGCCCGAAATGAGCGCATGGAAACAGCAAGGTGCAGATCTTCATTGAAGTGGATGTTCTCCCTGTCTTTCAATATCTCAAGTGTGTCCTCGGCGCCATATTCAGAGTCTTGCAGATGTGGAGAAATATGAACTTCCCAGTCGGGATAATGATCATTGATCGCGCGCAGCCATTCACCTATGCCGGCCTCCCCCGTGTTGATTTCTTGACCGCCGCCCACAAGGCACACCACGACTGACCAGTCTGGGTGACGATCTAAGCATGAAATCAAAAAATCAGGCTCAGAACGGTTGAAGTCCGGTTGTCCCTTTTTCCTAGCCATGAATTGTGTGGTTTGTTCCAAGGTCCATGCGCGTTGTGCTTCGTCAAAAATAACCACATGGTCTACTGGCGGTTGTTCATCGGAGAGGTAGGCATCGCGAAAATGATGCACGTTTTGGATAAATGCATCTACTGCTTTGCGCGCTTCCCCTTTGCGAAGCTTTTGACCAATCACTTTCTTGCGAGCCACCTCGTCTCGGGTCAAAGCTTCTCTCAAAATAGAAACCAGTGGCCCATTGCCGGACAGGTAAACACTGTGCAAATCACTTTCAGCGTCCATGTGCTTGGTAGCGACATCTAACCCAACCAATGTTTTTCCCGCGCCGGGAACGCCTGTTACAAAACAAATGGCTTTTTTACGATTGGCTTGAGCTTCAGTAATGAGATGACCAATTGCCACAGACGTTTTGGCCAAATTCTTTTCCCCAGCTTCGCTGCGTGACAGCTCGGCCACCGAATGGTTGCCGTAGAGCGCTGAAGCGGCTTCGATGATTGTGGGTGTAGGGCGGTAGCGTCCACTCTCCCATACCGATGCGTCAATTCCAACTCCTGTGCTAAGTTGTAAAACTGTGTTGATCGTGTCTTTTAAAAACTCAGGCGATGTGTTGATTGGCTCAAGAACGCCATCGTTGTGGTGGCTTGTAGACACAACGCCATTCACGTTCAGGGTATTTGTCGCAACCAACAGCGGCGCGATCATGCAGTGGTGGCTCGTTTCATGAAAGTTCTTCAGATCGAGTGCATAGTCCCACACTTGATCAATTGCAGAGCGATTGAAAATACTCTCACCGACTTTGAACTCGATCACAAAAATGACGTGATCGATCAAAGCTAAAACGTCAATGCGTTTGCCAAGTCGGGGAACAGAAAACTCAAAGAACACCCAACCTCTGCCAGTGAATGACAAAAGCTCGTGTTGAAGAATGGTGATTTGCGAGCGCCACGCATCTCGTTGCGTTGTTTCGATGGAGAAGCCACTATTTTCAGCAATGCGACCAAGCACCGAGTTGCGTTCCGAATGAATGAAGTCGGCAATGCTTGCCCCATAAAAGGCACGCGATAGTTTGGTTGGTGACGTGGTCAAGAAGACTCCCTGATAGGTGCAAATGATTGTTAAAGAGCAAATAAGGGAAAGGTTATTTGTGACTCGTCCAGTCTTCCATCAACAGATCAGTGACTTGAGCAAAAGCCCTGTCACTGCTCACCAATGTTGCTTTGAGATGCAAGGCATGCGCCGCAATTTGCATATCCAGCGCAGCCAGGGGCTTGCCTTGACTTTGCAATTGCGCGCGCAGCGTGCCGTAGGTTTGTGACACGGCTTCGTCCCATGGCAGTACTTCCACACGAAGTAAAAACTCGTCCACGGCCGCCTTCAGTGCCAAAGCTTGAGGGTGTTTTGCCAGACCAAACGCCAGCTCACCCGCCGTGATGGCTGATATGCAAATCATGTGCATGGGGACGGCCAACAAGCGTTGCGTGACTTGCGGGTGGCGTTTGATGAGGTGACTGACCGTGTTGGTGTCTAACAAATAAAGCGCTGTCATACGTTGGCTCAATGACCTAGGTTTTCTGACATAGATTCAAATGGGTCGCGCTCTGGTGTACCGCTGTGGCCTTGTGTCAGCCGCTCAGCTTTGCTTAGAAAATCCTTTGGCACTTGGACGTTTTTTGTGGCTGCCAAAAAGCCGCTCCAATTCTCAGGGCGGCGCGAGAGGATGACATCCCCCGTCACTGGGTCTTTGCGAATGAAGACTTCGGGGGTGTCAAACCTATAGGCGGCTGGCAGCCTCACCGCTTGACTGCGGCCATTGACAAAAAGTTTGGCGGTTTGGGACATGGTGGACCTCCATTGGAAATGGTAGATACCAAAGTATATGCCGGAGGCGTGTTTTTAGCCTAGCGCCCAATGCTGCGGAAACACCCACAGCAGCCCACCGGTCATCACCAAGTAACGCACAAACTTGCCGATGGCCATGTAGCCCACGCATGGCCAAAACGGCAGGCGCAACCAGCCGGCCACGGCACACAGCGGGTCGCCCACGCCGGGCAGCCAACTCAGCAAGCAGGCTTTGGGGCCCAGCTTGTGTAGCCAACGCAAGGCGCGTGCGTCGTTGCTGGAAGTGCTGTCATGCTTGAGCTTGTTGCGTACTTGGTGCGCGCCATGCCCCATCCACCAACTGATGCAGCCACCTATCGTGTTGCCTGCGGTGGCCACCAGCACGGCGGGCCAAAACAAATCGGGGTTGAGCTTGACCAAGCCAAACACCACGGGTTCTGAACCCAAGGGCAACAAGGTGGCCGATACCAAGCAAACCACAAAGACGGTGCTCAAGCCGAATTCGGGCAGGGCCAAGGCGGCCAACAAAGAGTGCATCCAAACTTCCATCGCTTCGAGTGTATAGAGCCCTGCAAGCCTGATAAACCCTGATGAAAATTGACGCTAAGCTTTCAGTTGCTGAAATTTCGGGCAGCTACAATCGTGCCTCCTTTTTCGGCAATCCCCCCTTTCTTCCCCCTCTCCTCACATGCACATCGGCCCATACCACTTGGCAAACAATTTGTTTGTCGCGCCGATGGCGGGCGTCACCGATCGGCCTTTTCGCATGTTGTGCAAACAGTTGGGGGCGGGTTATGCCGTCAGTGAGATGGTCACCTCGCGCAAAGACCTGTGGAAGACCCTCAAAACCTCTCGCCGTGCTGACCACACCGGAGAGAGCGGTCCGATTGCCGTGCAAATTGCAGGCACCGATGCCGCCATGATGGCCGAGGCTGCCATCTATAACATCGAGCGCGGGGCACAAATCATTGACATCAACATGGGTTGCCCGGCCAAGAAGGTGTGCAACAAGTGGGCGGGCTCGGCCTTGATGCAAGACGAGCCGTTGGCGCTGTCCATCGTCGAGGCGGTGGTGGCTGCGGCACTTCCCCATGGCGTGCCCGTGACCTTGAAGATGCGCACCGGGTGGTGCCAACAACACAAGAACGCCGTCAACCTGGCGCGCGCCGCAGAACGTGCGGGCGTGCAGATGCTCACCGTGCACGGGCGCACCCGCGAGCAAGGCTACAAGGGGTTGGCCGAGTACGACACCATTGCCGCAGTCAAGCAAGCGGTGAAAGTGCCGGTGGTGGCCAATGGTGACATCGACTCGCCCGAGAAGGCGCAAGAGGTGCTGCGACTCACGGGTGCGGATGCCTTGATGGTGGGCCGCGCCGCCCAAGGGCGCCCTTGGATATTTCGCGAAATTGCGCACTACTTGGCGACGGGTGAGCACTTGGCGTCGCCCTTGGTGGCCGAAGTGCGTCGCTTGTTGTTGGCGCATCTGGATGAACATTACGCCTTGTATGGCGAGTACACCGGCGTGCGCACCGCACGCAAACACATCGCGTGGTACCTGCGCAGCTTGCCCGGTGGCGAGGCGTTTCGCGACCACATGAACAGCTTGGAAGACAGCGCGTCCCAGCAGCGCGCTGTGGCCCATTTTTTGGATGATTTGGCCGAGCGACATGAGCGTTTGCCTCAAGTCGAGGCTGACACTTTGCCCTTGTTAGAAAGCATTGCATGAGCAAAAAACACATCGAAGAGGTGGTGCGTACCAGCCTCGAAACCTACTTCGCCGACTTGCGTGGCACCGAGCCCGACAACCTGCACGACATGATGGTGCGGGTGATGGAAAAGCCCTTGCTAGAGGTGGTGATGCACCACGCCGAGCACAACCAATCGCGTGCCGCCGAATGGCTGGGCCTGAACCGCAACACGCTGCGTAAAAAACTCCTCGATCACAAACTTCTCAAATAAGCCCTTTCATGCAAGCACTCATCTCCGTTTCAGACAAAACCGGCATCGTCGACCTCGCACGTGCCTTGCACGATTTGGGCATTGGCCTGATCTCCACTGGGGGCACCGCCAAGCTGTTGGCTGAACAAGGCTTGCCAGTCACCGAAGTGGCCGAAGTCACCGGCTTTCCAGAGATGCTGGACGGTCGTGTCAAAACCCTGCACCCCAAAGTACACGGTGGTTTGCTGGCGCGCCGCGACACGCCCGAGCACATGGCGGCTTTGAAGGCACACCACATCGACACCATCGACTTGTTGGTGGTCAACCTCTACCCGTTTGAAGCCACCGTGGCCCAACCCGGTTGCACCTTGGAAGATGCGATTGAAAACATCGACATCGGTGGGCCCGCCATGGTGCGTTCTGCCGCCAAAAACTGGAAAGACGTGGCGGTGTTGACCGACGCATCGCAATACCCGGCGGTGTTGGCCGAGCTGAAAGCCTCGAAGAAGTTGTCAGACGCCACACGCTTTGCCTTGTCGGTGGCCGCGTTCAACCGCATCAGCAACTACGACGGGGCCATCAGCAACTACCTCTCCAGCATCAATTTCCAAGAGGGTGCCAGCGTCCCCGAGCGCAATGCGTTCCCCGCTCAAAGCAACAGCCAATTCGTCAAACTGCAAGACCTGCGCTACGGCGAGAACCCACACCAAACCGCAGCCTTCTACCGTGACTTGCATCCTGCAGCGGGCTCCTTGGTCACAGCCAAACAGCTGCAAGGCAAAGAGCTGAGCTACAACAACATTGCCGATGCCGATGCGGCTTGGGAATGTGTGAAGAGCTTCGACACGGGCGCCCACGCCGACCCTTCACAAAGCGCAGCCTGCGTGATCGTCAAGCACGCCAATCCCTGCGGCGTGGCTGTGGGCAAAGATGCCTTGGAGGCTTACAGCAAAGCCTTCCAAACCGACCCCACGTCTGCGTTTGGCGGCATCATCGCCTTCAACCGTCCGGTGGACAAAGCAGCGGCTGAAGCCGTGAGTAAACAGTTTGTTGAAGTGCTGATGGCGCCGGGCTACAGCCCGGAAGCCTTGGAGATTTTCAAAACCAAGGCCAATGTGCGCGTGTTGGAAATCGCCTTGACAGGCACCGATGCAGGCCGCAACACGCAAGACATCAAACGCGTGGGCTCAGGCTTGCTGATCCAAAGCGCCGACAACCACGAGTTGGCCTTGAGTGACCTGAGAGTGGTGACAAAACTTCAGCCCACCCCCCAGCAGCTGCAAGACTTGTTGTTTGCCTGGAAGGTGGGCAAATACGTCAAGAGCAACGCCATCGTGTTCTGTGCCAATGGCATGACCATGGGCGTGGGTGCAGGCCAAATGAGCCGCCTCGATTCAGCCCGCATTGCCAGCATCAAGGCAGAGCATGCCGGCTTGTCGCTCAAGGGCACGGCCGTGGCGAGTGACGCTTTCTTCCCGTTCCGCGATGGCCTTGATGTGGTGGTGGATGCAGGTGCCACCTGCGTCATCCAGCCCGGTGGCTCCATGCGCGACCAAGAGGTGATCGACGCGGCCAACGAACGTGGCGTGACCATGGTGTTCAGCGGCGTGCGGCACTTCCGCCATTGATCGCAGCAAGTGAACTTTGAACCACTCGGTCTGAATGCTGCGTTGTGCCAAGTCGCAGCGACACAGGGCTTTGACCAGCCCACCCCCATCCAAGCCGAAGCCATTCCAATGGTGCTGCAAGGCCGCGATGTGTTGGCCCAAGCCCAAACAGGCTCTGGCAAAACATTGGCCTATGTGCTGCCCGTTTTGCAACTGTTGATGTCCACGGCTGCGTCGCGTGATGAAGCCCCCAAAAAACGCATCACCCAAGTGTTGGTCCTGGTGCCCACACGCGAGTTGGCCACGCAAGTCAGCGAGGTGCTGCGTGATGTGGCGCGGCCCCTCACGCAGTCCATCAAAGTGGGCACGGTGTTTGGGGGCGTCTCGATCAATCCGCAAATGATGAGCTTGCGCAGCGGTGCCGATGTGGTGGTGGCCACCCCCGGGCGTTTGCTCGACCTGGTGGACCACAACGCGTTGCACTTGGGGCAAGTGCAGCACCTGGTTTTGGACGAAGCCGACCGCTTGCTCGATCTGGGCTTTGCAGAAGAACTCAACCGCGTGTTGGCACTGCTGCCTTCCCAGCGACAAAACCTGTTGTTCTCGGCCACCTTTGCGCCCGAGGTGCAACGCTTGGCGGAGGCTTTGTTGCAGCAGCCTGCGCGCATCACCATCGCCAGCACCGAAGAACACGCGCCCGACATCGCGCAACGTGCCATCGCGGTGGACGACAACAAACGCACGCCCTTGCTGCGTCATCTCATCAAGCAGCACAGCTGGAAACGCGTGCTGGTGTTTGTGGCCACACGCTATGCGTGTGAGCACGTGGCCAACAAGCTTTACCAATCGAGCGTGTTTGCCACGGCCTTGCATGGCGAGATGAGCCAAGGCGCACGCCAAGAGGTGTTGGCTGAATTCAAAGAAGAACGTTGGGAGGTGCTGGTCACCACCGACCTCGCATCTCGCGGGATCGACATTGCCAACATGCCTGTGGTGCTGAACTACGACTTGCCGCGCTCCGCCACCGACTACACCCACCGCATTGGCCGCACCGGCCGTGCCGGGGCCCGTGGCGAGGCGGTGAGTTTTGTCACTGCGTCATCGTTGGCGCATTGGCAGCTGATTCAAAAACGAGAGCGCATTCAATTGCCGCTCGAACGCATCGAAGGCTTTGAACCTACCGATGCACCTGTGCCCGTGCCTGTGTTGATCGATGGCAACGGGGGCATCAAAGGCAAACGTCCGAGCAAGAAAGACAAGCTCAGGGCAGCAGCAGCCAAGCAGGCCGGTGCTTCGCAGGCGTAAGTACAACGGCTGAGCTGTTGGGCACGGCACAAGCTTCACAGCAGGGCCGCGTGCCAAGCCCCAAGGCTTGCAACCAAGCCTCAGTCGTTGTCTTCTTCGTGGGGCGTGTGGGGGGGCGCTTCATCGCCCACTGCGCGCGGCTTGCGCACCCCGTGTTTGGCCAAGATTTCCACATAGCATTGCGCGCCTTGGGCCAGGGCCATTTCGTCCATGCGCACGGTGATGTCGTTAAGGTGCACCACTTCAGCCGTTTCTAGGGCCGTGCCAAATTTGCAATCAAAGTCCCAAAAATCCACACCCTCGGGCAAGTCACGGCGACGCTCGCGTTTGATGTATTTGCGAATCTCGTGCTTGATGGCTTCCAGCAAGCGCTCAGGGTGCTTGCCTTCCACATGGAGTTGGAATGTTTTTTTCATGGGGACTTCTTGATAGACCACACCTGGCACGCAAGGCGTGCTGCTTGCGTGGGTGCTCGCCAGTCACAGCCGATGGGCTGTGTGTGGGTTCCCCCATTCTAGTTGGCGCTGTTCACCGGCCTGACGCTTGAAGCTGACCGATGACACGCCAACCGATTCACAGCAGCTTCAAGGCCGCTTGAGCAAGCGCTCGGCGTTGAGGTGCTGAATCTCTTGCAGCACTTTGGGCTCTAAGCCCAGTTGTGTCAGCGCAGTGGCCTGGGTATCCATCGGCACATAGGGGTAGTCGCTGCCGTACACCACTTGGGACGAGGGCACGAGTTTGAGCAAACTCGCCATCGACGATGGGTGGGTGGCGTTGGCCGTGTCGTAGTACAAGCGCTTGAGTTCGGCCTCGATGCCGTTGGGGGCCACATCGGCAATGTTCTTGGCATTGCGGTGGAAGAAGTTGATGCGCCCCGCCAACATCGGGATGGTGCCGCCGCCGTGCGAGAACAACCACTGAATGTCACGGAACTTCACAAAGCTGCCGCTGAGCAGCAGGTTGACCACGGCGCGTGTGGTGTCGTGGGGCACCTCAATCACCGCGGGGTAGGTGCCGGTGTTCAAGCGTGCGCAGCAATTGGCGGCCAAGGGGTGGAAATACACCAAGGCTTTGCGGCGGTTGAGTTCTTGGAAGATGGGCGCAAAGTCGGGGTGGCCTGGCCATTTGTCGCCGTAGTTGGTTTGAATGCCCACGCCATCGGCTTTGAGCACGTCAAACACATAGGCAATTTCTTTCAGCGTGCTCTCCACGTCCACCATGGTGAGGGCGGCAAACAAGCCAAAGCGACCTGGGAAGTCTTTCACCATTTGTGCGCCGTAGTCATTGACGGTGCGCACCATCTGGTTGATTTCAGGCACGGGCAAGTCAAACCACACACCGGGTGTAGAGGCCATGGAGAGCATGGCTTTTTTCACGCCCGCTTTGTCCATGTCGGCTACGGCACCTTCGCGGGTCCACTTCTCTTGCTGCGAAAAATGGGGGATGTTGCGTTTGTCTTCCCAGTCAAACCAAGCTTTTTGATAGGCCGGTGGATAGAAGTGGTGGTGGGTGTCGATCAAGCCCACGCCACTTTGCGCCGCCACTGGCGCGCCGGACAAGCCCAAGGAGCCAAACAGCCCCAAGCCTCCCAGGCCTTTGAGCAGTTGGCGACGGTCAGCCGCAGGCGCGTCAGCGCGGGTTGGCTGGCAGCTCAGGCACGACCAAGCGGCGTGCGTGCAAGAAGTCTGTGGCTTGAACATGGGCAATCCTTTGCGTAGGGAAATCCAAAAAACTCAGGGAATCGCGTGGGTGATGAAGGCGTGTGGCACGGCCTCGCCCCATTGCGAGTTCAAACCATCCTCGGCGGCATGGATTTGGGTGGGGTGGCTGTTGTTGAGCACATCGCTGTCGGTCCAGTGCTCGTGGACCCGACCCCAGGGGTCTTTCCAGTAGTCATACACCTGGCTGCCCAGCACGTGGCGGCCAATGCCCCACACGTGTTCGTATTTCTCGGCTTTGACCAGGTGCTGGTGGCCCAGCATGATGTCGTCGATGTCTTGCGCTTCAAACGACAGATGGTTGAGGCCGGTGGTGGGGCCATCGATCAACAAAAAGATGTGGTGGTCGACATAGGTTTCGCCTTTGTCAATGCGGTTGAACGAGGCAATGATGTTGTCTTTGCTGCCTGCATAGACCTCGTCGGAGCAGACCAAACCCAGCACGTCGCGGTACCACTGGATTTTTGAATTGGCGTTCGGCGTCATCAGCACCGCGTGGGCCGCACGTTTGACATGCGAGGGGCCAGCTGGCAAGCGCATCAGTTGGCCGGCCCGGTTGTATTTGTTGTCACCCGTGTTGAGGATGGCTTTGCGCACCGGCAGCGCATCGAGTTGCTGCATGCCGCAAATCAGCTCGATCTGATAGCCCAAGGGATCGGTCAAGCGCACGCGTTGGCCACCACCGGGTTCGTCCACATGCTCAATGCCGGTGGCGCCCTCAATCTTGGTGAACCGCTTCAGCTCATCGAGGTTGTCGACCAAAAACGACAAGCCAATGAATTTGGAGGGCCCCAAGTGCGTCACATGCAGATGGTGGTTGGTGTCTGTCCCGCGCATGTACAACGCGTCTTTGGTGCGCTCGGCGCGATGCATGCCAAAGCGGGTCAAAAATTCTTCAGCCTCATCCAGGCTGGGGGACTGCAATCGGCCAAAGGCCAGATCACTCACTTTGCCGTACGACATAGAACTCTCCTTCGTGGTTTATGCGCTCTCACCCAAATAAGCTTGACGAATGTGGGGCTGGGTCATCAGCACCTTGGGATCTCCGGTGCTGACAATGCGTCCGCCTTCAAGCACATAGGCCCGTTGCGCAACGTTCAAGGCCAGCACCGCGTTTTGTTCGATCAACAAAATCGACACACCGCTGCGATGAATTTCTGCAATCGCTGCAAACACCTGTTGCACCACCAGCGGCGACAAGCCCAGCGAGGGCTCATCGATCAGCAGCAACTTCGGATGCGCCATCAGCGCACGGCCAAAGGCCACCATCTGTTGTTGTCCGCCCGACAAAGTGCCCGCCAGTTGGGTGCGACGTTCTTTGAGGATGGGGAACATGTCGTACACCCGCGCCAAGGTATCTGCGCGCAAGGGACGGGCAAACGCGCGGTAGCAGCCCATGTCGAGGTTTTCTTCAACTGTCATGCCGCCAAACAGCAAACGGCCCTCGGGCACGATCGACACATCGCGGTTGCACATTTGGCTGGCCGTCAAACCGGTGACGTCTTCGCCGCGAAACACCAGCTTGCCCGAGCGCACGGGTTGCAGGCGCATGACGGTGTTCATCAGCGTGGTTTTGCCCGCCCCGTTGGGGCCGACGATGGAGACCAACTCGCCCTCGTTGACATGAAAATCCACGCCCCACAGAGCGGGCGCATCGCCATACGACACATGCAGTGCCTCGGCTTGGAGGATGGGTTGTGTCTCAAGCATGGGCGGTTCCCAGGTAAGCGTTCACCACGGCAGGCTGCTCCATCACTTCACGCGGCAGGCCGCTGCCAATCACCTGGCCTTGGTTGAGCACGATCAGCCGATCGCACAGCTCGACCACCGCACGCATGTTGTGTTCAATGAAGATGATGGTGGAGCCGCGCGCGCGAATTTCACGCACCAGGCTGATGGCGTGGTTGATTTCAGAGGGTGTCAAGCCCGCCAACACCTCGTCAAGCAACACCAAGCGCGGCGATGACGACAAAGCACGCGCCAGCTCCAAAAATTTGCGTTGATGCAAATTGAGCGCAGATGGCAGGGCATTGGCACGGTCAGCCAGGCCGACAAACTCCAACCAATACATGGCTTGCGCGGCGGCCGCTTTGCGTGGCAGCTGGGGTCCGCCAAACATGCCTGCCAAGGTCGCGTTCTCAAGCACCGTGAGGTTGGCGAAGGGGCGCGGAATTTGGTAGGTGCGTGCAATGCCGGCATGGGCGGCACGGTAAGAGGGCAGGGGGATCAGGTCTTCGCCTTGAAACACCACGCGGCCTGCCTCGGGTTTGAACAGGCCACTGATCACGTTGACCATGGTGGACTTGCCCGAACCATTGGGGCCTACCAGACCCAGAATTTCACCACGCTTGACGGTCAAGCTGACGTCTGACAGGGCGTGCACACCGCTGAACGATTTGCACACGCCTTCGATGCGCAACAAGTCATCGCCGGCCGCGCCGCGCACCTCAATCACGGAGGGGGCCACGGGCACAGGCAAAGCTTCAGGTTTGCGGTCACGTTTGAAACGCTTCAAGATTTGGCCCAAGATGCCATCGGGCATGAACAAAATCACCGCGATCAAAATCACACCAATGGCACCACGACCCAAGATGGCGTAGTCGCCCGCCGTGAAGGCATACAGCAGCGCCGTGATCACCGCAGCACCCACGGCCGGACCAAACCAGTGGCGAGAACCGCCCAACACGCTCATCAGCACCACGTTGAGGGGCACCAAGATGTTGAACACTTCACCCGCGGTCACGTAAGACAAGAAGATGGCGTGGATGCCGCCAGCCACACCCGCCAACGAGCACGACAGACCGAGGGCCAACAACTTGTAGCGCAGGGTGGGAATGCCTTGCACTTCCGCCACGTCTTCGTCGTCGTGGATGGCAAACAGGCCCGAGCCCAACCGGGCGTAGTACACATAGCAAGCGATCCACAGCGTGGCCATCATCAAGGCCAACGCCAGCAGGTAGAAGGTGGCAGACGGCGAAGGGCCAATCTCTGGCACTGGCACAGCCGACAAGTACACACCGGGACCGCCGTCGATGGGGGTGTTCAAGATGATGGTCGCCAACACAAAAGTCACGGCCAGAGTGAGCAAGCCAAACAGCTCGCCGCGCAAGCGCCGCAACCGAAACACCACCGCGCCCAAGCCCACACCAAACAGTGCAGGCACCAGCGCCGCAAACGGCAAGGTGTAAAGGAACGGCCAGTCAAATTTGCCGCTCAACACCGCCGTGGTGTAGATGCCCAAGCCAAAGAAGGCGCCGTGGCCAAACGAAAAATAGCCCGAGTAGCCCGACAAAATATTCCACGAGGTGGCCAAGATCACCCAGTGAAAAATCAGGTACAAAAACGATTCATAAAAAGCCGGCAGTTTGAGCAACGGCAAGGCCGCCAACCCCAAACCCACCAGCACAAAAGTCCAGATCAGCCGCTTGTTCATTCAAATCTTTCCGGGACGCAACAAGAGCACCAAGATCAACAAAGAGAAGGACACCAACGGCGCCCAGGCGGGCGCGGTGATGGCCATGGTGGCCGCCTCAGACATGCCAATCACAATGCCAGCTACCAAGGGCCCCAAGGGGTTGCCCAAGCCGCCAATCATCACGGCAGAAAACACCACGCCAACCCAGGCATAAATTTGCGAGGGAGCCAAGGTGAAGCTCAGTGCCAAGCAAGCGCCTGCCACGCCGGCAAAGGCCGAGGCAGCGCCAGACAGCAAGAGTGCGAGCATGGGTTCGTTGACACCAAACGCCGCTGCCATCTTGGGGTTCTCCGACATGGCGCGCATGGCTTTGCCCACAGACGTGTAGCGCAGCACCGCCCACGTAGCCAGCGCCAGTGCGACCGAAATCAACAAGGTCAACAACTCGGGCAAGGGGATGTACATCAGACCCACTTTGAACTTGATGTCCGCGTAATGCGACTCCAGCTTGCGGTAGTCGGCGGTCCAGACCCACTGAATCACGCTTTCAATCACCACCGTGATGCCAAAGGTCACCAACAGCGAGTTGAAGGGCGTGACTTTGAAGCGGGCAAACACCCAGTGCATGGCCATGCCGACCACAAAGAAGCCCGGTGCAATGATGACCAAGGTCACCAAGGGGTCGATGCCAAAACTCACCGACAACTGGTAGGTCAGGTAGGCGCCAAAGAAAGACAAGGCAAAGTGTGCCAGGTTGATTTGTTTGAGCATGCCCCAGGACAAGCTCAAACCCAGACCCAACAAACCGTACAAGCCACCGATGAACAGGCCGGACAGCAAAGACTGTCCGAGTAACTCAAAACTAGGGAATTGCATTCAGTGCTCTGGCCTCAAGGAAGCTGCATCTTCACGCCAGGCTTGGCATAGGCCTTGGGCCACACCACCACCCATTCGCCGTTTTGCACTTGTTTGATCTTGCTGACGTCATCGCCATAGTTGTTCACGCCATCAAAGCGCATGGGGCCTTCGATGGTGTTGACGGTGTTCTTTTTCAACCAAATCGCCAAGGTGCGGTCGTCCAAACTCTTGGTGGCGGTGACCGCTGCTTCCAGCACTTGCCAGGCGGCAAACGAGGCAGCGGCTTGGGTGTCCACAAACGTGTCGGGCAACCCGGCTTTGGCAGCGCGCTCATTGAAAATCTTGGCGAACTCGGCAGCCCCGGTGTTGCTGGTCATGGGGGCATGCTGTTCAAAGATGGTCATGGCCAAGGCATTTTTGGCGTCGGGTGACTTCAGCATCGGGCCGGGTGAGGGCAAGAAGTGGAACATTTGCGGTGCGGGGTAATCGATCTTCTTCATGGCATCCAGCAACAAAATGCCTTCCAAGGCAATCACGCCGCCCCAAATGAAGTCGGGTTTGGCTTCTTTCAAACGGCTGGCAATGGCGCCGAAGTCGCGGTTGCCAAATTCCCATTCGAGGTAGAGCACTTCGGTCAAGCCACGCTTCTTGGCAACCTCACGCGCACCCACCGACATGAAATGAACCGAGGGGAATTTAGACGTCACGATGGCGATGGTCTTGGGTGGCTTAGGGCCAGCAGCCAATGCGTCGAACACCAGGTTGGGGCCTGTGGTGGCGGGGTCAACACCGGTGGCCCAGGTGGGAAACTGCATGTCGTACTTGGCCAGGCTTGGGATACCAAAGGTGTGGTGAATCAGCACTTTGTTGTAGCGTTGCGCCACGCCCATGGCCGACAAAATGTTGGCAGTGGCATACGGGCCAATCAACAAATCGGCTTTGTCCACGGTGACAATTTGCTCATACAAGGTGCGGGCCAAGTCGGGCTTGGATTGGTCGTCTTTCAAAATCCATTCCACAGGACGACCCAGCAAACCATTCTTTTTGTTGAGTTCTTCCACGTAGATTTCACCCACCAACTTGTGCACCATGGCGGTGGCAGACAAAGGGCCTGTCATGGCCAAGGTGCCACCGACTTTGATGGGGGTCCCCGATGGGGCCGCTTGGGCAGGCGTGCTGAGCAGCTGCAGGCCCAGCAACAGACTCAGAGCTGTGCCCAACAAAGAGGTGATTGGTTTGAAAGAAGCAGTTGTCATCGGTACTCCATGGCTGTGATTGCTGTGCAATGTATGCCATGAAGTGGCCGCTGACCATCCTCGTAAACCTTAGCTGCCCCTGTCTCCAAGGCGCCAGAACTTGGGCGATGGCAGCGGACTGTCTGCGATGAGCGCTTTAATCGGTGAATCGGTACTTCAATTGAAACGTGACAGCGCCGTGCAGTTTGTCACCCACCGTGGGCACGAAACTGACGTTGAGCCCCAGCTGCCGACCTTCCATGCTGACCACAGGAATGACCGCTGGAAACCAGCCCCCATCAAAGGCCTTGGGGTAGCCATTGAAGGCACCCATCACCACGCCCGCCTTGAAGGGCCCCAAGCGGTAGGGCATGGCATACAGGCCCACATAGTGCGAGGTGGCGCGGTCGCTGTTGTCAAACACACCTGCCGTCAATGAGTAGGTGTCGGTGAGCGGCAGCTCAAACCCCAAGCCAGTGTTGACGTTGTTGAGGTCTTTGTCGCGCTGCAGGTGGTAAGAGTAAAAGCCGGGGTTGATCCAAGCTTTGCGCAGGTCCAGGTCAAGCGCTGGTGCCGATGCACTGGCGCACAAGGCCATGGCCAGCACGCTCAGCACATGGGCTGGGCTGCGCCTCATAGTTGTTTGAACACGGCAGCCGCTGCGTCAACCGTGGCGGCAATGTCTGCCTCGCTGTGCGCTGCGCTGACAAAGCCTGCCTCGTACAGCGCGGGTGCGATGTAGACGCCTTGGTCCAGCAAGCCATGAAACAGTCGGTTGAACTTTGGGCTGTCGCTGGTCATCACCTTGGCGTAGTTGTGTGGCAATTCAGGCAACAAGAAAAAGCCAAACATGCCGCCTTCGCAGTCGGCGCTGAAGGGCACGCCGGCTTGTGCGGCAGCCGCACTCAAACCATCGACCAAGCTGCGTGTGCGTGCGCTTAAACCATCCCAAAAACCAGGCTTGGAAATTTCTTTGAGCGTGGCCAAACCGCAGGCCGTGGCCACGGGGTTGCCACTCAAAGTACCTGCTTGGTAGACCGGGCCAGTGGGGGCGAGTTGCTCCATGATGGCGCGCGGGCCGCCAAACGCCGCGAGGGGCATGCCCCCGCCAATGACCTTACCCAACACCGTGATGTCGGGCTTGAAGCCCGGAATGCTCTTGGCGTAGACGCTTTGGGCGCTGCCCAAGGCGACGCGAAAACCGGTCATGACTTCGTCAAACACCAACAGGGCGCCGTATTGCGAGCACAACTCGCGGCAGCGTTGCATGAAAGGCACCGAGGCACGCACAAAGTTCATGTTGCCAGCGATAGGTTCGATCATCAAACACGCCAGCTCTTTGCCGTGCAAAGCAAACGCCTCTTCCAGTTGGGGAATGTTGTTGTACTCGAGCACCAGCGTGTGCTGCACCACTTCGGGCGGCACACCGGCGCTGGTGGGGTTGCCAAAAGTGGCCAAGCCAGAGCCTGCTTTGACCAACAAGGCATCGGCATGTCCGTGGTAACAACCTTCGAACTTGATGATCTTGCTGCGCCCGGTTGCGCCGCGTGCCAGACGCAACGCACTCATGCCCGCTTCGGTGCCAGAGCTGACCAAACGCACCATCTCCATGGAAGGGACGTGCGCGAGGATGGCTTCTGCCAGTTCAATTTCACGCTCGGTCGGTGCGCCAAACGAAAAGCCGTCTAAGGCAGCTTTTTGCACAGCTTCGAGCACCGCAGCATTGCCGTGGCCCAAGATCATCGGGCCCCAAGAGCCGATGTAGTCGATGTATTTTTTTCCGTTGGCATCCCAAAAATAAGCGCCTTGTGCCCGTTGCACAAAACGGGGGGTGCCGCCCACGGCGCGAAAGGCGCGCACAGGCGAGTTCACGCCGCCAGGAATCACACGGGCAGCACGTTCAAACAGTTCTTGGTTGAGGTCGGTCATGGTCAGTTTCAGTGTTTGGTTTCAAAACGGGGCAATGAAAAATCTTCTGCAGTGGGTGGGCTTTCGTCGCCCTCATCGGTGTCTTCGTCCTCGGCCTCGGCCCAAAACAAGCGGTCTGGCAGCAGGTGGCCCATGCCAGGTCGAAAGCCGCTGTTGAGGCTTTGGTCGAGAAAGTTCAGCGCTTCGTGGGTCGCAGCCTCTAGGTCGGTGCCAGAGGCCAGCAAGGCTGCCAGGGTGATGCTCAACGTGTCTCCCGCCCCAGAGAATACCGCGTCAAAGCGCTCAAAGCGTTCGCTCACCATCACGGTGTGTGCCGTGGCCAAGGCGTTCTCCACCTGTTGATCGGGATGGTTGATGCCTGTCACCAGCACATAGGGCACGCCCACGTCGGCAGCAGCGCGCGCCAAGTCACGCGGGCCGGGGCTGCGTGTTTGGTTCCACTCGGGCAGCAACCAACGCCACAAGGTGTTGTGGTTGCCGACCAGCACGGTGGTCTGCGGCAAGATGAGCTCGCGAAAGGCATCCAGATAGGCGTCGATGTGTTCGTCTTCCCACCACGACAAATTGGGCATGTAGGCCACCACAGGCACTTCGGCGTAGTCGGTGGTGATTTCGGCAATGGCGCTGAGGTTTTCGGGGTTGCCGCAAAAACCGACCTTGATCACTTGCACGCTGACGTCTTCCAACACGCTGCGTGCTTGCTCGGCCACGGCTTCTTCGTCAAAAGCCACATGGTCAAAAATTTCTGCGGTGTCGCGCATGTAGGCGCCGGTCACCACGGGCAGGGCGTGTGCGCCCACAGAGGCACTGGCCAGCACATCGGCGCTCAAACCCCCTGCGCCACACGGGTCGCTGGCATTGAAGACCAACACACAGGGCGGGGCGGTTGCAATTTCGTCGGACAGCGTGACGTCGGTTGCGATGAGGGTTTTATCTGGCGTCATGGTGCGTCTATACAATGCATTTCATTCTATGCGTTGACGAAAGAAATGCTGTGTCAAAAACTTGGATGTGTCTGATTTGTGGATGGATTTACGACGAAGAGGCCGGCGCGCCTGACCACGGCATTGCCCCTGGCACGCCTTGGGAGCAAGTGCCCATGAATTGGACTTGCCCTGAGTGCGCAGCCCGCAAAGAAGACTTTGAAATGGTTCAGTTTTAAGCCTCTACTTTTCGCCCGGTCGCCGTTTCTGAACGCCCAACAGCAGGGCCGCTGATCGGTCAGCTTCACAGCATGCTTTGGTAGCGTTGAACCATGGCCTCTTGGGTTTCCGCAGGCTCTTCTAATCCCGCTTGGTCTTTGATCATTTGCCCCATGCTGGGCAGCACCGAGCGTGGCACCTGGCTGCTGGCCTGCCACAACTTGGCACGCATCATGGCTTTGGCGCAGTGCAAATAGGCTTCGCGCACCGTCACTTCAATCACCGTCGTGGGTGGTCGTGCCTCATCGGCAAACTTGGCCAGCAAAGCGGGGGATGCACTGACCGTGGCATGGCCATTCACGCGCAAAGTTTCGTCCACACCCGGAATCAAAAACAGCAAACCAATTTGCCCGGTCGCGATGATGTTCTCCAAGGTGTCGAGCCGGTTGTTGCCTGAGGCATCGGGCAGCCACAGCGTGGTGTCGTTGCCCACTTTCACAAAACCTGGTGCGCCACCGCGTGGAGATGCATCCATTTGCAGGGCGGCACTGCTGCTGGAGACCACCACAAACGGTGACAGCGCAATGAAGCGCTGGATGTGTGTGTCCAAATGCGTGAGTTGTTTTTTCACGGCGCGTTCGCCGGGGGCCGAATACACACGGCGCAAGTCGTTCACAGATTGGATCTTCATTTTTCTTTTTTCACCACGGCATAACGTTGCAGGGTCAAGGCACGTGCCTCGGCATGGTCCACGATGGGCGCGGGGTAGTCTTTGCCCAGTTGAAAGCCCGCCGCTTGCAGTTCCATCGGTTTTGCCAACCAAGGGGCGTGGATCGCTGCGTTGGAGAGTTTGGCAAGAGCCGGCACGTAGCGGCGAATGAACTTGCCCTCGGGGTCAAATTTCTCGCTTTGGCTGATGGGGTTGAAGATGCGAAAGTAAGGTTGCGCGTCACATCCGCTGGAGCTGGCCCATTGCCAGCCGCCGTTGTTGGCGGCCAAGTCAAAGTCGTTCAAGTGCTGGGCAAAGTAGCGCTCGCCCCAGCGCCAATCAATCCCCAAATCTTTCACCAAAAAGCAGGCCACCACCATGCGCAAGCGGTTGTGCATGTAGCCGGTTTGGTTGATCTGTGCCATGGCTGCATCGACCAAGGGGTAGCCCGTGCGTCCTTCGCACCACGCGGCAAACTGTTCTTTGGCGTGCTTGTTGTGCTCCCACTTGATGGCGTCGTACTCGGGCTTGAACGAGGCGTTCACCACCCGTGGGTGGTGGTGCAAGATCTGGTGGTAGAAATCGCGCCAAATCAACTCAGACAACCAGACCTCGGCCCCCTTGGAGCCCGCCAACATGCGCTGGTAGCCGGTGGATGCCAACTGGCGAATGGACACCGTGCCAAAGCGCAGGTGCACACCGAGGTAGCTGGGCCCTTTGACGGCCGGAAAGTTGCGCGTCTCGTCGTAGCGGTCCATGCGGTCAAAGAAATCTTCAAACAAAGCCAAGCCACCCGGGCTGCCGGTGGGCACATGCAAGCTGCTCAAGTTGGTCGGCTCAAAGCCCAACTCGGCCAGTGTGGGAACGGGCACCTGGTAGGCCTTGGGTCTGGGGGCGAAGGCCTTGACGTACTTGCCCACCGGGTAAGAGCGCAGGTAATAGTCGTTGACCTTTTGCAGCCAGGCGTTTTTGTACGGGGTGAACACCCCATAGGGCTTGCCCATTTGCGTCAGCACCTCGCTGCGCTCAAAAATCACATGGTCTTTGTAGGTCTGAAAACCAATCCCCGCATTGGCCAAGGCGCCGCGCACCTTGGCGTCACGCGCCAAGGCCTCGGGCTCGTCGTCGTGGTTGGCAAACACCTCTTGCACGCCCAAGGCTTTGGCCAATTGAGGGACGTCGTCCACAGCCAAGGCGTGGCGCACGATCAAGCCGGCTTTGGCGTCCCCTGCGACAGCGCGCAGTTCTGCGTCCAAAGTCACCAGCGACTCGCGGATGAACTCCACCCGCCTGTCTTGGCGCGGCAAGCTGTCCAAGATGGCACGGTCAAACACGAAGACGCAGTGCACGTGTTGGCAGGTTTTGAGCGCGTGGTAAAGCGCTGCGTTGTCAAAGGCGCGCAGGTCACGGCGAAACCACATCAGCCCCGCAGGGACATGGGTGGTGTGGCGGGAAGAGCTTGGCATGTTCACCCTTAAAATTGGTCTATGACCGCCGATTCTGCCCCTACCAACCTCACGCATCACTTTTTGATTGCCATGCCGGGGCTGGAGGACGCCACATTCGCCAAAACCGTGGTCTATCTGTGCGAGCACAGCGAGCGGGGCGCACTGGGACTGGTGATCAACAAAGCCAGTGACTTGAGCATGAAAGCCTTGTTCGAAAAAGTCGATCTGCCTTTGATGCGCGCCGACTTGTTCGATGCGCCTGTGTTGCAAGGCGGACCGGTTCACACCGAACGCGGGTTTGTGTTGCACGAGGCCATGTTGGCCACGCCCGAAGCCACTGAGCAAGCTGCCTTGACTGCCTCACAGCCCAGCAAGACCCAAGAATCCATCTATGCCTCGACCATGACGATTCCTGGGGGTTTGGAGATGACCACTTCCAAGGATGTGCTCGAAGCCTTGTCGACGGGCGCGGGCCCACGTCGGGTCCTGGTTTCTTTGGGCTACTCCGCTTGGGGTCAAGGCCAGCTCGAATCGGAGTTGGCCGAAAACAGCTGGCTCACCGTGGGCGCCGACCTGGCAGTGATTTTTGACACCCCACTGGAGCAACGCTACGAACGGGCCATGGGCTTGTTGGGCTTGGCCTCGTGGATGTTGTCTTCTGAGGTTGGCCACGCATGAGCAGCCTGCCCGCGCTGGATGTGCCCGCCAGCTTGCAGTCTTTTTTGGCGTTCGACTTCGGCATCAAGCGCACCGGTGTGGCCTACGGCAGTCGGTTCTTACGCGAAGCCCAACCCCAAGCCACGGTCAACGCCGAAGGCAACGCACGCTGGGCACCCATTGCCCAGCGCATTGCCGAGTGGCAACCTGACGCCTTGGTGGTGGGGGTGCCGTTTCATCCCGATGGTGCCGCGCACGACAACACCGCCAAAGCGCGCCAATTCGCCCGCCAGTTGCATGGCCGTTTTCAGCTGCCTGTGTTTGAGGTGGATGAGCGCTACAGCACCACCGAGGCTTTGAGCCAAGGTGCCAAAGACGCCGATGCGGCATCGGCTTGCATCATCTTGAACCAATTTTTTCGGGAAATTGCCCCATGAGTGGAAACCTTTTTTTAGACGCGGAGAGCTTGTACGTCGAGCTGCTCAAAGGCGTGCGCAGCATGCTCACCCCAGGCACCCGTTTGGTGGGCATCACCTCGGGTGGCGCTTGGCTGGCTTCGCGCTTGCACAAAGACCTGGGCTTAGAGGGCGAGGCGGGCAGCATCTCGTCGGCCATGCACCGCGATGACTTTGCCCAACGCGGTCTGGCCGATGGCGGTCAAACCAAATTGCCGTTTGAAATCAACGGCGCGCACCTGATCGTGCTCGACGACGTGCTCTACACCGGGCGCACCATCCGGGCCGTGCTCAACGAGTTGTTTGACTATGGCCGCCCCGCCAGCGTCAAGCTGGCCGTGTTGGTGGACCGCGGTGGTCGCGAGTTGCCGGTGCAGGCCGACTTTGCGGCGGCACGTGTGGCACTGCCCGCCAGCCAGTCGCTGGCGCTGGCCAAAACCGAATCCGGTGAATTTAATTTTTCTGTGAAAGCTTGAGCCGCGCCATGCTCTACAAACGCAACCCCCAGCTCAACAAAAACGGCGAGCTGATCCATTTGCTCTCCACCGAAGGCTTGTCGCGTGACATCCTCACGCACATCCTCGACACGGCGGCCAACTTCGTCTCGGTCAACGACCGTGAGGTCAAAAAAGTGCCGCTGCTGCGCGGCAAAAGCGTGTTCAACCTGTTCTTTGAAAACAGCACCCGCACCCGCACCACGTTTGAGATTGCCGCCAAGCGCTTGTCGGCGGATGTGTTCAATTTGGACATCGCACGCTCTTCGGCCAGCAAGGGTGAGTCGCTGCTTGACACCATTGCCAACCTGAGCGCCATGGCCGCCGACATTTTTGTGGTGCGCCACAGCGAGTCGGGCGCACCCTACCTGATTGCCGAACACGTGGCACCGCATGTGCACGTGGTCAACGCCGGCGACGGACGTCATGCCCACCCGACCCAAGGTCTGTTGGACATGTACACCATCCGGCACTACAAAAAAGACTTCACCCACCTCACCGTGGCCATCGTGGGCGACGTGCTGCACTCGCGGGTGGCACGCTCGGACATCCACGCACTCACCACCCTGGGTTGTGCCGAGGTGCGGGTGGTCGGTCCCAAGACCTTGGTACCAGGCGACTTGGCGCAGATGGGCGTCAAGGTGTTCAACAACCTCGAAGACGGCATCCGTGGCTGCGATGTGGTGATCACCTTGCGCTTGCAAAACGAACGCATGAGCGGTGCCTTGCTGCCCTCCAGCCAAGAATATTTCAAAGCCTTTGGCCTCACGCCAGAGAAACTCCAACTGGCCAAACCCGACGCCATCGTCATGCACCCAGGCCCGATCAACCGAGGCGTCGAGATCGACTCGGCGGTGGTCGACGGCCCGCAAAGCGTGATCTTGTCGCAGGTGACGTTTGGCATTGCCGTGCGCATGGCGGTCATGTCCATCGTGGCGGGGAATGAAGCATGAACATCCTGATTCAACACGGTCGCGTGATCGACCCAGCCTCTGGCCTCGACCAAACCGCCGATGTGGCGGTGGCGGGCGGCCGCATCGTGGCCATCGTCCAAGCGGGCGAGTCCTTGCCTGAAGGCTTCTCCCCCGAGCAACGCATCGACGCCACAGGCTGCATCGTGGCGCCTGGCTTGGTGGACCTGCAAGTGCGCTTGCGCGAGCCCGGGTATGAGCACGAAGGCATGCTTGACTCCGAACTCAACGCTGCTGTGGCTGGGGGTGTGACCAGCTTGGTTTGCCCGCCCGACACCGACCCGGTGCTCGACGAGCCTGGCTTGGTGGAAATGCTGCGCTTTCGTGCAGACAAACTGCACCGCGCCCGCGTGTTCCCCCTCGGTGCGCTGACCCGAGGCCTACAAGGCGAAGTGTTGACCGAGATGGTGGAGCTCACCCAAGCCGGTTGCGTGGGTTTCAGCCAAGCCGAAGTGGCCTTGGCCAACACCCAGGTGCTGCAACGTGCGCTGCAATACGCGGCCACTTATGGCTACACCGTGTGGCTGCGGCCCCAAGAACTGCATCTGGGCAAAGGCGTGGCGGCCAGTGGTGCACTGGCCACCCGTCTGGGCTTGAGTGGCGTGCCGGTGGCGGCTGAAACCATTGCCTTGCACACCATCTTTGCCCTCATGCGCGCCACCAAAGCCCGGGTCCATCTGTGTCGCATCTCCAGCGCTGAGGGCGTTGAATTGGTGCGGGCAGCCAAAGCCGAAGGGCTGGCGGTCTCCGCCGATGTCAGCATCAACTCGCTGCACCTGACCGACCACGACGTGGGTTACTTTGACAGCCGTGCCCGTGTGACGCCCGTGCTGCGCCAACAGCGTGACCGCGACGCTTTGCGTGCCGCCTTGGCCGATGGCACCTTGGACGCCTTGGTGTCGGACCACACCCCGGTCGACGTGGACGCCAAAGCCCTGCCCTTTGCCGAGGCTGAGCCTGGGGCCACAGGGCTGGAGTTGCTGCTGAGCCTGGCCCTCAAGTGGGCCCAAGGCTCGGGTGTGAGCCTGCTGCGTGCCTTGGATGTGCTGACGGCCCAACCTGCACGCGTGCTGGCGCACAGCGTGTCGGACCACCCCAGCCTGGGGCAGTTGCATGTGGGTGCGGTGGCCGATGTGGTGGTGTTTGATCCAGAAGTCCACTGGCAAGTCACGCCCAACGCGCTGCGCAGCCAAGGCAAGCACACCCCGTTTGCGTTCGACATGAATGGCATGGCCTTGCCTGCCCGCGTCAAAGCCACCTTGGTGGATGGGCGCATCGCCTACCAGGCCTGATTCCCTGAGCATGCGTGCCCTGCAAGCGCTGTACAAGTTGGCACGCGTGCTGGGCTGGGTGGTCTATGGCTATTGGCGTGTGCGCACGGTCTTTCCCAAACTCACTGACACACAACAAGCCCGCGCCGTTGAGGTGTGGGCTCGCGGCATGTTGGCCATCATGGGCATTGAGGTGCGTGTCAAAGGCCATCCCTCGGCGGGACCGGTGTTGATGGCGGCCAACCACATCTCGTGGTTGGACATCTTGGTCATGCACGCCGCTTGTCATTGCCGATTTGTGGCCAAGTCAGAAATCCGCAGCTGGCCCTTGCTGGGTGTGCTCACCACCGGCGGAGGCTCGCTGTACATCGAACGCTCCTCCAGCCGAGACGCCATGCGCTTGGTGCACCACATGGCAGACGCCTTGCGCCAAGGCGACGTGTTGGCGGTGTTTCCAGAAGGTGGCACGGGCGACGGCGTGAACCTGTTGCCTTTCCATGCCAACTTGTTGCAAGCCGCCATTTCTGCCCAGGTGCCTGTTCAGCCAGTGGCCTTGCAGTTTGTCGAAGCGGCGACCCACCAGCGCAGCCTGGCACCGTGTTACCACGCGCAAGACACCTTGGTCGGTTCGTTGTGGCGCACCTTGTGTGCGCCGCCTTTGTTGGCGGTGGTGCGCTATGGCCAGCCGCAGAGCACCTTCGGGCTGCACCGCCGTGCGTGCGCGCAGCAGGTGCAAACCGCGATTGCCGAGTCCTTGGCCTGAGCCGGCGTCATGGCGGCAGCTGACGCGTGAGGCTCCAAACGACCCTCAGGGTTTGAGGTAAGCGAAGCCTTCCTTGGCTTGCAGTCGGGCCACCTCGGCTACACCAGAAGGCACGATCTTGGCTTCCATCACCACTTTGGATGGGGCAATCTGGCGAACTTCCAGGGTGTTGTTGCAAACCCGAAACTGCACACCCTTGCCGCTCAAGTCACCCACCACACCGCTGAACTCACAGCAAGGTGTCTGCCCAAATGTTGTGGGCCCAGTTCATGGCGTACACGCCTTCCAATTCGCTGGGGGCTGGGGACACGCCGCCAGAGCCAGGCACGGTTTTGTAGGTGTTCTCTTTGACATCGTATTGATGCAGCGAGGCCACATGCACCACCAACTTGTCGTTCACAAAGCTGTAGCAGGTGTTGCTCAAAAACGGCGCTGGGTTGACCGCCAGGTCGGAGAGTTGCGCCACGATGGCGGCGGCGGCGACCTTGCCATGCGAGTTGGCCATGTGGCCCGACTTGGGCATCAAGGGCGCAATCATGATCGAGTCACCCAAGATGTGGATGTCTTTGGCTTGTGTCGATTCGAACGTCAAGTAGTTCACGCCACACCAACGTCCATTGGCATTGGCCAACTGGGTTTGCACCGCAATGCTGCCGGCACGCATGCTGGGCAATACATTGAGCACATCGGCTTTGACGTCGTTTTGAATTTCAAACTTCAGCGTCTTGGTGGCGGCATCCACGGCGACCACCTTGTGCTGGGGCACATACTCCAAGATGCCTTTGTAGTGGTCGGCCCAAAACTTTTTGAACAAGGGGCCTTTGGACGTCACGTCTGGGTTGGCATCCAAGATCAGCACCTTCGACTTCGGCTTGTGCTGCTTGAAGTAATGCGCCACCTGGCTGGCACGCTCATAGGGCCCGGGTGGGCAGCGGTAGGGCGCTTCAGGAATGGTGATGGCAAACACGCCACCATCGGGCATGGCTTCCAGCTGCTGGCGCAAGGCAAGCGTTTCTGGGCCGGCTTTCCAAGCATGCAAGATTTGCCCAGAGGCGTTGGCAGCTTGCAAACCTTCGATGCTGCCAAACATCAGGTCGATGCCGGGCGACATGACGAGCTTGTCGTAGCGGATGGTGGGCCCGCTGGCCAAGGTCACGGTTTTCTTGACGGCATCAACGCCCGTCACGTGGTCGCGCACCACGTTGACCCCGTGTTTGCCGGAGAGCTTGTCGTAAGGCGTGGTGATGTCTGCCATGGTTTTGCTGCCACCGATCACCAAGTTGGAAATAGGGCAGGAGACAAATGCTGAATTGGGCTCAATCAGCACCACATCGATTTGGTAGTTCGAGAGCATGCGCACGTACTTGGCGGCGGTTGCGCCACCATAACCGCCACCGATCACCACCACACGGGCTTTTTCAGGGATGCGCCCTGTGCTGGCGCATCCCGCCATTCCCAAAGAACCCCAGGCCAAAGAGGCTTGTACAAAGCTGCGACGTTTCATGTGAACTCCTGAATCAGCGTGGGATGGCAGCGTAGTAGCTGGCGATGGTGAGGATCTGTGCATCGGTCAATCCCTTGCTGAGCTGGTGCATCACCGTGGCAGGACGGGTGCCTTCTTTGAAAGCCTTCATTTGCAAGACCATGTAGTCCTTGGGCATGCCCGCCAAGGCAGGAATGCTGGAGCCTTCAACGGTGCGACCTTCTGTGCCATGGCAATTCGCGCACATGGCGGCGGTCGCACGGGTGTGCAAAATTTCTTCTTTGCTTTGGGCATGGGCTGCGCCGATGCAAGCCAATGTCAGGGCAGTCCAGCGAGCCAGCTGAAGGGCAGTGCGTGTGTTCATGAAGACCTCTTACAAGTCAGGAATGTGAGTCAGAGTGCCTACTTTAACTGCTCCATCGGGTGTGATGCACGCCGTGTGGTGCAGCGATGCAATGACCCACAGACCCTGTTGGCTGTAACCCGCTAAGTGCAGGCTCAAGCCGCCGAAATAGGTTCAAGTTTGATCCACCCCTTAGGAGGGCAAAGGCGCTGTGGTTTGTTGGGACATTGACCTTACGGCAAAATGACCCCCAAACTGCACCAGGAGAAATTCATGCAAACCCGACGCGAGACCCTTCAGCGCAGCGCTGTTGTGGCAGGTCTCTTGGCCTCTACCGGCCTGTTCCCTCACTACGCCCAAGCGTTTGACAAAGCGGCCTTCGATGCCAAAACGATTGCCGAGGCTGTCAAAGCCATGGGCGGCTCTGCCCCCGTAGAAAGCAAAGACGTGACCATCACCGGTCCAGACATTGCCGAGAACGGCGCTGTCGTGCCTTTGGTGGTCGGCACCTCGCTGTCTCAAGTCAAACGGGTCTTGCTCTTGGTGGAAAAGAATCCAGCCCCTTTGGTGGCCATGTTCAACGTGTCGCCCGACATTGAAGCCACGTTTTCCACCCGCTCCAAGATGGGCCAGTCTTCGGACGTGTATGCCGTGGCGATCACCCAAGACGGCAAAGCCTTCTTTGCCAAGAAGGACGTCAAAGTCACCCTCGGCGGCTGCGGCGGCTGATCCACACAGAATTGAGGAACACACATGTCAGATCCCATGCGCATTCGCGCACAAGCTGCCGGCGGCAACGCCACCATTCGCGTGCTCATGAGCCACGAAATGGAGTCCGGTCAACGCAAAGACCCCAACGGCAAGACCATTCCCGCGTGGCACATCCAAGATGTGACCGCCAGCCTCAACGGCAAGCCGGTGTTGACGGCCGAGTGGGGCCCCGCCGTGTCCAAAAACCCGTACTTGCAATTCACCATCAAAGGTGCCAAGGCGGGTGACAAAGTGGCCATCACCTGGCGCGACAACAAAGGCGAGAGTCGCACCGACGAAGCCACCGTGTCTTGATGAACTGCCACACACACCACGCCATGTCTAAGTTGTTCGTATGGGGTCTGTGCGCTTGCATGCAGTGGGGAGGAGCGTTGGGGTTGCTGGCGCTGACGGGCTCTGCCATGGCGCAAAAGTCAGCGGCCGACAGCATTGCCCAATACCGTGCCATGCTGCAAGACGGCAACCCCGCCGACTTATTTGAAGCCAAAGGCGAAGACCTGTGGAAGCAAAAGCGTGGCCCTAAAAACGCGTCGCTCGAACAATGCAATTTGGGCAAAGGTCCAGGCGTGGTCAAAGGCGCGTGGGTGGAATTGCCACGTTACTTTGCCGATACGGGCCGGGTCCAAGACCTGGAGTCACGTTTGCTCACCTGCATGCAAGCCCTGCAAGGCTTCAATGCCGATGCCATTGCCAAAACACCGTTTGGCAAGGACGAGCAAAACAACGTCACCGCGATCGCCACCTGGGTATCTGCCGAATCCAAAGGCATGAAGTTCAATTTGCCGCAAAGCCACATCGAAGAACGCAAGATGTACGAAGTGGGCAAACGCCTGTTTTTCTTGCGCGGTGGTTCACACGACTTTGCATGTGCGACTTGCCATTCGCAAGACGACAAACGCATTCGTTTGCAAGACCTGCCCAACCTCACCCAATCGTCAGGCGCTGCCAACGGTTTTGGTGCTTGGCCTGCCTACCGAGTCTCCAACGGGCAGATGTGGAGCATGGGGCTTCGGCTGAATGACTGCTACCGACAGCAACGCTTTCCGTACCCCCTGTTTGGCAGCGAAGCCATCATTGCTTTGGGCGTCTTCATGGGCGTCACAGCGCAAGGCGGCGAGGCCACGGCGCCTGCCATCAAGCGTTAAGCGCGCGCACAACATGAACCGCAAAAAATGAACCGTATCTACGCATTGATGGGAGTTGCTGTGGCCACTGCCCTGCTGGCTGCATGCAGCACACCCATGCCCACCCGCGCCGAGTTGGACCAACTCACCCAAGACATCATCGCCCGCTCGTTTCGTGCGGAAGGTCAAGCCAAGTTGGACCGAGTCCACCCCGACGAAGACAACCGCCTGTGCGCCGAGTCAGACATCACGGGTGTGGCCTTGGATCCCAAGATGGCCCAAGCCATCGAAGCGCGCAACTTGGCCACCATCCAGCCGCCCACTGATGGCAAATTTTTGGGAGACTGGAAACAAGGCGAAGTCATTGCGCAAAGTGGCGCTGGCAAAACCTGGACCGACAAAGAAGGCTCGGTGAATGGCGGCAATTGCTACAACTGCCACCAGATCAGCCAAGAAGAGTTGTCCTACGGCACCCTGGGCCCGAGCCTCTACAACTACGGCAAGATCCGTGGCGTGGCCAACCCCAGCAGTGCCGACGCAAAGCCCATCGTGGACTACACCTGGGGCAAATTACAAAACGCACGCGCTTACAACGCCTGCTCCAACATGCCGCGCTTTGGTCACAAAGGCATCTTGACCGAGGCGCAAATCCAACACCTCATGGCCTTGTTGCTCGACCCCGCGTCTCCGGTCAATCGCTGATCTGTCTGTCAGCATCCAAGCGATGAACCTCACCAAACGCGAATTCATGCAGGTCTTGGGCGCTGGCAGCATGGCGGGCCTCAACCTGCAAGCCTTTGCCCAAGCTGATGCAGGCCGAGCCGCCGACGGCCTCTACAACATTCCCAAGTTTGGTCAGGTCTCGTTTCTGCACATGACCGACTGCCACGCGCAGCTCAAACCGATTTACTTTCGCGAGCCCAGTGTCAACTTAGGGGTGGGAAGCATGAAGGGGCAACTGCCGCATTTGGTGGGCGAACATTTGCTCAAGACAGCGGGCGTGCGTCCCGGCAGTGCCGAGGCCTATGGCATGAGCCACCTCCACTTCGAAACCGCCGCACGTCGCTACGGCAAAGTGGGCGGCTTTGCGCACTTGGCCACCTTGGTCAAACGTCTCAAAGCCACGCGTCCTGGTGCGCTGTTGCTTGATGGCGGGGACACCTGGCAGGGCAGTGCCACCTCGTTGTGGACCCAAGGCCAAGACATGGTCGACGCTTGCAAGTTGCTGGGTGTGGACGTGATGACCGGCCACTGGGAATTCACCTACGGCATGGAGCGGGTGCAAGAGATTGTCGAGAAAGACTTTGCGGGCAAGGTCGACTTTGTGGCGCAAAACATCAAGACCCAAGACTTTGGCGATCCGGTGTTCAAACCCTATGTGATGCGCGAAATGAACGGCGTGCCCTGCGCCATCATCGGCCAAGCCTTTCCCTACACACCGATTGCGAACCCGCGCTACATGGTGGCCGACTGGGCCTTTGGCATCCAAGACGAGAACATGCAAAAGATGGTCGACGATGCCCGTGCCAAAGGTGCGCAGGTGGTGGTGGTGCTGTCGCACAACGGCATGGACGTGGACTTGAAAATGGCCAGCCGCGTGAGCGGCATCGACGCCATTCTGGGTGGTCACACCCACGACGGCATGCCCGTGGCCACCTTGGTCGCCAACAAAGGCGGCAAAACCATCGTCACCAATGCGGGCTCGAATGGCAAGTTTTTGGGGGTCCTGGACTTGGAGGTCAAAAACAAACACGTCACCGACTTCCGCTACAAGCTGTTGCCCGTGTTTGCCAATATGCTGCCCGCCGACCCCGAGATGGACGCACTCATCACCCGCGTGCGTGCGCCTTATGAGGCCAAGCTCAACGAAAAATTGGCCATCACCGAAGGCACGCTGTACCGCCGTGGCAACTTCAACGGCACGGGCGACCAACTGTTGTTGGACGCACTGATGGACGTGCAAGGTGCGGACATCGCGTTTTCACCGGGTTTTCGTTGGGGCACCTCGCTGTTGCCAGGCCAAGCCATCACGCGTGAGTGGTTGATGGACATGACCGCCACCACCTACTCGTATGCCACCGTGACCGAAATGACGGGCGAGACCTTGAAGACCATCTTGGAAGACGTGTGCGACAACCTTTTCAACCCTGACCCGTATTACCAGCAAGGCGGCGACATGGTGCGCGTCGGAGGGCTCGAGTATGTCTGCCGCCCCACCGCAGGCATGGGCCAGCGCATTCACAACATGCGCCTCAAAGGCAAAGCCATTGAGGCCCACAAACAATACAAAGTGGCGGGCTGGGCCCCCGTGGCCGAAGAGGCCAAAAACCAAAACCTCAAGATGGTGTGGGACGTGGCCGAGCAGTGGCTCAAGGCGCGAGGCGGCAAGGTAAGCCCACGCAAGCTCAACACCCCAACCTTAGAGGGCGTGTTGCCCAACCCTGGGGTTGCGCTTTAAACCTGCACGGCGGCATGCCGATGGCAGCTCAACAAATGGTCATTGACCATGCCTGAGGCTTGCATGAAGGCATAGCAAATGGTGCTGCCAATAAATTTAAAACCCGCCTTCAGCAGGGCACGACTCATGGCGTCTGAGGCGGGGGTTTGGGCGGGTACCTCACTCAGGCTTTGACGCTGGTTCTGAATCGGCTGACCGTCGACAAACTGCCACACAAAGTCGCTGAAAGTTTGGCCACTGGCTTGAAGGGACAGGTAGGCTTTGGCATTGCCGATGGTGGCCGCCACCTTCAAACGGTTGCGCACGATGCCTGGGTTGGCGAGCAACTCGGCGACTTTGCGGTCGTCGTAGCGCGCTATTTTTTCTGCATCAAAGTGGTCAAACGCCAGGCGGTAGTTCTCACGTTTCTTGAGCACCGTGGACCACGACAGGCCGGCTTGCGCGCCCTCCAAGTTGATCAACTCAAACAGGGCCGCGTCGCTGCGCAGGGGCACGCCCCACTCGGTGTCGTGGTAGTGGCGGTAGAGGTCAAAGCCTTCACACCAGGGGCAGCGTTGCATACAACTCCTTTCAGAGTGCGTAGTCTAGGCTCCCCGTTCAACCTGTGGCGTTGATTTTAATTTACAAACAAACAATATATCGTGTAATATATTGTTTGTTCATTGATTGATAGATTCTCTATGCCAACGCCAGCCCCCATCGACCTGTGTGCCATGCGAACCGCAGCCAACCAGGCCTGCCGTTTGCTCAAAACCTTGTCCAACGCCGACCGCTTGATGCTGTTGTGTCAGTTGGCGCAAGGCGAGCGCTGCGTGAGCGAACTGGAGGCCTTGTTGGGGATCGTGCAGCCCACTTTGTCGCAGCAACTCAGTGTGCTGCGTGACGAACAGTTGGTGAGCACCCGCCGTGAAGGCAAAAACATTCACTACCAAATCAACAGCGACATCGCCTTGCATGTGATGCAGGTTTTGTATACCCAGTTTTGTGGCGTTCAAGCCAAGGAGAGCACATGTTGAAGTCCTCATTCGCGCAGCGCAGCGCAGTCACTTGGTCTTTGGCAGGCGCTTTGGCTGCCACTTGGGGCGCCGCTTGGGGCGCCGAGGCGGTGCGTGTGCCGGTGGTCAGCGTCGGTGCCCAGTCGGTCACCACGGGTATGGAGATGGATGGGGTGGTCGAGCCCATCAAACAAAGCTCGGTCTCGTCCCAGGCCTCTGGGCGCGTGTCCGCTTTGCTGGTGAAGGCTGGCGACTTGGTCAAAGCCGGTCAGGTGTTGGCCACCGTGGATGACCGCGAAACCCAAACCGGTGTGCAACGCAGCCAAGCCCAACTGGTGCAAAGCGATTCGGAGATGCGCAACGCCCAGCTCAACCTGGCTCGTGCGCGTGACTTGCAAGCCAAAGGCTTTGTCAGCCAAGCGGCGTTAGACACGGCGGAGTTGCAATTCAAATCGGCTCAGGCGGGGCGCGACCAAGCGGGGGCGGGGGCTCGTCAGTCTGCACTGTCGCAAGAGTTCACCCGTGTCACGGCACCTTACGACGGCTATGTGTCTGACACCCTGGTGCAAGCGGGTGATTTGGCTTTGCCAGGCAAACCGTTGCTCAACATGTATGCGCCCACAGCCTACCGCGTGGTGGTGCATGTGGGCGTGTCGCAAATGGCCAGTACACGCGCTGCAGCGCATCTGGAGGTGCAACTACCCGCAGCAAGTGGCGGTGAGTGGGTCAAGCCCGTGGGGCAGCAGTGGATGCCAGCTGCCGACGCGTTGTCGCAAACCCTGCAGTGGCGCATCGATCTGCCCAACCTGGCCCACACACCGTGGGTGCCGGGCCAGCAGGTGCGTGTGCGTTTTGTGGCGGGCGTGGCGCAGCGCATGGCGTTGCCTGCCACAGCCGTGCTGCGTCGTGGCGAACTCACTGCCGTTTATGTGGCGGGTGGTCCGGGGTTTGTGATGCGTGTGGTCCGTCTGGGCAGCCAGGTGGGTGCAGGTCAAGTCGAAGTGCTGGCGGGCTTGTCTGCGCAAGACCGCGTGGCGCTCGATCCCGTGCAAGCCGGCTTGCTGGGCGCACAACCCGCTACTGCCACCTCTCACAAATAAGGCCTGGTCATGCAGCAACCCCCATCACACCAAACCACGCTGGGCGTGTCCGGTCGCATCGCAGCAGCATTTCAGGTCAATGCCATCACCCCTTTGTTGGCCTTGGTGGCTCTTTTGCTGGGATTGTTTGCTGTGCTTGTCACCCCGCGTGAAGAAGAGCCGCAAATCAACGTCACCATGGCCAATGTGCTGATTGCATTTCCAGGGGCCAGCAGTGTCAACGTGCAAAACATGGTGGCCAAACCTGCGGAGCAGGTGCTGAGCCAAATCGCTGGGGTGGAGCACACCTATTCGGTGTCACGCCCCGGTGTGGCGGTGCTGACGGTGCAGTTCAAAGTGGGCGTGCCGCGCACCGAGGCCTTGGTGCGTTTGTACGACGTGCTCAACGCCAACCAAGACTGGTTGCCCCGTGACCTGGGGACCTTGCCTCCCATCGTCAAGCCCAAAGGCATTGACGATGTGCCGGTGCTGGCACTGACGCTCTGGAGCCCAAACAGCACCCCCGGTGTGGACTTGGCGTTGGTGGCGCAAAGCTTGGAGACCGAACTCAAGGCGGTTGCTGGAACCCGCGAAGTACAAACCATCGGTGGTCCAGGACGTGCCATTCACGTCTGGTTAGACCCAGTCCGCTTGCGTGACCGTGGCTTGGATGTGTTGAGTTTGCAAGCCACCTTGCGCGCTGCCAATTTGGCGATGCCCGTGGGCAGCGTGATGGACACTGCGTCGACCCACGGAAAAATGCTGACCGTGCAAGCGGGTGAGTTCTTGCGCAGCGCCGACGACGTGGCCGACTTGGTGGTGGGTACCTCCCAAGGCAAGCCCATTTATTTGCGTGAAGTCGCGCGCGTTGAAGCGGGCGCGCAACTGCCCCAACGCTATGTGTGGTTCACGCCCGGGGCAGCTGGGTTGGCCGAAACAGACAAGGTGTCAAGCGCACCAGAAACTGCCGCCACCGGCCAGGTCTATCCGGCTGTGACCTTGACCGTCACCAAAAAGCCCGGAGAAAACGCGGTCGATGTGGCGCGTGCGGTCCGTGCCCGTGTCGACGCCTTGCGCAACACCCTCATCCCCGACGGTGTGCAGGTGTCGGTCACGCGCGACTATGGCGAGACCGCCGCCGAAAAAGCCAACAAGCTGATTCAAAAACTGGCCTTTGCCACCGGCTCGGTCATCTTGCTGGTGGGCTTGGCGCTGGGTCGCCGCGAAGCGGTGATTGTGGGCAGCGCGGTCATCCTCACCCTCTCCGCCACCTTGTTTGCCAGTTGGGCCTGGGGCTTCACGCTCAACCGCGTGTCTTTGTTTGCGCTCATCTTCTCGATCGGCATCTTGGTGGACGACGCCATCGTGGTGGTGGAGAACATCCACCGCCATCAAGCTTTGTATCCGCAGAAACCTTTGCGCGACATCATTCCTGCTGCGGTAGACGAAGTGGGCGGCCCCACCATCTTGGCCACGCTCACGGTCATTGCGGCTTTGCTGCCCATGGCCTTTGTGTCGGGCCTGATGGGTCCCTACATGAGTCCCATCCCCATCAATTCGAGCCTGGGCATGGCCATCTCTCTCGCCATTGCGTTCACCGTCACGCCTTGGTTGGCTTTGACGTTGATGCGCACCGCACACACAAGCGAGCATGCTCACCCACACACCACAGGCCGTGTCAAAGCCAAGCTCGATGCCTTGTTCAGCCGGGTGCTCACGCCGTTTTTGCACAGCGCCAAAAAACGTTGGCAGCTGTTGGCGGGCATCGTGGTCGCACTCATGCTGTCGGTGGGGCTGGCAGCGGTGCAGTGGGTGGTGCTCAAGATGCTGCCCTTTGACAACAAGAGCGAGTTTCAGGTGGTGGTCGACATGCCGGCGGGCACACCGCTGGAGAACACCGCAGCGGCCTTGCATGCCCTGGGGGCCCACTTGGCCCAGCAGCCCGAGGTGCGGGACCTGCAAGGCTATGCCGGCACCGCCAGCCCCATCACCTTCAACGGCTTGGTACGCCAGTACTACTTGCGCGCTGAGGTGGAGATGGGTGACTTGCAAGTCAACTTGGTGGACAAGCACCACCGCAGCGAAAAAAGCCATGCCATCGCACAGCGCTTGCGCCCCGCACTCGAAGCCATTGCCCAAGCCCATGGCGCACGCATCAAGCTGGTTGAAGTGCCCCCAGGCCCACCGGTCATGAGCCCGCTGGTGGCCGAGGTGTATGGGCCTGACGAAGCCGGCCGTCAAGCCCTGGCGCGTCGCATCGCCAAGGCCTTTGGCCAGACGGCTGACATCGTGGGCATCGACACCACCTTGAAAGAAGACGCACCCCGCGCCCACTTGGTGGTGCTGCGCCAACGCGCCGAGACCTTAGGCGTGTCCGTGGCCGCGATTGCGCAAACCGTGCAAGGTGCGCTCTCAGGCTTAGACGCTGAGTATCTGCACGACGACCACAGCAAATACCCTGTCCCGGTGCGCCTGCAATTGCCGCGCGAAGCACAGGTGGGCCTTGATCCACTGCTGGCCTTGTCTGTGCGTGCCAGCAACGGGCGCTTGGTGCCCGTGTCTGAGCTGGTGCGCGTCGAGCGCGACGTGATTGACAAGCCCTTGTTCAGCAAAGACCTCAAGGGTGTGAGCTATGTGCTGGGCGACATGGCGGGCACATTGGATTCACCGTTGTATGGCCTGTTTGACATTCGCCCCCACCTGCGCGAAGCAGCTTTGCCCGGCACGGGCGACTTGGGCGAGTATTGGATTCAACAGCCCACGGACACCTACCGCCAATACGCCATCAAGTGGGATGGGGAGTGGCAAATCACCTACGAAACCTTCCGCGACATGGGCGCTGCCTACGGCGTGGGCCTGATCTTGATTTACCTCTTGGTGGTGGTGCAGTTCAAGAGCTATCGCACGCCCTTGGTCATCATGGCCCCCATCCCCTTGACCCTCATTGGCGTCATGCCCGGCCACGCCTTGCTGGGTGCGCAGTTCACGGCCACGTCCATGATCGGCATGATCGCGCTGGCCGGCATCATCGTGCGCAACTCGATCTTGCTGGTTGACTTCATCGAGCTTCAAGTGGCGCAAGGCATGCGTTTTGAGCAAGCCGTGGTGTCCGCTGCTGCGGTGCGCGCACAGCCGATTGCATTGACCGGATTGGCCGCCATGATCGGCGCCTTCTTCATCTTGGATGACCCCATCTTCAATGGTTTGGCCATCTCTTTGATTTTCGGCATCTTGGTCTCCACCTTGCTCACGCTGGTGGTGATTCCGGTGCTGTATTACGCGCTGTACCGCAAGCGCCATGTGGCGGTGTGATTTTTAAAAGGAGTCTGTCATGACTGTTGAGCGTTATATCCGCGTGATCGCGGGTCTTTTTATCGTGGTGTCTTTGGCTTTAGGTGTGGCGCAAAGCCCGCTCTTTGTGAGCCCCTGGTTCTTGGCCTTCACCGCGTTTGTCGGCTTGAACTTGTTTCAGTTCGGCTTCAGCAACATGTGCCCCATGGGCTTTCTCTTACGCAAGCTGGGAGTGCCAGACAGCAAAGCCTGATGCGCCGAAGGCAAGCGCTGCTGCTGATGCGCGTGAACGTGTGTGCGAGGTGAGGACGTTCAAGCGCTCAGCAGCTTGACGCCCACCAGCGCACCCGACAGCGCCGTGGCAAATGCCAGCTCGGTGCGAAACACACCCAACAGCAAGGCGTTGAAGTCTGCCCCATCGGTGCAGCGCGGCAAGCGACGCATGAGCCTCATGGCGTGAGGTAAGCCCAGCAGTGGCAACAGCAGGCCTGCGCGTTGGGTGATGGCCCACATCACGCCAGACATCACAAACGGCAGCAGCAGCCACAGGTGCAGCATGCGCGCAGACGCTGCGGCGCCCAGCCACACTGCCAGAGTGTGGCGACCCACCAAGCGGTCGTGCGCCATGTCGCGGTGGTTGTTCACGGCCAAGGCCGCCGCCGACACACTGCCCACTGCTGCCGCCGCGCATGCGCCCAGCACCGTCACTTGGTTGGACAGCAACCACTCGGTGCCCAGCACCGCCACCCAGCCAAAAAACACCCACACCGTCAACTCGCCCCAGGGGGTGTAGGCAATGGGTTTGGGTCCCCCCATATAGGCCAGCGCCGCCAGCAACGACGCCACGCCAATGGCCAGCACCCCCCAACCGCGTTGCGTCACCAAGACCAGGCCCAAGCTGGTGGCCACCGCGCACAACACGCCAATGACCCAGCGCACACGTCTCACGCTGAGCCAGCCCCGTGCGGTGGCGCGTGGCAAGCCCACATGCTGTCCCACCTCGGCGCAGCCGCGCGCAGTGAACCCGACATCGTTTTGCAAATTGGTGATGGCCTGCATCAGCAAGGCCGCCAGCAGTGCCATTGCCGTCAGCCCTATTGGCAGTTCACCCGTGTGAAAAAAAGCCACCGCCGCACCCACCCACACCGGCCCGATGGCCAACACCAAGCTGGCCGGGCGCAAGGCCATGGACCAGGCCTGCCAGGCATGAGCGGGCTTGAACAAGACGGTGTGCATGGGGCTTAGATGTTTGGGTAATTTAGAAGTGAGAACTCTGTCGTTCCCTTTTTAGACATGGGCTCACAGAATCCATCCATCGCAATTTTCGATGCATTCTCAAGAGATCCCCATGATTCAACGCAAACACTTCCTCTCCACTTTTGCAGCGCTTGGCTTATTGGCCGTGGCTGGCATCGCTTCGGCCCAAGCACCCGCTCAAACACCCGCATCCGTGAGCTTGCTCAATGTGTCGTACGACCCCACCCGCGAGTTGTATGTCGAGTTCAACGCTGCCTTTGCCAAACACTGGAAAGCCCAGACCGGCCAAGACGTGAGCATCAAGCAGTCGCACGGTGGCTCGGGCAAACAAGCGCGTTCGGTGATCGACGGCATCGACGCCGACGTGGTCACGCTGGCCTTGGCTGGTGACATCGATGCCTTGGTCAAAAACGGCGGGCTCATTCCTGCCGATTGGCAAAAGCGCTTGCCCCACAACTCGTCGCCTTACACCTCTACCATCGTGTTGGTGGTGCGCCAGGGCAACCCCAAAGGCATCAAAGACTGGGACGATCTGGTCAAGCCCGGCATCAGCGTGATCACACCCAACCCCAAGACCTCCGGCGGCGCGCGCTGGAACTACCTGGCAGCCTGGGAATTCGCCAAGCGCAAGTACGGCGGAGACGCCAAGGCGCGTGAGTTCATCACCAAGCTCTACGGCAATGTGCCAGTGCTCGACACCGGTGCGCGCGGCTCGTCCGTGACCTTTGCCCAGCGCAACCAGGGCGATGTGTTCATTTCGTGGGAGAACGAGGCCTATCTGCTGGAAAAGGAGTTTGGCAACAAGGTGGACGTGGTCTACCCGTCGATCAGCATCCTCGCCGAGCCACCGGTGTCGGTGGTGGACAAGACCGTGGACCGCAAGGGCACGCGCGCCGTGGCCACGGCCTATCTCGAGTACCTGTACACCGATGAAGGACAGGACATTGCCGGCAAGAACTTCTACCGGCCGATCACGGTCAAGGCGCAAGC
>NZ_JAVLFP010000008.1:0-7497 GCF_046052825.1 Limnohabitans sp.
GAATAGCGTCCCCCCACCCAGTCCCAAAAACCAAAGGTGTGTTCGGGGCTGAAACCTTGCGCCTGCGAAATGTGAGGGTGGGCTGTGACGGCAATCAAATGCTGGTGGAGCTTGACTTGGGGGCAACCTGCGTCAAGCAACCACCGTTTGGCCGAAGCGGCCAGCGTCATGGTTTCTTGGGTGGTGAACGTCTTGCTTTGCACCACAAAAGCGGTGCGTGAAGGGCTGAGTTTGGCCAAGGTGGTGTACAAGCTCCAAGCGTCCACGTTTGAGACGTAGTGCACCCGCACCTTGTTTTTGAAGCTGTCGCGGGTCAAGTGACTCAAGGCCTCGGTGGTCATTCGGGGCCCCAAGTCAGACCCACCAATGCCCAGGTTGACCACGTCGGTGATGGCTTCATCCTCGTAACCCAGCAGTTGGCCTTCGCGCACTTTTTCAGCAAACATGCAGACCCGCAAAAGTTCATGGGCCACTTGTTTGGAAATGTCTGCCCCCCAGGGCGGATTGGGCACATGGCTGCCACGCAGCGCCACATGCAGCACCGCGCGTTGTTCGGTGGTGTTGATGGCTTCACCACGGAACATGGCTTTGGCTTGTGACATCACCCCTGATTCGTTCGCCAAGACCAACAGTTGGTCCAAAACTTCTTGGCTGAAGCGTTGACGCGTGTAATCGATGGTGATGCCAGCGCCACTGGCGTGAAATTGGTCTGCACGCCCCGTGTCCTTGAGCAAATCGCGCAGGTGCGGTTGCGAGTTGTGAGAGAGCGCTTGGAGCGTTTTCCAAGCTTGGCGGTGTTGCGGTGGGACAAAGGTGGTCATCGGGGTATTTTCCTCAAATTCAATGACATCCATCAAAGGCCGTGGGCGATGTTGGTTGCTTCACGCGCCAAGCGGGTGATTTCAGCCCAGTCGCCGCGTTGCACCACATCCAGTGGCGTCAACCAAGACCCGCCCACCATGGCCACATTGGGTAGCTTTAAAAATTCGTCCATATTGACCAGCGACACGCCACCGGTGGGGCAAAACTGCATGTCTCCCAGGGGCCCTGCCAGTGCTTGGAGCATGGCCAATCCGCCGGCTTGAGCTGCCGGAAACAGCTTGACCAGCGAAAAGCCATGGTCTCGTGCAGCCATCACTTCACCTGGGGTCATCACCCCGGGCATGAAGGGCAATCGACAGTCCATGGCCGCTTGCACCAAGACTTCGGTCATGCCAGGCGACAGCGCAAAACGAGCGCCTGCCGATTGAACGCGCGCCATCTCGTCGGCGCGGGTGACGGTGCCTGCACCCACGTGCATCTGCGGCACATGCTTGGCCACTTGTTCGATGGCGGCCAAACCCGCCGCATGGCGCAAGGTGATTTCCATCACATCCACACCACCTTCCAGCAAAGCATGCGCCATGGGCACAGCTTGATCAGGGTGGGTGATGACGATGACGGGCACCACGCGCGAGGTGAAGGCGGGGCGCTGAAAGGTGGGGTGTGTCGGTTGAGTCATGGCGTGTTTTGAGTGTCAGAGGTCGGCGTGATGAACGTGTGACAGCAGCGGTGAGGCACCATCTTCAGCATGGGCGGCGTGGTCGCGGAACAGCGCAAACAAGTCACGTCCGGTGCCGCGTTGGTTGGCCGACAAGTCCGGGGTGGGGGCCACGCGCTCGGCCAGTTCGGCATCGCTGACGTCCAGTTGCAAGATCTGCGCTTCGCAGTCGAGGGTGATCATGTCACCGTCTCGCACCTTGGCAATCGCGCCACCGTTCAGGGCTTCGGGGCTCACATGGATGGCGGCAGGGACTTTGCCCGATGCGCCCGACATGCGCCCGTCGGTGACCAGCGCCACTTTGAAACCCTTGTCTTGCAGCAGGCCCAGCACAGGCGTGAGCTTGTGCAATTCGGGCATGCCGTTGGCTTGTGGGCCTTGGTTGCGAACCACGGCCACAAAGTCACGCTCGAGTTGTCCAGCCTTGAACAACTCAGCGAGTTGCTTTTGATCGGTCATCACCAGCGCCGGCGCACGCACCACGCGGTGTTCGGGCTTGACCGCTGAGACCTTGACGACGGCGCGCCCCAGATTGCCTTGGAGCAAACGCAAACCGCCGTCGGCGCTGAAGGGGCGGGTGGCTGGTCGCAGCACGTCTTCGTCGCCCGAGTGAGAAGGCACATGGCGCCAGGCCAACTGGGCCTGGTCAAGCCAAGGCTCCACGGTGTAGCGTTGCAAGCCTTGGCCCATGATGGTGGTCACGTCGGCATGCAACAAACCCACGCCCAGCAACTGGGCGATCAAAAATCCCATGCCGCCAGCGGCTTGAAAGTGGTTCACATCGGCGCTGCCGTTGGGGTAGACGCGGGCGAGCAAGGGCACGCAGGCGGACAGGTCGGAGAAGTCGTCCCAGTTGACGATGAGGCCTGCCGCACGCGCCATGGCCACCAGATGCAGGGTGTGGTTGGTCGATCCTCCAGTGGCCAGCAAACCCACAATGCCGTTGACGATGACCTTGGCATCGATCTGGTGGCCCATGCCCGCATTGGGGGTTTGGCTGAGTTCCACCGCACGTTGGACTGCAGCCGTGGTGAGGGCTTCACGCAGCGGTGTGCCTGGGTTGACAAACGATGCGCCCGGCAAGTGCAAACCCATGATCTCCATCAGCATTTGGTTGGAGTTGGCGGTGCCGTAGAAGGTGCAGGTGCCAGCGCTGTGGTAAGCCGCTTGCTCGGCTTGCAGCAACACCTCTCGGCTGACCAAGCCTTGGGCGTATTGCTGTCGCACCTTGGACTTGTCGTCGTTGGACAGACCCGACGTCATGGGCCCCGCAGGCACAAACACGGCGGGCAAATGGCCAAACTGCAAAGCGCCCATGAACAGGCCCGGCACGATTTTGTCGCACACGCCCAAGAACATGGCCGCGTCAAACACGTTGTGCGACAGGCCCACGGCCGTGGCCAAGGCAATCACATCGCGCGAGAACAGCGACAGCTCCATGCCGTCTTCGCCCTGAGTCACGCCATCGCACATGGCGGGCACGCCACCGGCCACTTGCGCGGTGGCGCCTGCCGCCCTTGCTGCGGCGCGAATTTTTTCGGGGTAATGCTCGTAGGGTTGGTGGGCCGAGAGCATGTCGTTGTAGGCCGTGATCACGCCGATGTTGGGCTGACGTTCTTGGCGCAGCACCAGTTTGTCGTTGTCGGGCATGGCCGCGTAGGCATGGGCGGCATTGGCGCAGCCCATGCCGCCGCGGTAGGGCCCAGGCTTCTTGGCCTGTGCCAATACCTTGAGATACGCCGCACGAGACGCTGCGCTACGCTGCTCGATGCGTTCGGTCACAGCAACCAGGGTGGGGTTCAGGGGTGAGGTCATGACGATATCCAAAGAGAAACAGGCGTGTGGCTTTGATGCAGCAGATGCGACACCGGATGCAAGTTGCTGCGCCGCTGCCAAGCTTGGCGCAAGGTGTGCAGCTTGTCAGCGCCGCTGACAGGCAGCACGATGTGGCGAGCACGCAGAATTTGCGCCAGTGTTTGCGTGATGCGCGGGTAGGGCGCGCTCAAGGGGGGCTGCGCGAGTGTGACGCCCGCACACACCTGCGTGTTGTGAGGGTCCAGCAAGTCCACCAAGTTGGGAGCGTCTGGAAACAACGATGCGGTGTGTCCATCCGCGCCCATGCCCATCACCATCACGTCGGGGGTGCCAGCCGCTTGCAGTGCAGCACCGGCGATTTGAACCAACTGCGACAAGGGGGGCAGCGGTTCAGCGGCTTGGCTCACCATGGGCACCCAGTGCGCGGCACGCGCCTGCTCTTGCAGCAAATGCGTGGTCACCAAATGCGCATTGCTGTCGGCATGGGTACACGGCACGCAACGTTCATCTGCCAGGGTGATGCGCACCCGGCCCCAAGCGATGGGTAAAACGCGCAACGCATGAAACAGGGCCACCGGTGACTTGCCGCCCGACACACCCAACACCGCCACACCACGCGCCTCAATGGCTGCTGTCAATCGCTGCGCCATGTCATGCGCCAGGGCTTGTGTCAGTGCATCAGCTTGGCCTGTGTGCGGGGTGATGTTGGCGCGTGGTTCGCTGATCCATGGTGCAAGTGGCCGTGGCGGGGAAGGCTCAGCTTGACCTGTCATCAGGCCTCCTCAAACCAGCACAGGTTGTCACGCGCCATCAAGGCTGAAGATGCTGCCGGCCCCCAACTGCCTGCCGAGTAAGCGCGGGGTTTGTCGTCCAGGGCTCTCCAGCCGTCCAAGATGGGTTCGACCCACATCCAAGCGGCCTCCAATTCGTCGCGGCGCATGAAATGCGTCAAACGGCCTTTGATCACGTCCATCAACAAACGCTCATAGGCCTCGGCGCGGCGTTTGTTGGACGAATGTTGCAAATCAAGTCCGAGTTTGACAGGGTGCAATGACATGCCAGAGCCCGGTTCTTTGACCATCAAGCCCAATTGGATGGACTCTTCGGGTTGCAAACTGATGATCAATCGGTTGGGCTCATGGTGCGCCGTGGTGCCGAAAATTGAAAACGGCTGATCGGCGAACTCGATGATGATTTCGGATTGACGTTTTTGCATGCGCTTGCCGGTGCGCAAAAAGAAGGGCACGTTGGCCCAGCGGGCGTTGTTGATGTGCGCGCGCAAGGCCACAAAAGTTTCGGTTGTGCTGTCAGGTGGCACGTTGTTTTCTTCTTGGTAGCCGCTGACCGCCACGCCTTCAGAGGCACCCGCTGTGTATTGGCCGCGCACGGTGTCTCGCTTGATGTCTGCCAAATCCATCTTGCGCAAGGAGCGCAGCACCTTGAGTTTTTCATCGCGCACATCGTCTGCGTGCAGCGAAATGGGTTGCTCCATGGCCACGATACACAGCAGTTGTAGCAAATGGTTTTGCACCATGTCGCGCATGGCGCCGGCGCCGTCATAGAAACCAGCACGGCTGCCCACGCCCACGGTTTCGGCCACGGTGATTTGCACGCTCTTGATGAAGGGCGCGCGCCACATGGGCTCGAAAATGGCGTTGCCAAAACGCAGCACCATGAGGTTTTGCACCGTTTCTTTGCCCAGGTAGTGGTCGATGCGGTAAATCTGTTGCTCATCGAAATAACGCGCCACCTCTTCATTGATTGCGCGAGCCGAGGCCAGGTCGGTGCCCAAGGGCTTTTCAAGCACCACCCGCGCTTGGGCATCCACCAACCCCGCGCTGGAGAGGTGCGCACAAATTTGGGTGAACAAGTTGGGCGCAGTGGCCAGATAGAACACCCGTAACCCGTTGGCGCTGCAAGCGGCCTTGAGCTTGGCGTAGTCATCGCTTCGGGTGACATCCAAGCTCACATAAGTCAAGCGAGCCAGAAAGCTCTGCCAGTCATCTGCGTTCCATGCTTCTTTGTCAATGAAAGCGGGGGAATGGCTGTCAACAAAGCTCAAATACGCTTCGCGGCTCCAGGGTTGACGGCCCACACCCACGATGCGGGTGCCCTCAGCCAATTTGTCATGCAAGTGCGCCATGTAGAGTGCAGGCAAGAGCTTGCGAAACGACAAGTCACCCGCACCGCCAAAAATCACGATGTCTTGTGCGCCGTTGTCCAAAGGGGGGGTGTTCATGTGTCGCGTTCGCCTCAAAGCTACAGTATCTGGATTATTCTTTCAAACCATGTCACCACACCCTACCACGGCACTTGCACGCCCTGTTTTTGACCATGCCATCGGCGTTTTTGACTCCGGGGTCGGTGGCTTGTCTGTTTTACGTGCCATTCGTGCGGCTTTGCCCAGCGAGGACTTGGTGTACGTGGCCGATTCGGGTCATGCGCCCTATGGCGATCAAAACGAATCGCATATCACCCAACGCACGTTGACCGTGGGTCAATGGCTGGCCCAGCAGGGCGTCAAAGCCATCACCATTGCGTGCAACACCGCCACGGTGGTGGCAGCGCGCAGCTTGCGCGAGCAGACCCATGTACCGGTGGTGGCAATTGAGCCTGCCATCAAGCCCGCGGTGGCCTTGACGCGCACAGGCGTGATCGGCGTGTTGGCGACGCGTCAAACCGTGCAAAGCGAGAGCGTGGCCAAGCTGTGCACCCAGTATGGGGAGGGCAAACGCATCCTGTTGCAAGCCTGCCCTGGCTGGGTGGAGCTGGTGGAGCAAGCCAATTTACACAGCCCGCTCACCGAGGCCTTGGTACAGCAATTCGTCGCCCCCTTGGTGGCCCAAGGGGCTGATACCTTGGTGTTGGGCTGCACGCATTACCCGTTTTTGCGCGACGCCATCCAGCGCGTGGCGGGTGAGGGCGTGCACTTGCTGGACCCGGCCGAGGCCGTGGCCCGCGAGCTGGTTCGCCGCTTGGGGCAGCATCGGCGTACAGAAGGGGATGGAACAACCCGGTTTTTCACCACGGGCGATGTGGCCCAGGTTCAGCGTGTGGTGGCCGATTTGTGGGGTGACGATGCTGTGGTGCAAGCGTTGCCATCCTGAGCCAGGGACTTGGGTGGGCTGAAAGACCTTGTGTCAGCCCGAATTCGGGCAAACCCGTAAACTCGGGCCCTCATGAATGCTTACGCCGACGTCTCTTTTTTCCCCCGCAACGCCAAACCCCTGACCAGTTACCGCAAGTACTGGGCGGCCCGCTTCGGCACGGCCCCGTTTTTGCCGATGAGCCGCGAGGAAATGACCCAGTTGGGTTGGGACAGTTGCGATGTGATCATCGTCACGGGTGACGCCTATGTGGACCACCCGAGTTTTGGCATGGCCGTGATCGGGCGCATGCTGGAGAACCAAGGGTTTCGCGTGGGCATCATTGCCCAGCCCGACTGGCAAAGCGCCGACCCGTTCAAGGCGCTGGGCAAACCCAATTTATTTTTCGGCGTGACCGCCGGCAACATGGATTCGATGATCAACCGCTACACCGCGGACCGCAAGATCCGCAGCGACGACGCCTACACCCCGGGCGACGTCGGCGGCAAGCGGCCCGACCGCGCCTCGCTGGTGTATTCGCAGCGCTGCAAGGAAGCCTGGAGCGATGTGCCCATCGTCATGGGCGGCATCGAAGGCTCGCTGCGCCGCATCGCCCATTACGACTACTGGCAGGACAAGGTGCGCCGCTCCATCCTGGTGGACGCGAAATGCGACCTGCTGCTCTACGGCAACGCCGAGCGGGCCATCGTGGAGATTGCCCACCGCCTGGCGGCCCGCGAGCCGGTGGAAAACATCGTCGACGTGCGTGGCACGGCCTTCATTCGGCGGGACACGCCCGAGGGCTGGTTCGAGATCGACTCGACCTCGGTCGACGCGCCGGGCCGGGTGGAGTCGCACGTCAACCCCTACCAGAACACCTCCGAGCAGGCCAAAAGCCAGGGCGAAACCTGCGCCAAGGAAGACGGCACCCTGCCAGCCCAGGTCAGCCCGGCCATCCAGCCGCTGGTCTTCATGCCCAACCCCGCGGCCATCGGCAAGCTCAAGGTGCCGCCACGTGACCGTTCGGTGATCCGTTTGCCGAGCTACGAGCAGGTC
>NZ_JAVLFP010000009.1:0-37758 GCF_046052825.1 Limnohabitans sp.
AGCTTCGTCGGCAGCGTCAGATGTGTATAAGAGACAGCTCCTACACCTGCGCCCACAGCGCCAGCGCCCGTGATGCCCAGCACCACCGCGCCGGTCATCAGCGTGCCCGTGGCAGCTGCAACGCCAGCACCCGCCCCCAGCACAACAGCGCCGCCAGCGCCACCTGCGCCCGCCGCCCCGCCCGTGAAAACCGCCGCCGTGATTCAGCCCGGTGCCACCTGCGCCAAACCTGACTACCCCAGCGCCTCACGCCGCTTGGAAGAAGAAGGCACGGTCACACTGCGCTTTTTGATTGGCACCGATGGCCGTGTGCTGCAAGCCGAGATTGACAAAACATCGGGCTACCCACGCTTGGACGACGCGGCGCGCAATGGACTCGCCAAATGCCAGTTCCGCCCTGGCACGGTGGACGGCAAGCCTGAGCAAAGCTGGGCCAGCATCCGCTACACCTGGCGCTTGGAATAACACACCCCACATTTCAGACCGAAGGAAACTTCCATGTTCACACGCAAACTCTCCCAACTCGCCCTCGGGCTGATGGCTTGGTTCCTCACAGCCAATGCCTTGGCCGCCGAAGAAGCCCTCGACAACCCCTATGGCTTGACGGCGCTGTGGGCGCAAGGCGACTGGGTGGCCAAGGGCACGCTGTTGATCCTGGTGCTCATGAGCATGGGCAGCTGGTATGTGATCTTCACCAAGCTGGCCGAGCAAAGCCGCGTGTTGAAGTTTGCGCAGGCAGCACAGGCCTCGTTCTGGCGGGCCGGCAGTGTGCGCCAAGGGGCCGAAGGTCTGGACGCCGAGAGCCCGTTTCGCTTCATCGCCGAAAAAGGCTTGGAAGGCGCCAGCAAGCACGACGGCCTGTTGGGTAACGTGGATTTCAACACCTGGGTCACGATGAGCATCCAGCGCGCGATGGGCAACGTGCAAAACCGCATGCAAGATGGTTTGGCGGTGCTGGCCACGGTGGGCTCAACCGCGCCTTTTGTGGGCTTGTTTGGCACGGTCTGGGGCATTTACAACGCCTTGGTGAAGATTGGCATGTCGGGCCAAGCCAGCATCGACAAAGTGGCGGGGCCCGTGGGTGAATCATTGATCATGACCGCGATTGGTTTGGCTGTGGCCGTGCCCGCCGTGTTGGGCTACAACTGGCTGGTGCGCCGCAACAAGGCAGCGATGGAAGAGGTGCAAGCCTTTGGGGCCGACTTGCATGCGGTCTTGCTGGCCTCAGGCACCCCCAACCCCTGATTCCCCATGGCCATGCATCTGGGTCCGAGCGAGTCGGACGACGAACTGCTCACCACCATCAACACCACGCCGCTGGTGGATGTGATGTTGGTGCTGTTGATCATTTTCTTGATCACGATTCCGGTGGTGACTACCTCGGTGAAGGTGGAGTTGCCTCACGAGACGCAACAACCACGCGAAACCCAACCCGACAACATCGTGCTGTCGATTGACGCCCAAGGCCGTGCGTTTTTTTACGACGCACCGGTGCGCTCCAACGCCGATTTGACCCAGCAACTGCAAACCTTGGTCGAGAAAAAACCGCAGCCTGAAGTGCAAATTCGTGGCGATGCGAAGGCCGACTTTGAAGCCGTGGGCCGTGTGCTGTATGCCGTGCAAAGCGCGGGTTTGACCAAGGTGCGTTTTGTCACCGAGCCACAGGGCACGCCATGAACATGAACGGACCTTTGTTGCACACCGAGCCAGAACCCGAGGTGATGATGGACATCAACACCACGCCGTTGATCGACGTGATGCTGGTGCTGTTGATCATGTTGATCATCACCATTCCGATTCAGTTGCATTCGGTGAATCTGGACATGCCCGTGGGCAGCCCACCGCCGCTGAAAAAACCCAACATCGTGCGCATCGAGGTGGATGCACGCAGTGTGGTGAACTGGAATGGCAAGCCCTTGGCCGACCGCGCAGCGCTGGACGCCTTGTTGCAAGAAGCCAGCACCCAGCAACCGCAGCCAGAGCTGCACATCAAAGCCCAAGGCAAGGCCAAGTACGAGGCGGTGGCGGGTGTGTTGGCCAGCGCCCAGCGCCAGGGGCTGACCAAGCTCGGCATTGTGGGCACCGAGCAGTTTGCAGCGCCTTAGCGCAGCGGGTTACTCCAGACGAATCCCAGCGGCCTTGACCAACTCGCCTGCCGAGCGGGTTTCGTCGTCCAAGAATTTCTCAAACGCAGCTTGTGGCATGGGCATGGCCGCAGCACCGAGCTTTTCCAGGCGTTCGCGCACATCGGGCAAGGCCAACACCTTGCTCATGCCATCGTGCAAACGGTCCACGATGGCTTTGGGGGTTTTGGCGGTGATGAACGCACCCACCCAAAAGGTGTAAGCGGCGGAAGCAAAACCTGCCTCGGAGATGGACGGGACGTTGGGCAACAAGGGCGAGCGCTGCGCGGTGCTGACGGCCAGAGCTTGAAGGCGGCCACTTTGGATCAAAGGCAAGGCCGAGACCAAGGGCGCAAAGAACCAGTCGATGCGGCCCGAGGCGGTTTCGGTCAAGGCCTCGGGCGTGCCACGGTAAGGCACGTGTTGGGCTTGGATGCCAGCCGCCACGCGGAACTTCTCGGCGTTCATGTGGGTGGCCGAGCCGTTGCCTGCCGACCCATAGTTGAGTTGCCCCGGCTGGGCTTTGGCTTTGGCCACCAAATCGGCCACGTCTTTGTAGCCCTTGCTGGGCGAGACCACAATCACGTTGGGCAAACTGGCCAACGGGGTGATGCCGTCAAAGTCTTTCAAGGTGTCGTAGGGCAGCTTGGGGTAGAGCGCCGGGTTGACCACGTGGCCCGAGCTGTGAATCAGCACGCTGTAGCCGTCTGCCGGGGCCTTGGCCACCAGCGCCGCGCCCACGGTGCCACCCGCACCGGTCTTGTTGTCAATGACGATTTGCGCACCCAAGATGGGGCCGAGTTTTTCGGCCACAGCGCGTGCAATCACGTCGGTGCCGCTGCCTGCGGTGAAGGGCACCACAAACGTGATGGCTTTGGCCTTGGGCCAGTCACCCACTTGGGCCTGTGCCCCAAGGGCGAGTGACGAGAGACCGGCAGCAGCCAGTTGCAGGGTTTGGCGGCGGGTGAAGTGGGAAGCGGTCATGGAGGTCTCCTGGTATCTTTTAAAAGCGCAAACAACAGATGCAACAAACAGCCTCAAGCGGCAGGTGGTTCAAACGGCATGGCCAACAAAATGCGCGCCACGTCTTGGGTGTGGTTGATGATTTGGCGGCTTTCACCGGGCGCAAAGCGGCACGAGTCAAAGCGGTTCAAGATGTGGCGGGTTTGCACGCCGTCGAGCTCGCTCACCACGGTGAGTGAGCCTTCCAACACCACGTAGTGTTTTTCAATGGGCGAAGGGTTCAAAGCAGTTTGGCCACCGGGTTGCAACACGGACATGCCCATCCACAGCTGCACCGCAGGGCCGGCCTCATGGCCTTGCAGGCGCAAGCACTGCATGTGGTCGTGGTTGGGGGCAAAGTACTCGGGCGCTTGGTCGATGCGGGTCAGGTTCATGGCGGGCTCAGGGTGAATCAGGGGTTGAACACAATGCGACGGGTGGCACCCGCCAACACTTCGCGGTAGACGAACAAGGCTTGGTCCAAACCAAAAGCCGCATCGGCTTGAACCTCAAAAGGATGCAAGGTGCCGGCGTCAAAACCAGCACGCATGCCTTCCATGCGCTCGTTGGTTTGTACGCAATCCAGTGCCAGCGTGTCAATGCCCACATACGTGTGCATGCCACGGTAGAAGGTGAAGATGTCAAACGGCACCGGACGCTCCAGCGTGGAGATGAAGATTTGCGTCGCCCCTTTGGCCATGGCTTTGTTGGCGGCTTCAAAGTAGGGGCTGCCCATGGTGTTGAACACAATGTGCGCGCCTTTGCCGTTGCTCAGCTCGCGGATGCGGGCCGCCACGTCTTCGCTGCGCGCGTCGATGCTGTGCACGCCGGGGCCTGAGGGACCCTCCCAAGGGCCGGCTTGGCGACGCACCGCAATCACTTGTGCACCCGCTTGCGCGGCCAGTTGCACCGCTGCTTGGCCGACCTTGCCGTTGGCACCCATCACCACCACGGTTTGCCCGGCTTGGGGCATGCCGCTGCGGCGAAAGCCCTCGTAGGCGGTGACAAACGGCACGCCCACCGAACCGGCCTGGTCAAAGTTCAAGCGGCTGGGTTTTTCGCGCAGCGCAGCTTCGGGCAACAACAACCAACCGGCATGCGAGCCATCACGGGTGATGCCCAAATCGCCCCCCGAGCCCCAGACTTCTTTGCCCACCCAAGCGCTCGGGCCCTCGACCACCACACCGGCGTAGTCGCGTCCAGGCGAACGCGGAAACACCGCCTGCGGCATGATGCCAATGGCGGCTTTCACGTCGCTGGGGTTGACCCCCGCGCTGCGCACACGCACCAAGGCTTGGCCCGCTTGCAACACCGGCGGGGCTTGCACCTCGAGGCTGGTGACCAAGTCGGCAATGGCCGTGACCTTGGTGTTCACGCGCACTGCGTGCAGGGGAGTTTTGTCCATCGTCATCTTGTTTCTTTCAGTCACTCAGGCACGCGCGGGCAGGTTCAGCATGGCACGCGCTTCACGGGGGTTGGCCAATTCGCCACCCAGGTCTTGCACGATGCGTTTGGCTTTGAGCACCAACTCGGCATTGCTCTTGGCCAACACGCCTTTTTCCAGGTAAATGTTGTCTTCCATGCCGACCCGCACATGGCCACCGTTGAGGTAAGCCAAGGCGACATAAGGGAACTCAAAGCGGCCAATGCCAAAGGCCGACCAAATGGCCCCTGCGGGCAACAGGCTGCGGGCATACATCAAGGTCTCGGGCGAGGATGAAAAACCGTATTTCACGCCCGTGACAAAGGTCCACATGCCGGGGCCTTCGAGCGTGCCATCGGCGATCAGGTCACGCGCCAAATGGATGTCACCGGAATCAAAAATTTCAAGCTCGGGTTTGACGCCCGCCTCGCGCATGATCTTGGCCATGATGCGCACATTGCGCGGCGTGTTGATGACCACATCGGGGCCGGAGTTCATGGTGTTCAAGTCCAGCGAGCAAATGTCGGGACGCAGCACACGCACATGCTCGACGCGCTTTTCGGGTTGCACCAGGGTCGAGCCTGGAGCGGCCACACGCGGGTCGTCGTGGCTGGGGATGAAACGCCCGCCCGGTCCGGTGGTGAGGTTGATGATGAGTTCAGGGTTGCCGCGACGCACCTGGTCCATCACCTCGCGGTAGAGCGCCACCTCCATCGAGGGTTTGCCACTTTGTGGATCGCGCACGTGGATGTGCACGGCTGCGGCACCGGCCTCGGCGGCGGCCAAACACTCGTTGGCAATTTGCGTCGGCGTGATGGGCAGGTGGGGGGTTTGGTCGGGGGTGGTGATGTTGCCGGTGACGGCACAGGTCAACAAAGTTTTAGAAGCCATGGAAGTTCTTTCGATCAAAGGTGACGGCCACCGTCCACCACCAAGCGGGTGCCGGTGACGTAACGCAAGGTGGTGGCGCAGGCTTGCACGGCAGCAGCCACGTCGTCCACCGTGCCAATGCGGCGCAGCGGAATGGTGGCAGCGGCTTTCTCGTTGAAGTCGGCACCACGTCCAGGCACAAAACTCGAATCGACCACGCCGGGCGACACCGAGATCACGCGCACATGGGGCGCAAAAGCTTTGGCCAAGGCGTCTCCCACCACGTCGATGCTGGCTTTGGCGGCCACATAGGCGAGGTTGCTGCCGGTGCCGGTGAAACCTGCGATGGAGGAGATGTTGACGATCAAACCGTCTTGCGACTGCTTGAGCAAAGGCATGAAAGCACGGATGGTGGCAATGACGCCGCGGAAGTTGACTTTCAAAATGTCGTCGATCAGCTCGTCGCTCAACGCCTCCAAGTCGGCAGCAGGCACAGCTTTGGTGTAACCCGCGCTGTTGACCAAGATGTGCACGGCACCACACTGGGCACCGACTTGTTCGGCCACGGCGTTCAGTGCGGCGCTGTTGGTGACTTGAGCCTGGAACGTCAGATGGCCTGTGCCGGGGAGCGAGGCCGCATGGGCAGCGGCCACCTCAGGTGCCGCGCTGTTGTAGAGCAGTACGCAGCGCGCGCCCAGCTTGGCCAAGCGGCGTGCGGTGGCCAGGCCAATGCCGCCGGTGCCGCCGGTGATGACGGCGACGCGGCCTGCCAGGGACTCGGTGGGTTCAAAAGTGGTGGTCATGAAATTGATAGATGGAGGTGAACGGTTGGATGAGACGGAGCGCCTGTGCTCAAGGAATCGGGGGGTGTGGGAACACCATCTCGCCGGGCACCAAGTGGAAGTCTTGCGTGAGGTAGGCCACGGTTTGGCCCTCGACGCTGTGTTTTTCAAAGTGACCGACCAGGGGGGCGGTGACGCCGAACACCGGGTCGCTGGTCAAGTTGACATCGTCGTCGGCAAACACCTGGGTGATCAACACCTTGTGGCCAGGGCTGGAGATCATGAAGTGCAAATGCGCCGGACGGTTGGGATGGCGCAACTGGGCGTCGAGCAACTCGCCACATGGCCCATCGGTGGGCACGGGGTAGCCCGAGGGGCACACGGTGCGCATGAAGTAAGCGCCTTGCGCGTCGGTGGTGAACAGGCCGCGCAGGTTCATGTCGGCTTGGTTCGGGTCTTGGTTTTCGTACAAGCCCACGGGCGAGGCTTGCCACACATCGACCTTGGCGTTGGGCAAAGGTTTGCCATGGGCGTCGTAGACCACGCCGCGCACTTCCATGGTGATGCCCGGTGTCTCAGAGCGCACGATGTTGTCGCCCGGTTGGCACACCGGTGCGTTGGCACGCCAGAACGGCCCCAGCAAACCGGCTTTGGACGACTCGTCTTCTTTGCCGGGTGGGTTGTTGAGCATGGCCACCAGGGTGGACACACCAAACAGGTCAAACGCCAAGATGACTTCGTTTTTGGTTTCACCCGTCTCTTGACCTATGCCCACCAAGAACTTGACCGCGCGTTCAAATTCTTTTTCGGTGACCTGGTTGTCGATCACGAACTGGTGCATGTGGGTGCTGAGCGAACACAACAGTTGGCGCAGGCGCGGGTCGGGCGTGCGGTTCATGACCTCCAGGACCAGAGGCAAAACGGTATCGGGGGTGGTGGGGAAAACCAGCGTGTTGGTGGCTTGGGACATGCGGATGACTCCTCAGGGTGGAACACGGAACGGGCACTGATTCTCCCTTTGAAAACATCTTCGTGGACCCGGGTTGTCTCTGAAGCGACCGATCCTCAGCCCCCAGCAGTGAATCGGTAGATGCCCTGCTCATCCAAGCTGCGTTTGACCAGCCCTTGGGCCCGCAATCGGTGTAAGTGTGCCAATGCCTCGCCAATGGCGAATGTGGTCTGATGAAAATCCAAAGGGCGTTTGAACAACAAGGTCAACACATCGTGGGCACTTTGTGGGCTGTGCTGACACGCCTGCAGCAAATCGGCCAAGCGCTCACGGTGGTGGTCTTGCAATTGCGCAATGCGCTCGTGCAAGCCCACAAAGGGATACCCGTGCGAGGGAAGCACCAAAGTGCCCTCGGGCAAAGGCAAGAACAGTTCGAGTGACTGCAAAAACAAGGTGAGTGAATCGGCCTCGGGCTCTATTTCGTACACGCTGACATTGGTCGAAATGCGTGGCAGCACCATGTCGCCGCTGATCAACACGCCAAGGCTTTCGCAATACAAGGCCATGTGCTCAGGCGCATGGCCAAAGCCTGCGATGCAGCGCCAGTCGTGCGCGCCAATGCGCAGCGCTTGGCCGTGCATCAGCCTGGCGAACACCCGAGGCACCTTGGGGACCATGGTGGGGTAGTAACTCTCACGCGCCCTTATTTTTTCTAAATCGTCGCGGTCTCGCCATCCATGCAGCGCAAAAAAATTCGCTGCCTCTTCACCGCCAAACGCATTCATGCCACTTGAATACAAACACGCCAAATGGTGATCGGCGGCACTCATCCACAGCTGGCAGGTGTGTTCAGGCGTGCTCCAGTGCTCGCACAACCAATGCGCCAAGCCCACATGGTCCGGGTGCATGTGGGTGACGATGACGCGCAACACGGGCAAGCCGTCGAGCTGCGTGTCAAAGACCTGCTGCCAGTGGTGTTTGGCGTCGTCGCTGGCCACACAGCAGTCCACCACAGCCCAGCCCTCGATCACCCCGTCGGGTCCTTCGCGTTGGTCGCGCAGCAACCACAGGTTGATGTGGTCCAAGGCAAAGGGCAAAGGCATGCGCACCCAACGCACACTTGGCATAAGCTCGAGGCTTGTGCCAGGTGCGGGCTTGTTGCCTGCATGGGGGTAATGCAAGCGCTGCTCTAACAGCTGGGCGTGGGAGGGTGTGGGGTCAGCGGCCTTCATCAGCCGCCTTTGAACACCGGCGTGCGTTTTTCCAAGAACGCAGTGCAGCCCTCATGGGCGTCTTCGGTTTGCAACAACAAGCTGATGGTGGCCATCTCGTGCGACAGGGCAGCGCTCAAGGGCATGTCGGCGCCTTGCAGCATAGAAGTTTTGAGAAGACGCAAAGCCCAAGGAGATTTGTCGGCGATGCGCTGCGCCAAGGTCATCGCCTCACCCATCAATTCCGACTGCGGCACGGCACGGTTGACCAAACCGATCTGCACGGCCTCAGCAGCCGACAGAAAGTCGCCCGTGAACATCAGCATCTTGGCTTGGCACAAAGGAATCTGGCGCATCAAGCGCTGCGAGCCACCGCCCCCAGGAAATAAGCCCAGTTTGATTTCAGGCAAACCTAACTTCGCGTTGTCAGCCATCAAACGGATGTCGGTGGTGAGCATGAACTCAGCCCCTCCGCCCAAAGCCCAGCCGTTGACCGCGGCAATGATGGGTTTGGCGCACACTTCAAAACGGCGAAACACCCGATGCAAAACCAGGGCAAAGTCTTGGTAGTGCGACAGCGCATGCCGACTGTTCAAATCGGCGATGTTGCCTCCTGCCATGAAGGTACGCTCATCGCACCCTGTGACCACAATCGCACGCACGTGTGTGTCTTGCTCTAACGCGTCCAAGGCTTGCTCCATGGCCAACACCATGGGCAAGTCCAAGGTATTCATCGACTCGGGTCGATTGAAGGTCATCACACCCACAGCCGCATCGCGGCGTGTCAGCACGTGGGGTTGGGTCATGGCATTCTCCTGTTGTGATCGGTTGAAGACGTTCTGATAAAAATTCAGGACGTGCGTTGGCGTTTTTTCCACGACCTCAAGTCCATCATGCCTGCTGCCACGCGTGGATCACTGTCAGCGGCAAACAGTTGGTGCTTTTGCACTTTTTGGGTGCCTGTGGTGGGAATCTCGTCGGTGAACCACAGCCACCCCGGCGCTTTGTAGTACGCCAAGCTGGCATCGCAGTGCGCAAACAAGTCGCCCACCAGCACATCGTCTGCACTTTGGGGCACGGCCACACCAGACTTGAGCACGACGCAGGCCAACACCTCTTCTTCGCGCACCTCGTCTTTGACGGCCAACACGGCGGCTTGCGCAACCAAGGGGTGACTTTGCAAGACCGCCTCGACTTCAGCAGCAGCAATGTTTTCGCCCGAACGGCGAATGATGTTTTTACGTCGTTCTAAAAAATGCAGCAAGCCATCGGCATCGCGCAACACGATGTCGCCGGTATGAAACCAACCGCCACGCCAGGCCTGCTCGGTGGCTGCATCGTCGTCCAAATAGCCACTGAAGAAATCGCGCCGTGGATGGCTGGCTGAGTCGCGCACCAGCATTTCACCTGGCGTGCCGTCGGGCATATCGACGTCGGCATCGTTGACCACTCGCACTTGCATGCCGGGCTGGGCGCGGCCAATGGCACGCGTGCCAACTTGGCGCGGCAGATCGGCATCAAAAATAGCACGCACCATCTCGGTCATGCCCCAAATTTCAACCAAGGGATAACCAAAGCGATGCTCGAATTCGGCGTGTCGTTGGGGGTCTACCCCAGCGCCAATGGCAAAGCGAACTTGATGGTCACGCTCGAGCGGATGGTGCTGCTGGTTGAGCAGCATGGGCACCACCACCCCCAAGTAGTGCACCACCGTGGCTTGAGACTCATGCACTTCGGTGAACCAACGCGAGACCTGAAAACGATCGGTCTGAATCTGGCAATTGCCTTTGAGCATGGCGCAGTAAAACGAAAAAATCAGCGCATTCACATGAAACACCGGCAAGGGGTTGTAGATGCGCTCGCAACCCTCGCCAAAATTGACCAATCCGCCGCGCGTGGCGTACCAGCGACCGGCAGCTACCTCATAGCGGTGCGACAACAAACAGCCCTTGGGTCGGCCCGTGGTGCCCGAGGTGTAGAGCACGCTGGCAATGCTGGCGGCAGTGGGCGTGGTAGATGTGGCAGCACGCACGGCAGCGGGCAGCACCATGTGCACCTGCAAAAGCACCACCGAGGCTTGGTGCTCAGACACCGCCAAGGCTTGCTGCAACAGCTTGGCCATGGGTTCGACCACCACCACCAAGTCCAACTTGGCGTGGTCGATCACATAGGCCATCTCGGGCGGTCGGTGATCCGGGTTGAGTGGCACACAGCACACGCCCAGCGCGTTCATGGCCAGCTTGTGTAGAAAGTGCTCCAAGCGGTTTTCAAGCAGCAAGCCCACACGGTGGCCTTCGCCGTAGCCAGCCTCGCGGTAGCGCTGCATCAGCTCGCGCACCGCGTCGGCGGCTTGGGCGTAGCTGTAGCTCTGACCCGCTGGGGCATAAGCCCGGGCAGGATTGGCAGGCACCACCAAAAAAGGGCGCTCGGCATATGCCTGGGCCGCTGCAAAGAAAACCTCTGGAATGGTCGACGTCTCACTGATTTCAATCATTTCGCCTCCTGATTCGCCGGGTGTGTTGAACGCTTGTCAGAGCCTGAGCACGCCGTAGCCCATGTCGCCAAATGGCGCATTCAAGGACGCCACAATCGCCATGCCCAAGGCATTGCGTGTGTCCACCGGGTCCAGGATGCCGTCGTCCCAGAGTTCAGAGCTGGAGTAGTAGGCATCGCTTTCGGCTTGGAAACTGTCAAGCACCGGCTCACGAATGGCTTCGATGTCTTCAGGGCTGAGTTGCTGGCCTTCACGCCGGAGCTGGCGAATCTTCACATCGGCCAAGGTGTTGGCGGCTTGCTCTGCGCCCATCACGGCGATTTGCGATTGCGGCCACATCCACAAAAAGCGGCCATCAAAAGCGCGTCCGCACATGCCGTAGTTGCCAGCCCCAAATGAGCCGCCGACGATGACGGTGAACTTGGGCACCGAGCACCCGACCTGGGTCATGATCATCTTGGCACCGTCTTTGGTGATGCCACGCTCTTCGTACTCGCGGCCCACCATGTAACCGGTGATGTTTTGCAAAAACACCAGCGGGGTGCGGTCGCGGTCACACAAGCGCATGAAGTGCGCGGCTTTGAGTGAGCTGTCATTGAACAGCACGCCGTTGTTGGCCAAGATGCCGACCTTGCACCCCCAGATGCGGGCAAAGCCGCAGACCATGGTGGTGCCGTAATCGGGTTGATACTCATGAAAGTGGCTGCCATCGACGATGCGTGCAATCACTTCCCGCATGTCAAAGCCCACCTTCCAATCGGTTGGGATGATGCCGTACAACTCTTGCGGGTCGTAGTGCGGTGGCTCGGGCTCAATGCGGTCAATGCGCTGTTTGAGCACCGGCGTGGTTTGCGCCAAGATGTCGCGTGCCAAGGCCATGGCATGGGGCTCATCGTCGGCGGCATAGTCACAAGTGCCAGACACGGTGGTGTGCATCTGAGCGCCCCCTAAGGCTTCGGCACTGACCACCTCGCCAGTGGCAGCCTTGACCAAGGGAGGTCCCCCCAAAAACACACCGCCATTGCCGCGAACGATGACGCTGTAATCGCTCAAGGCCGGAATGTAGGCGCCCCCTGCGGTGCAATGCCCCAACACCACGGCAATTTGAGGCACCCCCAGTTTGGACAAAGTGCATTGGTTACGAAAGATGCGGCCTGCGGTGTAACGGTCTGGGAACAAGTCGGCTTGCAAAGGCAAGAAGCCACCAGCGCTGTCACACAGGTGGATCACCGGCAAGCGGTTTTCGATGGCGATGTCCAAGGTACGGATGATCTTCTTGACCGACAAGGGGTACCAGGCTCCGCCTTTGATGCTGGGATCATCGGCGTGGATGATGACTTCACGGCCGTGGATGATGCCGATGCCTGAGACCTGCCCCGCACCATGCACTTCGCCGCCATAAGCCCGGTTGGCTGCCAAAGCCGACAGCTCTAAAAAGGGTGTGCCAGGATCGAGCAACAAATCGAGGCGTTCGCGCACGGTGAGTTTGTTGCTTTTCTTGAGACGGTCCACATCGCGTTGGGGGCGTTCGTCACGGGCTTGATTCAAGCGTTCGCGCAAGGTCTTAACCCGCTCGCGCATGTCGGCAAAGTTTTTGCGGTAGGCGGCGGACTCGGTGTCTATCTTGCTGATGATGCGGCTCATGCGGCGGCTCCGGTCTGGCTGTCAGGGCGGACACGGGCCAGAGTGGCGCCGCGTTGAAACGTTTGTCCTTCGGTGAATGGCAAGTCTTCCAGCACACCGTCTTGAGGTGACTCGATGGTCATCTGCAACTTCATGCTCTCGATCACCAACAGAGGTGTGCCCGCCATGACCACGCTGCCAGGGCGTATCAACCAAGACACCACCACGCCAGGCATCGGCGCATGGCACATACCACCGCCGTCGACAGCGCCAGCACCATGGGCGCGTGTGGGGTCCACCCGATCGACACGACAGGCCCGGCCATTGAGTTGCACGTAGACACTGTCTCCATGCGCCACCGCATGGAGCTTGTAGGTTTCAGATGCATGTTGGACGCCGAACACGCTGGGCCGTAAGGCCCGCACCGCGAAACGGGTTTCATCGACCACCACATCGGTGCCGTGCTTGCGGGTCAGGTGGCTTGGCTCAGCCGCGCCTTGGATCACATAAGTTGTCATGGGGTGTGTGTTCTTCAATGGGGCAGGCGCTCAATTGCGCCAAGCCCCCATGGACAAATGGGGTTCGCTCACTGTGGTGCTGGACCGGTCGGGGCTCGCAGTTGCAGCAACGGCCACCAAAGCCTGTTGCTCCGCCTGCGTCCAAGGGGCGGGCTTCAAACTGGCTTTGTGGCGCTCTAAAAAATCGGTGTCGGTGGCACCGGCTTGGAACTCAGGATGGGCCAATACACGGCCCAAGAAATGGCTGTTGAGCGTGACACCCAACATCACCGTGTCGTGCAAGGCCTGTCGCATGCGCGAAATCGCCACCTCACGGCTGGCGCCGTGCACCACCAGCTTGGCCAACATCGAATCAAAGTCGGCGCTCACCGTGGCCCCTTGCATCACCCCGTTGTCAAATCGCACACCAGGCCCTTGTGGTTCTTGCAGCAGCAGCACCTTGCCGGTGTCAGGCACAAAACCGGCATCAGCGTCTTCCGCCAAGATGCGGCACTCGATGGCGCTGCCATGCGATTGCACCTGCGCTTGGCGCAGCGGCAAAGCTTCGCCTTGCGCCACACGCAATTGCCACTCGACCAAATCCAAGCCCGTGACCATCTCGGTGACGGGGTGCTCCACCTGCAAACGGGTGTTCATTTCTAAAAAGTAAAACTCACCCGTCTGCGACACGATGCACTCCACCGTGCCGGCATTCACATAGCCTGCGGCACGGGCCAAGGTCACAGCCGCTTGGCAAATGCGCTCGCGCAGTTCGGCACTCAGCGTGGGTGCGGGTGACTCTTCGATCAGTTTTTGGAAGCGCCGCTGGATGGAACATTCGCGCTCGCCCAGATGGATCACCTGGCCGTGGGTGTCGCCAAACACCTGCACTTCAATGTGGCGTGGTTTTTCCACAAAACGTTCGGCCAGTAACCGACCATCACCAAAGTAGCGCTGGCTTTCGGCGCGCGCTGTGGCAATGGCCTGGGCCAAACTGGATACATCGCGCACGATGTGCATGCCTTTGCCACCACCGCCCGCCGTGCCTTTGATGAGCAGTGGAAACCCAATCGCAGCGGCACGCTCGGCAAAGGTCTCGGGCGACGATTCTTCTTCGGCAGAGGGCGTCACTGGCACCCCTTGTTGGGTGGCAAAGTTGCGTGCGGTGATCTTGTCACCCATGCGCTCGATCACATCGGACGGCGGGCCGACAAAGGTCAGACCGGCTTGTGTGACCGCGCGCGCAAAGTCTGCGTTTTCAGACAAAAAACCGTAGCCCGGATGGATGGCGTCACATCCGCTGTCAATGGCCGCTTGGATCAAGGCCCGCGCGTTGAGCCACGCAGAAACGGGCGGATCGCCGATCAACTCGACCGTTTCACTGGCCACTTGCAGCGCTGGCCCATGGCGGTCGCGCGCATGCCAAGGCACCACGGTGGCAATGCCCATGCGCTGCGCGGTGCGAACAATGCGCAAGGCTATTTCAGCTCGGTTGGCAATGAATAATTTATGAATCGTCATGGGGTTCTCTTGGAACGTTGGCCTCGCGCTTGCGAAGCGGTCGAGGGAGAAGGTGCAGTGTGAAGCTCTGTCGCCACCAGTTGGGCCATTCGGTCCAAGCGCTCACGGGCTTCTAACAAGAGTTGCACCATGTCAGATGACTGGCCCTGGGTGGGGGTGCTTGTGCGTGGCGCGGTCAACAACGAGGCCAAGACAATCTGGGTGTAATGGTCGGCGGTGCTTTCAATGTCCACGGCGCCACGGCCAAACAAGGTACCCCACATGCGGTGCTCGATGCCACCGTACACCATGGAACGCAGCAATTCGATGTCTGTGTCAGCGCGTATCTCACCCTGTTGAATGGCTTCTTCGATGGTGCGGACCAAAAATGCGGTGTAACGCACATGCAAGTCATGCAACACGGATTTGAAGTATTCAGGACCCGTCCGAACTTCATGCAGCACCAAGCGCGATAAACCCGGCTCTTCGACATACACACGCAAATGACGCCAAATCAAAAACCGCAAGCGGCTGCGCACGCCTTGGATGCGCGAGAAACTGTCTTGAAGGTCACGGATCAACGGCACGTACATGCCGCAGAGCACGTCGTTGAGCAAATCACGCTTGGTCGGGTAGTAGGCATACACCAAACCTTCGACCACGCCCACCTTGGCTGCAATTTCACCCACCGACGCGCCGCCAAAACCTTTTTCTAAAAAGATGTCTCGCGCTGCATCCAATATTTCTTGGGCACGCCGCATGCGACGCGGCGTGTGCTTGCCTGCGGGATTGGCGATGCCCTCTAAATTCAGAGGACGCTGCTTGTTGCTGCTTTTGGTGTTGGCGGGTGTCAAGACACGGTCTCCAGCACAGCGATTGGCACATCGACTTCTAAATCCAACAGCATTTGGGCGAAAGCCTTGCCCTGTGGGTCATATCGCAAGGAGGCGACGCCGCCACCGCCCAGGGACTGCGTCATGACAAAGTTCAGCGCATCAAAACCTGGCAACCGGTAGCGTTGCACGCGCCCCAAGACCACATGTGCAAAGTAAGCATGCACACGTTCTGGCGTGAGCCAGTCGCACAAAAATTCGTAGGCTTGCGGCGATCTGGCGATGACACCGATGTTGGCGCTGTCCCCTTTGTCGCCACTGCGGCCGTGGGCCAAGCGCAACAAGGGCACAAGCACCACAGAGCCGCCCGACGTGCCCAGCACAACGGGTGCCAGGGTTGCCTCGACGGACGCTCCCGGGGCTTCGGCTTGGCCCACAGCTTGCGGCACAAAGCCCAGGTCTTGCCCATCCACACACACACGTTGCGTGAGCCGGGCAGAGTCGATCAAGCAAGAAAACAAACGCACCACTGGCGATGGTGAGGGCCGGCCTGCGGCAAACCCGGTGATGCCCTGCGCCATCGAGGTGGCCGATGGAGCGATCTCTTTGGCCAGCAATTCCAAGGCTTCACGCTGGGTGTGTTTGGCGGCAATTTTGAGCACCACTTCGCGGCTGGCTTGGCCACGGGCATGGGGCCCGTAGGTGCTTTCGGCACCCAACACTTCTAAGCTGGTTTGTGTGAAATCGGGCCAACCCCGCTGGCTCAGCAAGCGCTGCACGCGCTTCACAATGGATTCGCCAACACGCCAAGCTTTGGGCGCTGCTTGATGACCACCGATCATCAGCGTGCCCAACAAGCGCCAGCCTTCGCTGTAGGTCAAGCTGGCTTTGTAGTGGGCAGGTGCGACTTGACCCTGCGCACCACTCACATGCACCCGATCCGGGCCCTCTTGGCGCAACTTGACGTGGCTGAAATCAGCGCGAACATCGGGCAATGCATAGCAGGCCGGATCGGCGATTTCATAGACGATTTGCTCGGCCACGGTGGCTGGTGTCACCAAGCCACCGGTGCCCGCAGGTTTGGTGACCACGAAGTGCTGACCCCTTGCGTCGCACTCCACGATGGGAAAACCCATGTTGTCCCAGCCCGGCACTTGCTCCCAATCGGTGAACAAGCCGCCTGTGCACTGGGTGCCGCATTCGATGATGTGCCCAGCCAAACTGCCACAGGCCAGCTTGTCCCAGTCGGTCCAAGACCACCCAAACTCGTGCACCAGGGGCCCTAAGGTCACGGCACTGTCTACCACCCGACCGGTGATGACGATGTGCGCACCTGCCGCCAAGGCGGCTGCAATGGGCTGTGCACCGAGGTACGCATTGGCACTGAGCAGCTTGTCGGGCAATGCCTCACCCGTGAACATCTCACGCACACCCTCTGCCCGCAATGCCGCGATCTGATCGCTCAGGTCATCGCCGTCCACCACAGCGATGCGCAACGCCACACCCACGTCTTGCAAACGGCTGCGCAGCGCCTGGGCACATGCACCGGGATTGACCCCTCCCGCATTGGCCACCACACGAATCCCTTGGCGCGCAATCTCAGGTGCCAAGTCAGCCATGATGCGCACAAAGTCAGGCGCGTAGCCCGCATCGGGTGACTTGGCGCGCGCACGCGCCAGCAAAGACATGGTGATCTCAGCCAAAAAGTCAAACACCAAATAGTCAATGGCACCCGATGCCACCAGTTGGGCGGCACCAGCTTCGGAATCACCCCAAAAGCCAGAGGCACAGCCGATGCGCAGGGTTTGACGAGAAGATGGAAGGCTCATAAGGGCTCAGTCAACGGTTGGGCCAGTTCGGTGTGCGACGCTGGGCGAAAGCTTGCATGCCTTCTTTGGTATCTTCGCTTTGCGACAAGATGGGCAAGATGGTTTGCGCCAAATTGAGCGCATCGTTGAGAGATAAATCGTTCATCGCGGCAAAAGCACGTCGCCCCATGCGCAAGGCCACCGGCGAGTTAGCAACCAGCTTGGCCACCAGCGCATCCACCGCAGCGTCCAAGCCATCCGCGGGCACCACTTGGTTGACGATTTCTAAGCGACACGCCTCATGCGCGTCAAAGCGCTCGGCAAAAAAGCACATCTCTTGCAGCCTGCGACGTGAAATCACCCGCATCAGCAGAGGCAAGATCATCATCGGAAACACACCCACACGGGCTTCGGTGGTGCCAAATTTGGCCGTATCCACCGCCACTGCAAAGTCGCAGGCGCAGACGAGACCCACGCCACCGCCAAACGCACCGCCATTGACGCGCGCGATGATGGGCAAGTTGCAACGGTCCATGGCCCGAAACAGCTCGGCCACTGGATGGTCAAAACGACCTGGCTCTAACGCAAACGGTGACCCGTCGGACGTGGGTTTGAGTTGGCCGCCTGCACAAAAAGTTTGCTGCCCGGCACCGGTGAGCACAATGGCGCGAACCCCCTCCATGTGCTCGGCGGCTTGAAAAGCACGCTGCAAGTCGGCCATGACCACATCGGTCATGGTGTTGTGTTCAGGCGCACGGTCAATCGTGATGCGACAGACCACGCCTTGCTGCACCACCTGAACTTGAGAAGTCTCAGTTGTCACGTGTCGGTCCTTGAGGAGGTTTGGCAAATGCCTTAGGGGCTTGGTAGAGCGGAAAACCGTTGTAGGTGAAGTCTTGCCGCGCTGGCTGCAAAGCCCAGGTGTGACGGGCTGTGGGCACCCCCCCATCGACGCGGATGACTGCGCCATTGATGAAGCCTGCTGCAGGCGACAACAAATAGACCACGGCCGAAGCCAGCTCAGACTCTGTGCCAAAGCGCTGCAAGGGCACTTTGGTGTGCAGCTCGCGAAGCAACTGCTGGTAGCTTTCGTCGTAGGTGTCGATGCCGTTAGAAGCAATCCAGCCAGGAGCCACGGCATTCACGCGCACGCCCGCACTGCCCCACTCGCAAGCCGCGGTTTCGGTGAAGGTCAAGACGCCGCCGCGCGCAGCCCCCGAGTGCCCCATGCCCGGCAAGCCGCCCCAAATATCGGCCAGCATGTTGACGATGCTGCCCCCGTGTTGCTCCATGCACTGCACATAGCACTCGCGCGAGAACAAAAATGTGCCATGCAGGTTATTGCGCACCACCGCATCCCAGCCTTTGAGGCTGATGTCGCGCAAGTTGGCCGGGTACTGCCCGCCTGCGCAATTGAACAAGCCGTGGATTTGTCCATGCAAGGCCAAGATGTCGGTCACGGTCTGTGTCACAGCCGCTTCATCGCGGATGTCGCAGCTGTGCACACTGACACGGTCTTTGGCTTCGGGGTAGCTGGTGGCGATTTCTTGCGCCACCGCTTCGAGTTTGTCACGCTTGCGCCCCACCAGCGCCAAACCCGCGCCCAAACTGGCCAGTTCATGCGCTGTGCAACGCCCCAAGCCACTGCCACCTCCTGTGATGACATGGGTTTGCCCGGCAAACAAATCGGCGCGAAACACCGAGCGGTAGCGCTCAGGCTTGGCAGTGGTTGCAAAAGCGTTGGCAGATGACATGAACCGGTCCTTGTGCGTCGTTTGCGCGATCAGTAGGCGATGAAGTCGGTGACCGACTTCACGGTCGCATTTTTAGGATCGGTCTGGAACAACTTGATCGGCAACACGGCTTGTGCTTTCGGGTTGTCAAACGAGACAGGGCCGGTCAACCCTGCGGTGTCGAAGTTTTTGAGCTTGTTGAGTTCAGCCACCACACAAACGCGCGTGACGTTGGCACCACAGCGACGAATGCCTTCGGCGATCACCTTGGTGCCGACATACCCACTGACGGTGTAACGGTTGAAGTTGGCGAAGTCATCGGCACTCAGAAGACGTTTGGCCACGTCCATCAACTTCACGCCCGCTGGGTCGTAGTTGGAAGCGTAGTAGTCAGGGATCAGGTATTCAAAGCCCGATGGTGCAGCCAACTTGACGGCTGCAGGCAGTTGCCCAGCCCAAAGCGTGCCAATGATCGGCGTCATGCCCAAACGACGCAACTCACCCATCACCGCCGCAGACTCAGTGGTCAGCGTGCCCAGGTAGAGCGCGGTGATGCCTTTTTCTTTGAGGGTGAGGACTTCAGCCGAAAAGTCTTTGGCGCCACGCTTGAAGGGGATTTCAGCGACGCTGGCAACGTTGTGTTGCTTAACGGCTTTTTGATAGCCCGACAACAAGGCTTTGCCAAAGTCATCGTCTTGGTAGAGGATGCCGAACTTGCCATTCTTCTGACCCATTTTTTCGATCATGTGGTTGATCGGCACATAACCCGCATAGTCATAGTCGGGGCCAATCATGAATACCGTAGGGCGGCGGGGTGTCACCACCGCAGGGTTGGGTGCCATGTGCACAATGGTCGGAATCTTGGCTTCTTCGATGGTGGGCAACATGGCCACCATGTGGGAGCTGCCGGTGGTCCCGGTCAAGGCAAACACTTTGTCAGAATCGATGAGTTTTTTCACAGCCGACACCGAGCGCGAAGGCACATAGCCGTCGTCTTCGTAGATGGCGCGAAGTTTGCGGCCATTGATGCCGCCTTTTTCGTTGATCTCTGCAATGGCGAGTTTTGAACCAGCAGCACCCGCCTTGCCAATCAAGGAGGCGGGGCCCGACATGGGCTGCACCTCACCGAGCAAAATTTCGGTCGCTGTGACACCGATGTCTTGCGCGCTCGCGAGACCCGCACCCAAGGCCAATGCGATGGCCGAGGTTTTTCCAAGGCCTTTGGCCCATTGACGAATTGAATTACGCATCACTGTCTCCTTTTTTTGAAAATGCCAACACCAACATCATGCCGGCGTCATGCCACCCGCACACTCACACTCCACTCATTGCGACAAGGGCCAATGGACCCAAAAGCGTTTGATCTTGCGCCAGATGCCGGCCAACCCCTCTGGCTCTAAACGCAAGAACAACAAAATCACCACGCCATACATCAGGCCTTTGATTTCATAAATGCGGTCGGCCATCAAGGTGGTGAAGCGGTCACCTGCCAAGGAAAATCCGAAGTTCAACAACTCAGGCAACACCAAGATCAAAGCGGTGCCCAGCAAGGCCCCGTGGATGCGACCCATGCCGCCCACAATGACCATGGCCAAGGCTTCGATGCTGATGAGGATGCTGAAGGTGTCGACGTTGATGAATCGGGTTTGCAATGCCACCAATGAGCCTGCCACTCCGGTATAAAACGCACTGACCATGAAGGCCAGCAGCTTGTAATGCATGAGGCTGATGCCCATGGCACGCGCGGCAATGTCATGGTCGCGCACGGCCAACCAAGCGCGGCCAATGCGGGTTCGCATGATGTTGAGGGTCAACAGCACAAACACCAACAACATCACCAGCGCGACATAAAAGAAAGGCATATCGCTTTTGATGGCATATCCGAACAACTTCAACGGTTCCACCGCCATGCCCTCTGAGCCGTGGGTGAAGTCTTCGGCAAACAACACCAAGTGACGCACGATGAACGTGAACGCCAAGGTGGTGATGGCCAAGTACAAACCTTTGAGACGCAAAGATGGCACACCCACCACCAAGCTGGCCAGCGCTGCAACCGTGCCAGACAAGAACATGGCCAGCCAGGCTGGCAAGTGGTAATCGGTGGTCAGTATGGCTTGTGCATAGGCACCAATCAGCAAGAAGCCAGCATGCCCAAGTGAAATTTGACCCGCCACTCCGGTTAAGAGGTTGAGGCCCAAGATGCCAATGGCCATGACAAAAATGGTCGACAAGATATTCAAACCGTGAGAGCCCAGCAACAGGGGCATGCAGGCCACAGCGGCAATGCCTGTCAATGCCCAGCCCCATGTGGAGCGGTGGGGCGTGAGCGTGACCAGCTCAGCGTAATGGGTTTGGTAAGTTCGGGTTCGCATCAGACACGCTCAATTTCACGTTGCCCAAACAAGCCATACGGCTTGACCATGAGCACCAACACAATCAGCACAAAGCCAGCAATTTCTTTGAGTCCGCGGCCCAGGTACCCGCCCGCCATGTTCTCGGCAACACCAATCACCAAACCACCAAAGGCACCGCCCACCACAGAGTCGAGGCCCCCCAAAATGCTGGCTGGAAAACCGCGCAAGCCCATTTGAGAAATTTCAGGTTCTAGGCTGAACATCAAACAAAATGCCAGGCCGGCAAATGCTGCAAAGGTGGAAGACAACAGCCAAGAAATGGCGCTGATGTGCTTGACGTTGATGCCCATCAACAATGCTGTGGTTTCGTTGTTGGAGGTGGCGCGCATGGCGATGCCAATGCGCGAGTGGCGAAAAAATGCGGCCATCAACAAACACAAGACCGCCAAAGCCAGCACTGAGAAAATTTGACCGGGGTACAGCGCCAGTTCACCAAAACGGAGGATGCCGTCCCCCAGAGGGCGTGGATAGGCTTTGGGCTCCACGCCCCAAATCAAGATCACGGTTGAGCGAATCACCACAGCCAAGCCAATGGTGACCATCACCCGCGAGAACATGGGTTCCCCCAACATCGGTCGAATGAAAACTCGCTCGATGCACAAACCCAAGACCATGGCGACGGGAATGGTGGTGCACAACAAGCCGACGAACCCGAGATCGGGAATTTGTCCGAGGTTGTAGCTGATGTAGGCGATCATCATCATCACTTCGCCCACCGCAAAGTTCACCATGCCGGTGGCACGGTAGACGATGGCAAAGCCCATGGCGATGAGGCCGTAGAGCGAGCCGATCACCAAACCAGACATCAGCAAATTGAGGAAGTAATTCATGCGTTGCCCTTCTGCGCAGGACCGTAAATGCTGGCAATTTCGGTGGCGAACTTTTTCTCGATCACATTGCGACGCACCTTCATGGTGGCGGTCAACTCACCGTCGTCATGGTCGAGTTGCTTGCCCAGAATCACGAACTTGCGAATGTTTTCCACCCTTGAAAAACGCTCGTTCACGTCCTTGACGGCCACGTCCACCAACCCATGGACACCTTCTAGCTTGGCCAGTGATTCGTAGGTGGTATAGGCCATGCCGCGTTCTTGCGCCCATTTGCCGACCGTGTCCAAATCGATTTGGATCAGTGCCGCTAAAAAGTGCCGCCCGTCGCCGAGCAAGATGGCCTCGCTGATGTAGATGCTTTCTTTGAGCGCGTTTTCGATCAGCGAAGGGGTGATGTTTTTGCCACCGCTGGTGATGAGGATGGCTTTTTTGCGGTCCAAGATTTGCACTTCTTGGGTGGCTCCATCTATTTCCACCACATCGCCGGTGTGCAACCAGCCATCGGTGAAAGCTTCTTGCGAGGCCTTGGGGTCATACAAGTAACCGCTGAACGTGATCGGGCCACGCACCATCAATTCACCGTCATTGCCCACACGATGCTCGACCACCTCAGGCAGCAAGGGCCCGCACCACCCCAAACGCGATTTACCAAAGCACTGGGTGTGGGTCACACCGCTGGTTTCGGTCATGCCGTAAATTTGATAGATCGCCAAACCCATGGCGCGGAAAAATAAAATCACCGAAGGCGAAATAGACGCACCACCCGTCATCGAGACCCAGGTGCGGTCTAGCCCGACGCTGGCCAACAAATTACTGAACACCAACCACCGCAACAAACGCGCCACAAGTGCATCACGCCAATTGACCGGTCGATCGCCGTTGTCAATGGTGCGCTGTGCAATGGGGATGGCCACCTTCAAGGCGCGTTCAAACACCTGACGCACCCAGGGCCTAGCTTCTTGTGAGGCGATGACGATGTGCTGTTGGAGCTTCTCCCAAATGCGTGGCACACCAAAAAAATAACTGGGTCCGATTTCGCGCAAATTTTGCGTGACTGCATCGATGGATTCGGCAAAGTACACCACCGAGCCATAAGCCAGCTGCATGACAGGTGACATCAAACGTTCAGCCACATGGCACAAAGGCAGATAACACACCACCGACAAGGGTTGGCCGTTGTAGCCGTGGACCTGACCCAGCATGGCGGCATTGAGCAAGATACCCCGGTGTGAAATGCGCGCACCTTTGGGCATGCCGGTGGTGCCTGAGGTGTACACAATCAAGGCATCTTGCGTGGGTTGCAATTGGTCAACGCATGCATGCCACTGGGCCAACTGCGCCTCGTCTTGCACCAGGGAACGGCCTTGTGCCAACGCATCTTGCCAGGACATCAAGCACGCATCGCCATAGTGACGCATGCCTTTCCAATCCACCGTCAGGACCAGCTGCATGTCGGGCATACCCTCGCCTTGGCGCATGGCTTCGAGCACTTTGTCGGTCTGCTCTTGATCGCCACACACAGCCACTTTGGCGCGGCAGTGGCGCACGATGTACTGCAACTCAGGCCAAGGATTGGTGGGATAAATGCCCACGGTGACGCCACCGAGCGACTGAGCGGCCATGTCGGCATAAAACCACTCAGGCGTGCCATCGGAGGCGATCACCAAGGTGTCTCCTGAGGTAAAGCCGCGTGATTTCAAGAACAAGGCAAACGCTTGCACATGGTGGGCATAGTCTGACCAAGTCACGCCCTGCCAAATCCCTCGCACTTTTTCACGCAAGGCCATGTGATGTGGTTTTTGCTGTGCACGATAGCGCAGCAGCGCTGGCATGGTGGTTTGCCCTTCACGCAAACCAGGTGGCATCTGCGCATCGGCCAAGGCGCGGTCATGGCGGCTCATGCCACAAGCCCCTGCACATCTTGCGCGGCCAAGCCTAAGTATGCGGCCACCACCTCCGGGTTGGCAGACACCTCGGAAGGTGTGCCGTTGGCAATCTTGCGTCCAAAGTTCAACACACACACATGGTCAGAAATATCCATCACGATGCCCATGTCATGCTCGATCATCATCACGGTGACACCCCGTTCCTCACGGATGTCCAAGATAAAACGCGCAATGTCTTCGGTCTCTTCTTGGTTCATGCCGGAGACCATTTCATCCAACAACAACAAGCGTGGCCGCATGGCCAAGGCACGTCCCAACTCAACGCGTTTTTGCAGGCCATACGAGAGCGTGCCGACTGGCATGTCTCGGATGGTTTCAATTTCTAGAAATTCAACGATTTCTTCTGCCTCTTGGCGAGCTGCAATTTCTGCCTTGCGGGCACTGCCCCAAAACATGGCGGCACTCCAGATGTGGGTGTGCAAATGCGCGTGCATGCCGGTCAAGATGTTGTCAATCACCGTTTCGTGTTTGAAGACCGCCAGGTTCTGAAAGGTGCGTGCCATGCCGCGCTTGGACAGCTGATGGGCGGCTAAACCGGTGATGTCTTCGCCATTGAAAACAATCTGTCCGGAAGAAGGTGCGAGCAGACAAGACGCCAAGTTGAACAGCGTGGTCTTTCCTGCACCGTTAGGGCCAATGATGCTGTAGATCTGGCCGGGCATGACACTCAACTCAATGCCAGACAAGGCATCGAGTCCACCAAAGCGTTTGAACACGCCCGACATTTGCAGCAGTGGCTGATGGGGAGATGTCATGACAACCACCTTTTACGCCGCTTGTAATGTTTGATGTCGCGCATGCTGCGCCGCTCCTGCCCACCGGCTTGCACGCCCAGGTAAAACTCTTTCACGTCTTCGTTGGCCAAGAGCTTCTCAGGCGTTGCGTCCAACACCACACGACCGCGCTCCATGATGTAGCCGTAGTCAGCCACAGACAAAGCGAGTTGCGCGTTTTGCTCAACCAGCAAGACCGTGACGCCTTGCTCATCACGCAACTTGCGAACCGTGTCAAAAATCTCAGCAATGATTTGGGGGGCTAAGCCCAAAGAAGGCTCGTCAAGCAACAACAATTTCGGCTTGGCCATCAAGGCCCGTCCTATCGCCACCATCTGCTGCTGCCCGCCTGACAAATAACCTGAAACACGATGACGGTGTGTTTTAACGGCCGGGAACAAGGTGAACACTTGCTCCAGCGCATCAGCGGTTTCGCTGGCGGGTCGTGCATAGCCGCCCATGAGCAAGTTTTCTTCGACCGTTAAGGTGTCAAACAGGCGCCGACCTTCAGGCACTTGAACGATGCCACGGCGAACAATGTCGTGGGGTGCAAATTGCACCAGAGAAGCGCCTTCATGGGTGATGCTGCCGCCCATGATTTCACCGTCCTCGGGATAGAGTACACCGCAAATGGATTTCAACACGGTAGATTTGCCTGCCCCGTTGCTGCCGAGTAAGGCCACGATCTGCCCTGGACGCACTTGCAGCGAGACATCGCGCAGGGCTTCCACCGCACGGTCATAAAAGACCTGAAGGTTGGTGATGGTCAACATAGTGCATCCACAGTCATGCGGTTGATTTTGGAAGCTGATTTTTCGAATGTCAACAAAATATGACCCGGGCTCAAATTAATAACGGCCTGAGGACCTATTCGATCTTGCATAAACATCAATACAAGTCATTGTTTTAATTGGTTTTTTAAAGAGGGTTAAGTATTTTCCCTAGAGGCATAGACATCAATTGCAAGAGGTCCAAGTTTGCTCTACATTATTTTGAGTGACGCCCAATTTTTAATTTATCGAATTTCCCAGCCACTTTGAAGGAGACTTTCCATGACGCCAACCACAGCCGTTGATCTGCGATTTTCAGGACTCTCTCAAGACGAACAGGCCATGCTCGACCAAGCCGATCGGTTTGCACGTGAGCAAATGCATCCACTGGCCCAGCGCATGGACGATGAGGAATGGTGGCCTGAGCATGCGTTTGCCAGCATGGGCGACACAGGCTATTTCGGCATCCCCATCCCCGAAAGCCATGGTGGCGCAGGCATGGATTTGTTTGCCAGTGGCTTGGTGTTGCAAGCCTTCTCGCGCTGGAACCATGCCTTGGCGTTGAGTTGGGTGGCGCATGAAAACCTGTGCCTTTACAACATTTACCGCAATGCCAACGAAGAGCAGCGTGCGCGCTACTTGCCAGGCTTGATCAGTGGGCGCACGGTGGGCGCCTTGGGGCTGACAGAGCCGGGCGCAGGCTCAGACGCGCTGGGCTCGATGGCCACCACCGCCACGCGTGACGGGGATGATTACTTGCTCAACGGCACCAAGATTTACATCACCAATGGCCCCGTCGCAGACGTGTTGTTGGTGTACGCCAAAACCGAAAAATCCAAAGGTGCCAAGGGAATTTCTGCATTCATCGTTGAGAAAAACATGCCGGGCTTCAAGGTTGCCCAAAAACTCGAAAAAATGGGCTTCAGAGGCAGTCAAACAGGAGAGTTGCTGTTTGAGAACTGCCGGGTCCCAGCTGCCAACTTGGTTGGCCATGTTGACGAAGGAGTCAAGGTGGTGATGAGCGGTCTGGACTTGGAACGCGCCATGATTTCGCCCATTTGTTTGGGTATTGCGGAGCGCGCCTTGGAACTCTCGCTGGACTACGCACGTACTCGGGTTCAGTTTGGCAAACCGATTTCTGACTTTCAAATGATTCGCTCGAAGTTGGCCGACATGTATGTGTGGGTGGAGTCCATGCGTTTGTTCACCTACCAAGCCTTGCGTGCGGCCAACGATTTGGAAATTGGCGGTGGTGGCCGCGGCAGCATCCACAAAATCACTGCAGCGTCTGTGATGTACACCGCTGAGACGATGAACAAAGTGCTCAACGAGGCCGTGCAAATCCATGGAGGCACAGGCTATATCTGGGGTGCAGAAATTAACCGCCTGTATCGATCGATCAAGCTGCTGGAGATCGGGGCTGGCACGACCGAGGTTCGAAAAATCATCATCAGCGAAGAAATGCTGCGCGGTTAAAGCTCAGCGGCCACACCATGGAAGCGCTCTTGGTTTATGCCCATCCAGAGCCGCAATCGTTCAATGCGGCCATGCGCGATATCGCCATTGAAACCTTGCAGGCACAAGGCCACAAGGTGGAGGTCTCAGACCTCTATGCCATGAACTTTGATCCGGTTGCAGGTCGTGATGACTTCACGGAGAGCCTCAACCCTCAGGTATTGAATTTGTCGCTGGAGCAGCGCCACGCGGCAGCACATGGCACATTGAATGCTGTGATCGCACAGCAACTGGATGCCTTGCAGCGTGCCGATCTGCTGGTGCTTCAATTCCCCTTGTGGTGGTTTGGCATGCCTGCCATTCTCAAAGGTTGGATTGACCGGGTGTTCTTATCTGGTGTGGTTTACGGACGCAGCGCACAGTTTGAACGCGGTAAGTTACGAGGCAAACGCGCCTTGGTGTGCGTCACCACGGGTGCGCCCGAGGCATCGTTTCAAACCGACGGCATCAACGGGGACATGAACACTCTGCTGATGCCACTCTTGCGAGGTGTACTGGGCTTCACAGGCATGACGGTGCTGCCTCCTTTCATTGGCTTTGGTGTTCCCTACATCGGGCCAGAGCAGCGCACGCAGATGCTGCAAGCGTACGCCCACTACCTCCAACACCTCGACCAACTCACGCCCTTGCCCATGCCGAAATTGGCCGACCATCTGGACATCCCCACGGGCAACGACCGTCCCCGTGCACACTGAGGAGCTTTGATGCATTCAAGCCGCGAGCCGTTCATCAATGCCACAGCCACGGTCCGTGTGGATTGGCCCACACCCGAACACGCCTGCTTGCTCATCACACGCGCAGCCCAACACAATGCCTTGGGCTTGGACGAATTGGCAGGCCTGGCCGATGCCGCAAGTCACCTCAGCCAAGCTCGACCGCGCGTCTTGAGCATCATGGCGGATGGTCCGAATTTTGGTGTGGGCGGCGACATCACCGCGTTTGCCCAAGCCATCTCAGACAACCAGATCGAGCAATGGCTGCGCACTGCCATTGGGTATTACAACCGCGCCATTTCACAACTGCGTGCGTTGGATGCAGCCGTGGTGGTTGGTGTTCAAGGGGCTACGGCTGGCGGGACTTTAGGTTTAATCTGGTGTGCCGATCACGTGATCCTGGCAGACAACGTGGCCATCAACATGGCCTACGCCAAGCTAGGCGGTAGCCCGGATGGAGGTACTTCTTGGTTGCTGCCACAGTTGGTCAATCCCTTGCGTGCGTTCGAAATGTTCACGCTCAAGTCTTCTTTGGAGGCTCCGCAAGCGCTGGATTGGGGTTTGGCCAACCAAGTCGTGCCTGTTGCGCAACTTGAACCCAGCGTGGCCTCGGTGACGACCAAATGGCTGAGTCTGCCCAGCATGTCGCTGCGCAACATCAAACAACTGTTGCGTGCCGCCCCCACACAGGACATGCATGCTCATTTGACACAGGAGTTAGAAGGTTTTGTTCGCGCCAGTCAGCAACCGGAGTTTGTGCAACGGGTACAAAAATTCTTCGCCGGGTCTTGATCTCTTTTCTACAAATTCCAGCCAAACTTGGTCACCTTTCCCTCAATTCGAGCCCTCCCCGACCAGACAAAGGGTAAACCCGGGTTAATTTGGCACTCCCGCCTGAAGAGTGCTAATATTCAGCCATTGGTAACCGAAAGGGCTACACATGACAACTCTCACACACTCGGCACTGACCGTCGCGAACCCTTGGTCGCTGGTCCCCCCGCTTGGCAACTTGGATGCCTACATCTCGGCAGCCAACCGCTTGCCCATGCTCACGCTAGAACAAGAGCAAGAGTTCGCTCGCCAGCTGCGTGACAACAACGACTTGGAAGCCGCCGGGAAACTGGTGCTCTCGCACCTGCGTTTGGTGGTCTCCGTCTCACGTCAATACTTGGGTTATGGACTGCCCCACGCCGACTTGATTCAAGAAGGCAACGTGGGGCTGATGAAAGCCGTCAAACGCTTTGACCCTGACCAAGGCGTGCGTTTGGTGAGCTATGCCATGCACTGGATCAAAGCCGAGATTCATGAGTACATCCTCAAAAACTGGCGCATGGTCAAAGTGGCCACAACCAAGGCACAGCGCAAACTGTTTTTCAATTTGCGCTCGATGAAGCAAGGCTTCAAGGCCGATGCGTCGGCCATGGACAGCGACACCCACCGCAACACCTTGAACCCCCAAGAGGTGGAGGCTGTGGCGCACAAACTCAACGTCAAAGCCGAAGAAGTGGTGGAGATGGAAATGCGCATGGCCGGTGGCGATGTGTTGCTCGACCCTACCTCCAGCGATGACAACGAAGACGCGTTTGGCCCGATCACGTATTTGACCGACGCCAACCACGAACCCACCGCCATGATCGCCGCCCACCAACGCGATGTGCTGGCGTCTGACGGCATTGCCGCTGCACTGAACGTGCTGGACGAACGCAGCCGTCGTATTGTGGAGGAACGCTGGTTGAAGGTCGAAGACAACGGCTCAGGCGGGATGACCCTGCATGACTTGGCGGCTGAGTTTGGTGTGAGCGCCGAGCGCATTCGCCAAATTGAGGTGGCAGCGATGAAAAAGATGAAAGCGGCTTTGGCCCAATACGCTTAAAGCCAGGCGCTGCTTCGCCCAAAGGCCGCTTCATGGTGTGCGCTCACCAAGCGGCCTTTTTCATTTCAGCAAGGTCCGAATGTCTTGCACCAAAGCCTGTGGCCCGCTGCCGTAGCGGCTGAACAGGCGCAGGTTTCCTTGGGGGTCGTACACGTAGCTGCCAGCCGAGTGGTCCAAGGTGTAGCTGGTGGCTGTTTTGCCATCGACCTTTTTGTAATACACCTTGTAATCCTTGGCCACGACCGCCAACTGCTCTGGCGTGGGAATGAAGGCCACAAAGGTCGGATCGAAGTTGGCCATGTAGGCCTTGAGCATTTCTGCCGTGTCGCGCGCGGGGTCTACCGTGACGAACACGCCTTGCAGTTTGTCACCCTCGGGGCCTAACAAGCGCTTGACTTCGGCCAACTCACCCAGGGTGGTCGGACACACATCCGGGCACTGGGTGTAGCCAAAGAACACCACCACCACCTTGCCTTTGAAATCCGACAAGCTGCGGGTTTGACCCTGGTGGTCGCTCAGTGTGAAGCCGCGCGCATAGTCAGCGCCTGTGATGTCAATCGCTTTGAAGCTGGGCTTGTCAGGGCTGCAAGCCACCAAGGTGGCCATGGTGAGTGCCCCCCAGCAGGACAAAAGTGCGCGTCGCGTGAACATAAGCATCACAGGTAATGGTCGATCAAGAGCACCGCAAACAACAGGCTCAAATGAATGAGTGAAAAGCGAAAGGTTTTGCGGGCCAACGCATCGGAGTAATTGCGCCACAGGGCCCAGCCGTAAGCGCAAAAGCCAATACTCAGGATCACCGCGCCACCCAAGTACACCCAGCCGCTCATGCGGTAGATGAATGGCATCAAACACGCGGCAAACAAGACCCAGGTGTAGAGGACGATTTGCAAACGCGTGAATTCATTGCCATGCGTGACCGGCAGCATGGGCAGGCCGGACTTGCGGTAGTCCTCGACACGGTAAAGGGCCAGGGCCCAAAAATGCGGCGGAGTCCACAAGAAGATGATCAAGAAAAGAATCAGCGCTTCAGGCCCTACCTCACCGGTCATGGCCGCCCAACCCAGCACGGGCGGCATGGCACCCGAGGCGCCGCCGATGACGATGTTTTGCGGCGTCAAGGGCTTCAAGATCACGGTGTAGACCACGGCATAACCCACGAAGGTGGCGAAGGTGAGCCACATGGTGAGGGGGTTGACCCAGACGTACAAAATCCACGACCCGACCGCGCACATGGCGGTAGAAAACATCAAGGTGTCGCGGTCGCTCAACTCGCCTTTGGCGGTAGGCCGCCAGGCGGTGCGCTTCATGCGCGAGTCGATGCCTTTTTCTACCAAACAGTTGAACGCTGCAGCGGCCCCAGACACAAACCAAATGCCCAAACAGGCCAAGGCAGCCAGCTTGACTTCTGCCCACGTCGGCAGGCCAGGCACAGCCAACACCATGCCGATCAAAGCGCAAAAGACGATGAGCTGGATCACGCGGGGTTTGGTCAGCGCATTGAACTGACGCCAGCGGGAAAGGGAAGGACGAACATCGCTCATGGCATAAAACTCACAACATCAATTCAAAGCGTCACGCGTGGCACGCGTACCCGCCAATACACCCACCAGCAGCACCATCAGGGCCGCAGCGCCACCGGTATGCAGCACAGCTGTGAACAAAGGCCAGTCCAACACCACGTTGGACAAGCCCGTCAACAATTGCAGGCCCAGCAACACCCACAAGCCAACCCCTGGGGCACGCAGCGCAGCCACACGACGCAAGCGCCAAGCCAACACACCCAAAAAGGTCAACACCACATAGGCCGCAAGCCGATGGGCATAGTGAATGGCCGTGAGGGATTCAAAGCGCAAGACCTCGCCTTGCGCATCCAATCCCAAGGGGCGCCACAGGGTGAATCCCTGTGCAAAGTCCATCAAGGGCCACCAGCTGTTTTGACATTGGGGAAAGGTGTTGCAAGCCAACACCGCGTAATTGGTACTGACCCATCCCCCCATGACGACCTGAACCATCAGCAAAACCAAGCCGAGAAACAAGCCAACACGCAAAGAGGCGCCCAGCGCGACACGGGTGAGCCCACCGGCTGACAGCCGTTGTCGCTGCACTTGCAGGGTCAGCAACGCCAACAAGATCAAAGCGCCCAACAGGTGCAAGGTCACCACCAGGGGAAACAACTTCATGGTGACCGTGAGCGCTCCGAACGCGCCTTGCAAGCACACCCACACCAAGGTCAGCGTTGGCAACACCACCTGGGCGCGATCATCGCCACGCAGCCGTCGCACCCAGGCAAATGCCGCCAAGGTGAGGATCAGCCCCCCCACGGCCATGGCCATGTAACGGTGAACCATTTCAATCCAAGCCTTGGTGTGCGTCACAGGCCCTGTGGGCATTTGCTGTTGGGCCAGTTCAATCGCTGTCTGCGCGCCCATTGGGCTTGCGTGTCCGTAGCAACCCGGCCAGTCCGGGCAACCCAGGCCTGAATCGGTCAAGCGGGTGAAGGCACCAAACAGCACCAAGTCAAAGGTCACAAACAAAGTGATCGCCGTGAGCATCTGCACGCGGTGTGCCGTCGACGCACGAGGGTTGCGCAGCCACACCCAACACAGGGGCAACATGGCCACCAACGCACCCATCACCAGCAGATGAAGCACGGGCCCGAAGTTGTACAAATTGTCGAGTTGCATGTCAGCGTCCAGCTTCGTCCCAGGAAGCGGCGGCACGCAGCAAACGTTCGATGTCGCGCTTGGCTTTGAGAGCACCGTCTGTCGAAAGCTTGGGCGGAAAACGCATCATCCATTGGCCATGGGGATCCACCACATACAGATGATCGGACAGTGCTTGCCCGCTCGCAGGCGCCAACCATTGATGCAATGCTGCAGCGTCCACACGCAGCACCGTGGCTTCTTTGAGGCCGGGCAACAACTCGGCGGGCACCGGCTCTGCGTCATCGATCAACCACACCCACTCTGTGCGAGGCCGGTCTTTGCCCAGACCAGTGAGGATTTGCCGCTGCAAATACAAACGAGTTTGGCAGTCTGTCGGGCAGGCGCCGCCTGACACGCTGACCAACAACCACTGACCTTTGAGATCAGGCAAGGCCACAGACTCACCTGTCAAGGTGTGCGCGGTGATGGCAGGGAGCGCGCGCGTAGGTTCAATCAACTCGCCAAAATTACGGCGACCTTCCGGACGCACCACGTAATAGGTGAAATACGAGGCCACGACGGGTGCTGCACACACCAACAAAACAATCACCATGCGCAAGCGCCCCATGGCCGTGCGCTTGGCATCTGCTTGGGCCACATCTTGGGGGGATGGCAAGTCGTACACCGTCAAGCCCAAAGGATGGTCAGATTCAGGACGTTGTGTGTCGGACATAGCAGTAAGGTTTGATCCATTGAAACCAAAGGTAGAGCCCCAACTGCAGAGCAGCCAGCGCAAACCATTGGAAGGCATAAGCCAGATGTTTTTCGACACCTGCAGAAATTTCAGGCCAATCACGCAACACGCCGTCAGAGGCCGGGTCTGTTTGAAGCACCACCGCCATGACCTCGCCATGGAGGGTCTTGGCGTATTGCGCAAGGTCTAGATTTTGCCGAATTGCGCTTGCCCCTGATTCGGGCGCTGGTGTTGCGCCATCAGCCCCCAAATGCAACAGGTCCGAAGGCGGCAAAGCGATGCGTCCTTGCAGATGAACCACGCCTTTCGGTGTCTCGATGGGCGGCAGCAAGGTGCGATCTTGTTGATGACGCGGTACCCACCCACGTTGCACCAACACCCAATGGTCACCATCCAAGGCCAGCGGTGTCAGGACCCAGAACCCTGCCCGACCGTTCATGGGTCGATTGTCCAAGTACACGGTGTGCTCAGGCAACCAGAATCCAAGCAAGCTGATACGCCGATGCAGTTGCTGGAACTGATCGGGTTGTTCTAGCAATTGCGCGGTGTCCAGCACAGGCTTGTCCATTTGGACTTGGATGGCGTCATGGCGTTGTTGTTTTTCCTCGGCACGCGAGACTTGCCAAAATCCCAGACGCACCGTCAACGCCACACCGACGCACATGGCGAGCGTCACCCACACCACATGGCGGTCCCGCGGCATGGCGATAATCGAGCGTATGAAATTCATTGTTGCTATTGCCTTTGTGGCCATTTTGGGGAGCCTGATCTCGGCTCTGGTCTTCATGATGCGTGATGGCCGCAATGGCCAACCCAAATCGAGCAAGATGGTCAAAGCTTTGGCGATGCGGGTCGGTTTCTCGATCCTGTTGTTTCTCTGTATTTTGGTTGGATGGAAACTCGGCTACATCCAACCCACAGGCATTGCCCCCGGCCAATAAACACGCCAAAACAACAAAGGCCGCACAGGCGGCCTTTGCTTTGACAGGCAGGTGCGTTACATCCAGTACACCAAGATGTACAAGCCCAACCACACCACGTCCACAAAGTGCCAGTACCATGCGGCACCTTCAAAACCAAAATGCTTGTCAGCCGTGAAGTGGCCTTTTTGCAAACGCAAAGTGATGACCAACAACATCAACATGCCCAAGAACACGTGAAAGCCATGGAAGCCTGTCAACATGAAGAAGGTTGAACCGTAGACACCAGAGCTGAGCTTGAGGTTCATCTCATGGTACGCGTGGTAGTACTCGTAACCCTGCACAAACAAGAACACCACACCCAGCAACACAGTCAGCCACATGAACTTGATGGTGGTTGAACGGTCGTTCTCACGCAATGCGTGGTGCGCAACGGTCAAGGTCACGCCAGAGCTCAACAGCAACGCAGTGTTGATGGTGGGCAGCCAAAACGGCGTCATGGTTTGGAACGGCTCGATGATGCCCGCAGGGGATGCTGTCGCACCTGCGGCCATGGTCGGCCAAACGGCTTTGAAGTCGGGCCACAACAGGGCGTTGTCCAAGCTGCCCAGCATGGGCACCGAGTGTGAGCGGGCCCACCACAAGGCAGAGAAGAAGGCACCAAAGAACATCACTTCCGAGAAGATAAACCAGCTCATGCTCCAGCGGTAAGACAAATCAATTTTGTGGCCGTACTGGCCGCCTTCACTCTCGGCGATGGCTTCACCAAACCACTGGTACAAGACACCCAACCAAAAGACCAGGCCAAAGAACAAGGAGTACTTGCCCCAGTCTGCGCCATTGACCCATTGGCCTGCGCCAAGGATGACAAAAAACAAACCCAACGCCGCCATCGCGGGATGACGTGACGCATGGGGCACGTAGTAATAGGGCGTTGCGCCATGTGCGGTGCTACTCATTTCCACTCCTTCTTTATTTCGCGACGACCAAGTTGACCAAGACGATCAACCCGGCCACAAATAACAAACCTGCGACCAACCCGACGCCCAAAATGTGCAAGGGGGAGATCTTTTCGATGTCTTGTTGGAATTCGCTGCTTTTGCGAATTCCCAAAAACGACCAGGCCACAGCAATCACCGAGCGCATCAACGACGACTTGCGGCTCATGCACCCGCCCCTTTGTGTGTCACATCCGCCGCAGCAGTTGGCGCTGCTGGCGTCTTAGAGCCCACTTCAAAGAAGGTGTACGACAGCGTGATGGTGGTCACGTTCTTGGACAGCTTGGGATCAATCACGAACACCACAGGCCACTGTTTTTTCTCACCAGGGGCCAAGGTGTACTGATTGAAACAAAAACATTCCAGCTTGTTGAAATGCGCTGCGGCTTGACGCGGCGCATAGCTGGGAATGGCTTGGGCTGACATGACGCGATCTTGCACGTTTTGAAACTCGTACATGATGGTCGTCATCTCGCCCGGGTGAACTTGCACCGAACTCTGAGCAGGCTTGAACAACCAGGGCCCACGGGCATTGGCATCAAACTCGACCGTGATGGTGCGCGAGGTGTCAACCTGGGTGTTGGTGAGCTTCGCGCGTGCACTGCCCGTGCCTGGTATTTCACGCTCACCCAAGGCCAAGATGTTGATACCTGTGAATTCACAAATGGCTTTGTACATGGGCACCAGCGCATAGCCAAACGCAAACATGCCAGCTGCCACGATGAGCAGCTTTCTCAGCATGAGGAGGTTGTTGCGCATGTTCACCATGAGGATCAGCGGTTGAGCAGAATGACTTTGATGAAGAAACCCACAAAGAAAACCACCGCCACTGAGGCCAAGATCAGGCCCAGACGGAGGTTTTGCTTGCGTTGTTCAGGCGTCATCAGCTTCAACCAATCACACGGGTTGCGGTGGCGTCCAGCTTAGGAGGTGTCTCAAAGGTGTGGAACGGGGCAGGCGAAGGCACTTCCCACTCCAAACCTTCTGCAGCTTCCCAAGGCTTGGCACTGGCTTTTTCGCCATGACCGCGCATGGCGGGCAACACGACAAAGAAGAAGAAGTAGACCTGAGCGAAACCGAAGAAGAACGCACCCACCGAAGCCAAAGCATTGAAGTCGGCGAACTGCATGGGGTAGTCGGCATAGCGACGTGGCATACCGGCCAATCCCAAAAAGTGCATCGGGAAGAAAGTGACGTTGAAAGAAATCAGGGTCCACCAGAAATGGATCTTGCCGCGTGTCTCGTTGTACATCACACCGGTCCACTTGGGGCACCAGTAGTAGAAGCCCGCAAACATGGCAAACAGCGAACCCGCCACCAACACGTAGTGGAAGTGGGCCACCACGTAGTAGGTGTCTTGCACTTGGGTGTCAATCGGAGCCATCGACAAAATCAAGCCCGTGAAGCCACCCATGGTGAACACGAAGATGAAACCGACTGCAAACAACATGGGGGTCTCGAAGGTCATCGATCCCTTCCACATGGTGGCAATCCAGTTGAACACCTTCACGCCGGTGGGCACAGAGATCAACATCGTGGCGTACATGAAAAACAACTGACCTGTCACAGGCATGCCTGTGGCATACATGTGGTGTGCCCAAACGATGAACGACAAGATGGCGATCGAAGAAGTGGCATACACCATCGAGGCGTAACCGAACAACCTCTTGCGAGCAAAAGCTGGCACGATGTGGCTGATGATGCCGAAAGCCGGCAAGATCATGATGTACACCTCAGGGTGTCCAAAGAACCAGAAGATGTGCTGGTACATGATGGGGTCACCACCACCGGCAGGGTTGAAGAAAGTCGTGCCAAAGTGGCGGTCGGTCAACGTCATGGTGATCGCGCCAGCCAACACGGGCATCACAGCAATCAGCAAGTAGGCGGTGATCAACCATGTCCACACGAACATCGGCATCTTCATCAAGGTCATGCCGGGGGCGCGCATGTTCAAGATGGTGACGATGATGTTGATGGAGCCCATGATCGACGAAGCACCCAAGATGTGCATAGCAAAAATACCAGCGTCCATCGAAGGACCCATTTGCAGGGTCAAGGGTGCATACAAGGTCCAGCCCGCAGCAGGTGCGCCACCGGGCATGAAGAACGAACCAGCCAGCATGGTGGCGGCAGGAATCATCAGCCAAAAGCTGAAGTTATTCATGCGGGCAAAGGCCATGTCCGAAGCACCAATTTGCAACGGAATCATCCAGTTCGCAAAGCCCACAAAGGCCGGCATGATGGCGCCAAACACCATGATCAGGCCGTGCATGGTGGTGAGTTGGTTGAACAACTCAGGGTTGACCAATTGCAAGCCGGGCTGAAACAGCTCGGCGCGAATCAGCAAGGCCAAAACACCACCGATGATCAACATGGTGAATGCAAACAACAGGTACAAAGTACCAATGTCTTTGTGGTTGGTGGCGTACACCCAGCGGCGCCAGCCGTGTGGGGCACCGTGGTGGTCGTCGTGGCCGTGGTCGCCTGCGGCGTGGCCGTGGGGATCGAGTACTGCGCTCATGATGTGTTCCTTCTAAACGCGGGCCGAATTAACGTGCGGCCTTGACATCGGCGGGCTGAACCAGCTGGCCGGTCTTGTTGGACCAATTGTTTTTGGTGTAGCTAATCACCGCAGCAATGTCGGTGTCGCTCAGTTGTTTCCATGCAGGCATGGCGTTGTTTTGGCCATTGAGCAAGACGTGGATTTGTTTGCCAGCGTCAGAGTTCAACACGACAGCAGATCCGTCCAAGGCCTT
>NZ_JAVLFP010000010.1:0-15120 GCF_046052825.1 Limnohabitans sp.
CGCACGATTTGCGCCTTGGGTGACGCCGCCGCCATGCCTGTGCGCGGCATGCTCAAACATTTCCGCCACGAATTTGAACACCACATCACGCACAAGACCTGCATGGTCCCGGCGTACGTTTGACGGATAAGCACCATGGTTGAAATCGAACTCGACGGCAAAAAGATAGAAGTCCAAGAAGGCTGCATGGTCATGCATGCGGCTGAAAAGGCGGGCACCTACATTCCGCATTTTTGCTACCACAAGAAGCTCAGCATTGCGGCCAATTGCCGCATGTGCTTGGTCGATGTGGAAAAAGCCCCCAAGCCCATGCCCGCCTGTGCCACCCCCGTGACACAAGGCATGGTGGTGCGCACCAAGAGCGACAAAGCCGTCAAAGCCCAGAAGTCGGTGATGGAGTTCTTGCTCATCAACCACCCGCTCGATTGCCCCATTTGTGACCAAGGCGGTGAGTGCCAGTTGCAAGACTTGGCGGTGGGTTATGGTGGCTCGACTTCGCGTTACGAAGAAGAAAAACGCGTCGTGTTCCACAAAGACGCAGGCCCGCTCATCAGCATGGAAGAGATGAGCCGTTGTATCCATTGCACCCGCTGCGTGCGCTTTGGCCAAGAAGTGGCCGGCATCATGGAACTGGGCATGTCGCACCGCGGCGAGCATGCCGAGATTGAAACCTTTGTGGGCCAGTCGGTGGACTCCGAGTTGTCGGGCAACATGATCGACATCTGCCCTGTCGGTGCGCTGACCAGCAAACCCTTCCGCTACCAGGCCCGCACCTGGGAGTTGAGCCGTCGCAAGTCGGTCAGCCCGCATGACGCCACCGGTGCCAACCTGATTGTTCAAGTCAAGAACAACCAAGTTCTGCGTGTCGTGCCCTTGGAAAACGAAGACGTCAACGAGTGCTGGATCGCCGACCGCGACCGCTTCAGCTACGAAGCCCTGGAGAGCGCCGACCGCTTGACCACCCCCATGCTCAAGCAAGGTGGCGCGTGGAAAGAAGTGGATTGGCAAACCGCCTTGGAGTACGTGGCCAATGGCCTGCAAGGCGTCAAAGCCCAGCATGGCGCACAGGCCATCGGCACCCTGGCCAGCCCGCACAGCACCGCCGAAGAATTGTTCTTGGCCGCGTCTCTCATGCGCGGACTGGGCAGCCAAAACATCGACACGCGTTTGCGTGCCGCAGACTTCCAACACGACGTAAAAACGCGTTGGTTGGGCACTTCATTGGCATCGCTGAGCACATTGCAGCGTGTGTTGGTGGTGGGCAGCAACATCCGCAAAGACCAGCCTTTGATGGCACAACGCCTGCGCCAAGCGGTGCGCAACGGTGCCAAACTGAATGCCTTGAACGACCAGTCCTACGACTGGGCCATGCCGGTGGCCAACACCTTGTTGGCAGATGCTGCCCACTGGGTGCAAGCCTTGGCCGATGTGGCCGCTGCAGTGGGTGCCATCACGGGTGCTGCTGCACCCGTGGCGGGCGACGCCAGCAACGCTCAAGCGCAAGCCATCGCCAAGTCCTTGACGGGCGGTGAACGCAAAGCCATTGTGTTGGGCAATGCCGCAGCGCACCACGCCAAAGCGTCGAGCTTGTTGAGTTTGGCCAATTGGATTGGGGCGCAAACCAGTGCCACAGTGGGTTACCTGGGTGAAGCCGCCAACACCGTGGGCGCCCAAGTGGTGGGTGCCTTGCCTGTGGCTGGTGGCTTGAACGCAGGCCAGATGTTGGCCGGTGGTTTGAAAGCCGTGGTGTTGCTCAACACAGAACCAGCTTTCGACGCTGCCAACGGTGCCGCGGCTGCACAGGCGATCGGTCAAGCCGAGATGGTGGTCACCTTGTCACCGTTCAAAACCAACCTGGACATCAGCGATGTGCTGTTGCCCATCTCACCTTTCACAGAAACAGCAGGCAGCTTCATCAACACCGAAGGCCGCGTGCAAAGCTTCCACGGCGTGGTCAAACCTCTGGGCGAAACCCGCCCCGCCTGGAAAGTGTTGCGCGTCTTGGGTTCGATGCTGCATGTGCCGGGTTTTGCGTTCGAGACCATCGACGAAGTGCGTGCCCAAGCCATTCCTGCCGATGTGACGGCGTTGTTGTCCAACGCTTGCAGTGCCAGCGTGGATGCCAGCCCTGCTGCTGGGCAACCTGCCACGGCCGCGATTTACCAGCTCGACAGCTTGGTGCGCCGCGCACCGTCGCTGCAGCTCACGGCGGATGCCAAACAACCTTCGGTTGATGCCAAGCAACCTCCGGTTGATGCGAAGTTGGAAGGAGCTCTGTGATGGTGGACGCAATTTTCAACGCAGGTCTGGCCCTGTCGTCCCAAGCATGGTGGACCACCATGGCTTGGCCGGTTTTGTGGACCCTGATGAAAATCGTGGCGGTGTTGCTGCCCTTGATGGGCTGTGTCGCTTACCTCACGCTGTGGGAACGCAAAGCCATTGGCTACACCCAAATCCGCAAAGGCCCCAACCGCACCGGCCCCGGTGGCTTGTTGCAACCCATTGCCGACGCCCTCAAGCTGCTGACCAAAGAAATCATTGTGCCGACCCAAGCCTCCACTGGCTTGTTCTTGCTCGGCCCCATCATGACCATCATGCCTGCGCTGGCTGCCTGGGCGGTGATTCCTTTTGGTCCTGATGTGGCCTTGGCCAACGTCAATGCGGGTCTGCTGTTCTTGATGGCCATCACCTCGCTGGAGGTCTACGGTGTGATCATTGCGGGTTGGGCTTCCAACTCCAAGTACGCTTTCTTGGGTGCGATGCGTGCCTCAGCCCAAATGGTGAGCTACGAAATCGCCATGGGCTTTTGCTTTGTGATCGTGTTGATGGTGTCCACCAGCCTCAACATGAGCGACATCGTGATGGGCCAAGCCAAAGGCATGATGGCCGACAAAGGCCTGACCTTCTTGTCATGGAACTGGTTGCCTTTGTTCCCCATCTTCTTGGTCTATTTCATTTCTGGCTTGGCCGAAACCAACCGTCACCCATTTGACGTGGTGGAGGGTGAGTCTGAAATCGTGGCCGGCCACATGATCGAATACTCGGGCATGTCATTCGCCATGTTCTTCTTGGCCGAATACGCCAACATGATCTTGGTCTCCATGTTGACGGTGGTGATGTTCTTGGGCGGCTGGTTGTCGCCGTTGGACAACCCCTTGTTCAACCTGGTGCCTGGTTGGATTTGGCTAGGCCTCAAGACCTTTGTGGTCGTGACCATGTTCTTGTGGGTTCGCGCCACCTTCCCCCGTTACCGCTATGACCAAATCATGCGTTTGGGCTGGAAGATCTTCATTCCCGTGACCTTGGTTTGGTTGCTGGTGGTGGGTGTCTGGATGCAGACCCCATGGAACATCTGGAACTGATGGGACCAATCATGACCACAACCACACATTCCGCTCCTTTCTCCTTGCGCGACTTTTTGTCGAGCTTCTTGCTCACCGAGCTGTTCAAAGGCATGGCCTTGACTGGCAAATACATGTTTGCGCGCAGCATCACGGTGCAGTTCCCGGAAGAGAAAACACCCATGTCGCCGCGTTTTCGGGGCTTGCATGCGCTGCGCCGTTATGAAAACGGCGAAGAGCGTTGCATCGCTTGCAAGCTGTGCGAGGCCGTTTGCCCTGCCATGGCCATCACCATCGAGTCCGACCAACGTGCCGATGGCAGCCGTCGCACCACCCGCTATGACATCGACCTGACCAAATGCATCTTCTGCGGTTTTTGCGAAGAAAGCTGCCCGGTCGATTCGATCGTCGAAACCCACATCTTTGAGTACCACGGCGAAAAGCGCGGTGACCTGTACTTCACCAAAGAGATGTTGCTGGCTGTGGGCGACCGCTACGAACCCGAAATTGCAGCCAACAAAGCTGCTGACGCCAAATACCGCTGAAAGATTTCATGATGGATGTTCAATCGGTTCTTTTCTACGGCTTCTCAGCCGTGTTGCTGTTTGCCGCCTTCCGCGTCATCACGGCGCGTAACCCTGTGCATGCTGCCCTTTACTTGGTGCTGGCGTTCTTCCAAGCCTCCGGTGTCTGGATGCTGCTGCAAGCAGAGTTCCTGTCCATCGCGTTGGTGCTGGTCTATGTGGGTGCTGTGATGGTCTTGTTCTTGTTTGTGGTGATGATGCTCGACATCAACATCGACAGCATTCGACAGGGCTTTTGGAACCACTTCCCCTTGGCAGCCACGGTGGGCGCCGTGATTGCCCTTGAATTGGCCGCTGTGTTGTTGGGTGGCTTCCGTGCCAGCCAGCCCCGCGTGTCGCCCATTGCCACGGTGGTCACGCCTGTCGCTGTGTCGGCCCCAGACAGCGCTGCTTCTGGCGCTGCCGCTGCCGCATCGCAAGTGGCCGATGTGGGCCATGTGGTGGTGGCGCAAGTCTCTAACACCAAGGCCCTGGGTGTGCTGCTCTACACCGAGTACCTGTACCCCGTGCAAGTGGCCGCGCTGATCTTGTTGGTGGCCTTGATCGCGGCCATCGCCTTGACCTTGCGTGCGCGCAAAGACACCAAAACCCAAGACCCGAGCCAACAAGTGCGCGTCAAAGCGCGTGACCGTGTGTCCTTGGTCAAGATGGCCGCGGTTCAACCTGCCGCCGAACCCGCCCCTGAGCCGGAGAAACAAGCATGAGCATCACCTTAGGCCACTACCTGACGTTGGGCGCGATTTTGTTCGCCTTGTCTGTGACCGGCATCTTCTTGAACCGCAAAAACCTGATCGTCTTGTTGATGGCGATCGAGCTGATGCTGCTCGCGGTCAACATGAACTTTGTGGCGTTCTCTCACTACTTGGGTGACTTGAATGGTCAGATCTTTGTTTTCTTCATCTTGACGGTGGCGGCTGCGGAGTCGGCCATTGGTCTGGCGATTTTGGTGCAGTTGTTCCGTAACAAGTCCAGCATCAACGTGGATGAACTCAACACGCTCAAGGGTTGACATGAAGCCCCCACGTTCATCACTTTGTGTATTCACTGCCCCCCAAGGGGGCTCAGGTCTGCCTTGGGGCGGCCCTGCGGGAGACCTGACAACATGACTCAAACCCTCCAAGCATCTACTTTGCTGGCGGTTCCGCTGGCACCGCTGGTCGGCTCCACCTTGGCTGGCCTGTTCGGTACCCGTTTCGGTGGCAATTGGATCGGCCGTCGCCTGACCCACACCTTGACCATTCTCGGCGTGTTCATTGCTTTCGTGCTGTCGGCCATGACGCTCAAGAGCGTGGCCATCGACGGTGCCCGCTTCAACGAGACCCTCTACACCTGGATGGTGGTGGGTGGTTTGAAAATGGAAGTGGGATTCTTGGTGGACGGCCTGACCGCCATGATGATGTGCGTGGTCACCTTCGTCTCCTTGATGGTCCACCTCTACACCATTGGCTACATGGAAGAAGACGAAGGCTACAACCGCTTCTTCTCCTACATCTCGCTGTTCACCTTCTCCATGTTGATGCTCGTCATGAGCAACAACATGCTGCAGTTGTTCTTTGGTTGGGAAGCCGTGGGCTTGGTGTCGTATCTGTTGATCGGTTTCTGGTTCAACAAACCCACGGCCATCTTCGCCAACATGAAAGCCTTCTTGGTCAACCGCGTGGGTGACTTTGGTTTCATCTTGGGCATTGGCTTGATCGTGGCCTATGCCGGCACCTTGAACTACACCGAGGCATTTGCCAAAGCCGCCGAATTGGGCGCCATGACCTTCCCCGGCACCGACTGGATGCTGGTCACGGTGATCTGTATTTGCCTGTTCATTGGCGCCATGGGCAAATCAGCCCAATTCCCACTGCACGTGTGGTTGCCTGACTCGATGGAAGGCCCCACGCCCATTTCCGCCTTGATCCACGCCGCCACCATGGTGACCGCTGGCATCTTCATGGTGACCCGCATGTCCCCTCTGTTTGAGTTGTCGGACACCGCGCTGAACTTCATCTTGGTGATCGGTGCCATCACCGCCTTGTTCATGGGCTTTTTGGGTCTGATTCAAAACGACATCAAACGCGTGGTGGCTTACTCCACCTTGTCACAGCTGGGCTACATGACGGTGGCCTTGGGCGCTTCGGCTTACTCGGTGGCCGTGTTCCATTTGATGACCCATGCCTTCTTCAAAGCCTTGTTGTTCTTGGGCGCAGGCTCGGTCATCATGGGCATGCACCACAACCAAGACATCCGCTGGATGGGCGGCGTACGCAAGTACATGCCCATCACTTGGATCACCTCCTTGCTGGGTTCCTTGGCTTTGATTGGTACGCCGTTCTTTGCGGGCTTTTACTCCAAAGACAGCATCATCGAAGCCGTGGCTGAGAGCCATCTGCCAGGTGCTGGCTTTGCGCACTTTGCTGTGTTGGCCGGTGTGTTTGTCACGGCTTTCTATTCATTCCGGATGTACTTCTTGGTGTTCCATGGCGAAGAGCGCTACGACCAAAATCCCGATGCCCACCATGGCCATGACGACCATCACGGGCACGATGACCATGACCACAGCCCCCACGAGTCCCCTTGGGTCGTGACCGTTCCTTTGTTGTTGTTGGCAATTCCTTCGGTGCTGATCGGTTACTTGACCATCGACGCCATGCTCTATGGTGAGTTCTTCAAAGATGCCATCTTCATCGATGCTGAGAAACACCATGCCATGCATGAGCTGGCCCACGCGTACCACGGCGCTGTCGCCATGGCCTTGCATGCTTTGACCACGCTGCCATTCTGGTTGGCCTTGGCTGGCGTGGCCAGTTCGTACTACATGTACATGGTCAACCCCGCTGTGCCGGCGGCGATCAAGCGCGCTTGCCAACCCATCTACACCTTGTTGGAAAACAAATACTACCTGGACTGGTTCAACGAAAACGTCTTGGCCCGAGGCGCACATGCTTTGGGGACCGGGCTGTGGAAGGGGGGCGACCAAGCCATCATCGATGGCGGTATCGTCAACGGTTCATGGAAGTTGGTGGGCTGGGTGTCTTCGGTGACACGAGGCTTCCAATCGGGTTACCTCTACCACTATGCCTTGGTGATGATCTTGGGCGTGTTCTTGCTGATGACCTGGTTCGTCTGGCTCAAATAAGGAGAATAAGAAATGGGTTTGTTGAGCCTTGCCATTTGGACGCCAATTTTTTTCGGCGTCGTTTTGTTGGCCTTCGGGAATGACCACCACGCCAAAGTCGTGCGTTGGATTGCCCTCATCGGCTCTTTGGTCAGTCTGGCTGTCACCGTTCCTCTGTACAACAGCTTCGAGCTCGGTACCTCGGCCATGCAGTTTGTCGAGAAAGCCTCTTGGATTGAACGCTTCAATGTGTTCTACCACTTGGGTGTTGACGGTTTGTCGCTGTGGTTTGTGCTGCTGACCGCTTTCATCACCGTCATCGTGGTGATTGCCGGTTGGGAGGTCATCACCGAGCGCGTCAACCAATACATGGGCGCATTCCTCATCTTGAGCGGCTTGATGATTGGCGTTTTCAGCGCCATCGACGGCATGCTGTTCTATGTGTTTTTTGAAGCCACCTTGATCCCCATGTACCTGATCATTGGCATCTGGGGTGGGCCGAACAAAATTTACGCCGCCTTCAAGTTCTTCCTCTACACCTTGCTTGGTTCTTTGCTGATGCTGATCGCCTTGATCTACCTGTACACCCAATCGGGTGGCAGTTTTGACTTGGCCACTTGGCACAAACTGCCCTTGCCAGCCAACGCGCAAACCTTGTTGTTCTTTGCCTTCTTCGCAGCCTTTGCAGTCAAGGTGCCGATGTGGCCGGTGCACACCTGGTTGCCTGATGTGCACGTGGAAGCGCCCACGGGTGGTTCTGCCGTGCTGGCCGCCATAATGCTCAAGCTGGGTGCGTATGGTTTCTTGCGCTTTTCCTTGCCCATTGCACCCGACGCTGCGCGTGAATTTGCCTGGCTCATGATCGCGCTGTCTTTGGTGGCCGTGGTCTATGTGGGTTTGGTGGCCATGGTGCAAGAAGACATGAAAAAACTGGTGGCTTACTCCTCGGTGGCCCACATGGGTTTTGTCACCTTGGGCTTTTTCATCTTCAACGACCTCGGCGTGTCTGGCGCTTTGGTGCAAATGATTGCCCACGGCTTTGTGTCGGGGGCCATGTTCTTGTCCATCGGCGTCTTGTATGACCGCATGCACTCGCGAGAAATCGCCAGTTATGGCGGCGTGGTCAACACCATGCCCAAGTTTGCCGCCTTTGCGTTGCTGTTTGCCATGGCCAATTGCGGTTTGCCAGGCACGGCCGGGTTTGTCGGCGAATGGATGGTCATTTTGGGTGCCATCCAATACAACTTCTGGATTGGCGCTGCCGCTGCGTCAGCACTGATCTTTGGCGCGGCCTACACCCTGTGGATGGTCAAACGCGTCTACCTGGGCCCTATCGCCAATGACCATGTGCGAGAACTCACCGACATCAACAGCCGCGAATTTTTGATGCTGGCCTTGTTGGCCCTTGCGGTGTTGGCCATGGGCTTGTTCCCCAAACCCTTCACGGACGTGATGGACACCTCAGTGGCTGATTTGCTCAAACATGTCGCGCTGTCCAAGTTGCCCCAATAAAGAGGGATAAGAAATGATTGAAAAGCTGAACATTGCTGCGTTGTTGCCTGAGCTGATTCTGTTGGTGATGACCATCGTGATTGCGATGTTGGATTTGTTCGACAAGTCCCCACGCCGTCAGTCGACTTATGTTTTGTCGTTGATGACCTTGTCCTTGGTCGCTGTGCTGCAAGCACTCGATGCCAGTGCAGGCACCACCGTCTACAGCTTTGGCAACATGGTGGTGTCAGACCCCATGGGCAACTGGTTGAAGTGCTTCTCCACCTTGGCCGTGCTGGTGACCTTGGTGTATGGCCGACCCTATGCGGCCGACCGTGACATGCTCCAAACCGGTGGCGAGTTGTTCACCTTGGGCTTGTTCGCCTTGCTGGGCATGTACGTCATGATTTCGGGCAATAACTTTTTAGTGCTCTACCTGGGCGTGGAGTTGTTGGCCTTGTCCAGTTATGCCTTGGTGGCTTTGCGTCGCGACAGCGGCACGGCCTCAGAGGCTGCCATGAAATATTTTGTGTTGGGTGCCTTGGGCAGTGGCTTCTTGCTCTACGGCATGTCCATGTTGTACGGTGCCACAGGATCGCTGGACATCACCCTGGTGTTCAAGGCGGTCTCCACGGGTCGCATCAACCACCAAGTGCTGGTCTTGGGTCTGGTGTTTGTGGTCTGCGGCCTGGGCTTCAAGTTCGGTGTGGTGCCTTTCCACATGTGGGTGCCTGACGTCTACCAAGGTGCGCCCACCGTGGTGACCTTGATGATCGGTGGCGCCCACAAGTTGGCTGCGTTTGCCATGACCATGCGTTTGCTGGTGGAGGGCCTGTTGCCACTGGCGATTGACTGGCAGCAAATGCTCATGGTCTTGTCGGTGGCGTCGTTGCTGATTGGCAATTTGGCGGGCATTGCACAAACCAACCTCAAGCGCATGATCGCCTTTTCGACCATCTCTCAAATGGGATTTGTGTTGATTGGCTTGCTCTCTGGCGTGGTCAATGGCAGTACCGCTGCGGCGGCCAATGCCTACAGCTCTGCCATGTTCTATGTGATCACTTATGTGCTCACCACCTTGGCAGTGTTCGGCATCATCATGCTGTTGGCGCGAGAAGGTTTTGAGAGTGAAGAAATCGCAGACTTTGCTGGCTTGAACCAGCGCAGTCCGCTCTACGCTGGCGTCATGGCTTTGTGCATGTTCTCGCTCGCGGGGGTGCCGCCCATGGTCGGCTTTGCCGGCAAACTGTCGGTCTTGCAGGCCTTGGTCACTTCGGGGCAGAGCGGCGGCTTGGCCTTGGCCGTGTTTGCCGTGATGATGTCCTTGCTGGCTGCTTTTTACTATTTGCGCGTGGTCAAGGTCATGTACTTTGACTCGCCCATCACGGCCAGCACCGTGTCTGCCAGTGTCGATGTGCGCTTGGTGTTGTTGATCAACAGTGGCTTGCTGTTGTTCCTGGGCTTGTTGCCTGGCGGCTTGATGACGCTGTGCGCCCGAGCCATTGTTTCAACTCTGGGCACCTGAGCCGCTGAGTGGTGAGTCAACGTCTCGACAAAAGCCAGCCGCGTGCTGGCTTTTTTGCTGTTGTGAGCGACACATGCCTGTGCGTGACTGGTCTGCGCACTGCCACAATGAGCCACATTTCTTGACTGGAAAACCGCATGACATTTGTGCACAACGCATTTGCCCCTCCGCCCCCTCTTGCACCGCAAGACCAACACTTGGTTGAACACACCGTGCACCAAGCCGAGGTGTTCAAAGGTCATTTTTTGCATGCCTTTCGCGACCAAGTGCGCTTGCCCAATGGTGAGGTGGCGACCCGGGAGTACGTGATCCATCCCGGTGCGGTGATGGTGATGGCCATGCTGGACGATGGGCGTTTGGTGATGGAGCGCCAATACCGCTACCCGATGCAGCGGGTGATGGTGGAGTTTCCGGCGGGCAAACTCGACGCTGGCGAAGACCGCTTGGCCTGTGCGCAACGAGAGCTGTTGGAAGAAACGGGCTATCGGGCCACCGAGTGGGCCCATGCAGGCGTGCTGCATCCGGTGATCAGTTACTCCACCGAGTTCATTGACATTTGGTTTGCCCGAGGCTTGAGCCTGGGTGAGCGTCAGCTCGACCACGGCGAATTTTTGGACGTGTTCACCGCCAGCTTGGACGAATTGCTGGCTTGGTCGCGCGATGGGCAATTGACCGATGCCAAAACTCTGACCGGTTTGCTCTGGCTGCAAAACCACCTCAGCGGCGCATGGCCTTTGACGTGGCAAGCAGTGCCCCAGCACCCCGCTGCGGGATAATGGCGCCATGAAGGTTCTCGATTTGCACTGCACCCAACAGCACAGCTTTGAAGGCTGGTTTGCGTCGGAAGATGACTTTCAAAGTCAACTTGCTCGGGGCTTGGTGACTTGCCCGATGTGCGGCGACGCCAGCATCACCAAAATGCTCAGCGCCCCCCGCTTGAACTTGAGCAGCGCACGCGGCGAGCCTGAGCCGCGCAGCACCCCAAACGCCAACTCAACCACGAGCGACCAGGAACAGCACGCGGTGGTGCCCAGTACGCCTTCTGCTGTCCCCGCCAACCTGAGCCCGCAAGAGGTGGCCAGCATGGCCCCAGCGCAGCTGCAAGCCGCTTGGATGCAGATGGTTCGCCACGTGGTGGCCAACACCGAAGACGTGGGCACGCAATTTTCTGAAGAAGCGCGCAAGATGCACTACGGCGAGCGCGAGCAGCGCAACATTCGGGGACATGCCACCCCCGAGGAGACCGAGGCCTTGTTGGACGAGGGCATCCAGGTCATGCCCTTGCCGATGCCCGACGCGCTCAAAGGCCCGCTGCAATAAAGCCCTGTGCGGCCCGGACCGTTTGCGCCAAGGCATCGGCGGCATCACAGGCCAACACCACCCGATCGTCCATGCTGCGCAGCCATGTCAGCTGCCGCTTGGCCAATTGGCGTGTTGCGGCACAGCCCAGCTCGCGCAGCACAGGCAGCAAGACCTCTGGCGCCAGCTGGCGCGTCTGTGCCTCGTCCAGCATCTCCCAAGCTTGGCGATAGCCCACGCAGCGCATGCTGGGTAAATCGGCATGCAGCCCGGCCTGTTGCCGCAAGGCGCTCACTTCGTCAACCAAGCCCGCCGCCAGCATGGCGTCAAAGCGCTGGCCAATGCGCGCATGCAGCCAGGCCCGGTTGAGTGGCTCCAGCGACAGCACAGGCATGTTGAGCGTGGCGGGTGCGCTGCGTTGCGCCTCGGCTTCGCTGAACCACTGCGACAAGGGCTTGCCACTGACTTGCCAGACTTCCAGCGCACGCGAAATGCGTTGGGCATCGTGCGGCGGTAAACGTTGGGCTGTGATCGGGTCGACCCGTGCGAGTTCTGCGTGCAAGGCCGGCCAGCCTTCGCGCATGGCCCGTGCCTCGATCTCGGCGCGCAATGCGGGCTGGGCGGTGGGTAAGTCGTCCAAGCCCTCGCGCAGCGCCTTGAGGTAGAGCAGGGTGCCGCCCACCACCAGGGGGAGTCGGCCACGGTGACGAATCTCGGCCATCAGGGTCTTGGCATCACGGGCAAACTCTGCCGCGCTGTAGGCCTGTGTGGGGTCGCGGATGTCGATCAGATGGTGTGGCACCTGGGCCAGCTCGGCGGCACTGGGCTTGGCGGTGCCAATGTCCATGCCTCGGTAAACCAAGGCCGAGTCCATGCTGATGATCTCCACCGGCCAGCGCGAGGCAATGGCCAGCGCGGCTGCGGTTTTGCCGCTGGCGGTGGGGCCCACCAAGGCCAAGGCATCGGGTTGGACGGTGGGCGCTGTCATCAACGCCCGCGCATGAACAGGGCATCGAGTTCGCGCACGCTCAGCTGTCGCCACGTGGGGCGGCCATGGTTGCACTGGTCGGAGCGCTCGGTCACTTCCATTTGGCGCAGCAGGCCGTTCATTTCGTCGAGCGTCAAGCGCCGGTTGGCACGCACAGCCCCGTGGCAGGCCATGGTGGCCAGCAGTTCGTTGCGGGCCCGTTGCACCACCGTGCTGGCATCGTGCTGCGACAACTCGGCCAACACGCTGCGCGCCAAGGCCACCGCATCGCCTTGCGCCAAGCTGGTGGGCACTGCACGCACGGCCAAAGTCTTGGCTGACAGGGCAGACACCTCTAGGCCCAGCACCAGCAGCGCTTCGGCACAGGCCTCTGCGGTGGCCACTTCTTGGGCCGTGGCGGTGAAGGTGGCCGGAATCAACAGCGGTTGGCTGGCCATGGCTTGCACGTCCATTTGTTGCTTGAGCTGCTCGTAGACGATGCGCTCGTGCGCCGCGTGCATGTCCACCAGCACCAAGCCTTGCGTGTTCTCGGCCAAGATGTAAATGCCGTGCAATTGGGCCAGCGCCCGGCCCAATGGCCAGTCGCCATCGGGCAGCTGGGGCGGGTTGGCCGGTGTGACCGCAAAAGCAGATGGGTCTTCTTGCGCCATCGGTGGCGGTCGCACGCTGGGCTGCCAGAGTTGGCCCACATCGCTGACACGGTTGCCGCTCAAAGGCATGGCGGCTTGCTGCCAGTTGGCCTGTGGCCAAGTGGGCGCTGAGGGACGCAGCACAGGCGCAGCAGTAGGGGCGCCCAGTGGCACCCCAGAGGCCAGGGATGCCAACTCCGGCATGCCATCGCCCAGCAGCGTGGCGCGCGGAATGGCCAGGGCGTTTTCAACTGCGTGGCGGATCGCTTGGTGCACCTCGCGGCCATCCCGAAAACGCACCTCAATCTTGGTCGGGTGCACGTTGACGTCCACCCGCGTGGGGTCAATCTCCAGGTACAGCGCGTAGACCGGTTGACGTTGGCCATGCAACACATCTTCGTAGGCGCTGCGCGCCGCATGGCTCATCACCTTGTCGCGCACAAAGCGACCATTGACATAGGCGTATTGGTGGTCCGAGCGGGCCCGTGCTGCGTCTGGAATGCCAGCCCGACCGACCACCGTGAGGTGGCCGCTTTGGTAATGCACCGGCACCGAGTCGCGCACAAAGTCCTCGCCCAGCACATCGGCCAAGCGGCGGTCCAGCGCGCCGTCGCCTTGCTGCGCGCGCCACTGTTCCACCAACTTGCCTTCGTGCCAGATGGCAAAGCCCACTTCAGGGCGCGTCAGCGCGTGGCGGCGAATGGCTTCCACACAATGTGCCAACTCGGTGTTGTCGGTCTTCAAAAACTTGCGCCGCGCCGGCGTGCTGTAAAACAGCTCTTTCACCTCCACCGTGGTGCCTTGGGCGCGGGCCACGGGTTGCAACTCACCGCTGCGGCCGTCCAGCAGCATGGCGCTGTCTTGCGCGGCGGTGCGTGACAGCAGTGAGAGCTCAGACACCGAGTGGATGGCTGCCAGCGCTTCGCCGCGAAACCCCATCGTGCCCACCGACTCCAGCTCATGCAGGCTGTCGATCTTGCTGGTGGCGTGGCGTTTCAAAGCCACGGGCAGTTCAGCCGCTGGAATGCCCACGCCGTTGTCTTCCACGCTGATCAAACGCACGCCACCGGCCAGCAGACGCAGCGTGATTTGGCTGGCGCCCGCGTCCAGCGCGTTGTCGACCAACTCGCGCACCACCGACGCAGGACGCTCCACCACTTCGCCAGCCGCGATTTGGCTGATCAGTTCATCGGGGAGTTCGCGAATCGGGCGGGAGGGTTGTAGGCTAGGGTGCACCCCGTGATTTTAGGCCGGGGATAATGTCTGGCATGGACATCCTCACCTTCATGCTTGACTTCATCCTTCACATCGACCGCTACATCGAGGGCTTTGTGCAGACCTATGGCGTGTGGGTGTATGCCTTGCTGTTCCTCATCATCTTTGTGGAGACGGGCTTGGTCGTGATGCCGTTTCTGCCCGGTGACTCCTTGCTGTTTGTGGTCGGCGCCATGTGTGGTGTGGGTTTGATGGACTATGGCTTGTCGGTGGCACTGTTGTGGGTGGCAGCGGTCGCAGGCAACCAAACCAACTACACCATCGGGCGATTTTTTGGCCCCAAAGTGTTTGCTTGGGAGGACTCGCGTTTTTTCAACCGCCGCGCTTTTGACCAAGCCCATGCGTTTTATGAGCGCTATGGCGGCATCACCCTGGTGGCGGCCCGCTTCATGCCTTTTGTGCGCACCTTTGCACCCTTTGTGGCCGGTGTGGCACAGATGACCCGACGCAAGTTCACCTTTTTTGACGTCACGGGTGGCGCGCTGTGGGTGGGGGGCATCGTCAGCGCGGGCTACTTTTTTGGCAACATCCCGTGGGTCAAAGGCAACTTAGAAAAAATCATCTGGGCCTTGATCCTCATTCCCAGTGCCTTGGCCGTGTTCGGTTCATGGAAGGCCTCGCGCAACAGCGCCACGCCATGATGGACTTCAGTCGGCTTGGCTGCGGCGCACATCGCGCAGCATGAACAGGTACAGGCTCTCTACCTTCTCGCGCGCCCAGGGTGTTTTGCGCAAAAACTTCAGGCTCGACGCCACGCTGGGGTCGTGCGTGAAGCAACGCACCGCAATGCGCTCACCCAACCCCTCCCAACCGTAGTGCGCTTCGAGGGCCAGGATGATTTTTTCCAAGGTCATGCCGTGCAGCGGGTTGCGGGCTTGTGGTGCA
>NZ_JAVLFP010000011.1:0-8295 GCF_046052825.1 Limnohabitans sp.
GCCATGACCCGGACGCGCATTGAGCGGGCATGACCGAAGAACAATTCGCCCAATTTGGCCTGACCTTTGGCGTGGGGGGCTTCATGCTCTACATGCTGTTCATCATTTACGCGTTGGCGCGTGAGTCCAAGGCGGGCAAGTTCGGCACCTTTGTGCTGTTTCTGGTGCTGGCCTTTGGCATGATCGGCTTCATCGCCAAGCAGGTGCTGATTTGGCTCATGGCGCCTTGAGCGCCTGCCCACTCACCCGCTGAATTCACCCGGCCTGTTCACCCGGCGCATTCACTCACCCAGGTAGGCTTCACGCACCTTGGGGTCATGCAACAAATCGCTGGCTGCGCCGCTGAGAGTGATCAGGCCCGACTCCATCACATAGGCGCGGTCGGCCATGTGCAAGGCACGGCTGGCGTTTTGCTCCACCAGCAGCACCGTCACCCCTTGGGCCGACACCTCTTGCACCACCTCAAAAATTTTGTCCACCATCAAGGGCGACAAGCCCATGGACGGTTCGTCGAGCAACAAGATGTGGGGCCGACTCATCAGGGCACGGCCCATGGCCAGCATTTGCTGTTCGCCGCCCGACAAGGTGCCCGCCAGTTGGTCGCGCCGCTCTTTGAGGCGCGGGAAGGTGGTGAACACGCGTTCGATGTCATCGGCCACACGCGCCGCGTCGCGGCGGATGTAGGCCCCCATTTGCAGGTTCTCAAAAATCGTCATGCGGGTGAACACGCCACGCCCTTCGGGCACCATGGCCAGGCCTTGTTGCACCAAGTCCCACGGTCCCAAGCCTCGGATGTCTCGCCCCATCAGTTCAATCTGCCCACCCACCAAAGGCAGCAAGCCGGTGATGGCTTTCATGGTGGTGGTTTTGCCCGCGCCGTTGGAGCCGATCAAAGACACCAGCTCACCCGCGCGCACCTCCAAGCTCACGCCCTTGACGGCCTGAATGCCGCCATAGGCCACTTCGGCCTGGCGAACGCTGAGCAACGCTGCGTCGTGGTCACTCATGTCAATGGCCTCCTGTGCCCAAGTAGGCCTCAATGACTTGAGGGTCGCGTTGCACCTCGGCGGGCGTGCCCTGCGCAATGACCTTGCCGTAGTCGAGCACCGTCACGCGGTCGCACAGGCCCATCACCAATTTCACGTCATGCTCAATCAGCAACACCGTGCGGTGGTCGTGGCGGATTTTGTCGATCAGCGCACGCAGCTGCACCTTCTCGGTGGCGTTCATGCCCGCAGCGGGTTCATCGAGCGCAATGAGTTGCGGGTCGGTGGCCAAGGCGCGGGCAATTTCCAAGCGGCGCTGGTCGCCATAGCTCAGCGTGCGCGCCTTGACATGGGCCAAGGGGGCAATGCCCACGTAATCGAGCAGCTCGTGGGCACGTTGTTCAATGGCGGCCTCTTCGGCCATGAAGTGGCGGGTTTTGAAAATCGCCCCCAGCAAGCCAGAGCCCGTGCGCACATGGCGGCCCACCATCACGTTTTCCAATGCTGTCATCTCAGCAAACAAACGGATGTTTTGAAACGTGCGGGCAATGCCCGCCTGCGCCACGCGGTGCACGTCGGTCGGTTGGTAAGGCTGGCCCGCCAGCTCAAACTGCCCCGTGTCTGGTACGTACAGCCCGGTGATGACGTTGAAAAAGGTGGTCTTGCCCGCGCCGTTGGGGCCGATCAGGCCATACACCTGACCGCGCGCTATTTGCATGCCCACATCGCTCAAGGCCTGCAAGCCACCAAAGCGTTTGGAAATGCCCGAAACCTGGAGCACCCAATCCGGCGACAGGGGCGATGGGGCAGACACAGCCGTCATGGCAGGCTGGGTCATGGCAAGCGTGGCCGACGTTTCATGTGTGGTTGATGTGGCTGAAGTCACGGCTTGGCTCCTGGCTGGGGCAGGCTCTGACCATGCTCAGGGCTGGGCCACAGACCGCGCGGTCGCCACAGCATGACGCCCACCATGGCCAGGGCAATCAACAGCTGGCGCAGGATGGCCGCGTCCAAGCGGCCATCGGTCATTTCTTGCAAGGGGCCCGCCACATAGCGCAGGGCTTCGGGCAAAGCGGCCAGCAACACGGCCCCCAAAATCACGCCCGGCAAATGCCCCAAGCCACCGAGCACCACCATGGCCACGATCATCACCGACTCCATGAGGCTGAACGACTCGGGCGAGATAAAGCCTTGGAACGCCGCGAACATCGCACCCGACATGCCGCCAAACGTGGCCCCCATGCCAAAGGCCATGAGCTTCAAGTTGCGCGTGTTCAAGCCCATGGCCTTGGCGGCAATTTCGTCTTCGCGAATTGCCATCCAGGCGCGGCCAATGCGCGAGTTCTCTAGCCGGTGGCACACCACCACACTTGCCACCACCAGGGTGAGGAAGAGGTAGTAATACAAGGTCACGCCGGGCAGCTCGATGAAGCCCAAATCCAAGCGCCGCGACAAGGGATAGCCCCACACCGTGACCGCATCGATGGGTCCAATGCCTTTGGGTCCGTTGGTGATGTTGACGGGTTGGTCCAGGTTGTTCAAAAACACGCGGATGATTTCACCAAAACCCAGCGTGACAATGGCCAAGTAATCGCCACGCAACTTCAACGTGGGCGCACCCAGCAGCACGCCAAACAACCCGGCCAAGCCAGCGGCCAGCGGCAACACCAGCCACAGGCTCAGGTGCAGGCCACTTGGAAACAAGGCAGCAATGGCCGGAAAAGTCTCCACCAAATGCGGTGAGGCGAGCAGTCCATACAGGTACGCCCCCACCGCAAAAAACGCCACATAGCCCAGGTCGAGCAAGCCCGCATAACCCACCACAATGTTCAAGCCCAGCGCCAGCAACACATACAGCAGCGACATGTCGGCAATGCGCACCCACGCATTGCCAAAGCTTTGCAACACCAAGGGCAGCGCCAGCAGCACGGCGGCCATGAGCCAGCGGTTCGATAAGTGACGTGTCATGCGCGGTCCGCCACACGCTCACCCAGCAAGCCCGAAGGGCGCAAGGTCAACACCAAGATGAGCACCAGAAAAGCAAAGATGTCGCTGTACTGGCTGCCCAGCACACCGCCAGTCAACGCCCCCAGATAGCCCGAGCCGATGGACTCGATCAAGCCCAGCAACAAGCCCCCCACCACGGCACCCGCCAAATTGCCAATGCCACCAAACACCGCCGCCGTGAAGGCTTTGAGGCCGGGCAAAAAGCCCATCGCGTGCTGCACCGTGCCGTAGTTCGACGCCCACATCACCCCCGCGATGGTGGCCAGCACCGCACCGATGACAAAGGTGGCCGAAATCACCACATCGGGTTTGACGCCCATCAAGCTTGCCACGCGCGGGTTCTCGGCCGTGGCCCGCATGGCACGCCCCAGCGACGTGGCATGGACCAACCACGACAGCACGGCCAGGGCCATCGCCGTGACCGCCAAGATCATCAGCTGGGTGGGCGTGATCACCGCGTCACCAATGGGAATGGGCGTGCTGGGCAACAGCGTGGGGTAAGGCTTGTAGTTGGGCTTCCAGAGGATCATGGCCAGGGTTTGCAGCAAGATCGACATGCCAATGGCCGTGATCAAAGGGGCCAGCTTGGGCGCGTTGCGCAGGGGGCGGTAGGCGATTTTTTCAATCGCCAAATTCAAGGCCGCAGCGGCCACACAGGCCACCACCATGGAGAGCAACAAAATCACCCAGCCCGGTGTGTTGGGCAACAAGGGCTGCAACCAACCGATCATCGACCAGCTGCACAACGCGCCCACCATGAGCACCTCGCCATGCGCAAAGTTGATGAGGTTGATGATGCCGTAGACCATGGTGTAGCCCAAGGCCACCAGCGCATACATGCTGCCCAGCACGAGACCGTTGATGACCTGTTGAAGCAAAACGTCCATGGGGGTTCACTGACCTGCTTGTTGGTTTTTGTCACGCAACTGGCGCAACTTGTCGGCTATTTTGATTTCTAAACCACGCTCCACCGGACGGTAAAAGCCCGGATTGTGCATGCCCTCGGGCAGGTAGGTTTCTCCGGCTGCAAAGCCGTCTTCTTCGTCGTGGGCGTAGCGGTAGCCCTTGCCCCAGTCCATGTCTTTCATCATCTTGGTCGGGGCGTTGCGCAAATGCATGGGCACCGGGCGGGTGCCATCTTTTTTGATGAGCGCACGCGCCTCTTTGTAGGCCTTGTAGACCGCGTTCGACTTGGGTGCCACCGCCAGGTACACCACGCACTCGGCCAGGGCCAACTCGCCTTCGGGGCTGCCCAGGCGCTCGTACACCTCGGCGGCGTCCAGCGCCAAACGCAGCGCGCGTGGGTCGGCCAAGCCAATGTCTTCGCTGGCCATGCGAATCAAACGCCGCGCCATGTACTTGGGCTCGGCCCCACCGTCGAGCATGCGCACCAGCCAGTAGAGCGCGGCATCGGGGTCGGAGCCCCGCACCGACTTGTGCAAGGCACTGATGGTGTCGTAGAACTGCTCGCCGCCTTTGTCGTAGCGGCGCATGCGCTCGCCCAGCACGCGCATCAGCCAAACGTCGTTGATCTCTTGGAGCTTTTCACGCGTAGCCGCCACGGCCAAGGTTTCTAAGGTGTTGAGCAAGCGGCGGGCATCGCCATCGGCATAGGCCACCAAACGTTGGTGGGCTGCTTCGTCCAAGGCGGGCACCGCTTGAATGCCTTGCGCCTTGGCGATGATGTGGCCCAGGTCTTCCTCGGACAAGGGTTGCAGCACGTACACCGCGGCCCGCGACAACAAGGCCGAGTTCACCTCGAACGAGGGGTTTTCGGTGGTGGCACCAATGAAGGTGAACAGGCCCGACTCGACATGCGGCAAAAACGCGTCTTGCTGGCTTTTGTTGAAGCGGTGCACCTCGTCCACAAACATGATGGTGCGCCGAGGGTCCAAGCCATCGCGCACAGCCACGGCCATCTCCACCGCTTCACGGATTTCTTTCACGCCGCCCAACACCGCGCTGATGGACAAAAACTGGGCATCAAAGGCATCGGCCATCAAACGCGCGATGGTGGTTTTGCCCACACCGGGCGGGCCCCACAAAATGCAGCTGTGCGGTTGGCCCGACTCAAACGCCACCCGCAGTGCCATGCCCTCGCCCAGCAGATGCTGCTGGCCAATGACCTCGCCCAAGCTGCGTGGGCGCAGGCGTTCGGCGAGGGGGATGTGGGTGGAGGACACGCAAAAAATAGTTTTAATCGCTAAGTCTTGAAGTGTAGCGAAGGGCCTTTAGCCATTCATCGGCTAGCCTGTCCGATCTGATCAAACGATTTTTAGTGGCAGACGACTGCATCACTGGTAACGCAGCAAACGCCATTCAAAAAGAACCTTTTAAGGTACAATTACGACCATGCCACTGCATAGAAAAATTCCAGCAATTTTTTATCGCTCTGCAAGTGGTGATGAACCTGTTCGCGACTGGTTAAAGACATTGGACAAGCCGGATCGCCAGAGCATCGGGGAAGACATTGCCTACGTGCAGTTCAAGTGGCCGATCGGCAAGCCCAGGGTGGATCACTTGCGCGGACCCATTTGGGAGGTTCGCAGCAAGATAGGCAATCGCATTGCCCGTGTGCTGTTCGCCGTAGAGCAATCTGAAATGATTTTGTTGCATGCGTTTATCAAGAAGACCCAGCAAACCAACCCAGCCGATATCGAATTGGCAACTCAACGATTCAAGGAGTGGCAATATGGTCAAGACAACTAAGCTGAACCCCCATATGGGCAGCAGCTTTGATGACTTCCTCAAAGAGGATGGCATCTATGAAGAAGTGCAAGCCCGTGCGCTCAAGAGGGCGCTGGCCGAGCAATTGATGGATGCCATGCAAAGCAACAAGATCAGCAAGGTCCATATGGCGCAACGGATGGCGACCAGCCGCTCACAGCTTGACCGTGTGCTTGACCCGAGCAATCTATCCATTCAGTTGGATACCTTGATCAAGGCAGCAAACGCAGTAGGAAGTACGGTGGAAATTCGTTTGAAACCCAATACCCCGCGAACGCGAGCCAAAGCAGCTTTAGCCTAACGCCCTCATGCACCCGATCCGCTTCGCCCTCAACGCACCACTCCCCACCGAGGCTGTGGTGCGTGTCTTCAACAACTCCGGCATCACACGCCCTACGCACGATGCGGCGCGTATTGCCCAGATGTTTGCCAACGCCAATCTGGTGGTGAGTGCTTGGGATGGCGACCACTTGGTCGGCGTGGCGCGGGCGCTGAGCGACTTTTGTTATTGCTGCTACCTGTCTGATCTGGCCGTGGACACCGCCTACCAGCGCCAGGGCATCGGAGACGCCTTGATCACCCAGGTGCGCCATGCGATGGGCGACGGGGTGTCGCTGATTTTGCTGTCTGCCCCGGGGGCTATGGGCTACTACCCCAAGGTGGGGTTCACAGCGGCAGACAACGCGTTTGTGATCAAGCGCCAGGCTTGATCAAGCCCACGGCCTCCAACACCTCGCGCCACGCAGCCAGCTTGCGCGTGAACGACCAGCTGGCATTGGCCGGGCTGGTGGAGGGCAGGCGGTACACCGGCAAGCCCAAAGCCTGCGTGATGCGGGCATGGCGAAAGCTCTCGCCCCCGTTGTGGGCAACGCCCGCCAAGGCCGGGCAACGTGTTCGCAGGCTGGGTAAATCGTTGACTTGGGCGTTTTGAATGTGGCTGTCCAAGCTGCCCTCACGCTCACACGCGGCGTACACGTCCCACAGGCCCACGCCATGGGCGAGCAACCACTGGGCCCGTGCGTCATAGGGCTGCGCCAGCACAGCCGCTGCATCGGGCGACAACAAGGTGGCCACGATTTTCCAAAACTGGTTCTGTGGGTGGCCGTAGTACTGCTGAGCGCGCAGCGAGGCCACACCCGGAAAACTGCCCAACACCACCAAGCGGGTGTCGGCACTCAACAAAGGAGGAAGACCTTGCAGCATGGGCTGGGGCGTTGGGTTGCGTGTCATGAAGCAACGCCGCAAACGGCTAAGTCGGGTTGGACTGGCCTGGGCTCAAGGCCGCACCACGTCCACGCCCTTGGGTGGCACAAAGTTGAACTGCGCCACGCCGAGGTTGGCAGGGTTGATCTCGAAGCGCTCAAAGCTCAGCACCGAGCGCTGACCCAAGGCGTCCAAGATGTCGAGCTTGTCCAAGGCAGTGCCCTGTACTTCCACGCGCAAGCCAATGCGCACCGACTGCAAGGCGCTGTCGCGGCTTTTGGGGGTGGCTTGCACCCACTGCAAACCGTTGGCGTCGGGCTCGGCTTGCAGGGTGAATTCTTTTTGCAAAGCCCCCAGATCAGCGGCGGTGGCAATCAAGGCGGCAGGTGTGCTGCCCAAGGCTTGGGCTTGTTTGCGCGCCGTCACCTGGGCCAGGTCGGCGTCATACAACCACAAGGTTTGTCCATCGGCAACGATGGTTTGAGGAAACGGTTTTTGGTAATCAAAGCGAAAGCGCAAGGGCCGCACAAACGCAAAGCTGCCCACCGAGGTTTTGCTACGCACCGCTTGGTCGGGTCTGGCGGGGGACGTCACCACCTGGGTGAAGTCGGCACGTCCACTTTGGGTGGTTTTCAAAAAAACCGCCAAGGTGTCGAGGCTGCTGGCATGGGACACGCCGACGCACGCACACGCACCAGCCAAAGCCCACCCCATCACCGCATGCCCCATGGCGCGCGTCCAAGGCGTGAAGCGGCCAGGAGCCTGTGTGGGGAACGCACGAAGCGCTGGCATATTCATGGCGAATAGTTGGGGTTTGTCATGCGGTGGACGTGTGACGCTACTCATCACGCTTGGGCACCAAGATTTCGCGCTGGCCGTTGTTGCTCATGGCGCTGACCATGCCAGCTTTTTCCATGTCTTCCACCAAACGCGCGGCACGGTTGTAGCCAATCTTCAAGTGGCGTTGCACGAGCGAAATGCTGGCCTTGCGGTTCTTTAACACCACCTCGACCGCTTGGTCATACATGGGGTCTTTTTCAGCAGGAACTTCGCCAAACAAATCGGGACCTGACGCGTTGCCATCGCCATCAACCGTGCCGCCTTCGAGCACGCCCTCAATGTAGTCGGGCTCGCCTTGGCTCTTGAGGTAATTCACCACGCGGTGTACCTCCTCGTCGCTCACAAACGCACCGTGGACGCGCACCGGAAAGCCTGTGCCGCTGGCCATGTACAACATGTCACCCATGCCCAGCAGTGCCTCAGCACCCATTTGGTCCAGGATGGTGCGACTGTCAATTTTGGAGCCCACCGAGAACGCAATGCGTGTCGGGATGTTGGCCTTGATCAAGCCCGTGATCACATCCACACTCGG
>NZ_JAVLFP010000012.1:0-3826 GCF_046052825.1 Limnohabitans sp.
TTGGCCAGCCCTACATGTATCCCAAGAACGACCTGAGCTACTCAGGCAACTTCTTGCGCATGATGTTTGGCACACCCTGCGAAGACTACGTGGTCAATCCCGTGCTCGAGCGCGCATTGGACCGCATCTTCATCTTGCACGCAGACCACGAACAAAACGCATCCACCTCCACCGTGCGCTTATGTGGTTCGTCAGGCACCAACCCTTTTGCAGCCATTGCTGCGGGCGTTGCCTGTTTGTGGGGTCCTGCACACGGTGGCGCCAATGAAGCCTGCCTGAACATGCTGGAAGAAATTCAAGCCATGGGCGGCGTGGCCAAAGTGGGCGAGTTCATGGAGAAGGTCAAGGACAAAAACTCTGGCGTCAAGCTCATGGGTTTTGGTCACCGCGTTTACAAAAACTACGACCCCCGCGCCAAACTCATGCAAGAGACCTGCGACGAAGTGCTCAAAGAGTTGGGCCTGGAAAACGACCCCCTGTTCAAATTGGCCAAGGCACTCGAGAAAATTGCCTTGGAAGACGAATACTTCGTCAGCCGCAAGCTCTACCCCAACGTCGACTTCTACTCTGGCATCGTGCAACGCGCCATCGGCATCCCGGTCAACCTGTTCACCGGCATCTTCGCTTTGGCCCGCACCGTGGGCTGGATTGCCCAGTTGAACGAAATGATCAGCGACCCCGAGTACAAAATCGGCCGCCCACGTCAGTTGTTCACCGGCTCGCCTGTGCGCGAGGCTTTGCCTTTGTCGCAACGCAAGTAACCCCCCTTGACTTGCCCCGTGCCCCGCTCTGGCGGGGCATTTTTTTGTCTGTGCAGTGTTAGGCTCTTGCCCCATGAGTTCTGTCCCCTTTTTGCCCAACGCCCAAGCCTTGCTGGCTGTGGTCAACGCCACGCCGTCAAGCCTTCACACCGAGTGCCAATGCAGCTTGCAACGCTGCGCCGGGTGGGAGAGCGTCACTGAGACCGAGTGGCCGAGCCAGCACATGCGCGCCGTGGCCACCTTGCGCGACCCCGAGGTGTACGAACCCACCTTTGAAGAACACCACCCACAGGGCACGCGCTACGACTCGCCCGAGGCCCCGGTGTCGGTGAAGCACTTTCCGTACAACCGCTGCGAGGTGCTGGCCTGCACGCGCTGCCAACAACATGTGCTGCGGTACACCGAGTTTGGCGGCTACTACGTGGACCCCCGGGCACGCCGTTTGAACGCCACCACCGTGTGTGAGGACGTGGGCTAAAGACAGCCCTCAGGCCTCGGCCGTCGTTGACCGTCGTAGGCCGTCGTAGGCCCCCGTTGGCCCTTAGCCCTCTTGCACCGCTTGTGCGTACACCGCTTCAATGTGGCGCGTGTGCGCCGCGATGTCGCACACAGGAGAGGCCAACATCTGCGAGCGCAAAATGTGCCGCGACCACACTTGGGTGCGCAGCTGTTGCGCCAAGGCTGTGGCAATGCGCACATAGTCTTGTGCGTCTTGCGCCACCCACGCGTGGTGCCCCATGGCCCGCAAAAAACTCGCCCCCATGCGTGACACAAAATTGGCGCCCTCTAGGGTCACCATGGGGCAGCCCATCCACAGGGCCTGCAAACTCGTGGTGCCGCCGTTGTAGGGCGTGGGGTCGAGCGCAATGTGCACGTCGTGGTACTCCTGCATCATCTCGCTCAACTCGGTGGGGCCTCTGAACTGCAAGCGCTGGGGGTCTACCCCCAGCGCCACAAAGCGCGCGCGGGTGGTGGCCTGCACCGCCTCGTCGCGCAACACCGGGGCTTTGATCAACAGCACCGAGTCAGGCACCGCCGCCAGCACCTGCGCCCACAGAGCCACGGTGGTGTCGCTGAGCTTGAGCAAGTTGTTGAACGAGCCAAACACCAACGGGCCTTGCACAGGCTGCGTGGCATCGGCTTGCAGCGGGTCTGGGTCCACCGGGGCCCAACAAAACACACTGCCGGGCAAGCGTGCCACGCGCTCCACAAACAGCGCGTCGTGCTCAGGCGGGGCCACCACCGCATCGGCAATCAACCAGTCAAAGCAGCGCAAGCCGGTGGAATGCGGGTAGCCTAGGTACGTCATTTGCACGGGCGCACCGCGCATGGCAAACACGCCCAAGCGGTGGGTGGCGGTGTGGCCCGCCAAATCAACCAGCACATCGAGTTGGTCGGTCTGCACCATGGCGTGCAGGGCCAGGTCGTCGAGCTTGTTTGCCTCACGCCAATGGTCGGCACAGGCGCGGGCTTGGCGCGTGTAGCCGTCGTGCATGGTGCCCACGTGGTAGATGAAAATTTCAAACCGGCTGTGGTCGTGCTGCTGCAACACGGGCAGCATGAACAAATTGACCGGGTGCTGGCGGTGCAAGTCGCCCGACACATAGCCCACCCGCAAACGCCGCCCACCCTGGGCAAGTGGCAACACCGGCACGGGTGGGTGGTCTTGCACAGGCTGCGGCTTGGGCAACTGCAGGCTCTGCGGTTGGCTGCCTTGCACCAGGTGCGGGTAGGTTTGCGCAAAATCGGCCAGCATGGCGTCGCCCACGCGGCGGTGCAACTGGGCCACAAACTCGGCGCTCAAGTGGTCTTGGTACAGGCTTTGCATCAGCAAGCGCGCAGCCCCCACGCCGTTGTTGCGCACGCCGTGTTCTTCAAACGCGGCCAAGGCGCGGTCAAACTGGGGGCGGCTCACGCCGCTGTTGCGCAAATCGTCCAACGCCACTTGGGCCTGGGTGTTGTGCGGCTCCAGGGCCAGCACCCGCAAAAAATTGTCTTCGGCCTGCTGGCTCAACCACACCTTGCTTTGCAGCTGCCCCAGGGCCAACCGTGCCCCCGTGTCGTTGGGCTGCAACTGCACCACCGCCTCGCGCACTTGCAAGGCCTGCTCCCAGTAGTTGTTGAAAAACAAGACATCGGCCAACAAACCCAAAAACCCAGGGTTTTGCGATTCACCCGCCTTGGCGAACGCCGCCTCTGCCGCTGGTGTGTGGCCCAGTTGCATGTGGGCCTCGGCTTGCAACAACCACGAGCCATGACGCTGGGGCGACTGGCTCAACACCGCCTGCAACGCCGCCAAGGCACCTGCAGGGTTGCCGCTGCGCAAACGCCACACCGCCAACCAGTGACCGGTTTCACCCAGCAAGGGCTCTGCGGCCAGGGCTTGCAGCACCGCCTCGCGCAGGGCGGGGTTGGTGGCGGCGCTGTCTGTGCCGTGCATGGCCAGCTCGCGACAGCGCGCCAAATACAGCCAGCTCAACCAGTCGCCGTGGTCTACCGCCACCCAGGCTTGCAGCACCTCGGTGGCCTGGGCCAGCCCCGGCCACACGGGCGCGGCTTGCAGCAACACCTGCTCACCGCCCACCCAAGGCTCGGTGGGGGTCAGCTGCGCCAACAGCCCTTGGGCCTCGCTGGCCAAGCGTGCGTCACAGCGTTGCGCTTGGGTGGCGGCATAGCGGGCATGCCAGGGCAAGGCGCGGCGCGCATAGCGGTGCAGCAGCGCCATCCAAAGTTCAGCATGGGCTGGCGTTTGCTTGAGCGCTTGCCAGGTTTGGGTGAGGGTGTGTGGGGTCAATGCAGAAGCTCCGGCGGCAGTTTATCCGCCTTGTTGTAAGCCCCTGTTTGCAGCGTTGTGTATGGACAGGATGATTGATAGGCTGCGGTAAAGCTTGGGGCATCCACTCAGGTGGATTGCGGCTCCAGGTGTTCACAAGGCAAGCCCTGCAGGTGGCGCGTGTGCATGCGGGTGTAAAGCCGCTCTATGTCACGCGTGAACATGTCGGTATCAAACAAAGGCGAGGTGAGCCGGTTTTCTTGCAGCTTGGTGCACAGGGTGCGCAGTTTGT
>NZ_JAVLFP010000013.1:0-26554 GCF_046052825.1 Limnohabitans sp.
CGTTCGCGCTCAATCGCGTTGTTGTCCATGACGGTGTCCACCACTTTTTCGTGGTCGGCAAACGTGCCGGATTGGCGCAGTAACTGGTCAACCATGGTGGTTTTGCCGTGGTCAACGTGGGCAATGATGGCAATGTTGCGAATTTGTTTACTCATACTTCACTCTCCAAGATTGATTGAATTTCGATCGGGCTCAACAAACGCCCAGGAATCAGTTCGCCGGCCGTCACATGTGCCGTACCCAACAGGGAACGAGGCGTGTGGCCATACACGGCAGTGCGGGCGCAGTCGGGCCAAGAGCCACGGCGTCGCACACCACTTAAAAATCTGCCTGCATCTTCAGGTGCCAAGGTGACGGCCACGTGACCATTCAACAAGGCATCGACTGGCAACAAGCGTGCTTGTCTTTCGGGCTCAGACATGGCCTCCAAATCCTGCAAGCTGATGCATTGGCTAGCTCCGAAAGGCCCGGTGACGGTGCGGCGCAAAGCGCTCAAATGGGCGCCACAGCCAAGGGCCAGACCGATGTCTTCGCCCAGGGTTCGGATGTAGGTGCCTTTGCTGCACGTCACTGTGATCTTCAAACGACGGTGGCCTTTGTCTGGTTCGATTTCTTGCAGGCTCAAGGCATGGATGGTGACTGGGCGTGCTTCGCGCTCGACTTCAATGCCAGCACGGGCATAGTCATACAAGGCTTTGCCGTCTTTTTTCAAGGCACTGTGCATCGGCGGGACTTGGCTGATCGGGCCCGTGAATTGTGCTTGCACGGCCTGCAACTGCTCGGGCTTGAAGTCAACAGGTTTCTCGGCAATCACGTCGCCTTCGGCATCCGCCGTGCTGGTTTGAATGCCTAGCACCGCAATCGCTTCGTAGGATTTGTCAGCATCCAAATGGAGCTGGCTGAATTTGGTAGCGGCGCCAAAGCAAATTGGCAACACGCCAGTCGCCAAAGGGTCGAGCGTTCCGGTATGCCCTGCCTTTTCGGCGCGCAGCAGCCATTTGGCTTTTTGCAATGCGTTGTTGCTGGACAAGCCATAGGGTTTGTCCAACAACAACACCCCATGGACAGGACGCCGCTGCACTCGGGTGCGTGGCGCGCGTGTCTGACCACCGCACTCAACCACTGCGAGTGGCTTACTCTCGGCTGTGGTCATCAGTCTTCCTTCGCTTTGGAGGAGACTGCCTTGGCAATCAGGGCGTTCATGTCTGATGCATGCTCGGGCGTGCGGTCGTACATGAAATGCAAGGTCGGCACGGTGTGGATGTGCAAGCGTTTGAACAAGCCATTGCGCAAAAACCCCGCAGCTTGGTTGAGACCTTCTGCGCAAGCTTTGGGGTCCCCGTTGAGAACGCTGAAGTGCACTTTGGCATGGGCGTAATCGGGCGTGACTTCCACACCTTGCAAAGTGACCATGCCCACGCGCGGATCTTTCAATTCGCGCGCAATCAACTCGGCCAAATCACGCTGGATTTGGTCGGCCACCTTGAAACTGCGGTTGGGGGTGCTGCTCGGTTTACGTGCCATACCAATGACGTTTTACAACGACCGTGCAACCTCTTTGATTTCAAAGAATTCCAAGACGTCGCCCTCGACGATGTCGTTGTAATTCTTGATGGTCAAACCGCACTCGAAGTTCTCTTTGACTTCTTTGGCGTCGTCTTTGAAACGCTTCAAGCTGTCGAGTTCGCCGGTGAAAACCACCACGTTGTTGCGCAACAAGCGCAACTTGGCTGTGCGGCGTACAAAACCGGACGTGACCATACAACCCGCGATCGCACCAATCTTGCTGACACGCAGCACTTGACGAATCTCGGCCGTACCGATGACTTCTTCTTTCTTGTCAGGTGTGAGCATGCCGGACATCGCGGCTTTGAGTTCATCCACAGCGTCATAAATGATGTTGTAGTAACGAATCTCCACACCATTGCCTTCGGCCAACTTGCGCGCACCGGCATCGGCACGGGTGTTGAAACCAATCACCACGGCTTTGGAGGCAATGGCCAAGTTGATGTCGCTCTCACTGATACCACCGACGGCGGCGTACACCAGTTGAACTTTGACTTCGTCGGTGGACAACTTGAGCAAAGAGGCGGCCAAGGCTTCTTGCGAACCTTGCACGTCGGCTTTGACGATGATGGGCAGCATCTTCACGTCGCCCGAGGTCATGTCGGAGAACATGTTCTCCAACTTGGACGCTTGTTGTTTGGCCAACTTGGTGTTGCGCACCTTGCCTGCACGGTAAGTGGCAATTTCACGGGCACGACGTTCGTCGGTCATCACCATGAATTCGTCACCGGCTTGCGGCACCTCGGTCAGGCCTTGCACTTCCACTGGAATGGAAGGGCCTGCCGACTTGATGGGCTTGCCGTTCTCGTCCAACATAGCGCGCACACGGCCAAAGGTTTGACCTGCCAACACCACATCGCCGGCGCTGAGGGTGCCAGACTGCACCAGCACGGTGGCCACGGGACCACGTCCCTTGTCCAATCGAGCTTCAATCACCAAGCCTTTGGCCATGGCGTCGACGGGTGCTTTGAGTTCCAGCACTTCGGCTTGCAACAGGACCTGTTCCAACAATTCGTCGATGCCTGCCCCTGTTTTGGCAGACACCAAGACAAATGGAGACTCGCCGCCGAACTCTTCTGGCACCACTTCTTCGGCCACCAATTCGCCTTTGACGCGTTCTGGGTTGGCACCGGGCTTGTCAATTTTGTTGACGGCTACCACGATCGGCACACCCGCAGCTTTGGCGTGCTTGATGGCCTCCTTGGTTTGAGGCATCACGCCGTCATCGGCAGCCACCACCAAGATCACAATGTCCGTCGCTTTGGCACCACGGGCACGCATGGCCGTGAAGGCTTCGTGGCCTGGGGTGTCGAGGAAGGAGATCATGCCGCGTGGCGTTTCCACGTGGTAAGCACCGATGTGTTGGGTGATGCCACCGGCTTCGCCTGAGGCTACTTTGGCTCGGCGAATGTAGTCCAGCAACGACGTCTTGCCGTGGTCAACGTGACCCATGACCGTGACCACTGGGGCTCGGGTGATGGCGTCGGCATGGTGAGCAGAGGCCTCTTCTTCGGTGAAGGCCTCCGGATCGTCCAGTGCCGCCACGATGGCCTTGTGACCCATTTCTTCCACCAAAATCATGGCGGTGTCTTGATCCAGCGGCTGGTTGATCGTGGCCATCTGACCCAGCTTCATCAGCTGTTTGATCACCTCTGAGGCCTTGACGGCCATCTTGTGGGCCAATTCGGCCACGGTGATGGTTTCAGGCACGTGCACTTCAATCACGCGTGCTTCTGTGGGGGCTGCATTGGCATGGTTGTCATCTCGACCCCCACGTTGCTCACGCCGGCCGCGAGGACCACCGCGCCAGCTGTTGCGGCCCACACCACCACTGGAATCACCACGCGTTTTGATTTCTTTCTTTTTCGCTTGTTCATCGGCCCAGCTGGATGACAGCTTGGCACTCTTGACTTCCTTGTTGCCGCCTGGTGTCGCGGTTGCGCCCGGTGCACCAGGTGCAGCGGTACGTGCGACAGCACCCGGGCTGCCAGCTGGCTTGTGCAAGGTGCCCTTCATGGCCGCTTTGGCAGTTTCTGCGGCCGTAGGCTCAGGCTTTTTGGCGACGAGAACTTTTTGAGGTGTGCTCATCATGGCGCGAATCGCTTCGGCTTCGGCCAAAGCTTTGCGACGGCGTGAATCCAAATCTTTGGCTCGCGCAGTTTCTTCGTCCGCACGGGCTTTGGAGGCTGCAGCGGCTTGTTCCCGCGCAGCCTCTTCAGCTTGCGCCTTGCTGGCTGCAGCAGTGTCTTCCACAGCGGCCACGATTTCAGCCGTGGTCTGCGCAGCTTTGGCCGCGTCAGCAGCGGCTTTTGCCGCCTCGGCTTGCGCACGCTCGTGCGCTTCGTGGGCTTCTCGTTGACGGCGTTTTTCGGCCAACTCTTCTTCTTGGCGACGAATCAGCTCCGCTTGACGACGTGCCTCTTCTTCACGACGGGCCAACTCCGCTTCGTTGATCAACGAGGCAGCAGATGCCATCTGCGCTGGTTCATGTTCCACGGAGGCAACTGGTGCCATTTCAGGAGAATCAACGGTGTCAGGTTCATCACGCTTGATGAAGGTGCGCTTCTTACGAACCTCCACCTGGATCGTGCGGGCTTTGCCTGACGCATCGGCTTGCTTGATTTCGCTGGTGGATTTTTTCACCAAGGTGATCTTTTTACGATCAGCAGCCACGGTACCGTGGCTGGCTTGCAAGTGGCTCAACAGCTTTTGTTTGTCGGCTTCGGTCAGCGCATCGCTGGCCGAAGATTTGGACACACCTGCTGAGCTCAATTGCTCAAGCAATGTGTCGGTTGATTTTTTGAGTTCGCTGGCAAACTCGGCAACTGTCGTACTGGACATATGTGGTGGTTCCTCTCCATGACCATTACTCTTGACCCGCGAACCAATGTTCGCGTGCCTTCAAGATCAGGGCTTTGGCCTCTTCTTCGCTTTGGCCTGTGATGGCTGTGAGCTCGTCTACGGCCAAATCGGCCAAATCGTCACGGGTGTGAACGCTGTTCTCAGCCAATTTGGCGATGAGTTCAACAGTCAACCCCTCCAAGTCACGCAGGTCTTGCGAAACTTCTTCGACGCTCTCTTCGCGTGCAATTTCCATGGTGAGGAGCGCATCCTTGGCACGTGCGCGCAACTCATTGACGGTGTCTTCATCGAAGCTCTCGATTTCGAGCATCTCTTGCAGAGGCACATAAGCCACCTCTTCCAAGCTGGTGAAGCCTTCTTCAATCAGGATGTCAGCCACCTCTTGGTCCACGTCCAGTTTGGCCATGAACAAGGCACGCATGCCGTGTGTTTCGTCGGCTTGTTTTTGGGCAGACTCGGCAGCGTCCATGATGTTGATCTTCCAACCCGTTAGGTCAGAAGCCAGACGCACGTTTTGTCCGCCACGACCGATGGCGATGGCCAGGTTTTCTTCGTCCACCACCACGTCCATGGCGTGCTTTTCTTCGTCCACCACGATGGAGCTGACATTGGCAGGGGCCAAGGCACCGATCACAAACTGTGCCGGGTCTTCGCTCCACAACACAATGTCGACGCGCTCACCGGCCAACTCAGTGGTCACCGCGTTGACGCGCGTTCCGCGCACGCCCACACAGGTGCCAATGGGGTCGACCCGTTTGTCATGCGACACCACGGCGATCTTGGCGCGTGAACCTGGGTCACGGGCGCAAGATTTGATTTCAAGCAAGCCTTGCTCAATTTCTGGCACTTCTTGGCGGAACAACTCCACCATGAACTCGGGTGCAGAACGCGACAAAATGATGGGGGCGCCGCGCAAGGTCAGGTCCACATCCATGATCATGGCGCGCACGCGGTCGCCATTGCGCAGGTTTTCTTTGGGGATCATCTCGTTGCGGCGCAGGCGGCCTTCGACGCGACCAGATTCGACAATGATGTCGCCTTTGTCCATGCGCTTGACGGCACCGACAAAGATTTTGTCGCCACGTGACATGAAGTCGTTGAGCAACATCTCGCGCTCGGCGTCACGGATTTTTTGCAAAATCACTTGCTTGGCTGCCATGGCACCAATGCGGCCAATGGGCAACGACTCGATGGATTCCTCGATGTACTCGCCCTCTTCTGCGTCAGGCACTCGCTCGCGAGCGTCCATCAGCATTTCTTCGGCCTCCGGATTTTGCAAACCCGCAGCATCAGGGACAACCAACCAACGACGGAAAGTTTCGTAATCGCCCGTGTCGCGGTCCATGGCCACGCGGATGTCCACCTCACCCTCGTAGAGCTTTTTCGTGGCTTGTGCCAATGCAGATTCGACTGCACCAAACACCACATCGCGCTCGACGTTTTTCTCGCGCGAGATGGCTTCAACCAACATCAACATTTCGCGGTTCATGACGACTACTCCTTCTCAAGAACAAAATTCAACGGGGCTTTTTGCCCTTGAAATCCACAATCGGTGCCAGACGTGCTTCACGCAATTCGTCCAACGTGAAACCCAACGCATGCAGCGGGGTCTCGGCTCTTTTTTGACTGATTTTTTGACCGGGTTTGGCCTTGGGTGCGTCACGCCAGGTGATTTGCCAACCAAGGCCATCGTCCGTGCGCTCCAAGGTGCCACGAAATTTCTTACGATTGGCAGACACTTGTCCTGCAGCCGCGGCACCCATGGGCGCCTTGAGCGTGAGGTCCACCTCTTCGCCTACAAAGCGCTCAAAATCTGCTTGGTGCCGCAAGGGCCTGTCAATGCCAGGGGATGAAACCTCTAGGCGCTGGTAGGTCACGGCATCAACTTCAAGCGCAAACTGCAACTGCCGGGTCACGCGTTCGCAGTCTTCGACCGTGACGAATTGCAAAGGCGTTTCTGGCGTCCAAGGCAAATCAATGGTGATGCGCAACAGCCCCCCGGCAGAGCGTTCAATCTCAACCAGGTCGTAACCTAAACCTGTGACAGTTTGTTCTACTATTTGCTGCAAAGCCACGTCGACGAAAACCCTAGGTTCAAAGGATCAAAAAACAATCGACCAAAAAAAACGGGCGGTAATTACCCGCCCGTTTGGTCGTGAAGCGCTCATTGTAACGTCTAAATGCTTGATTTGCAAAGAGAATGTCAGAAAATAAGTGCTGCCGTCGATTCCAACAAACCCAAGGCATCAAAGTGGCCGTTGGGACACGTGCGGAATGCAGATTAGCTTGCAGCAGCCACCAACAACCGCGTGTAGTGGTGCTGGGGATGGTTCAACACCGCTTCGGCAGTCCCCGATTCCACCACTTGTCCTGCTTGCATGATCAGCACATCATGCGCCATGGCCCGTACGACCGCCACATCATGCGTGATCAGCAAATAACTCAACCCACGATCGCGTTGGAGCTGTTGCAGCAATTCCAGCACTTGTTTTTGAATGGCCACATCCAGTGCGCTGGTGGGCTCGTCCAAAACCAACACCTGCGGGTCGACCACCAAGGCTCGCGCAATGGCCAATCGTTGACGCTGACCACCAGAAAACTCGTGCGGGTAGCGCTGCAGCAATCCGGGAAACTCAGACTCTGTCAAACCGACCGCGGCCAAAGTGACGAGCAAACGGCGTAAACACCCCAAGTCATCCAACTCAGGGTTGTGCAAGCGCAAGCCCTCAGAGACCAACTCACGCACATTCATGCGGGGAGACAAAGAGGAAAAAGGGTCTTGAAACACCACCTGGACCTTACGACGCAAGGACAAGTCTTGCTTGGCGCGACCTGACCATGCTTGGCCCCCGATGTTCAACTGGCCGTTGAAGGGCAGCAAGCCCAAGGCAGCCAAGGCCAAACTAGACTTGCCCGAACCAGACTCGCCCATCACACCCAAGGTTTGACCTGCGCGCAATTCAAAGTCCAAAGCTTGCACTGCAACGAATTCCCCTTTACCCAACCAGCCTCGCCAGCCGGCGCGTGTGACGGGATAGATCACCTGAATCTGTTTGGCTTGCATCACCACAGGTGCATCGGCACGACAAGGAAGCACATCCCGTGACGCGTGGCTGTCGATCAGATGCTGGGTGTATGCGTGCTCTGGACGATCCAGAACATCGGCTACGTTCCCTGATTCGACAACGTGTCCTTTTTCCATGATCAAGACACGGTCGGCAAAGCGACGCACGGCCTGCAAGTCGTGCGTGATGAGCAGCACAGACATGCCGTAGCGTTGTTGCAAACTGTCGAGCAAGTCCAATATCTGACAGCGCAGTGACACATCCAGGGCTGTGGTGGGTTCGTCGGCCACCAAAAGACGAGGGCGGCACGCCAAGGCCATGGCAATCATGACGCGTTGGCGTTGCCCACCCGAGAGCTGATGCGGATAAGTGAGTGCGCGTCGCTGAGGCTCTGTGATGCCTGTGTCTGAGAGCAAACGAATCACCTCAAACCAGGCCTCATCCCTCAGCATGCCGCGCTTGAGTTGCAGCACTTCAGCAATTTGATCCCCAACGGTGAACAAGGGGTTCAAAGCTGTCATGGGCTCTTGGAAAACAAATGCAATGTCCTGCCCGCGAAGTGCTTGCAGATCACGCTCTTTGAGTTTCAACAGGTCACGGGTTTGCAGTTCATCGGTGGCGACGGCAGCCAAAGATTCAGCGTCCTGCGGTGTCCACAAGCAACGCCCTGACATGGTTGCCCCATCAACCAACCGAACCAGGCTGAGTGCCGTGATGCTCTTGCCCGAACCCGACTCTCCAACCAAGGCCAACTTCTCGCCATGCTCCACATTGAAGTTGATGCCATGCACCACCTCCTGGGCACCAAATGCAATGCGCAAATCACGAACTTGAAGCAAGGGCAACCTCATGGCTGGGCCTTTCTGGGGTCTAGCGCGTCGCGCAAACCATCCCCCATGAAAGTCAGCAACATCAAGGTCACCACCAAAACTGCGAAAGTGGACAGAGAAATCCACCATGCATCGATGTTGTTCTTGCCCTGCGCCAACAACTCACCCAAACTGGGGGTGCCCGGAGGAACGCCTAGGCCCAAGAAGTCCAACGAGGTCAGGGCCAAAATGGCCGCACTCATGCGAAATGGCAAGAAGGTCACCACGGGTGTCAAACTGTTGGGCAATACATGGCGCCAAATGATTTGGCGATTGGACAGACCTAGGGCGCGTGCAGCACGCACGTAGTCAAGTTGTCGGTTGCGCAAAAACTCGGCGCGCACATAGTCCGACAAGCCCATCCAACCAAACAATCCGAGCAACACCAACAACAAGCTGATGCTGGGGTCGAACACCGCCGAAAAAATGATGAGCAAATACAACTCAGGCATGGCACTCCATATTTCAATGAAGCGCTGCATGGCCAGGTCTGTTTTGCCACCAAAAAACCCCTGCAATGCACCTGTCAGTACGCCGAGGACCGTACCAAATATTGTCAACGCCAAAGCGAACAACACGGAGATTCGAAAGCCGTACAACAGGCGCGCGACCACGTCACGTCCTCGATCGTCCGTCCCCAACCAGTTGTCCGGCGACGGTGGCGCTGGGTTAGGTTCTTTGGCGAAGTAATTCAGTGTGCTGTGGTGATAGGGGTTGGGCGGATACAAAGCCCAGTTGCCCGACTGGGCAAATTGCTTTTGGATGAAAGGGTCTAAAAAATCTGTGGGCGTGGCAAAGTCGCCGCCAAATGTGGTCTCCGGCAAGCTTTGCACAATCGGTACGTACCAGTGCCCCTGGTAGCGAGCCATCAATGGCTTGTCGTTCGACAACAGTTCTGCAAACAAACTCAAGAGAAAGATCAGCACGAACAAGCACATGCTGAAGAAACCCAAGCGATTGCGTCGAAAACGCAGCCAAGCACGCTGACGGGGCGATTGGGGGGTGTTAATCAAATTTGACACGAGGATCCACCCAGACGTAACACAGATCGCTGATGAGCTTGGTGAACAAACCAATCAGCGTGAACAAATACAAAGTGCCAAGCACAACAGGATAGTCACGGCGCATCACACTCTCATAGCTGAGCAAGCCCAAACCATCCAACGAGAACAGCGTTTCGATCAGCAACGAACCCGTGAAGAATGCCCCAATGAAGGCCGCCGGAAAACCCGTGACCAAGGGAATCAAGGCGTTGCGAAACACATGGCGCCACAACACACGTCGTTGCGACAAGCCTTTGGCCCGCGCCGTCAACACGTATTGCTTGCGAATTTCTTCCAAAAAGGCATTTTTCGTCAGCATGGTGATGACAGCAAAGGCGCCCAACACGCTGGAGGTCACTGGCAGCACGATGTGCCACAAGTAATCAACAATGCGCGCGCCCCACCCGAGTTGATCCCAGTTGGCGGAGGTCAATCCCCGCAGGGGAAACCATTGCAACTGCCCACCGAACACCACCAACAAGGCCACGCCAAGGACGAACCCAGGAATGGCATAGCCGGTTAAAACCAGCAGACTGGTCAGCATGTCAAAGTGAGAGCCGGAACGCACGGCTTTGGCAATTCCCAGCGGAACTGAGATCAGGTAGCTCAACAAGAAAGTCCAAAGCCCCAAACTGATGGAAACAGGGAGTTTCTCGCGCACCAATTCCCAGACATCTTTGGGATAGAAAAAACTTTTACCCAAATCAAAACGGGCGAACTGTTGGACCATTTGCCAAAACCGTTCTGGGGCTGGTTTATCAAAGCCGTAAAGCTGTTTGATTTCTTCAATCCGTGCCGCATCAACGCCTTGACGCCCTCGATATCCAGCGCCACTTGACGAGGCGCCCTCCGCTCCGCTGTCGCGCCCTTGCAGCTGCGACACCATTTGCTCGACAGGACCACCGGGTACAAACTGTATGACCGCAAACGTCATCAACAAGACCCCGAACAGGGTCGGTACCATGAGCAGCAAGCGCTTGAAGATGTAGCTGAGCATGTCAGTCCTTTGCCCTTGCCTGTGCGGCCAAACTGGCACGGTTGTCACGTGTGGCCCACCATGTCGATACGGCCCACGCTTCGGGCTGGTAATAGCGCGGCGTGGTGGTTGGTTGCTCGAAACGGCCATTGCGCCAAGCGACGCGGTGTACGCCGCCATACCAATGGGGCACGGCGTAATGGCCGTGACGCAGCACACGATCCAGAGCACGGGCAGCCGTGATCAATTGAGGCCGGGTCCTGGCAGAAATCACCTGCTCTAACAGTGCGTCAACGGCCGAGTCCTGGATGCCCATGAAATTGCCAGAGCCCTCTGTGCCTGCTGCTTTGGAGCCAAAGCGCTCCATCAATTCGGTGCCCGGGGATTCACTGCCCACATTGCGGTTGCTGATGATTTCGAAATCAAACACATCCAGACGTTTTTGCAGCACCGCAAAGTCGATCACTTTGTAGTTCACCTTGAAGCCCAACTTTTCCAGGTTTTTGGCGTATGGCGTCACCACGCGGCCCATGGCGCCGGAATTGTCTAAAAACTCGAGGGTGAATGGATCGCCTTGTGCGTTTCGTAAGGCACCCTCACGGTAAGTCCATCCCGCTTGCGCCAACAAGGCCTTGGCTTGACGCAAATGGTCACGCAGTGTCTGGCCGGATGCGGGGTCTAACTCGGTGTGCGGAGGTAAAGGCACAGGTTGGCTGAAAACTTCGGGTGCAAGCTGTGCTCTTAAGGGGCTGAGAAGTGCCAACTCTGCGGTGTCGGGCCTGTCCGTGGCCTCAAAATCGCTCGCCACAAAATAACCCCGCACGCGCCGATAGGCGTTGTAAAAAAGTTGACGGTTCATCCATTCAAAATCCATTGCCAGGCCAATGGCTTCACGCACACGGGGATCTTGAAATTTGGGCAGTCGGGTGTTGAACAAGAAACCCTGAAAGTCTCCCGCATTGCCATGCTGAAGCTCACGTTTGATGAGTTGGCCGCTGTTGAAGGCTTTGCCCGTGTAGGCACGGGCCCATTCGCGGGCGATGAAGGACTGAATGAAATCAAACTCACCGGCTTTGAATCCCTCTAATTGCGCGGTGTTGTCCTTGTAGAGCCTGTAGGTCACGCGATCGAAGTTGAAAAGACCTCGACGAACATTGACATCACCGCCCCAATAATCAGGGTCACGGTCGTAGCTGATGTCTCGGCCGAACACCACACGTCCAACCTTGTAGGGTCCGCTCCCAATAGGCAGATCGGTGACGATTTTGTCCAAGGGCTGAGGAGTCCCGTTCTTTGCGCCCCATTGACGGCTGAAGACCGGCAAGTTGCCAACGATCAAGGGCAACTCAGGATTGGCCCGTGCAAATTCAAAGCGCACCGTGAGTGCATCCATGACTTTGCAGGCGGTGACCTCAGCGTACAAAGTTCGAAACTGTGGGGCCGCCTCTTTGCTGGTGAGTTTGTCAAACGCATATTTCACATCTTCGGCCAACACAGGGGCCCCATTGTGAAAACGTGCGGCGCGACGCAAACGAAAGGTCACCGAACGTTTGTCAGCTGCCACACTCACGTCTTCAGCCAATAAACCGTAAGCGGTGGTGGGTTCGTCCAACGTACCCGTCAACAGTGTTTCAAACACCAAGCCCAACACGCCCGGTGCGGCGTTGCCTTTGAGCGTGAATGGGTTGTATTTGTCAAAACTTGACAGTCTTGAAGGTGGCACCAACACCAGTTCCCCTCCTTTAGGTGCCTCTGGGTTCACATACTCAAAGTGGTGGAACTTGGACGGGTATTTGATGTCACCAAATTGGGCGTAGGCGTGGCCTGCCCAAGACGGACAACAAACCCACATCAGCAGTAAAAATAACAAACCTCGCATGCGACAATTCTGCAAGATTTTTTCAGAGGCCCACTCATGACCGCACACACAGGTTTTCTCGCTGGTAAAAAACTACTCATCACCGGTGTATTGTCCAACCGTTCCATTGCCTACGGCATCGCCAAAGCTTGCCACAGCCAAGGTGCAGAGTTGGCTTTTAGCTATGTGGGCGAACGCTTCAAAGACCGCATCACAGACTTTGCCGCAGACTTTGACTCCAAGTTGATTTTTGATTGCGACGTGGGTGACGATGCCCAAATTGACCAACTCTTCAAAGACTTGTCGGCACATTGGCCGACATTCGATGGCTTTGTGCACAGCATTGGCTACGCACCGCGCGAAGCGATTGCCGGAGACTTCCTGGAGGGTCTGAGCCGTGAAGGTTTCAAAATTGCACACGACATCAGCGCCTACAGTTTCCCCGCGATGGCCAAAGCTGCCCTGCCCTACCTCAACGACAACGCGGCCGTGTTGACTTTGAGCTACCTAGGTGCCATTCGCACGGTCCCCAACTACAACACCATGGGTTTGGCCAAAGCTTCACTTGAGGCTTCGGTGCGATACCTGGCAGAGTCATTGGGCGCGAAAGGTCGTGGCTTGCGAGCCAACGGCATCAGCGCAGGCCCCATCAAAACCTTGGCAGCCAGCGGCATCAAAGGCTTCGGCAAGATTTTGAGCGTGGTCGCTGAAGCGTCCCCTATTCGTCGCAATGTGACGATTGACGATGTAGGCAATGTGGCCGCATTTTTGATGAGCGACCTGGCTGCTGGCATGACCGCTGAAATCACCTATGTGGACGGCGGTTTCAGCCAAGTGGTGGGGGGCATTGCCGAACCTGCTGGCGAATAAATCCAGCACCTCAGATCAAAAAAAGAGCGCCTTGGCGCTCTTTTTTTATTGCTTCACGCAGTCGGCAAAGTAAGACCGCTTGCCATCTGCGCTGATTTCTTCCACCAACCCGTGGATGTCGGTTTCAAAGCCAGGACATTGCATGTTGAACTCACGCGCAAACTTGAGATAGTCCACGATCTTCTTGTTGAATACCTCACCAGGAATGAGCAACGGAATGCCGGGCGGATAAGGCGTGACCAAGCTGGTGGTGATGCGCCCCAACAGCTCATCCACAGGCACCCGCTCGGTGTTGCGGTGTGCAATTTGGGCATACGCGTCACTGGGCTTCATGGCTGGGGTGAGATCAGACAAATACATCTCGGTGGTCAAGCGGGCAATGTCGTACTTGGCATACAAGGTGTGGACGTGTTGGCACAAGTCACGCAACCCCATCCGTTCGTACGCACGATGCTTTTGACAAAACTCGGGCAAGATGCGCCACATGGGTTGGTTGCGGTCGTAGTCGTCCTTGAACTGTTGCAACGCTGTCAACAACGAGTTCCAACGCCCCTTGGTGATGCCAATGGTGAACATGATGAAGAAGCTGTACAAGCCAGTCTTTTCAACGATGACGCCGTGCTCAGCCAAAAACTTGGTGACGATGCTGGCCGGAATACCACTCTTGTCGAACTTGCCGTTCAGGTCCAAGCCCGGCGTCACGATGGTGGCCTTGATGGGGTCGAGCATGTTGAAGCCATCGGCCAGTTTGCCAAAGCCGTGCCATTTGGACGACTTGCCCGTGCCTTTGATGATCCAGCTTTCAGCCCGGCCAATGCCGTCATCGACCAACTCGTCAGGCCCCCACACCTTGAACCACCAATCATTGCCGTATTCTTCATCGACCTTGCGCATGGCACGGCGAAAGTCAAGTGCTTCGGCAATGCTTTCTTCTACCAACGCGGTGCCGCCAGGTGGCTCCATCATGGCCGCCGCCACGTCGCAGCTGGCAATGATGCTGTACTGCGGGCTGGTGCTGGTGTGCATCAAATAGGCTTCGTTGAACAGGTGACGGTCCAACTTGGTTTTCTGCGAGTCTTGCACCAACACATGACTGGCTTGGCTGATGCCCGCCAGCAGTTTGTGAATAGACTGGGTGGCATACACCACCGAATGCATGGGGCGCTCGCGCTTCTTGCCCATGGCGTGGTAGGTGCCGTAGAACGGGTTGAAGGCGGCATGCGGCAACCAGGCTTCGTCAAAGTGCAGATTGGCCACATAGCCGTCAAGCATTTTCTTGATGGTCTCGGTGTTGTAGAGCACGCCGTCGTAGGTGGACTGTGTGAGCGTCAACACCCGGGGCTTGACTTTTTTGGCATCCACGCCTTTGAGCAAGGGGTTGGCTTTGATCTTGGCTTGGATGGCGGCCGGTTCAAATTCGCTTTTTGGGATGGGGCCAATGATGCCGTAGTGGTTGCGTGTGGGCTTCAAGAACACGGGCACAGCACCGGTCATGATGATGGCGTGCAACACCGACTTGTGACAGTTTCGATCCACCACCACCACGTCACCCGGAGCCACCGTGTGGTGCCAAACAATTTTGTTCGAGGTGCTGGTGCCGTTGGTGACAAAGAAGCAATGGTCTGCGTTGAAGATACGTGCGGCATTGCGCTCGCTCTCGCCAATGGCGCCATTGTGGTCGAGCAATTGGCCCAATTCTTCCACCGCGTTGCAGACGTCAGCGCGCAACATGTTTTCGCCATAGAACTGGTGGTACATCTGCCCCACAGGGCTCTTCAAGAAGGCGACGCCCCCCGAATGGCCTGGGCAGTGCCAAGAGTAAGAGCCGTCTTCAGCGTAATCGAGCAAGGCTTTAAAGAATGGAGGTTGCACGCTCTCCAAATAACTCTTGGCTTCCCGGATGATGTGACGTGCCACAAACTCAGGCGTGTCTTCGAACATGTGGATGAAGCCATGCAATTCGCGCAAGATGTCGTTGGGCAAGTGACGCGAAGTTTTGGTTTCACCGTAGACATAGATCGGCACGTCGGCGTTTTTGCGCCGCACTTCTTCAATGAAGTTGCGCAAGTTCAGAACGGCAGGATCCAAGTCGGGGCCCGGTGTGAACTCCTCATCATCGATCGACAAGATGAAGGCACTGGCACGCGACTGTTGTTGCGCGAACTGGCTCAGGTCACCATAGCTGGTGGCCCCCATCACCTCATAGCCTTCACCTTCAATGGCTTCTGCCAAAGCACGGATACCCAAACCCGAGGTGTTCTCGGAACGAAAATCCTCGTCGATGATGACGATGGGAAAGCGAAATTTCATGCAGGACTCCGAACGGCGCGTTCATTGACAAAACAACAGCGCGGAAGTGTACTCGCCCACTGTTACAATCAAAGTCTTGGAGCGGTGGATGAGTGGTTTAAGTCGCACGCCTGGAAAGCGTGTGTGGGTTAATAGCCCACCGCGGGTTCGAATCCCGCCTGCTCCGCCAAAAAATAAAAGCCCCCGTCTTCGGACAGGGGCTTTTTTGTTGAAAAGCATCATCCAACTAAGGCGCGCATGATCATCGACGAGTTTTTCTTCATCACGAACTTTGGGGCCCTTTTGATTGGCCTTTCTAAAGGTGGATTACCTTCGATCGGCATGTTGGCCGTGCCCATTCTTTCATTGGTGATCTCCCCCATGAAGGCGGCCGTGTTGTTGCTTCCAATCTATGTGATCTCAGATGTGGTGGGCATTTGGCTATACCGCAAAAACTTCAGTTTGCCCAATTTGAAAATTTTGATTCCAGCGGGTGTGCTCGGCGTATTCATCGGCTGGCTGACGGCATCTTACATTTCTGATATCGCCATCAAATTGCTGCTGGGGGTCATTGGTATTGGTTTTTGTTTGAACACTTGGCTTAGGAAACAAGCCAACCAAGCAACGCAACCAGCGCACGCGGGTAAGGGCCTTTTTTGGGGGGCTCTGGCAGGCTTCACCAGTTTCATTTCACATGCGGGTGCGCCACCTTTTCAAGTTTATATGCTGCCCCAACGCTTGCCCAAAGCAGAGTTTGCAGGCACTGCCACGCTTGTATTTGCAGTGATCAACGCTGCAAAAATTCTGCCTTACCAGCAACTGAGACCCTACACGATGGAGGATCTGACGAGCGCCATGTTCCTCATTCCAATGGCTTTGATCGGAACGGTTCTTGGCGCCTACCTGACTAAAAAAATCGCCGATGCGTGGTTCTTTAAACTGATCCAAATCGGCTTGTTCATCATCTCGATCAAACTCATGGTTGACGCGATCTCAGCCATGTGAAATCGGTGAAAAAAAACCCTGTTAAAAACAGGGGCAGCCAAGTCATTGGAAGGTGACTGAAGATCAATCCACCGAGATTTTGGCCTTCTTGACTACCTCAGCAAAACGCAAGCGATCTGCCTCAGCGATTTTGGTGGCATCTGCTGGCGTCAATGTCCAAGGTTCAAAGCCGACCGCCGACAAGCGCTCTTTCACATCGGGTTCAGCCAAGGCCTTTTGGGTGCTGGTGTAGAGCCGATCCGCGGTGGCTTTGGGTACGCCCTTGGGCGCATAAAAAGCGACCCAGGTATTGAGCTCAAAATTGTTTGGGCCGCCTGCCTCACCAACGGTTGGGACATCGGTGTATCCAGGAAGTCGTTTGGTTCCCGCATAGGCCAAGAATTTGACTTTTTTGGCTTTGTACAGCGCCCCCGCGGATGCCGCAGTGCCAAAGGCCCAATCGACTTCACCCGTTGACACTGCCGTGTAGAGTTGTGGCAATTCTTTGAAAGGAATGTGACGCATCTGTGTTCCAGTGGCGCTCTCTAACATGGCAGTTCCGACATGGGCCACACTCCCAATCCCCCAACTGCCATAGGTCATTTCATTGTCTTTGGCTTTGGCCGCGGCAATCAAGTCGTTGACATTTTTCCAAGGTGAATTGACACTGACCACAATGAAAAAGTTAGTGGTGTACAAAGGAGCCACCAAGTCAAAATCTTTGACGGGATCAAATGGCATTTGTTTGTATAAATGCTGTTGCAAAGACATGTGGGTTGCGTCCACCAACATCACGTTGTAACCATCGGCTGGGGCGCGTTTAACTTCACCAATGGTGAGCCAACCGTTGGCGCCAGGTTTGTTGTCCACCACCAGTTGTTGCCCCAACTCGCGATTGAGTTTTTCGCCGACCATGCGAACCACGGAATCAGGACCGCTACCAGCAGAAAAAGGCACTACGGCACGAACGGATTTATTGGGAAAGCCCTGGGCTGATACCGGGGGGGCATTGACAAAAAAAACCATCGTGATCGCAGTGATCAGAGAAGCTTTGGATACGAGTTGCATGGGTAGTCTCCTGGTTTTATTTGTAGCTCGAATTTGAGCTTTGCGTGATCGTTTGTCAAAATTCACATGTATCGATCCAAACAGATTATGGATGTGACAGCAACTTGCCAAGACACACGGCTGTCGCGTGCGGCAAGGATTTAATTCAATTGTTGTGTGTGTTGCTCAGCCGCCAATTTATCAGCAATTGTTTTCTTCAGAGCCGGCTTGTCTAATTTTCCGACGCGTGTGACTGGGAAACTGTCCGTGATTTCAATCCGCTCTGGGCATTTGTATTTCGCAAGCCCCAACCCAGTGAGAAATGCAGCCAACTCCTGGACTCCAGGCGCTTTCAAACCTGCTCTGGGGATGATGAAGATACAGCCCTTTTCTCCATAAAAAGGATCTGGCATCGCCACCAACTTGGCATCGGCGACATGTGGGTGCTGGTTGACGAAACCTTCCACTTCTTCACAGCCAATTTTTTCTCCTCCACGGTTGATGTTGTCGCGCAATCGTCCTTCAAAGGTGTAGCAAACCACGCCCTCGACTTCATGCGCGGTCATCATGTCGCCGGTTCGGTAATAACCATCTGCGGTGAATGCGCTTTGATTGGCTTGTGGCGACTGAAAAAAGCCAGTCAAACTGGAAGGCCCTCTGAAGCACAGCTCCCCCATTTCTCCGGGCAAGACAGGCTCTTCACTTTCGGGTTTGAGAAGAACGATTTCGTCATAAGGGCAGCCTGAGATGCCTTGCGTCTGGTGTCGCATCAAGACAGGCGCATCGGCACCAGATCCGAGCAACAAGCCTTCTGTGATGCCAAACAAATTCGAGCAAGGCCTTTTGATGTGTTGCTCTAATTTGTCTGCACGGCTCATGGTCGCAAAAAGTTGCAGGGATGACAGGTCATGGCTATCGATGTTTTCGTAGGCCAGCAACTGTGGTGCGATGGGGCCAATCGACATCGCATGTGTGACACGGTGAGTCTCAATCAACTCCAACATGCGCTGAATATCCACCTTTGGCATAAGCACCGTACTCACACCAGACGTGACCACGGGCATGAGTGCATACAACTGCCCTGCGTTATGCAACAAAGGCAAGGACCAAATCACTCGGCTCTGGTCATTGATGTTGTATCCCCGAGCCCATGCAGCTGAATGGCCTAAATATTCTGCGTGAAAGCGAGGAATGATTTTGGGTGTTCCAGTAGTTCCTCCAGAGAGCTGGAAGCTCAACACATCTTCACTGCCAATCGCTATCTCAGATAAACGAGCACGCGCTTGCTCGACTGAAACGCATTCGATGAGGCTTTGTATGTCGGGCAAACCATCTGCGCTCCCGCGCACGAGCACCAAATGTTTCAGCTGAAGATGACGCGACATCATGGCTCGGGCAAAGCCAATCAAATCAAACGGACTGAAATCTGCCTGAACAAAATAAGCCGTCGCACCTGATTGCTCCGTTAATTGTCCTATCTCTACTTCTCGATGCTGAGGCAATGAACAAACCGGGATGATTCCAGCTTTGTAGCAAGACAACAAGACCACTGCGGTTTCTACAGTGGTGCCCAGTTGAAAAATAGCCCGTTCACCTGGTGCTATCCCTAGGTTGAGCAACGCACAAGCCAAGCGCTCTGTGGCCTCATCCAACTCTTTGAAAGTCAAACTGGTTTCATCTGAGATGAACGCTTGTCGGTCTGGGTATGCAACAGCCGTTCGACGCAACGCGTGACCAACAGTGGTGTCCAACCAAGCGCCGTTGCTGAAAAACTCAGCTGCACGAGCAACGCCAGGGTAAATGACCCCTGGGATGGGATGCCTCACGTGAGATGTTGGGTGCATCGGGGCCGATTTGCGCTCAATGCAGTGAGATCAACCACTAGACTCTTGAGCCTTGCGAATCACATTCTTAGCATCTGTGTTGCTATTGGATGCCGCTGCACTGGTTGGGTTTTGAATCACGAGGCCCAATAAACGAGCCCCATGTTCTACCGCGATGGAACCATAAGAAATATCACCTTGGACCACGGATTCTTTATGGAATTCCACCCTTTCAGCAGCATAAATATTTCCCTCAACTCGCCCTGCCACCATCACGCGATGCGCGGTGATGTCTCCGGAGACCTCGCCAGTCAAACCAATCGCCACAGTGACCTTGTTGTCCTTCGTTGTTTCAATATTACCGACCACTTTGCCGTCAATGCGAACGCTGTCGAGCAGCACCAAGCGCCCATAGATCTGAGTGGTTCGTCCAATGATGGTGTCAAAACGCTCCTGTGAAGGGGACAAAGATTTGTCTTTGAGTTTTTCAAACATGGTGGGCCTTTTGGACGAAGAACTACTCATTGGGCATTGGCCTGTATCAGCATTTGGGTCGGGTTTAGAACACGGTCGTGACGCATGATTTCGTAATGCAAATGAGGTCCGGTTGAGCGCCCCGTATTGCCAAGTTGGCCCAAGGCTTCACCACGAAGGACTTGCTGTCCTTCTTGAACGGTGCGCTTGCTCAGATGTGCATATCGGGTCGTAAATCCCTCGATATGGCTGACTTCAATGACATTGCCGTATGAAGCATCCCAGGCGGATCGGGTCACCGTGCCCGCGGCTGTCACAAGCACGGGCGCCCCCATAGGCGCAACAAAATCCAAACCTTCGTGCATGGCCAATTGCCCGGTAAAGGGGTCGTTTCGGATACCAAAACCACTCGTGACCCGAAACTCTTTGTCTACTGGTACACCCGTAGGCAAAGCGTTTAACCAGTTGAGTTGTGCTGTCCAACTGAGGTTCAAATTTTTGACAGCAACCTCGGCGCGAGCAAATTCATCGACAGCAACAGTAAAGTCTTGACTCAAAATTTGTGAACTAGCACCCTGCAAACGGGGAGCAATCCAAGGCCCCCCTCTGGCCTCGTCTTTTTTACTGATCCGATCTTTCAGATTGGCGGGAGTCGCGATTTCCATGAAACGGTTTTTGAGTGTTTCGAGTTGCCGAATCTCTTGTACGGTGGCGGTCAGGTTTTGACGTAGTTTCTCCAGACGCTCTCGATAGACAGACTCGACCCGTTGTTGCTCTGCCTCAGTGGTCACACCGCCCAAACTTCTGGCAAGACTTGGGCTGAATTCAATGGCAATGCGAAAGCCAATGAAGTGCAATAAAACACCGAATGAAATCAAAAAGAAAGCAGACATGCAGGCACCCACCATCACCTTGCGTGTGGTGATGGAAATAGTCCGCACCGTTGCGGTGGGTCCTGACACCCACATCAGTTGCATGAACAGAACTCCGGAAATTTATGGGATGGTCCATCAGGTTACCTGATGACTTTCTTCCATTGTAGGGAGTTGAATGCCCAAACGACTCATGGTTTTCCAATGAAAAAAGTAAAATTAACCATAAAGAATTGGAATTAACAACGGATTTAGCCATAAATAGAACGCATGCACATTGATTCAAAATAAGACATGCACTCTGATCGAACAACTATCACTTGGCTGGATGATCTCACACCGCTCCCTTGCGCCGAGTCAGCCCTTGGCGCTGACTCTGAACTGGCCGGGTTGGTTGCGGCAGGCGGGGGCCTGTCTGTCACGCGCCTTCATGAAGCCTACAGCCAAGGGATATTTCCATGGTTCAGCGCATCTCAACCGGTATTGTGGTGGTCACCCAATCCGCGCATGGTACTGAAGGTTGATGCCTTCAAGTTGCGACGATCCTTGCGTAAAACACTCCAGAATTTCACTCACTCACCGGATGCCCAAATTAAATTCAACAGCAACTTTTCATCGGTGATCCGCCATTGCGCCGGGGTGGCTAGACCCGGTCAATCGGGCACTTGGATCGTTAATGAGATGGTAGAGGCTTATGAGGCGTTACACCTTGCAGGGCACGCCCACAGCGTAGAAACATGGATGAACGATAAATTGGTAGGCGGCTTGTACTGTGTGTCTATGGGGCGCTGTATTTTTGGAGAATCGATGTTCTCTCTGGAGTCCAATGCCTCGCAGATCGCATTGTCCGCACTTGTCGCATTTGCCCGTACCCAAGGCGCTTCATGGATTGATTGCCAACAAGACACGAGACATATGGCGTCTTTAGGAGCACATCCAATACCCAGATCACAATTTCTCAAAGACATTGAAATGGATCGACATTATCCAAATATGCGTTGGCAATTCCAATCCAGTTACTGGTCAGAGATCTTGACTGCAAGAGGTAAAAATTGACAAATCTGAAAGATTTACCTACCCAGACATTGCAATTTTATGCAACGGCCCCCTACCCTTGCAGCTACTTACCGAACCGTATTGCCCGTTCCCAAGTCGCAACCCCGAGTCATTTGATTCAGAGCGAAATTTATTCTGATTTGGTGCAAAAGGGCTTCCGTCGCAGTGGCTTGTTCACATACAGACCCTATTGCGATAGCTGCCGTTGTTGTGTGCCTATTCGAATCAAAGTTGAAGATTTCTGTGCGACCCGAAGCCAACGTCGCGCATGGCGACAACATGCGAATTTACAAGAGCGAACACTCAGTCTGGATTTTTTGCCTGAACATTATGATTTGTACCAGCGATATCAAGCTCAGCGGCATGCGGGGGGCGGCATGGACCAAGACAGCGTGGAGCAATTCACTCAATTCCTATTGCAAAGCCAGGTCAATTCACGTTTGGTCGAATTCAGGACACCCTCCTTAGACGGCACATTGGGAAGTCTGAAAATGGTGTCTGTTGTGGACGTTCTCAATGACGGTTTATCGGCCGTTTACACCTTTTACGATCCTTCAGCGCGCAACAGTTTTGGGACGTACAACATCCTTTGGCAAATTGAACAAGCACGTTCGCTTCAACTCCCGTATGTTTACTTGGGATATTGGATCAAAGACAGCCAAAAAATGCGTTACAAGGCCAATTTCACGCCTCAACAACACTGGATAGAAGAGGAATGGATCGACTGCTGATTTCACAAGATAAAATAAGCCCATGCGTAAATCCAGCGTTCCTGTCACGCCAAATATCCAAGTCATAGAGCGAATTTTTTCTCTCATTGATGTCTTGGCATCTCGAGAAGAAGCCATATCGCTCAAAGAAATCAGCGAAAGGACGGGCCTACACCCATCTACCACGCACCGCATTTTGAACGACCTGGCCGTTGGACGCTTCGTCGACAGGCCTGAATCGGGCAGCTATCGCTTGGGGATGCGGTTGCTAGAGTTGGGCAACTTGGTCAAAGATCGACTCAATGTCAGAGATGCTGCTGTTCAACCGATGCGTGAATTGCACAAACTGATTCAACAACCCGTGAATTTGAGTGTTCGACAAGGTGATGAAATTGTTTATGTAGAACGCGCATTCAGCGAGCGCTCCGGCATGCAAGTCGTGAGAGCCATTGGTGGGCGAGCTCCATTGCACTTGACCTCGGTAGGCAAACTGTTCTTAGCCATGGACGATTTACAAAGAGTACGTGCCTATGCAACACGAACGGGCTTGAGTGGTCAGACCAGAAACAGCATCACCCAATTACAGATATTGGAGCGAGAGCTATCCAAAGTCCGACAATATGGCGTAGCCCGGGATAACGAGGAGCTTGAGTTGGGCGTGCGTTGCATGGCATCGGGAATATACGATGATCAAGGCAAATTGGTCGCAGGTCTCTCTATTTCTGCACCCGCGGATCGCCTGGACGAGAGCTGGCTTCCTAAACTTCAATTGACGACACAAGCCATTTCTCAAGCGCTGGGTCATCCAAACAGTCGAGCATAAAAAAACCAGCTTTCGCTGGTTTTTTTGTATTGCGATGTGTGTCACATTTGTGGACGACCAGCGTGATGAACCTCAACCCATTTGCGCACACGTTCAGCATCGGCAATTCTGCTGAGCTTGCCCGCCGAATCCAAAAACACCATGATCAGTTTACGACCAGCGACTTTGGCTTGCATCACCAAACATTGACCCGCTTCGGATATGTATCCTGTTTTTTGAAGACCAATTTCCCAATTGGGATTCTTGACCAAGCGGTTAGTCGTCCTGTACTGAAGGGTATGGTTGCCTACTTCTACTTGGTAACTCGCAGACGTTGACAGCTCTCGCAGCATGGGATCGTTATAGGCCGAGCCCACCAAAGTGGCTAGGTCTTTCGCGCTAGACTGGTTGTGACTCGACAAGCCAGTCGGCTCTACGTAACGCGTATCTCGCATTCCCAGTTGTGCAGCTTTGGCGTTCATCAAGCCCACAAACACTGAAAGACCTCCTGGGTAGGTCCTTCCCAATGCATGCGCAGCACGGTTTTCACTGGCCATCAATGCCAGATGCAATAACTCACCGCGAGTCAAAGTTGTTCCAACGCGCAAACGAGAACTGCTGCCTTTTTCGGTGTCAACATCATCTTGGGTGATGGTGATCGACTCTTCCAAAGGCAACTTCGACTCGCTGATGAGTACCCCAGTCATCAACTTGGTGATGGATGCGATAGGCAAGACAGCTTGGTCATTTTTGCTCAACAAAACTTCTTGCGTTTCTTGGTCGATCACATAAGCCACACTGGACTTCAGATCCAAGTGGTCTGAGGTGGCATGCAAACCAGCCATTTGGCCAAATGAAGGTTTTGAAGCAACGGTTTTCTCGACCTTTCGACGGAAATGCGCTTTGACAACCGTGCTTTTCGACTTTTCGACACTGGGTTTGGGAGTTGCCGTTGCGCTCGTTGCTGAGGCCGCAAAAAACACAGTCAAAAGACCAAAGGAGGTAGCAATGAACAGTTGTTTCAAGTGGCGTTCCTTGTTCTTGAATGGCAGCAGATGTGATAGTTTAACAAAAATAAAAAATCACGCAAGATCAAAGACTTGCGTGATTTTTTTGAGGAAACCAATCAAGGTAACAACATCAACCCTGGGCCGCAACCCTATCCGCTTTGCTTTGAAGTTTATTCAGGGCAGCCAAGTAAGCTTTGGCTGAGGCGACCACGATGTCAGGATCGGCCCCAACGCCATTGACCACGCGCCCACTGTTTTGCAAACGCACAGTGACCTCGCCCTGACTTTCTGTCGATCCACTGATGGCATTGACAGAGTACAACACCATTTCAGCGCCACTTTTCACATGTGACTCGATGGCTTTGAGGGACGCGTCAACAGGACCGTTTCCGTCGGACTCTCCTCGCACTTCTTGTCCACCCACAGTGAAAACAACGACGGCCTGAGGGCGTTCGCCGGTCTCGCTGTGCTGCGACAAAGATACGAAAGCAAACTGTTCATTGTCGTTGAGCACACTTTCTTCGCTCAATAAAGCCAAGATGTCTTCGTCAAATATTTCACTCTTTCGATCTGCGAGCTCCTTGAATTTAGCAAAAGCTGTGTTGATTTCGCTTTCACTTTGCATTTCAACCCCCAAGTCCTGCAGGCGCTGTTTGAAAGCGTTGCGGCCACTGAGTTTGCCCAAAACAATTTTGTTGGCGCTCCAGCCCACATCTTCGGCACGCATGATTTCGTAGGTGTCACGTGCTTTGAGCACGCCATCTTGGTGGATGCCCGAAGCATGCGCAAAGGCATTGGCGCCGACCACGGCCTTGTTGGGTTGCACCACAAAGCCCGTGGTTTGGCTCACCATTCGGCTAGCCGCGACGATTTGTCGCGTGTCAATGCCCATCTCTAAGTTGAAATAGTCCTTGCGTGTTTTGACCGCCATGACAACCTCTTCCAACGAACAATTGCCAGCGCGCTCGCCCAAGCCGTTGATCGTGCATTCCACTTGACGCGCACCGCCAATCTTCACGCCAGCCAAAGAATTGGCAACGGCCATCCCTAAATCATTGTGACAATGGACGGACCAGATGGCTTTGTCGCTGTTGGGCACACGCTCGCGCAAGGTTTTGATGAAGTTGCCGTAGAGTTCAGGCACAGCATAGCCCACCGTATCCGGCACGTTGATGGTCGTGGCCCCCTCAGCGATGACCGTCTCGATCACACGACACAAAAAATCCATCTCACTGCGGTAACCATCTTCAGGACTGAACTCGATATCTCCCACCAAATTACGGGCAAAGCGCACAGACTGCTTGGCTTGCTCAAGCACTTGTTCTGGTGACATGCGGAGTTTCTTCTCCATGTGCAACGGCGACGTGGCAATGAATGTGTGAATACGTGCATTCTTAGCGCCTTTGAGCGCTTCAGCGGCTCGGCTGATGTCACGGTCGTTAGCTCGGGATAAAGAGCAAATGGTTGAATCTTTGATCGCATTGGCAATGGCTTGCACGGCTTCAAAATCACCGTTAGAGCTGGCCGCAAACCCTGCTTCAATGACATCGACTTTCAGGCGTTCCAATTGACGGGCGATGCGCAGCTTTTCATCACGCGTCATAGAAGCGCCTGGCGATTGTTCGCCATCACGCAATGTGGTGTCAAAAATAATGAGCTTGTCAGCCATGGTCAGAACTCCTTGAATTTCAGAAAACCTACAACGTGTGTCTCGACCCCAAAGCAAAAGGCCCGCTGCAGGTGCATACGGGCCTTGTTTGGGTTTGCGCGTGCGCTACCAACTCTGCCCGTTGAGGGTTAGCAGTCGTAGAGCCAGCGAAATATTGTGCATGGGTTAAATTTAGCACAAAAAAAATCGCGCAGTCGTGCCCCGTGTCACTTATGCAAGCCTTGCTCGTCAGGTTCATCAGTTGACGTACTGATCACACTGGTATGGATGCCTTTTGTACGCCGCCATGCATACAACACATAACCGCTCAAGCCATACAGCATGAACAACGCAAACAGAACAATCGGAGGATGGATGTTGATCACAGCAATCACCAAAGCAAGCAACACAATGACTGCAAAGGGAACACTACGGCGCATTTGAACGTCTTTGAAACTGTAAAAGGGGACATTCGTCACCATTGTCAGTCCAGAGTACAGGCACATCGCAAACATAGGCCACACCACCTCAGCACCTTGATACCCCATGTCATTCATCAACCAAATGAAGCCCATGACCAGGGCTGCAGCAGCGGGAGACGGCAAGCCCTGAAAAAAACGGCGATCAACCACAGCTGTGTTGACGTTGAAACGTGCCAAGCGCAAAGCAGCGCATGAAATGTATACAAAAGCAGCCACCCACCCCCAACGCCCCACCCCTTTGAGGGCTG
>NZ_JAVLFP010000014.1:0-16836 GCF_046052825.1 Limnohabitans sp.
AAAGGCGGACGCGAAAAAATCAAGCTGGAATCGACAGCCGGCACCGGTCACTTCTACACGACCAGCAAAAACAAGAAAACCATGCCCGAGAAAATGTTGATCATGAAATTTGATCCCAAAGCTCGCAAGCACGTGGAATACAAGGAAACCAAACTGAAGTAATTCAGACTGGCCCACAAAAAAACCCGCTCGTCTCACGACAGCGGGTTTTTTGTTGGCCGGCTCGGGCTGGCGCCCGAGCAAGCGAGATGCCGTGGTGCTTAGGCGTGCACCGCGCGCAAGCGCATAGAGAACTCTTGCAAGGCAGCGATGCCGCTGTCTTCGGCGCGCTTGCACCAAGCCTGCAGATCCAGAGCCAACTGGGCGCGGTTGTGACCGGTGTTGAGCCACAACTGGCGCAACTCTTCGCGCATGCGCACCATCTTGTCTGCCACGGGCAACACCGCACGGGCTTGCGAGAGTTGGGCCACCACCGCCGCAGGCACTTTTTCTGCATCGCGGTGCATCCAGCGCTTGGCAGCGGCCAACACCGATTCAGCGGGCTTGGCGGGCAAGCTGGCAATCTCTTGCTGCATGGCGCTGCGCAATTGGCGTGCGTAATTGGCCATCACCTCGTAGCGGTTGGCAATCACGGCCTCTAAGGTTTTCTCATCGGCCACCGGCTTGATGTCACCAAACGCCAGCTTAGGGGGCGTTTTCTTGACCGAAGCCAAACCAAGGGTTTCCAGAACACGGATGTACGCCCAGCCCAGATCAAACTCATAGGGCTTGACCGACAGCTTGGCCGAGGTCGGGTAAGTGTGGTGGTTGTTGTGCAACTCTTCGCCACCAATCAGGATGCCCCAAGGGGAGATGTTGGTGCTGGCGTCTGGCGCCTCAAAGTTGCGGTAACCCCAGTAATGCGCCGCACCGTTGATGATGCCGGCGGCCGTGATGGGGATCCACATCATTTGCACGGCCCAAATGGTCAGGCCAATGGCACCGAACAAGGTCAAGTTGATGATCAACATCAAGGCCACGCCTTGCCAAGAAAAACGGGTGTAGACGTTGCGCTCGATCCAGTCGTCCGGTGTGCCATGGCCGTAACGGGCCAGGGTGTCGAGATTTTTAGATTCTTTGCGGTACAGCTCAGCACCAGTCAGCAGCACGGTTTTGATGCCGTACACATGGGGGCTGTGCGGGTCTTCGGCTTGCTCACACTTGGCGTGGTGTTTGCGGTGGATGGCAGTCCACTCTTTGGTCACTTGGCCCGTGGTCAACCACAGCCAAAAACGGAAGAAGTGCGCAGGAATTGGATGCAAGTCCAACGCACGGTGTGCGGAATGACGGTGCAAGTAAATGGTCACGCTGGCGATGGTGATGTGCGTCAACCCTAAGGTCACCAACACCACTTGCCACCAAGTCAAGTCAAGCAGGCCGTGACCCAACCAAAACAGGGTTGCGTCAAGCCAAGGCCAATTGGGTAACAACATGCGAAGTTTCCAGTTTTATGAATGTTTAACGATTTTACTTGCGGGTCCAGACAGCAGCAAAAAAGCCATCCGTGGCATGTAGATGGGGCCAAAGCCGCAAATACAAGCCGTCTGGCGTGCAAAGTGAGGCCGCATGCTCAACCTTGAGTTCAGCCAAGGTCTGGGCGGCCGAGATCGGCTCAAAGTCAGGGTGGGCCGCGCTGAAAGCTTGGGCAATGGCTTCGTTTTCCTCGGGCAGCACGCTGCAAGTGGCATACACCAAGCGACCGCCGGTTTTGAGCAAGCGTGCCGCGCTGGCCAAAATGGCGGTTTGTTTGGCCGTCAATTCCGCCACCGCTTGGGGGGACTGGCGCCATTTCATGTCGGGGTTGCGACGCAAAGTACCCAGACCAGAGCAAGGCGCATCCACCAACACGCGGTCAATCTTGCCGCTCAAACGTTTCACCCGGTCATCGCGCTCATGGGCAATGGCGGCGGGGTGCACATTGGAGAGCTTGCTGCGGGCCAAGCGAGGCTTGAGGGCCTCAAGTCGGTGGGCCGAATTGTCAAACGCGTACAAGCGTCCGGTGCTGCGCATGGACGCACCAATCGCCAAGGTCTTGCCGCCGGCACCCGCGCAAAAGTCCACCACCATCTCGCCGCGCTTGGCGTCGAGCAACAAGGCCAAGAGTTGCGAGCCCTCGTCTTGCACCTCGATGGCACCACGGGCAAAGGCATCGAGTTGGCTCAGCGCCGGTTTGCCGTCAATGCGCAAACCCCAAGGGGAATAAGGCGTCAGCGTGGCTTGGATGCCCGCCAGTTTGAGCTCGTGCTGCACATCGCTGCGCTTGTCGGTGAAGGTGTTGACACGCAAATCCAACGGCGCGGAACCATTGAGGCGTTCCACCAAGCGCCAAAACCCATCGCCCACTTGGGCTTTGAGCGGCGCCACCAGCCACTCGGGCAGGTTGTGGCGATGGCGCTCCATCAAATCGGCTGTTTTCACCTGGGCACAGGCGTCGAGCCAAACGATTTCGGGGTCACTCAAGGCGCTCTTCAAAAAGTCGCGTGGCCCAGAGCTGTCGGCTTTGCGTTTACCAGGCGCAGGCTTGTTGCCAGACGCGCCCACGGGCATGGGCGCTTGGTGGTCCAAATGCTCGGCAAAGCCCAGAATGGCCAAACGCCGCTCTTTGGGGCCAGAGCCAGAGGGGGCGAAATGGTCGTAGCGCAGTTTGTAGCGCAAGACGTTGTAGACCGTCTCGGCCAAGGCAGCACGCTCGCGCGGGCCAAAGGCATAGGTTTTGCGGTAATCACGGAAAAACTTAGAAACCACGGCATCGGCCGGGTGGTCAAACTTCAAAGTGAGGCGAACAAGCTCGGTACAAGCTTCTAACAGGGCTTTTGGGTGCATAGGGTGTATTGTCCCACCCATGAACGACCAAGACCTACCCCCTCTCGAAGAAACCCCCACGGGCCTGTACCGCCACTACAAAGGTGGCATGTACGAGGTGATTGGCACCGCCCGCCACAGTGAAACCCTAGAGCCCATGACGGTGTACCGTGCGCTCTATGGCGCCCATGGTCTGTGGGTGCGACCCGCCGCCATGTTCACCGAACAAGTGGTGATTGACGGCATGCTGCAACCACGCTTTCAGCGCGCCAACTGAGGCTCTGGTTCAAGGGCTTGCAGGTCAGGCAAACACGCCCGCTGTGTCTTGCATCTGGGCCGAAACTTGGCCCAGGTGGTGCAAGGTGTCGCCAAAACTCAGCTCCAACTGCGTGAGCTTTTTGAAGTAGTGGCTCACGATGTACTCGTCGGTCACGCCAATGCCGCCATGCAGCTGCACCGCTTGCTGGCCGACAAAGCGCATGGAGGTGCCCAGCTGGTACTTGGCGCGCGCCATGGCACGGCGACGCTCGTCCTGCGGGGCATTGAGTTTGAGGGATGCGTAGTAGCTCATGGAGCGGGCCAACTCCAATTGCATTTTCATGTCGGCCACGCGGTGGCGCAGTGCCTGAAAACTGCTGATGGCCACGCCAAACTGCTTGCGCATGTTCATGTACTCCACGGTGATGGCCACGGTTTTGTCCATCACACCCACCGCTTCGGCGCACACGGCGGCAATGCCAATGTCGACCGCATGCATCAAGGCCGTCATGCCATGGGTGGTCACCAAAGTCGCGGGCGCTTGGTGCAAGCTCAGCTCAGCCGCACGGCTGCCGTCTTGCGTGAGGTAACCCCGGGTCGCCACGCCAGCGACGTCGCGTGTCACCAGGTACAAGCCCATCTGACCGTTGGCCATGGCGGGCACCAGCCATGCATCGGCCTGGTCACCTGCGGGCACCACGCTCTTGGCACCAGTCAAAGTCCACTGCCCGTTTTGCAATTCGGCAGTGGTCTGGCAATGGGCCAATTGGTAACGCGCGGCGCGCTCTTGATGCGCCAGCACCACCAAAGCCTCACCCGTGGCTACCTTCTCGCACCAAGCCGCTTGCACCTCTGGGCTGGCGTAGCCTGAGAGCAGGGCACCCGCGATGAGCGTTTGAGCCAAGGGTTCGAGCACGATGCCGCGCCCCAACTCTTCCATCACCACCATGCCCTCGGCGGGCCCCATCCCCAAACCACCCAAGGCCTCGGGGATGTAGAGGCCGCCCAGCCCCAAACCGGTCAACTCGTCATAAGCGGCGCGTGAGAAACCCCCCTCGGCCACCAAGGCGCGACGACGCTCAAAGTCGTAGCCTTTGTCAACCCACTTGCGTACCGCATCGCGCAGTTGCTCTTGTTCGTCAGAAAAATTGAAGTCCATGTCTGTTCCTTATCCCAGCACCACTTGGGCCACGATGTTGCGCTGCACCTCGTTGGAGCCACCATAAATGGTGGTCTTGCGCATGTTGAAGTAACTCGACGCCAAAGGCGCTGTGTGCATGGCGCCGCCCGGCCACAAGCCACTCAGCGCGGGGTCGCCCTGCCAGCCCGCCTCCATCGCTTCTTCGATGAACGGCACGCTGGCAGGCCCAGCAGCGAGCATCATCAACTCGGTGTAACGCTGCTGAATTTCGCTGCCCTTGATCTTGAGCAGCCCAGCAATGTCCAGCGTTTGCTTGCCCGACTTCTCGGCCGACAACACGCGCAGCACCAGCATCTCCAGCGCGACCACATCCACTTCGAGCTTGGCAATTTCATCGCGAAAACGCAGGGCCTCCACTCCGCCTGTGGCCGGGTCGTACACGCCCTCGGCTTTGGCAATGCGTTTCAAGCGCTCCAACTCGCGTTTGGCCCGGTTGACGTCGGCAATGTTGGTGCGCTCATGCGCCAGCAAATGCTTGGCGTAAGTCCAGCCTTTGTTCTCCTCGCCAATCAGGTTGTCTACCGGCACCTGCACGTTGTCAAACCAGACCTCGTTGACCTCGCACTCGCCATCCAGCAACTTGATGGGGCGCACACTCACGCCGGGCGACTTCATGTCAATCAGCAAAAAGGAGATACCGGTTTGCGGTTTGCCCTCGTTGCTGGTGCGCACCAAGCAAAAAATCCACTCGCCGTATTGACCCAAGGTGGTCCAGGTTTTTTGACCATTGACCACATAGTGGTTGCCGACACGCTCGGCGCGTGTCTTGACCGAAGCCAAGTCTGAACCCGAGCCTGGCTCGCTGTAGCCCTGGCTCCACCACACCTCACCGCTGGCAATGCCAGGTAAGAACCGCTGCTGCTGCTCGGCATTGCCAAAGGCCATGATCACAGGCGCCACCATCACCGGACCAAACGGCACGATGCGTGGCGCGCCTGCCAACGCACACTCTTCTTCGAACAAATGCTTTTGCACCGCTGTCCAACCGGGCCCACCAAACTGCTGAGGCCAGCCATAACCCAACCAGTTTTTTTGGCCCAAAATTTGGGCCCAGCGCTGCATGTCGTCGCGTGTCAAACGCAGGGCGTTGTGCACTTTGTGCGAGATATCAGGCGGCAAGTTGGCGTGCACCCAGGCACGCACTTCTTGACGAAACGCCTCTTCTTCGGGGGTAAAAGCTAAATCCATTGTAATTTTCCTCAGCTGAAACACAATCCCTCGTTTTTAGCACGACCGTGCGATTTTTTGCCCCTGGATAATTCGGATCAGATGAAAAATATCGTGATCTTGATTTCTGGCAGCGGCTCCAACATGGCGGCCATTGTGCAAACCGCACAGGCTGAGCAATGGGCCCAGCGTCTGGGGGCAAGCGTCTGCGCCGTCATCAGCAACCGCCCTGACGCTGCGGGCCTGGCGGTGGCGCAGTCCCACGGCATTGCCACTGAAGTGGTGGCGCACACTGCCTTTGCCGCTGAACCGCATCCACGCGAAGCCTTCGACGCCGCTTTGATGGCCACCATCGACCGTCACCAACCCCACTTGGTGGTGCTGGCGGGCTTCATGCGTATCTTGACCCCTGGCTTTGTGGCGCATTACAGCGGACGCTTGATCAACATCCACCCTTCTTTGCTGCCCGCCTTCACTGGCTTGCGCACGCACGAACGAGCGCTTGAAGCTGGCTGCAAATTCGCTGGCGCCACCGTGCACCGCGTGACCCACGAGTTAGACCACGGCGAGATCTTGGCACAGGTCGTGGTGCCGGTATTGCCCAACGACACCGCCGACACCTTGGCCGAGCGGGTGTTGGCGCAAGAGCATGTGATGTATCCGAGAGCGGTGGCTGCGCTGTTGTGAGCGCACCGTGACTGAACGCAGAAAGTACATCCCAACAAGCTCTTGAATGCCGCTATTTGAGCTATGCAGCCAATTCAAGGCCCACATCCGCGAACGGAAGAGACCTGATGCGTTGACCCGTGACAGAAAAAATAGCATTGGCAAGCGCAGGGGCAACCGTTGGAACGACAGGCTCGCCAACACCCGTTGGGGGCAATTGGCTGTCGAGGATATGCACTTCAACCACAGGCATATCCTTCATCGACAGGATGGGATATTGATGGAAATTGTCTTGTTCAACCATGCCATCTTTGAAGGTGATTTTTTGAAACAAGGCTGCCGACAGTGCAAACGCAACGCCACCTTCTACTTGCGCCTTGATGATGTCAGGGTTAACTGCGATCCCGCAATCGATCACACACACAACGCGCGATATTTTCAGTTTGCCGGCCTTGACCCGTTGAACCTCTACAACATGCGCAATATGACTGCCGTAGCAACTGTGTGCAGCAATGCCTCGCCCATAGTTCAAAGGTAGCTTGCGCGTCCAATTGGATCTTTCACCTGCTTCCTGGATGACCCGACTGAGTCTTGCATTGTGTTTCAGCCGACCTAATCTCCAGGCAAGGGGATCCGATTTTTCGCTGTGAGCCAGTTCATCCGCCATGGTTTCTGTCACATACACGCCGTGTGTGTGCCCCACAGAACGCCACCACAAAACTGGAACTTTTTTGGGCGCAGCACTCACGGTGCATTTGAAATTCGCAAGTCCATATTTGTTTTCAAATGACCCTTCTTGCGAGGTGTGGTCGATGCCATTTTTCACGAGGAATTTGGCAAAGCCTGTGCCCTCTGCAATGGAATGGCCCGCTATTTTGTGGTCCCACGCCACCACTTCCCCTTCCTTGTTGGTGGCAGTTCTGACTTGGTGAACAAACATGGATCGGTAATAGCCACCGTGTAAATCGTCTGAACGACTCCACACCAATTGAACTGGCGCTTTTGCATAGGCTTTGGCGATGACCGCAGCTTCACGAATGTAATCAGAGGCTGGATTGGCCCTTCTTCCGAATGAACCCCCAGCCATCAGTGTGATCACTTTGATCTGAGCAGGCGGCAGACCCAGCTCTTGTGCAACAGCCATTTGGTCTACGGTTTGGAATTGGCAGCCTGTGTAAAGATTTGCACCCGTGCCGGTGAGTTCGACGGTTGCATTCAACGGCTCCATGGGAGCATGTGCCAAGAACGGAAATGAATATTCGGCAGACCGAACAGAAAAGTATTCCCCAAGCCCATCGATGGCGTTTCCGCTTTGTTTGGCAACAGGTGCGGGTTGCGCCAAAAGAACTTTCAAATCTTTCAGCATTTGATCCGTGCTTCTTTGCTCAGCCTCGCTCAAGTCCCAAGCGATGACCAAAGCATCTCGCCCCTTCATGGCCGACCAGGTATGGGTTGCCACCACGGCAACGCCGAATTTGGTGGGTAGGACCTGCAATATCCCGGGCAAAGCAAGCGCTCTGGATGCATCGAAAGACTGCAACTTCGCGCCGAACTTGGGAGGCCTTGCCAGCGTGGCGTAAACCATCCCAGGGAGCTTGAGATCGAGGCCAAAAATTTCTTTTCCCGTGGTCTTATCTAGGTTGTCTAATTTCCTGATGGATGGTTGACCTATCCATCGGTAAGCACTGCTGTTTTTGAAAACGATGCGTTGTGGGATCGGCAACTCCGCGGCTCTCTTAGCCATCAATCCATAGGACACGGTGCGCGAGCTGGCCTTGTGAAGGAGATGGTTGGTCTCGGTTGAAATCTCCTCTGGCGAAACCATCCAATGTTCGGCAGCGGCTTGAATGAGCATTTGCCGAGCAGCAGCCCCAGCTTGACGAAGTTCAGACCACGAGTTGGCTATCGATGTAGAAACACCTGTACCTTGAACACCAAGCAGCCCGTTTTTAAACTTGGTGATGTCAGCCGAGGCATATTCGTACCGCAGCAAGTCCCAATCTGCATCCAATTCCTCTGCAACGATAGATGCCAAGCCTGTGACCGTGCCTTGACCCATGTCGAGGTGCTTGATTTTCACAAGCACTGTGTTGTCTGGTTTGATGGTTAGAAATACATGGGGTTGCGGAGGACTTTCAACCAATCCTCGGTCTTGGCTCATGCTTGGAAAACTCACTGCAAGCAAAAAGCCTCCGCCTGCTGTCACGCTGGCTTTGAGAAAACTTCTGCGAGCACCATTCACCCCATCATTTTTCAAGTGGTTAGCGTCCATGTCATTGCCCCATACGTTTCAAGGTTTGAGCGGCCAGGTGTATCGCTTTTTTGATTCGCGGATAGGTGCCGCAACGGCATAAGTTTCCGCTCATGGCCTGATCAATTTGCAAATCGCTGGGCGCTGGACTCTTTTTCAACAATGAAGTGGCCGCCACTATTTGTCCGGACTGGCACCATCCACATTGCACGACATTGAGTTCTCGCCAAGCGGCACGGATGGCATCCGCTTCTTTGCCAACTAGACCTTCAATCGTTTCAATTCTTTGATCTGATAACGTTGAAACAGGACGCTGACAAGATCGACTGGGTATACCGTCGATCAACACGGTGCATGCGCCGCACAGCGAAGCGCCGCAGCCAAATTTGGTGCCTGTCAGCTTCAATTCGTCGCGCAACACCCACAGCAATGGGGTGTCATTTGAGCTGCCAATTTTCTGCTGAATACCGTTCACATTCAAACCAACTTGAGACATGGTCGACCTTTGTGTGCAAATGGTTGGGGGCTAGTCGAGTTTGATGCTTAAGTCTTTGACGACCGGCACCATTCTTTCGGTATCACTTCGAATCAACGCCCTCAGTGATTCGGAGCTACCCCCCATGGTTTCCAGTGAAAACTTGTCGAACAGAGACGCCTTGAGTGCGTCGTCTTTTAAGATTTTGTTCACCGATAGATTTAACTTCTGTAAAACTTCTTGAGGCGTGCCAGCGGGAGCCAACAAGGCGAACCAAGAAGAAGGGTAAAAGTTTGAAACGCCCACCTCCTTGAATGTCGGCACATCAGGCAGCAAGGCTGACCTTTTGTTGCCAGCGGTAGCCAATGCGCGCAGATTGCCGCTTTTGGAGTGAGCAGCGATGAGGCCGGTTGAAACAATCATGGCGTCGACATGTCCACCGATCAAATCATTGATGGCGACAGAGGCTCCTTTGAACGGAATATCGTGCATCGACAACCCGACCGTTCTTTGAAACATCTCAAAGTTAAGGTGCGCGGTCGAGCCCACGCCCAGGGTTGCATACGAAACCTTTCCGGCGTTCTTTTTTGCATAAGCAACAAAGTCTTGATAGTTGGCAATGCCCAACTTAGAGTTGATCACTAAACTTTGTGGCACTTGAGCAATGGCAACAATCGGTGCAAAGTTTTTCTCGACGTCGTAAGGAAGCTTGGCATAGATCAGGGGGTTGAGGGTCAACGTTGCTTCAGCAGTCAGAAGCAATGTGTAGCCGTCCGGATTGGACTTGGCTACATGCGTCGTCCCTATCAAGGTGTTGCCTCCAGCTTTGTTATCCACCAAGACTTGAGTTTTCAAATCCTGGGATAGTTTTTGCGCAATGCCTCGCCCTATCGCATCAGATACGCCACCCGATGAATAGGGAATAACAATGGTGATCGGCTTGTTTGGAAAGTCCACTTGGGCCATGACGCTCGCCGCGCACATCGACAGGGCCAGGGTAGCTGCGCTTATAAATTTATGGTTCATTGACGTTGACTTCTTTGAATGACTGCGCGACTGTGACTTGCGTCTCTGGCAATGTCAATGGAATCAACATTTCTAATGTAAATACCAAGAATCACCGCCAATCAATTGATGTGACACGATGACTTGCTTAGCATTCGAACCCTATTTATTTGGAGATGCCATGAAAAATACATTCCTGCAATCGATGTCTAAGTCACTGTTTGCGTTGGTGCTGAGTGCGGCCAGTTCATTGACTTTTTCCCAGGTCCAACCTCAAACAGTCCCCCCACTTCCCACGCAAATGAAGGCCTCTGAGACAGCTGTGATCTTGGTCGATTTCCAAGGAAACTTTGTCAATCCAGATGGCGCTTGGTATCAAAAGTTCAAGCCTGATTACGACAAAGGCATGCTGGACAAGACAGTGAAGATGGTGAATGAGGCGCGTGAAAAGGGCGCATGGATCATCCATGTCACCGAGGGTTACACCCAGGACCACCGCGAATTAGATTGGACGAACCCAGGTGGCTTTCACCGCGGGCAACTCATGCGCAAAGCTTGGAAGGTGGGTAGCAAAGAAGCTGCCTACTATGAGCCATTGATGCCCAAACCAGAATACAAAGATTTGTTCTTAGCACCTCGTATTCAAGTCAGCGCCTTTGGAGGAACCGGGTTGAACGAAATATTGCGTTCGAAGGGAATCAAAAACGTTGCCGTCGCTGGTTTTACAACGGACGTCTGCGTCTACGCAACTGTGATCGCTGCCTACGACTTGGGTTATCACGTGTACGCACTTCGTGAATCGATGCTGGGCTTCTTCCCTGAAATGTCTCAATCCATGCTCAACAGTATTTTCCCGATGTGGTCTACCGTCATCGACAACGACAAGTTCGTTGGCATGGTTCAGAAATAACAAAGAAATCATGTCGGAAACCTCACCAAAGATTGACCGCTTGCGGGCCTTGACAGTCACAGCGACTGACATTGATCGTTCATTTGATTTTTATACACGCACATGGGGGCTCACCAAAGTTGCGGATCGCAAGGGGTCCATTTGGCTTCGTGCGAAAGGCATTGACCATCATGTCTTGGTGCTAGAGCCCGGTCAACAAGCAGGCTTGGTGAGCATCACTTGGGGCACGAGTTCTTTGCAGGGGTTGCACGATTTATATGATCAATTGTTTGCAGCGTCTGTGAAGATGGAAGCACCACCAAGGCAACTAGGTAGCCCTGGTGGTGGGTGGGGGTTTTCTTTTGAAGATCCAGATGGGAACGTGCACAAGGTGGTGGCCTTGCGTGAGGACTATGGGACCGAAGAGCCCAGCGATACGTCCCCACTCAAGCTGTCGCATGTGGTGTTGAATTCTCAAAACGCAGCTCAATTGGTTCGTTTCTTCACGGATGTCCTAGGTTTCAAGATCAGTGATCAGACCATGAAGATGACTTTTTTGCGTTGCAATTCAGACCACCACTCGATTGCTGTCGCTCAAGAGGATGTGAATGGCCTGAACCACTTTGCATTTGAAATGAAAAGTTGGAACGAGTTGATGTTTGGTGTGGGTCGACTCAAGCTGGCTGGTCACAAAATTCAATGGGGCATTGGACGACACGGGCCTGGTGACAATGTCTTTGCGTATTTTTTAGACCCAGATGGCTACGCCACTGAATACACCGCTGAACTTCAAAAAATCACAGCCCCTGATCATGTGCCGGGCAAGCCAGAGCAATGGGTCAGGCCACCGGAAAGAATGGATCAGTGGGCATTTTCAGATCTGCCGACTGCGGCTATGAAACAAGCCATGCACAGTCATTTTGTAAAGCAACTTTGAATATGAAAATCGCGCGCTTCAATGCTTCAAAAGTCGGTTTAGTGATCGGCGACATTCTTTATGACATCACCGCTTTGGACCCGTCCAACGACACCTTGAAGGTGTTGTCCGATTTGAAAGAGATGCCTTTTGATCAAATTGAAAGTCTCAAGGCCAATGCAAGAACTTACAAGTTGTCTGAAGTTCAACTCAGCAGTCCCATACATAACCCTAGCAAGGTTGTGGCTGCGCCCATCAACTACAAAGCTCACGTCGAAGAGATGCAAAGCAATGGGCAAGCATTTGGACACATCATCACAGACATTCGCAAGGCTGGTCTATTTTTGAAAGCGCCCTCCTCTGTGGTGGGGCCTGGCGAAGGCATCCAACAACGATTTCTAGACCGTCGCACTGACCATGAGATTGAGTTGTGTGCGGTCATTGGCAAAGCAGCGTCTTGTGTCAAAAAAGAAAATGCGCTCGACCATGTCGCGGGCTATTGCCTGGGATTGGATATCACCGTTCGCGGCACAGAGGATCGCAGTTTTCGAAAATCCATCGACACCTACACCGTGCTGGGGCCTTGGCTTGTGTCAGCCGACGAGGCCATTGATCCGACCAACGTGGATTTGAAACTCACGGTGAATAGCGTCATCCAACAAGACGCCAATACCTCCGACATGGTGATGTCAGTGGCTGAGTTGATTGAGTATGCGTCCAGTTTTTACACGCTCATGCCGGGTGATGTTTTGATGACGGGTACACCCCAAGGGGTCGGTCCGATCAGACCCGGCGATGTGCTTGTTGCTTCGGCCCAGGGCTTGGGCTCCATGACGGTCCAAGTCAGAGAAGCGTGACATGGACGACGGGCACAAGTTCCATCTGGTTGGCTTGACAAATTCCTGTCGGCCCAACTCCTACAACCACATGCTGTTGAACCACATCAAGTCTAATTTCCAAGACTTGATCCATCTTGATCTATTCGACATTTCAAAAATTCCGTTTTACGAGGACCGTGCAGAAGCCGCTTCTTTTTCATATGCGATCAGTGAGCTGTCCGAGCTCATCTCGCACAGTCATGGGCTCGTCGTCGCCTCACCTGAATACAACCATTCGGTCCCAGCACGACTCAAAAACACGATCGATTGGATGTCGCGCATGCCCTCCAAGCCTCTGCTGAGACTTCCTGTGATGCTGATTTCTGCCTCTACGGGCCATTTGGGTGGCGTGAGGGTTCAATACGAACTTCGTCGTATTTTTGAGGCGACGGATTCGCGTGTGATGATCAAACCCGAAGTTTTCATCGGCAAAGTGCATGAAAAATTTTCTGCGGCTGGTGTTTGTACCGATCACGAAACCAGTGCCTTGATCAAGAATCAGTTCGAAAGTTTTTTCGATTGGATGAAGAACTACTCTTTGAATTTGAACTGCCTTGAAGAAAACGTCGCACACCCATAATTTAGACCTCAACCTTCTCCACGTTTTTTGTGCCGTGATGCGTAAGCGCAATGTGACGCTTGCAGGTGAAGAACTCCATCTATCGCAATCTGCCATTTCGAACTGTCTCAAAAGATTGCGCGATCATTTCGATGACAAACTATTTGTTTCATCCCCCACTGGCATGATGCCTACAGCGCTGGCTGAACAGTTGGCTGGGCCCATTCAGGAATCGCTGGCGCAAATTCAATTTGCGATTCAATCCGTCAAAGCATTCGACCCCTCATGCAGTGAAAAGAACTTCAAGATCTACATCAGCGATGTCGGTCAGCTGATCTTGATGCCCAACCTTCTCAAGACACTCATGGTGGTTGCGCCAAAGGTCAGTGTTTCATTGGTCAATGTCTCCCCCAGAGTCGCTCAATCGATGATGGCAGAAGGAGAGATTGACTTGGCGATTGGTACCTTTGACAGATTTCAAGCCGGCTTTCATCAGCAGCGCTTGTTCAGCAAAAGTTATGTGGTTCTGGCTAGAAAAGACCACGCCCTCTTAAAAAAGGGTTTGACTTTGAACACCTTTTTGAATGCCCGGCATGCTGTTTACTTACCGCCAGCAGCGAGTCACGATAGTTTCGAAATTTTTCTCGATGACATGTTTCAGCGAAACAACAAACGCAGGCAAGTGATCGTCGAGTTGGCACATGGCTTGGGCATCGCTGAAATTGTGGCCGCCAGCGATTTGATTGCCTGTGTACCCAAGAGATTGGCTGAGAGTCTGATCTCCACTGAATCTCTGGCGCTTTTTGCTTTGCCTTTTGAAGCCCCAATCGCCGATGTGTGTCAGTTTTGGCATGACCGAGTTCATTCAGACCCAGGGCATCGATGGCTGCGAAATCTTGTTTACAAGAATTACTCAAAAATGAATCCAAGCATTGCCCGTTGAAGACTCAAGCCAAAAGCCGAGAGCTCTTGGGCACATGCGCCATCAAAAACTCCATCTGGTCCGACAAGATGCGGCGGTTGCGCAAGATGAAGTCTTCCCACAGGCTGGGCACATACGGCGCATAGAGCAAGGGCATGTGGGCTTGTTCAGGCGTGCGGTTGCCCTTGCGGTGGTTGCATGACTTGCAGGAGGTGACCACATTCATCCAGTGGTCCATGCCTTGTTGACCAAAAGGCCGAATGTGTTCACGGGTCAATTCGGTTTCGTGGAAATGGTCGCCACAGTACGCGCAAATATTGCGGTCCCTGGCAAACAGCTTGGCATTGGTCAGGCTGGGCTTCAAATCAAACGGGTTGATGTTGGGCACGCCGCGCGTGCCAATGATGCTGTTGACCGTGATCACCGAGAGATCCCCCGTGATGGCATTGGTGCCGCCATGAAACACCGCCACCTCGGCTCCCGACTCCCAGCGCACATCCCCCGCCGCATAGTGGATGACCGCCTCTTCCAGCGAGATCCAGGATTGGGGCAGCCCTTGGGCTGAGAGTTTCAAGACCTTCACAACACACCTCCATCATTCGAGTTGAAAACACCGATTCGGAATGCACACGTCTATCAAGGACAATATACAGCGATTGCGTGTCATGTCCTTGTCACGCACCAACCATTCAGCACCATGCAAGTTTTCAGAGGTTTTCACCACCCCGCGCTGGCCCCTGCCTGCGCCCTGACCATCGGCAACTTTGACGGTGTGCACCGCGGCCACCAAGCCATGCTGGCCCTGCTGCACAACGAAGCCCGCCACCGTGGCGTGCCCAGCTGTGTGATGACGTTTGAGCCCCATCCCCGCGACTTCTTTGCCAAGCGCTTTCAAAAGCCCGAAATGGCGCCTGCGCGCATCGCCACGCTGCGCGACAAGCTCAACGAGCTGCGCGCTTGTGGCGTCAACCAATGCGTGGTGCTGCCCTTTGACCATGCGTTTGCCTCACAAGAACCACAGGCCTTTATCCAGGACGTGCTGTGCCAGGGCCTGGGCGTGAAATATGTGCTGGTGGGCGACGACTTCTGCTTTGGTGCCAAGCGTGCGGGCGACTACGCCATGCTCGACGCCGCCGGGGCGAAACTGGGCTTTGACGTGGCGCGCATGAACAGCTACGAAGTGCACGGCTTGCGTGTGTCCAGCTCTGCCGTGCGGGAGGCCTTGGAGCGGGGTGATATGCACGCCGCGGCTCAGTTGCTGGGGCGTCCCTACGCCATCTCAGGCCATGTGGTGCATGGCCGCAAACTCGGACGTGAACTCAACTGCCGCACCCTCAATTTGCGCTTTTCACACTGGAAACCTGCTGCCAGTGGCATCTTCGTGGTGCGCGTGCATGGCCTGGGCGACAGCGCCTTGACCGGGGTGGCCAATTTAGGGGTTCGTCCCTCGCTCGACGCCAACGATGTGAACAGGGGCCAAGTGCTGTTGGAAACGCATTGCCTAGACTGGCCGGCCCACCTGGGCGCCGATGGGGGCTACGGTAAAATCACCCGCGTGGAACTGCTACATAAATTGCACGACGAGCGCAAATACGAGGGTCTGGAAGCCTTGCAGCAAGGCATACGCCAAGACTGCGAAGACGCACGTGCCTGGGCCGCCAGCGCCCGAATTTGACGGGGCACGCCCGACGCACCTTGCCCCGCGTCTGTCTTTCACGCCTCCAGCCCGCGCCCTCGGCCGAGCCCTCGCCCAACCTGCCTTGCCCCTGAAACAGCCATGACCGACAAAACCACCTCCCCCGACACACGCATCAACATGATGGACACGCCGTTCCCGATGCGGGGCGATTTGCCCAAGCGCGAACCGGCTTGGGTCAAGCAGTGGAACGAACAAGGTTTGTACAAAAAGCTGCGTCTGGCGCGCCGTGGCGCGCCCTTGTTTGTGTTGCACGACGGCCCACCCTACGCCAACGGCAAACTGCACATTGGGCACGCGCTCAACAAGGTGCTCAAAGACATGATCGTCAAGTCCAAGCAACTCGCGGGGTTTGACGCGCAGTACATCCCCGGCTGGGACTGCCATGGCCTGCCGATTGAAAACGCGATTGAAAAACTGCATGGCCGCAAGCTCAGCCGCGACGACATGCAAGCCAAAAGCCGCGCCTTTGCCACCGAACAAATTGCGCAACAGCGCGAAGACTTCAAACGCTTGGGCGTTTTAGGCGACTGGGAGCGGCCCTACCGCACCATGGATCCAGCCAACGAAGCGGGTCAACTGCGCGCCTTCAAACGCGTGATCGAGCGTGGCTTTGTGTACCGTGGCTTGAAGCCCGTGTACTGGTGCTTTGACTGCGGCTCGTCGTTGGCCGAGTTTGAAATTGAATACGCCGATAAAAAGAGCGACACCCTGGATGTGGCGTTTCAATGCGCCGAGCCCGTGAAACTGGCAGCGGCCTTCGGCCTGCCCAAGCTCGACCAAGACGCATTCGCCGTGATCTGGACCACCACCGCGTGGACCATTCCGGCCAACCAAGCCTTGAACCTCAACCCTGAATTGACTTACGCCTTGGTCGACACCGAACGCGGCTTGCTGATGTGCGCCGACTCCTTGGTGGAGAAATGCCTGGCGCGCTGGCAACTCAGCGGCTCGGTGGTCGCAACCACCTTGGGCAACACACTGGACCAGATCCACTTCCACCACCCCTTGTCCCACGTGGACGCAGGCTACCAGCGCACGGCCCCGGTGTACCTGGCCGACTACGCGACCGCCGACGACGGCACCGGCATCGTCCACAGCGCGCCGGCTTA
>NZ_JAVLFP010000015.1:0-10281 GCF_046052825.1 Limnohabitans sp.
CACCTGATCCACCGAAGCCTCGATGGACAACGCGGAGTTGTCGAGTTGCAAAGCATCTTGTGCTGGTTTCAAGGGCGCCACGCTGCGCGATGAATCGCGGGCGTCACGGGCCTCCAAATCGGCACGAAGAATGTCGAGTGTAGTCGAAAAACCCTTTGAAATCAATTGCTTATGACGGCGCGCGGCACGCTGTGCGGCGCTGGCGGTCAAAAACACCTTCAACGGGGCTTGCGGAAAGATCACCGTGCCCATGTCACGACCGTCGGCCAGCAGTCCAGGCAGGCGCTGAAAGCTGTGTTGCAGGGCCACCAAGGCAGTGCGCACGGCAGGCAACACCGACACCTTGGAGGCATTCATGCCCGCCTCTTCGGTGCGAATGGCGTCGCTCACGTCCTGGCTGCCCAGCCACACGGTGTCGCCTTCAAAGCGCACGGGCAGGCTGCGGGCCAAGTCGGCAATGGCCGGCTCATGGGCCTTGTCGAGTGCCAAGCCTGCTTGCAGCGCGGCGTAGGCGGTGACGCGGTAGAGGGCGCCCGAGTCGAGGTAGTGGTAGCCCAAGGCCTGCGCCACGCGGCTGGCCAGCGTGCCTTTGCCGGAGGCGGTGGGGCCGTCAATGCAAATGACAGGAATGTGCGTGGTGTCGGCGTGTGCCACCGAGAACAGGGTTTCAAAGTAATCGGGAAAAGTTTTGGCGACGCATTTGGGGTCTTCGATGCGCACGGGCAGTTGCTTGGCATTGAAGGCGGCGAGCGAGAAGCACATGGCCACGCGGTGGTCGTCGTAGGTGTGGATGCTGGCGCGCTGCCAGTGCCTCTGCGCCGATGCATTGATGTCGTGGCCGTTTGGCAGCGGGTGGATGCGCAGCCAGTCGTCGCCTTCTTCCACCGTGGCGCCGAGTTTGCGGCATTCGGTGGCCATGGCGGCAATGCGGTCGGTTTCTTTGACGCGCCAGCTGGCAATGTTGCGCAGGGTGGTGGGGCTGTCGGCGAAGAGCGCCATGACGGCCAGGGTCATGGCGGCATCGGGAATGTGGTTGCAGTCGAGTTCAATGCCGTGCAGTGGCCAGGCCCCACGTTGCACCTGCAGCCAGTTGGGGCCGCTGGTGATGTGCGCGCCCATCTGGGTTGCCGCGTCGATGAAGCGGATGTCGCCCTGAATCGAGTCGGCCCCCACGCCCTGGATGCGAATGCCTTCCCCGCTGGCGATGGCGCCGAGTGCGATGAAGTAGCTGGCCGACGAGGCATCGGCCTCGACGTGGATGCTGCCCGGCGACTGGTAGTGGCTGCCCGCAGGGATGGTGAAGCGCTGCCAGCCCTCGCGTTGAACGGCGATGCCGTAGCGTGCCAACAAGTTGAGCGTGATGTCGATGTAGGGCTTGCTGATCAGCTCGCCCACCACCTCGATCACGATGTCTTGCGTTTTGGCAGCCAAGGGCAGGGCCATCAACAAAGCCGTCAAAAACTGGCTGGACACATCGCCACGCACTTGGATGGGCGCATCCAATTGAAGTGTGGGTTGGCCAATGTGCAGCGGAGGAAAACCTTCTTGACCCAGGTAGTCGATCTGGCAACCGAGCAAGCGCAGCGCATCAACCAGGTCGCCAATGGGGCGCTCGTGCATGCGCGCCACGCCAGAGAGCGAAAAGTCGCCTCCCAGCACGGCCAAGGCGGCGGTGAGGGGGCGCATGGCGGTGCCTGCATTGCCCATGAAGAGCGCAATGGGTTTGTGGTGTGCCAGTTGACCACCCAAGCCGGTGATGGTGACGGTGCTGCCTTGCACGTCGACGCCGCATTGGAGTTGCCGCAGGGCGTCGAGCATGACGCGGGTGTCGTCCGAGTCGAGCAGGTCGTGGACCACGGTGGTGCCTTGGCACAGGGCCGAGAGCAACAGCACGCGGTTGGAGATGCTTTTGGAGCCCGGCAAGGTCACGGTGCCAGAGGCACCTTGCAAGGGCGGCAAGTCGAGAAAGGCCGTGGAGAACATGGCGAAAAAGGTGAGACCTGCGGCTTAGTCGTCAGAGGTCGTGTTGCACGAAGTGTGGGCTTGCAGTTGCCAGCAAGCGCGCACGTCGCTGGCTTGTTGGATGAGGTGTTGCAAGACGTGTGTGTCGCCGCTTGTCAGTGCGGTCTCGAACTGGTCGAGCGCGGTGCGAAAGTGCGCCATTTGTTGCAGTACTTCAGCGCTGTTGGCATTCAAGATGTCGCGCCACACGGCAGCGTCGCTGGCCGCGATGCGTGAGAAGTCGCGAAAGCCTGGGCCTGCCATGTCCAAAAATGCTGCCCCTTTCGGCTGCGAGGTGAGGGCGTTGACCGCGGCAAAGGCCAGCAGGTGCGGCAGGTGGCTGACGGCGGCAAAGGTGGCGTCGTGGGCCTCAGGCGTCATGGTGCTGACGTGGCTGCCAATGGCAGCCCAGACATCGTGTGCAGCTTGCAGCCGCGCAATGCCCGTTTTAGGCAGTGGGGTGAGGATGGTGCGGCGGTTTTGGTACAGAGCCGCCTCGGCATGTTCAATGCCCGCCACCTCTTTGCCTGCAATGGGGTGGGCGGGGACAAAGCAGGCCAGGCGCTCGCCCAAGCTGGCTTGCGCGGCAGCGATCACATCGCATTTGGTGGAGCCCACGTCCATCAGCAAGGCGTTGGGCTGTAACACCTCTCGCATGGCCTCAAAGCTTGCCTGCATGGCGCCGACGGGCACGGCCAGCAGCACCAGATCGGCACCTTGCACAGCTTGGGCCACGCTGGTGCAGGCTTGGTCGATGACCTTGAGCGCGACCGCACGCTGACGGGTGGTATCGGATGCACTGAAGCCTGCGATGGTCTGGACCATACCTGCTTCACGCAAGGCCAGCGCGAACGAGCCCCCCATCAAGCCGCAGCCGATGAGTGCCAGGCGTTGAAATGTCGGCGAACTCATTCGCTGACGGGGTAAGAGCCCAAAACTTTGTAGAAGGCGCACAGGCCTTGCAACTCTTGCAAGGCAGCTGCCACATGGGGCTGAGAGACATGGCCCTGGATGTCGATGTAGAAGTAGTACTCCCACTGGCCCGATTTGGCCGGGCGCGACTCAAAGCGCGTCATGGACACGCCGTTGTTTTTGAGTGGCACCAACAGGTCGTGCACGGCACCTGGACGGTTGGGCACCGACACCACCAAGCTGGTGCAGTCTTTGCCTGAGGCCGGAGGCGTGGCCAAGGTTTGCGGCAGGGTGATGATGGCAAAGCGGGTGCGGTTGTAGGCCTCGTCTTGGATGGCGTGGTGCACGATGTGCAAGGCAAACTGGCTGGCCGCGCGCTCACTGGCCAACCCTGCCCAGGCAGGGTGGGTGGCAGCCAGCCGTGCGCCTTCTGCATTGCTGGAGACCGCACGTCGTTCGGCGTTGGGCAGGTGTTGGCTCAACCAGACTTGGCACTGGGCCAAGGCTTGGGGGTGGGCCATCACCACCTCGATGCCGTCGAGCGAGTTGGTTTGACGCAACAGGTTGTGGCGCACCAAGAGGCTGACCTCGCCCACCACATGCACGGGGGAACGCAAAAACAAATCGAGCGATCTGGCCACCACGCCTTCGGTGGAGTTTTCCATGCCGACCACGCCGTATTGGGCGGTGCCCGCAGCCGTGGCATGGAACACCTCGTCAAAGTTGGCGCAGTAAATCAGGTTGGCGGCGCTGCCAAAGAACTCGATTGCGGCTTGTTCGCAGAAGGTGCCTTGTGGGCCCAACACGGCCACGCGTTGCGGCGCTTCAAGCGCCAGGCAGGCGGACATGATTTCACGCCAGATGGCCGCAACGTGGGGGTTCTTGAGGGGGCCAGGGTTGGCTTGGGTGATTTTGTCGATCACTTGGGCCACGCGGTCAGGGCGAAAGAACGGGGAACCTTCGGCGCGTTTGATTTCACCCACTTGTTCGGCCACATGGGCGCGTTGGTTGAGCAGGCTCAGCAGTTGTTTGTCCAGCGCGTCGATTTGCACGCGCAGCTCGCCCAAGGCGTCAGACTGAATAGGTGTTTGGCTCATGTGCTCAAAAGGCGTCACGCCTGTGTTTGTTCAAACGCACGCAGGTAGTCCACCAAGGCTTGGACGCCTTCGATGGACATGGCGTTGTAAATGCTGGCGCGCATGCCGCCCACCGACTTGTGGCCTTTGAGTTGCAGCAGTCCAGCCGCTTTGGCACCTGCCAAAAAAGCGTCGTTGCGCGTGGCGTCGGCCAAGAAGAAGGGCACGTTCATGCGTGAGCGGCAGTCAGCAGCCACGTGGTTGCTGTAAAAGCTGGAGCTGTCCAAATAGTTGTACAGCAGCTCGGCTTTGGCGATGTTGCGTTGCTCCATCGCAGCGACACCGCCTTGGCGCTTGAGCCATTGGAAGGTCAAGCCCGCGATGTAGATGCTGTAGGTGGGCGGGGTGTTGTACATCGAGCCGTTGTCGGCCACGGTGGTGTAGTTGAACGCGCTAGGACACACCTGGAGTGCATGGCCCAGCAAGTCTTCCCGTACCACCACCAGGGTCACGCCTGCGGGGCCAATGTTCTTTTGCGCGCCGCCAAAAGCCAAGCCCACTTTGGACCAGTCCACCGAGCGCGACAGCACGTGGGACGAGAAGTCAATCACCAAGGGTGCGTTGGAGCCCAAGGCCTTCAAGTCGGGCAAGCTGTGGAACTCCACCCCGTGGATGGTTTCGTTGGTGCACACATGGACGTAACGCGCGGCGTCACTGAGTTTCCAATGGGCTGGGTCGGGCAGGGTGGTGAAGTGACTGTCGGCACCCGATGCAGCCAGGTGGGGCGTGCAGTACTTGGCCGCTTCTTTGAACGACTTTTCGCTCCAACTGCCTGTGACCACCACATCGATGGGTTCACCGCGTGACAAGTTGAGGGGCACGATGGCATTTTCAGCAATGCCGCCGCCTTGCATGAACAGCACTTTGAAATGTGCGGGAATGGCCAGCAGCTCGCGCAGGTCGGCTTCGGCTTGCTCGTAGATGGCGATGAATTCTTTCCCGCGATGGCTCATTTCCATCACGCCCATGCCCGAGGGACGGCCCTGCGCATCGTGCCAGTCGGTCATTTCCGTGGCGGCTTGTTGCAGCACCTCCAGCGGCATGGCCGCTGGGCCAGCAGAAAAGTTGTAGGGGCGCGTGCTCATGCCAAGTGCCTCACGCTTCGCTGGGAGCGTCGCCGTCACCTGCTTGAGCGTCTTCAGCGCCTTCGCTGTCGTGTGCGTTGGCATCGTTTTCGACGATGCGTTGCAAGCCGCTGAGCTTGGCGCCTGCGTCCAGGCCAATCAAGGTCACGCCTTGGGTGGCACGCCCGAGTTCACGGATTTCAGACACGCGGGTACGCACCAGCACGCCGGTGTCGGTGATGAGCATGATCTCGTCGTCGGCCTGTACCAGGGTGGCGGCCACGACTTTGCCGTTGCGTTCGGATTGCTGGATGGCAATCATGCCTTTGGTGCCGCGCCCATGGCGGGTGTATTCGGTGATGCTGGTGCGTTTGCCATAGCCGTTTTCGGTGGCAGTCAGCACGCTGGCGCGCACGGCGTCGGCAGGGGCGTTGGGGTCTTCTTGTTCAGACACCAGCATGGCGATCACGCTTTGGCCGTCTTCGATCATCATGCCGCGCACACCGCGCGCACTGCGACCCAAGGGACGCACATCGTTTTCGTCAAAACGAACGGCTTTGCCGCCGTCACTGAACAGCATGACGTCGTGTTTGCCATCGGTCAGGGCAGCACCCACCAAGAAGTCGCCGTCGTCCAAGTTGACGGCGATGATGCCGCCTTTGCGCGGGTTGTTGAACTCGTCGAGCGAGGTCTTTTTGACGGTGCCCATGGAGGTGGCCATGAACACAAATTGGTCTTCAGGGAAGGTGCGAGCCTCGCCTGTGAGGGCCAAGACGACGTTGATTTTTTCGCCTTCTTGCAATGGAAACATGTTGACGATCGGCCTGCCGCGTGAGCCACGTGAGCCTGCGGGCACTTCCCAGACTTTGAGCCAGTACAAGCGGCCACGGTTGGAGAAGCACAAGATGTAGTCGTGTGTGTTGGCAATGAAGAGTTGGTCGATCCAGTCGTCTTCTTTGGTGGCGGTGGCTTGCTTGCCTCGACCGCCGCGCTTTTGGGCGCGGTATTCGCTCAAGGGCTGGCTCTTGATGTAGCCGCTGTGGCTGAGCGTGACCACCATGTCGGTGGGTGTGATCAAGTCTTCGGTGCCCAGGTCTTGGGCGTTGTGCTCGATCACGCTGCGGCGTGCGCCGAGTTTGGTTTGACCGAACTCTTGTTTCACCACATTCAGCTCGTCGCCGATGATGGTGGACACACGCTCTGGCTTGGCCAAGATGTCGAGCAAGTCGTCGATCTCGGCCATCACGTCTTTGTATTCGTTGACGATCTTGTCTTGTTCCAAGCCGGTCAAACGTTGCAGGCGCATCTGCAAAATTTCTTGCGCTTGGGTGTCGCTCAGGCGGTACAAGCCGTCTTGGCTCATGCCGAATTCTTTTTCCAAGCCGTCTGGACGGTAATCGTCGGCGTTGATCACGCCGCCGTCAGCCCGGCTGCGGGTGAGCATTTCGCGCACCAGCTTGCTGTCCCACGCGCGTGTCATCAGCTCGGCCTTGGCCACCGGTGGGGTGGGGGCGTTGCGGATGATGGCAATGAACTCGTCGATGTTGGCCAAGGCCACGGCCAAACCTTCCAGCACATGGCCGCGTTCGCGGGCTTTGCGCAGGGTGAAGATGGTGCGGCGTGTCACCACCTCGCGGCGGTGTTGCAAGAAGACGCTGATCAGGTCTTTCAGGTTGCACAACTTGGGCTGACCGTCGATCAGGGCCACCATGTTGATGCCAAAGGTGTCTTGGAGCTGGGTTTGTTTGTACAGGTTGTTGAGCACCACCTCAGGCACAGCGCCGCGCTTGAGCTCGATCACCAAACGCATGCCCGATTTGTCGGACTCGTCTTGGATGTGGCTGATGTCTTCGATTTTCTTTTCGTGCACCAACTCGGCCATGCGTTCTTGCAAGGTCTTTTTGTTCACTTGGTAGGGCAGCTCGTCGACGATGATCGATTGGCGTTGGCCACGGTCAATGTCTTCAAAGTGGCACTTGGCGCGCATGACCACGCGGCCACGACCGGTGCGGTAGCCATCTCTGACGCCACTCATGCCGTAGATGATGCCGGCGGTGGGGAAGTCAGGCGCGGGGATGATTTCCATCAACTCGTCGATGCTGGCTTCCGGATGACGCAACATGTGCAGACACGCGTCAACCACTTCGTTCAAGTTGTGCGGGGGAATGTTGGTGGCCATGCCCACGGCGATGCCCGAGGAGCCATTGACCAGCAGGTTGGGAATGCGGCTGGGTAATACCAAAGGTTCTTTTTCAGAGCCGTCGTAGTTGGGGCCGAAATCCACGGTTTCTTTGTCGATGTCAGCCAACATTTCGTGGGCGATCTTGGACAAACGGATTTCCGTGTAACGCATGGCCGCTGCGTTGTCGCCGTCGACCGAGCCGAAGTTGCCCTGGCCGTCCACCAACATGTGTCGCAATGAAAAGTCTTGCGCCATGCGCACGATGGTGTCGTAAACCGCACTGTCACCGTGTGGGTGGTATTTACCAATGACATCACCGACGATACGGGCTGACTTTTTGTAAGGACGGTTCCAGTCGTTGTTGAGCTCATGCATCGCAAACAACACGCGGCGGTGCACCGGCTTCAAGCCGTCCCGCGCGTCCGGGAGTGCGCGACCGACGATCACGCTCATGGCGTAGTCGAGGTAACTTCGGCGCATCTCCTCTTCTAGGCTGATGGGCAATGTTTCTTTGGCAAACTGAGTCATGAAAGCGGCCGTAAAGCGGGAAACCTGACATTTTAGGCTGATAACCACGAGTGGCCAGTTGTGGCTCACTGGCAACAGACGCACCCAAGCGACAAGCATCTCTTCTCAAAATTGAGGGGGCACAAATGAGATATGGCACAATATTTACAGCGTTACGGTGTTTGCACCTTGAATGCATGGAATCGCAGCAAGGTCTGCGGCTTATAAATCCCTCAGAGGTGAATCATGAAAAACTTGAAGAACTTGGCAGCTTTTGTTGCTACCGTCGCATTGGCAACTGCCGCTGTTGCTCAAAACGTTGACAACTGGCGCAACTCGTCAGGCGATGTTTGGACCAACTCCACCGGCCTGTGCTGGCGCGATGCCAACTGGACACCCGCCACTGCTGCCAAAGGTTGTGACGGTGCCATCGTTGCCGCTCCTGCACCAGCTGTCGTCGCTCCAAAGGCTGAAGCTCCTGCACCTGCGCCTGCTGCTGCTGCCGCTCCAGCACCTCAAGCACCTGCAGCTTCCAAAGTGACTTATGCCGCTGACGCCTTCTTTGACTTCGACAAGTCCGTGCTCAAGCCCGCTGGCAAAGCCAAGTTGGATGACTTGGTTGGCAAAGTCAAAGGCATCAATTTGGAAGTGATCATTGCTGTGGGCCACACCGACTCTGTGGGTAGCGATGCCTACAACCAAAAACTGTCAGTGCGTCGTGCTGAATCTGTGAAGGCTTACTTGGTGTCCAAAGGCATCGAGAAAAACCGCATCTACACCGAAGGCAAAGGCGAGAAGCAGCCCGTGGCTGACAACAAGACCAAAGAAGGTCGCGCTAAAAACCGTCGCGTTGAGATCGAAGTTGTTGGCACCCGTGCCAACTGATCTTTCCTAGATCTTCAAGAACCCCGCTGCGGCGGGGTTTTTTATTGGATCAACGACAATTCAGCCATGCACACCATTTCCACTCCACACGCCAACTTTGACCCGGCCGAGTTGGCCAAGTTTTCCGATTTGGCCCACCACTGGTGGGACCCTGAGAGTGAGTTTCGCCCGCTCCACCAAATCAACCCCTTGCGCTTGGCGTGGATCGATGAACTAGCCTCTTTGCAAGGCAAACACGTGCTCGACGTGGGCTGCGGTGGCGGCATCTTGAGCGACGCCATGGCGCGCTCGGGCGCGCAAGTGTTGGGGATTGATTTGGCCACCAAGTCACTCAAAGTTGCCCAGTTGCATGCCTTGGAAGCTCAAACGCCCCGCGTGAGCTACCGCGAAGTCAGCGTCGAGGCCCTGGCTGCAGAGCAGCCTGCCAGCTTTGATGTGGTCACCTGCATGGAAATGCTGGAGCATGTGCCTGACCCTGCTTCGATCGTGCGGGCATGTTCTCAATTGGTCAAGCCCGGGGGCTGGGTCTTTTTCTCGACCTTGAACCGCAACCCCAAGTCTTTTTTATTTGCCATCGTGGGCGCCGAGTACGTGTTGAACATGCTGCCACGTGGGACCCATGAGTACGCAAAGTTCATCCGCCCCAGTGAGTTGGCCAGTGCGTGCCGAAGTGCCGATCTGGAATGGCTCCATACCCGTGGCATGGAATACAACCCCTTGACCCGACGCTACTGGTTGAGCGCAGACACCAGCGTGAATTACCTGGTGGCAACCCAGAGGACGGCCTGATGCTGAGCGACATTCGTGCCGTGCTGTTTGACTTGGATGGCACCCTGATTGACAGCGCCCCCGACCTTGGGGACGCTGCCGACAAAATGCGTACCGATCGAGGCATGTCCTCGTTGCCCGAAGGCTTGTACCGCCCGATGGCGGGGGCCGGTGCGCGCGGCATGCTCAAGGTGGCATTCGATATCACGCCAGAGCACCCCACTTACGAAGCGTTTCGCGAAGAGTTTTTTGTGAACTATGAGCGTGCGATGACAGTGCGCACCTACATCTTTGATGGCGTGACAGATGTCATTGACGCCTTGCGCCAGCGTGACATGCCATGGGGCGTTGTGACCAACAAAATGGCGCGCTTCACAGACCCTCTAACGCAGGCCATGCCTTTGTTTTCATCGGCTTCTGCCATTGTGAGCGGGGACACCACGGCACATGCCAAACCGCATCCTGCACCGATGTTCGAAGCCGCGAGGCGTTTGGGCTTGCCGCCAGAAGTGTGTCTGTATGTTGGCGATGACGAGCGCGACATTGTGGCCGGACGCGCAGCAGGCATGCGCACTGTGGCGGCGAGCTATGGGTATTTGGGCGAAAAATCAAATATTGCCAGCTGGGGTGCAGATTTACACATTGATTCGCCTTTGCATCTCTTGCAATGGCTGACAAAGGCCTAAAATAGTCCACTTGGGGCTGCACTGGTTTCGACATCGGTTCGGACGCGTGGCAGGGCATGTCGAGGTTCTGTTACCTCGTAAAACAGCAGAAAAAAAACTAACTGCAAACGACGAACGTTTCGCACTCGCCGCTTAATCCG
>NZ_JAVLFP010000016.1:0-11636 GCF_046052825.1 Limnohabitans sp.
CTAGCTTCGTCGGCAGCGTCAGATGTGTATAAGAGACAGGGGTGGTTGGCACCGTGGTGTCCAAATTTCATCTTGAAGGTTTTGGCGCCGCTGGCCAAGGCCATGATTTGATGACCCAAACAGATACCAAAAGTCGGGATGCCTGTTTCAATCAACTCGGCCGCAGCGGAAATAGCGTAGTCGCAAGGTTGCGGGTCGCCTGGTCCATTGGACAAAAAGATGCCATCTGGCTGGTGTTTGAGCACTTCGGCTGCCGAAGTTTTGGCGGGCACCACGGTCACTTGGCAACCGCGCTCGGCCAACATACGCAAGATATTTTTCTTCACGCCGAAGTCGTACGCCACCACATGGAACTTCGGCGCGGTTTGTTCGCCATACCCCGTGCCCAGCGCCCATTCGGTTTGAGTCCAGGCATAAGGTGCAGTCACAGTGACTTGTTGTGCCAAATCGAGACCGGCCATGCTTGGCGCCCCTTGGGCGGCGGCAATGGCTTGTTCTTTCAGGGCTTGGCTGACTTGCTGACCTGGCGCCAGGGCCAAGATCGCACCGTTTTGCGCCCCTTTGGTACGCAAGATGCGTGTCAATTGACGGGTGTCAATGTTGGCAATCGCCACCGTGCCACTCTCGTTCAGATAAGCCGACAAGGTTTGGTGTGATCGGAAGTTGCTGGCCACCAAAGGAAGGTCTTTGATGATCAGGCCAGCAGCATGGACTTTGTCAGCTTCGATGTCTTCTAGGTTGACGCCATAGTTGCCAATGTGCGGGTACGTCAAGGTGACGATTTGCTGGCAATAGCTGGGGTCGGTCAGAATTTCTTGGTAGCCGGTGAGCGATGTATTGAACACCACCTCGCCGACAGTGGAGCCAGCGGCTCCAATCGAATTGCCGATAAAGACCGTGCCGTCTGCAAGCGCCAAGATGGCGGGCGGGAAGGTTCCCTGAAGAGACAAAAGCACTGGGTTCTCCGGAGTAGTTCGGGTACGCCTCAGCGCTCACAAGAGAACGGGTCTCTTTTTGGCTGCTTGTTCGAGGAATGGGCCTTGGTTGAGCTGGGGCGTACAGGTTGATGCGGGAAAGCCTCTCATTATATCCGAGGCACTCGTTTACCCTTGCGTCACGTCACTCGACAGGTGGCACTGGCGTGCAAACAAATGGCAGCAGCAGCAGCCACATTCAATGACTCTTCGCCACCGGGTTGCGCAATGCGCACCGACAAGGTCGCCTGGTCGGCCAACTGGGAGGAAACGCCCTGCCCCTCATGCCCCATCAGCCAGGCGCAAGGCATGGGGAGTGCCTGCTGAGCGAGCAACTGGTGCAGAAATGGGCCTTGGTGCGAACTGGTGGCCACCCAAGGCATGTCCAGTGCGTCCAACGCCGAAGGCTCTAGGCCCTCCACCAAATGCAAACCGAAATGCGCGCCCATGCCCGCACGCAAGACTTTGGGAGACCATAGGGCAGCAGCTCCTTTGATGGCCAACACCTGGCCAAAACCAAACGCCGACGCGCTGCGCAAAATTGAGCCTACGTTGCCCGCGTCTTGCACCCGATCCAGCACCACGGTGGGGGTATGACGCAAGATGTCGGGTGCCACTGGCACCGTCATCACAAACCCCATCCGCGCGGGGGATTCGAGTCCACTCACCTCGGCAAACAGGGCATCGGGCAACACCGTGTTGCGGGGCGCGGCCTCGGTCCAGTCGCGCGGAGCGATGTCCCATTGCGATTGTGCAAACACGGCATGCTCAGGCCGAACACCACGTGCCAACGCCGCACGACACAGGTGGTCGCCTTCCAACCAAACACGACCGAGCTTGCGATAGGCCGTGCTGTCTTGCGAGAGGCGACGCAGCTCTTTGACCAAGGGGTTGTCACGCGAAGTGATCAGGTTCATCGCAGCACCTCGGCAACGGGTGCGAAACTGTGACGATGCCAGGGCGTGGCCCCATGGGTACGCAGAGCCTGCAAATGTGCTTCGGTACCGTACCCCTTGTGACGGTCAAAGCCGAACTCTGGGTATTGCGCATGCAATTGCAGACACCAGCGGTCACGGTGTACTTTGGCCAAGATCGATGCGGCGGAAATGGCGGGTACCTTGCTGTCGCCTTTGACAATGGCTTCGGCCAACACATCGAGCACAGGTAGACGGTTGCCATCGACCAACACTTTGTGCGGCTTGAGGCGCAAGCCCTCTACCGCGCGGCGCATCGCGAGAAGGGTGGCATTCAAAATATTCAGACTGTCAATTTCCTCCACCGAGGCCTCAGCAATTGAACAGCACAGAGCTTTGGCACGGATCTCGTCATACAAACGCTCGCGCTTCAAGGCCGTGAGTTTTTTGGAGTCCGCCAAGCCCACGATCGGGTTCAGGTCATCCAAGATAACAGCAGCAGCCACGACGGGCCCGGCTAAAGGCCCTCGCCCAGCCTCATCCACGCCGGCAATCAGCCCCGGGGTATCCCAAACCAACGAAGCTTGTTCAGCGCGCAAGAATTTTTTGGATCGCATGGGCAGCCAATGCAGGAGTGTCACAGCGCAAGCTGTCATGCAGCGCGGCAAAACGTTGTTGAACGGCGGTCATGGCGGCGGGTTGTGCCAGCCACTGCAACACCTCATGCGCCATGGCGTCCGGGGTGGCAGCGTCTTGCAACAACTCAGGCACCACAAACTCCTGGCACAAGATATTGGGCAGGCCCACCCAGGGCTGGAGTTTTTTACGACGCATGATTTGCCAGCTGATCCAGTTCATGTTGTAAGCGATGACCATCGGACGCTTGAACAGCGCAGCTTCCAGCGTGGCGGTACCACTGGCAATCAGAGTCACATCGCAAGCGGCCAGAGCCGTGTGCGATTGTCCGGTCAACACCGTCAGTCCAGGCACGCCGCCTAGCTCGCGAGCGAGCGCATCGATGCGGGCACGTAACGCCGACATGGCGGGCAAGACAAAGACCAGCCCAGGCTGTTGCTGGGCCATGCGCTGCGCCGCTTGTAAAAAACGACGTGCTAAATATTCAATTTCAGAATGTCGACTGCCAGGCAATAACGCAACCACAGTCGCGTCTTGGGGCAAGCCCAGTGCAACACGTGCCCCAGCACGGTCAACATGTTCGGGAATCGTTTGTGCCAAGGGATGCCCCACGTAGGTGGCAGCAATGCCGTGCGCTTCGAGCAAGGCTTTTTCAAACGGAAAGATGCACAGCACATGGTCTACGCTGCGCCGAATTTTGTCGACTCTGTCAGCACGCCATGCCCAAATAGAAGGACAGACAAAATGCACCGTCGGAATACCGCTCGCCTTCAGATCGTGCTCTAAGTCAAGATTGAAGTCTGGCGCATCCACACCGATGAAGGCGCTGGGCGGTTGGGCCAACAAACGCGCTTTGAGCTGCTGACGAATACCCACAATTTCACGGTAGTGCCGCAACACTTCCACATAGCCACGCACGGCTAATTTTTCGTAGGGCCACCAAGCTTCAAACCCTTGCTGCGCCATGCGCGGCCCTCCAATGCCGGTGCTTCGCATCTCGGGCCATGTTTGGCGCATTCCCTGCAGCAACAGGCCTGCGAGCAAATCACCCGAGGCCTCGCCAGCGACAAGCGAGAAGGTCACAGGTGCCGACATAGGCTCAGCGCACGATGCCACGTTGTGGCGAGGTCAGGTTCAAGAAGTCGAGCATCATCTGCACATCGGGTGCAGATTCAGGTTTGGATTGCACCAGCGCTGCGATGCGCTCTTTGGCTTTGTCGAGGGTCAAGTCTTCACGGTACAAGGCCTTGTGCATGGCCTTGACTGCGCTAATGCGTTCAGGCGAAAACCCCCGACGACGCAGCCCTTCGTAATTCATCGAGCGCGCCTCAGCTGGTTGCCCTTGACACATCACAAAAGGTGGCAAATCTGCAAACAGCAACGAATGCATGGCCGTGAAACTGTGAGCGCCAATACGCACGAACTGATGCACCACGGTAAAACCACCCAAGATCACCCAATCGCCCACATGCACGTGGCCAGCCAATTGCGCACTGTTGGCAAAGATGGTGTGGTTGCCCACCACACAATCATGAGCAAGGTGGACATAGGCCATGATCCAGTTGTCATCGCCCACACGCGTCACACCCGTGTCACCGGGAGAGCCGATGTTGAAAGTACAGAACTCGCGGATGGTGTTACGGTCACCGATCACCAATTCGCAGGGTTCACCTGCGTATTTCTTATCTTGCGGGATCGCCCCCAAAGAATTGAATTGAAAAATACGGTTGTCGCGTCCAATGGTGGTGTGGCCTTCGATCACGCAATGGGCGCCCACTGTGGTGCCGGCCCCCATGCGTACATGAGGACCAATGATGGTGTAGGGCCCCACCTGCACCGAGCTGTCAAGCTCGGCTCGGGGGTCAACAATCGCCGTAGGATGGATGAGGCTCATCGTCGCAGGGTATTCGTCAAGCAATCGTGCGCATGGTGCACATCAACTCAGCTTCGGTGGCGATTTCATCTCCCACTTTGGCTCGGGCTTTGAATTTGAATATGCCAGCTTTCATACGGTCGAGTTCAACCTCCAAGATCAGCTGATCGCCGGGTTCAACTGGACGTTTGAAACGCGCGGCGTCAATGCCAGCAAAGTAGTACACCGTTTTGTCGTCTGGCGTCACGCCCACAGCATCAAATGCCAGCAATGCGGCCGCTTGGGCCAAGGCCTCCAGCATCAACACGCCCGGCATCACAGGACGATGCGGAAAATGGCCAGAGAAATAGGGCTCGTTGATGGAGACATTTTTGAGCGCCTTGATGCGTTTACCTTTTTCAAGCTCTAACACGCGATCCACCAGCAAGATAGGGTAGCGATGCGGCAATTGCTTCAAGATTTGATGGATGTCCATGCTCATTTTTTTTGACTTTCTAAAGCTGATTCAAGAGATTTGATGCGGTCGCGCAAACGGTGCAATTGACGCAATGTGGCCGCATTTTTCTCCCATGAGGCATTGTCGTCGATGGGAAACACGCCGCTGTACTGTCCAGGCTGACGAATAGATCGCATCACAACCGATGCCGCTGAAATATGCACGCCCTCCGCCAATTCCAAATGTCCTAAAACCACAGCGCCACCACCCACCGTACAGTGGGCACCAATGCGTGCGCTTCCTGCGACCCCAACACAACCAGCCATGGCTGTGTGAGCGCCAATGTGAACGTTGTGACCTATTTGCACCAAGTTATCGAGCTTCACACCGTCCTCAATCACGGTGTCTTCCAATGCACCACGGTCAATGCAGGTATTGGCTCCGATCTCGACATCGTTTCCGATGCGAACCGCGCCCAGTTGTTCAATTTTTTCCCAAACCCCCTCAAACAAGGCGAAGCCAAATCCATCAGCACCGACGACCACGCCCGAATGCACGATACAGCGTTGCCCAATCACACATTCTTCTCCAAGTGTGACCGACGACTTCAACCACGTGTGTGCACCGACTCGCGCGCCACGTTCGATCACACACAGAGGGCCAATACGGGCACTGCCATCCAGTTGAGCCGTGGGGTGTACGACTGCACTGGGATGGATGTTGGGCTCGTCATTTGACGGTTGTTTGGCGCGCCAAAGCTGTGTCAATCGAGCGAAATAGTGGTAAGGATTGTCTGTGACGATACAAGCGCCACGGGCTTGAGCCAGACTGGCTAATGCAGGAGAAACGATCAGACAACCAGCCCGAGAGGTTGTCAGTTGAGACTGGTATTTTGGGTGACTGACGAAACTCAAATCATCCGCTTGTGCCGTCTCTATGGGAGCAAGTTTGAGCACCGATTGCTGTGGATCGCCAAATAACTGGCCCCCAAGACTTTCGACGATTTGGCCGAGACGCAGTGCCACGGCAAATTACTTGGCTGAGTTGATGACCTTGAGCACTTTGTCGGTGATGTCATGCTTCGGACTGATGTAGACCGCCTCTTGCAACACCAGGTCGTATTTTTCGGCTTCGGCCACTTGCTTGATCACGCGGTTGGCACGCTCCAGAACCAGTTGAAATTCTTCGTTTTTGCGCGCATTCAGCTCTTCTTGAAACTCACGGCGCTTACGCTGGAAATCGCGGTCTTGTTCACCCAGTTGTTTTTGACGGTTGAGTCGTTGCGACTCTGACAACGTAGGCGCTTCCCGCTCAAACTTTTCAACGGCTGATTTCAAAGCAGCACCTGCGTCATTGAGGTCTTTGTCGCGTTTGGAAAACTCCTGCTCCAACTTGAGCTGAGCCTGTTTGGCTGTATTGGCTTCTTTGAAGATCCGGTCCGTGTTGATGAATCCAATGCGAATGTCGTCGGCATTTGCCGACAAGCCCATCAAACCCAGGGCAATGGCAAACACGAATTGATTAAGAAACTTATTCATCAGAAAGACGTCCCGATTTGGAATTGCAATCTCTGAATTCTATCGCCTGTGAATGAACGAGCGGGACTGGCCCAAGCAAATCGTAGCGGCCCCATCGGAGAGACCCAACTCAGTCCTACGCCGTAGGAACTGCGAAGCTGGTTGAGTTGCACTTTGTCGAACTCTCCAAACACGTTGCCCATGTCGTAAAAGCCATAAAGCCGCAAGGTGCGGTCGTTTCCAGCGCCTGGGAAAGGCATCAAAAACTCACTGTTCAAGGTGATCTTTTTTGTGCCGCCAGAAACAATGCCGTCGTGACCGCGAGGGCCTAAGGTTCCTTGTTCAAACCCACGCACAGAGCCTAAACCACCAGAAAAGTAGTTCTTGAAAACAGGAAAGCTCTGTCCTTGCATTCCCTTACCCAAGCCAAGATCGGCATTGAAAGCAAATGTGTACTGCTTGCTCAAGGCGAAATACTGCTGGTACTGCCCACCCAATTTGGCGTAACGGGTGTCACCCGCAGCGCCCACTTCCGTATTGGCACGTATCAGCTTGCCAGTCGACGGGTTGAGGTAACTGTCGCGGCCATCCCTGGCCCAGCCCAGAGTGACGGGTACGGTTTTGTTGGTGTACCCATGGTTGTAAGCATAGGTTAGCCAAGAGGATGGCAGGTTGGTACCCGGAATGATGTCTGTTTGCTCCAACGAAGAACCAACAAAGACGCGATCTAACTCGCTGAATGGGATGCCAAACCGCACGCCCAACCCAGCGGTGACCAAGCGGTAATCGCCGCCCTGTTCAACATACGGTTTGCTCGAACGGTGGTAGTAATCAAACGTTCGGGAGACGCCGTCTTCTGTGAAATAAGGATCTGTGGTGCTGATGACGTAATACTGATTGAATTTGCTGGTGCTGACTTGAAGCCCCAAATTCTGACCAGAACCAAAAACGTTTTCTTGCTGAATGCCAAAGGAAAATGTGACTTTTTCTGCGCTAGAAAAGCCAGCGCCTAAAGTCAGCATGCCCGTCGGTTTTTCTGTCACGTTCACGTTCAAGTCCACTTGGTCTTGGGAAGCTGCAACCTCTTGGGTGTCGATGTCGACTTCTTTGAAATATCCCAAACGGTTGATGCGATCACGTGATAAGCGGATTCTCTCGCCGTCATACCAAGACGATTCCATTTGACGAAACTCACGGCGCACGATTTCGTCACGGGTTCGGTTGTTGCCCACAATGTTGATGCGACGAACATAGGCTCGGCGAGAAGGATCGGCGATCAAGAGCAGTTTGACGCGGTTGGTTAACCTGTCAATTTCAGGACGCACCTCAGTACGCGCAAATGCAAATCCGAAATTACCAAAATATTCGTTGAAAGCTTTGGTCGTCTTTGCAACATCGTCGGCGTTGTAGGGTTGGCCTACTTTGATTTCAATCAGGGATTTGAAGTCTTCATCTTTGCCTAAGTAATAGCCTTCCAGGGCTACTTCTGACACCACGAATCGATCACCCTCAGTGATGTTGATGGTGATGCTGATGTCTTGTTTGTTAGGCGAAATGGCAACCTGGGTTGAGTCAATTCGAAACTCTAAATAGCCACGAGACAAATACCAGGCTCGCAAGGTTTCAAGATCTGCGTTCAGTTTTGTTCGCGAATAGCGGTCCGACTTGGTGTACCAACTCAGCCAATTGCCAGTCCCTTGGTCAAATTGATCCAAAAGCGTGGATTCAGTGAAATTTTTGCTGCCCACGACACGGATCTCTTTGATTTTGGCTAAATCACCTTCGACCACAGTGAATGACAAATTGACCCGATTGCGCTCACTGGGAGTGATGGTCGTGATGACCTCTGCCCCATACAAACTGCGACTCACGTACTGACGTTTGAGTTCTTGCTCGGCGCGGTCTGCCAAGGCTTTGTCAAAAGGACGTCCTTCTGCCAAACCAATGTCACGCAAAGCCTTGCGAAGCACATCCTTGTCAAACTCTTTGGTCCCAATGAATTCAACTGCGGCAATGTTGGGGCGCTCTTCAATGATGAGCACCACAACGTCACCGTTCACTTCAATTCGAACATCCTTGAACAGCCCCAATGCGAACAAACTGCGAATAGCCGCGACACCTTTATCGTCGGTGTAGTCGTCCCCCACACGCAGTGGAATCGACGCGAAAATCGTTCCAGGCTCAACGCGTTGTAACCCTTCCACACGTATATCTCGCACGGTAAAAGAATCAATAGCCCAAGCATTGAAAGCCAGTGCTGCGCCCGCCAATAAAGCCCCCGCACGTGAGAGGGGCGTTAGGGAAAATCGATGTGGTTGCTTGTTCATGAAGAAAAACTTCAGGCCTGGGGGTGATTGATGAAATTGATTATCTGATCCAGCCCAGACGGACCAAGTCATTGAAAAAAGAAAAAGCCATCAGTGCCAACAACATCAACAAACCTATGCGCTGTGAGGCTTGAATCCATTGTGGTGAAGGAGGGCGGCCTGTCAAAGCTTCATAAAGATAATACAACAGGTGCCCTCCATCAAGAACAGGCAAAGGCATGAGATTGAACACGCCCAAGCTCATGCTGAGCAATGCCAAATAAGAGACATAGGCGGTTAAACCCAAACTGGCAGACTGACCAGCATACTCGGCCACCGCCAACGGACCACTCAAATGGTCCCATGATGCGCGACCTGTCAACATGCGTCCTAGCATGTCAAAGGTCATGGTCATGGCGTCACGGGTACGAGCAAAACCAAGGGCCAAACCTTCTAAGCTATTGGATTGCACCCACACTGTTTCGGCAGGCGCACCAATATGAGCACCAATTTGTCCGATGAATCGCCCCTGCTCAAGGACACGATCGGGTTGCACTTCTAGTGTGGTGCGCTCTTGACCTTTGCGATGAACCTCCCAAATTTGGGGCCCCGACGACCTGACTCGCTCATCCGTGCGGATCAAGTCACGCAATTGCTTGGCGTCATCGATGTGGCGTCCATCAACGCTGACAACGAGATCTCCAGCGATGAGTCCGTCACGCTGTGCCGGACGTCCTGTTTGAGTGTCCGCAATGACCGCAGCACGCCACACAGGCCCTAGGCCAAAAAGTTCAAGCCCATTCAGTGCCTCCCCCCCCTCCTCTTGGGCTTGAGGCGCAGTGAGTGCGACAGTTTGAATGCGTTGGGTATGACCTGACAAAACCTCGAGGAGCAATGTGCCTTGTTCAAAGTTTTGTCGCAGGGCCCACCACCTCAGCTGCTCCATGGACACCACATCATGCATTGCGTCCCGAGAAAGGCCTGCGCGCAAGATCGTATCTCCGCCTTGCAGTCCTGCTGCTTGCGCCACAGAGTTCAGTTGTGGGGTTGCCAAAATAGGCTTAGATTCATATTGTCCCAACCAAAAACTGGCGGAGTAAAGACAAAAAGCAAGCAACAAGTTGGTCAACGGACCCGCAGCAACAATGGCTGCACGCTTGTACAAGGCTTGCCTGTTGAAGGCCATGCTCCGGTCACATGCCGCAACATCACCATCACGTTCGTCGAGCATCTTGACGAAACCGCCCAGCGGAATCAGGCAAATCATAAAAACTGTCGCATGCCCCGCGATCGGCTTGCGTGATCGCCAGCGCAACAAAGGTGTGCCAAAACCCACAGAGAAAGTGACGACTCGAACACCACACGCAACAGCCATCCGATAGTGGCCCCACTCATGAACAGTGATCAACAGACCCATGGCGCCTAAAAAGGCCAAAAATGTCATGGCAAGCGCAATGATTGAACAACTGTTTCAGCGACACCACGGGTTTGTGAGTCCAATGCCAATAAGTCGGCCAAATCATGAGGTTGCGCGGGCTGCAACTTCTCCAAACAACTCAAGTTGACTTGGTGAATTTGATCGAACCGAATGCGACGATCGAGGAAAGCTGCAACAGCAACCTCGTTGGCCGCGTTCAACACTGCAGTGGTCCCAGCAGGTGCGCACAGTGCTTCCCATGCTAAGTTGAGACCCGCAAAGCGCTCTGAATGCCCATGATCGTCCAACGACTCAAAAGTCATCGCAGCCAAACGTCGAAAGTCCAGGGCTTGTGCACCAGATTCGATGCGTTCAGGCCAACTCAAACCATAAGCAATGGGCCCGCGCATGTCGGGTGTGCCCAACTGGGCCAGAACTGAAGCGTCACGGAACTGAACCATCGAATGGATCACGCTTTGGGGATGAATCACGACTTCAATGCGCTCAGGCGGGAGGCCAAAAAGATAACGCGCCTCGATCACCTCCAGCGCCTTGTTCATCATCGTGGCCGAATCCACTGAAATTTTTCGGCCCATGACCCAATTGGGATGGGCACAAGCCTCTTCAGGGGTGACGTCTTTCAAAGTTTTGGCTTCGCGAGCACGAAATGGACCACCTGATGCGGTCAAAATAATTTTCTCTACCCTCGTGCTCCAGGTCTTGGGATCTTCAGGGAGCGATTGAAAAATCGCAGAGTGTTCGCTGTCAATTGGCAACAAGGTTGCTTCGCCTTGCCTGACGGCTGACAAAAAAACCTCAGCGCCAACAACCAAAGCCTCTTTGTTCGCAAGTAACAAGCGCTTGCCGGATCGGGCTGCGGCTAGACAAGGGGCCAAACCCGCGGCCCCCACAATGGCTGCCATCACTGCATCAACATCTGGGTGCGATGCAACCTCCTCTAGCGCTTGGGTTCCGCTACGAACCTCAATGACCAATCCTTCGGCCTTTAACTTGTCATGGAGTAAGCGTGCAGCATCCGTGTGCGCCATCACAACAACAGACGGCTTGAATCGCTGACATTGATGAAGCATCAAATCAACCTGAGAAGCCCCTGTCAGCGCGTAGATTTTGAATCGATCTGGATGGCGTGCCACGACATCCAGGGTGTTGGTGCCAATAGACCCTGTAGAGCCGAGCACTGTCAACAGAATAGGCCTAGAAGTCATGGCTGAACGCATCACAGGGGTTGCAATAACATGAGGGCAATGGGCAAAGTTGGCAGCAGCGCGTCTACCCTGTCCAACACGCCTCCGTGTCCTGGCAAAAGCAGGCTGCTGTCTTTCATTCCAGCACTTCGCTTTACCAAAGACTCCACCAAATCCCCGACCACACTCATGGCGACCAGAAACACGGTTGCCAGCAGCAAAAATGGCCATCCTCGAACGTACAGTCGGGAAAACAAGCTTTGACTTTCAAAGGCAAATTGCTCATCTATCCAAACCCAAATCAGGGCCTGTCTCTTATACACATCTGACGCTGCCGACGATAAGGCTCGTGTAGATC
>NZ_JAVLFP010000017.1:0-35134 GCF_046052825.1 Limnohabitans sp.
GCGCCGCCCGCATCGCTGATATTCAAGCTGCGGTTGAAACCTGTGTTGCTGTCGAGCGTGTTGGCCACGGTGATGGTGGCGCCAGCGCTTTGCAGCAGCGTGTCTTGGCTGAGGGTGACCGCACCCGTGTAAGTTTGGTTGCCCGAGGTGTTGACGCTCGAGCCGTTGAGGTTGATGTTGGCCGCGCTGACATTGAACGAGGCCAGTGCTGCGGAGCCACCGACTGCGGCATTGAACACCGCCGAGCCGTTGGAACCCGAGGCATTGACCGCCAGGGCACGCGCTGTGCCATCGCTGTTGATGGTGCTTTTGGCGGTGATGACGGCGTTGGCATCAGACGCCAACAGCGTGGCGTTGCTGCCCAAGGTCATGGCGCCAGCATAAGTCTGGTGACCGGTAGAGCTGACATTAGCCGCCAAGCGCGTGGTGCCGCTGACGTTGACGGAGCTCACGTTGCTGACGTCGCCACCGAGGTCGGCATTGCCACTGACATTCATGCTGAAGCCAGCACCCGCCACGGTGGAGCCACTGGTGGTGATGACGTTGGCCCCCGTGAGTGCGGTGTTGGCACCCAAGGTGAGGGCGCCTGCATAGCTTTGGTTGCCCGAGGTGTTGATGCTGGAGCCGTTGAGGGTGATGGTGCTGGCGTTGATGGCCATCGAACTCAGGTTGGTGCCGCCCACGGCAGCCGCCAATCGCACAAGGCTGCCGCTGCCGCTGGCGGTGATGTTGAGGCTTCGGGTGGCCGCCACATCCCCGTCGAGGGTGTTGGCCACAGACACGATGGCGTTGCTGGCGCTGGTGTTCAGGTTGGTGTTGGCGCCCAAGGTGATGGGGCCGACGTACGTTTGGTTGCCTGTGGTGTTGACCGTGCTGCCGTTCAAGGCGATGGCGGTGGCATTGAGTGTCACCTGGGCCAGGGCCGCGCTGTTGCCCACGGCACCCAGCACCACCACGCGCCCGGTCGAGTTGCTGGCGTTCACATTCAGCGCCCGTGCCGTGCCGTCGCTGTTGACCGTGCCGTTGAGGGTGATCACGGCCGCAGCGTCCGTGGCCAGCAAGTTGGTGCCCGCGCCCAAGGTCATGGTGCCCCGGTAAGTTTGGTTGCCTGTGGTGGTGATGTTGGCACCGTTGAGCGCGATGGTGCTGGCGTTGACCGTGACGTTGGTCAGTGATGCACCGCCGCCGATGGCGCCGTTGATCACCGCGCTGCCACCTGCGGTGCTGAGGTTGATGCCCAAGGCATGCGGTGCAGCCCCGCTGTTGGTGGTGCTGTTGAGCTTGACCGTGGCGGTGGCGTTGCTGGCGCTGAGGTTCAGGTCGGTGGACAAAGTCACCGTGCCGTTGAAGGTTTGGTTGCCGCTGGACGTGACGTTGCCATTCAGGCTGCTGTTGCCCGTGACCCACAGGTTGCCCAGGCCCGTGAAGTCGCCACCCGTCACCCAATTGCCGCTGTTGGCGGCGGCGACGTTGTTGACCGTCAAGTTGTAGTTGCCCCCCACCAAGGTGGCGTTGGTGGTGACCGTGGTGGCGTTCAGGGTGGCATCTGCGCCCAAAGTCAGCCATGCGTTGTAGGTCTGGGCCTTGGTGCTGACAAAGGTGCCACCGGTCAAGGTGACGCTGCTGTTGCCCGTGATGGTGATGTTGCCCGCGTTGGCCACGCCGTTGTCGGCATAGCTCAGGGGGGTGTCCAGGGTGAAGCTGCTGGCACGCGAGAACAATTCCAGTGACGACATGGTGGTCAAGTTGCTGGCGAAACTGCTGCGTTTGGTGGTGCCAATGGTGGTGTTGAGGTCGGTGTTCATGCCTGAGGCTGAACTGTTTTGCGTGCTCAAACGCGTGATGCCCTGCACCACTTTGCCGATCACGTTGGTGTTGCTGTCTTTGTACAAGTAGGCCGTGTTGTCGGTCTGGATGCGGTCGGTGTACGACAGTCCCGCCACGGTGGCGTTGACCGTGCTGTTGCCGTCCAACATCAACAAGGTGCCCAACTGCGTGGTGTTGAAGAACGGGGCGCTGAGGGTGACGTTGAAAGTGGCGCCCGATGCAGAACCTCCCCAGCCGCTGGTGGTGATGTTGGGGGCGGAGATGTAACCCGAGCCGCCATTGGTCACGCTCACACTTTGCAGGGAGTTGGTCAGCGCGCTGGTGGCGTTGACTCGCGAGGCCGTTGCTGTGGCCCCTGTGCCGCCCCCGCCACTGAGGGTGAGAGTGCCGTTGCTGAGATAACTGCCGCCACCACTGGTAACGGCAATGCTGGCAACCGCCTCAGGAATCGCCGCATCGGTGAACAAGGTGTTGCTGCCCACCACGCTGTAGTAATACCCGTTCACCCCTGTGGATGCCGTGCCGCCGTTGAGCAGCGTGCCACTGGTGTATTGCCCCACCTGCGCACGTTTGGCCACCGTGGTGCCGTCGCTGAGGTAGGCATAGCCTTCAATGGCGCGCGCTTGTGTGGGGTAGAACACTTGCAGGTAGGGGAAGAGGCCTGCACTGGTGTTCCAGTTGGTGTTGGAGGCGTTGAAGCCTGCGGTGTTGGCCAATGTAGATTTGAACTGTGCGGTGGTGAGTCCCGTGCCAAACCCGCCGCTGGCCGTTTGGTTGGAGGTGTCGGTGTTCCAGTACAAATTGGATTTGGTCAACCGACCCACCGTGGCGTTGAAGCTGCCAAACACCCCCCCGATGTTGGCGGGGCTGGGGGTAACGGTGTTGAAGCTGGTCATGCCGGTGGCATAGCCGTTGGTCAAGGTGCCTCTGTCGGCGTAACCGACCAAGCCGCCCACGTTTTGCGTGCCCGTGACCGAGCCCATGGCGTAGAAGTCGCTGATGCTGCCGGTGAAGCTGGACTCCAGGTAGCCCGCAAACCCACCCACACCGCCCGCCGTGCTGGTGTTGGAGGTGCTGGTTTGGGTCACCGCGCCGGTTTCATACGACTGGTTGATGGTGCTGCCGTTGAAGATAGAGCCCACAAAACCACCAACTTTGCCCAAACCCGTGACCGCGCCTGCGGCCCGCGAGCTGGTGATGGCGCCGCTGTTCATCTTGCCAATGAAGCCACCGACGATGCTGGTGTTGGCCACCAGCAGCGCGTCACCCGCAGTGACCCCCGTGTTGGCGAAAGAGGTTTGGATGGTGCCGCCGTTTTGGTAGCCTGCAAAACCGCCCACGGCGTAGGGGCCCGTCACCGTGCCCCAGGCACCCGAGTTGCTGACGGTGCCCCCATCAATCCAACCCACAAAACCACCCACGTAGTCGTTTTGGGCGCTGGTGCTGGTGTTGCTGGTGTCGTTGCTCAGGGTGCCTGAGTTTTGGCCCACAAATCCGCCCACACGTTGCGTCCCTCTGACCCCCACCAAACTGGTGGGGTTGACCACGGTGATGGTGTTCGATGAGTTGCTGATGGTGCCCTGGTTCCACCCAGCAAAGCCGCCCACGTAGTAAGAGTTGCTGCTGTTGGCTGTGTAGACATAGCCCGTGGAAGACGAGGTGTTGATGGTGCCCACGTTGAAGCCCGCAAAGCCACCTATGTAGTTGTTCGTGGCCGTGACGTTGCCCGAACTGGTGCCAGAGTTGACCACCGAGTCATTGCGACCCACCAGACCGCCCACTTGCTGCCCACCGCTGACAGAGCCACTGGACGTGGGGGCAGTGAGCGTACCTGAGTTGTAGCCTGCGAATCCGCCGACGTAGGCACCTAGACCCGTGACGTTGCCTGTGGCATACGCATTGGTGACGGTGCCACCGGTCACGTAACCCACCAAGCCACCCACGTGGTTTGAATTGCCGGTGACATTGCCTGTGGCGTAGGAAGAATCAATGGCGCTTGAGCTGCCAACCAGTCCCCCCACGCGCTCGCCTGCGCCCGTCACGCTGCCGCTCGCGTTGGAGGTGCGCACCCAGTTGCCTGTGTTGCCCACCAAGCCACCCACATAGGATGAGCTGCTCGACACGTTGCCCGTGGCATAGGAGCTATCGACAGTGCCCCCAAGATTGCCCACCAAGCCGCCAGATTGATGACCGCCGCTGACCAAGGCACCTGTCCAATTGGCGTTGTAGATGCTGTTGGCGAGTTGACCTGCAACACCGCCGGTGTACGTGCCACCGGTCACATTGGCGCTGCTGTTGGCGTTGTTGATGTAGTTGCCATACCCAGTTAATCCGCCGACATAGTTTCCGTTGGAGGTGACGTTGCCACTGCTGAACGAGTAAGTCAGTGTGTTGTCATGGTGACCCACGAGGCCACCTGTTCTCTCGCTGCCCTTGACCAAGCTGCCGATGTAGCTGACGTATTTGACATCTGCACCCGTGACGTAACCGCCGATGCCCCCTGTGTAGGAGCCGTTGGTATAGCCCGGAGTAACACCTACTGTGTAGCCAGTGACCGTTCCAGACATTTGTGCGTTGGTGATGTAGCCGGATGAAAACGAGCCGACCAAGCCACCCGTGCGTTCCCCATTGCTCTCGACGTTGCTCGACACAAAGGTGCTGTAGTTGGGCGTTGCGTTGGCGGAGACATTCACGCCCAGTTGGCCCATGGCTTGTCCAGCCAGACCCCCAACGTAGTTGAACCCCTTGACCAAGCCTATCGTGTGGTTGCTGTTGCTGATTTCTGAGGTGCCGTAATTGAGGTAACCCACCAAGCCGCCCGTGCGGTAGACCGTGATGCTGGTTTTGGCCACACTGGTCACTGCACCGGTGGAGTTGCTGTTGGTGATGCGGCCATATTGAATTTGCCCAGCCAAGCCGCCGACCGCATTGACGCCTGTGACATTGGCCGAAGAGCTCACGTTGGTCAGCTGCAAGGCCGTGAGGTTGCTGGTGCTGGTGCCCCAGCCGTAGCCCAAGACACCGCCCGCGCTGCTCCACCCGTTGGAGCCGTTGTTGTTTTCACCGCGATCGTCTTGATTCAGACTCAAGATGTTGTAGTAAATGTCGGTGCCCGTCACACTGCCCGAGGAGTTGGCGCTGGTGATGTTGCGCTGCCAGTCCGAGCCCGCCACCAGACCCAAGTTCATCGTGCCGCTGATGTTGCCGTTGACGCTGACGTTGGAGAACGACAAGCCTGCCGTGGTTTGGGTGCTGTTGTTGCGCAGGTGGCCCACAAAGCCGAGGTTGGCGGTGTTTTGGCTCAGCGACAAATTGCTGATGACGGCGTTGTTGCCACGCAGTTCTCCCGACACATAGGGAACATACAGGCCAGCCGGCATGTTCAATGGGGCGTCCAGGCTGAACTTCAGTGCGCTTTGGTCGGCGTAGCCCAAATAGGCTTTGAGCTTGTCCACGCTGTCGATGCTGTAGTAGCCGCCTGAGAGTGAGAAGGGCGTGGCATCACTGGCGGGCCCGCTGACGAGGCCATTGAGCGCGCCACTGTTGTACCAAGTGTCGAACTGGGTGCCATACAAGCCCCCGAGGGTCAGCATGCCATTGGTGACGTTCAGTGCCACGCGGCTGCTGGGGCTGGCGGGGGTGTAGGCCGTGATGGTGATGCTGTTGGCGCCCTCCATCTTGTAATGCGAGTTGGTCACCTCTGCACCCGGCGTGAAGTAGCCGATCAAGCCGCCAAAGTTGGCGTCGGCCGTGATGTTGACGTTGGCCGTGGTGTTGGTCACTTGAGCCGTGCTGCCCAAGCGGCCAACCAAGCCGCCCACGTCGTAACGGCCCGTCATGTTGCCAGTGGCATAGCTGTGGTTGGTGGTGCTGCCAAATGCTGAGGCTGAGGCTGTGGCGCTGTCGCCCAGTGCGCCTTCAAAGTAGCCGATCAGCCCGCCCACAAAGTCCCCCGAGGCCGTGATGTTGGTGCTGGCGAAAGAGCCTTGGACAGATGTGCTGGCGTTGTTGCCATTGGCAAATCCGATCAGGCCGCCCACATAGGTGTTGCCCGACACACAAGCGCCGATGTAGCGCGAATCTTTGATGGCGCTGGTGCCGACAAGGCCGCCGATCAAACCGCCGACGTAATTGGTCGATGCTGCTGTCACGTTGCCGTTGGCGCTGACATTGGTGATGGTGCTGGTGCTGTACAAGCCACCGATCAAGCCTCCCACGTAGTTGCCGGCGTTGGCCGTCACGTTGCCGCTGGCGTTGGCGTTCAACAGGATGCTTGTGCCATCCAAATAGCCCACCAACCCACCGGTGTTGCTGCTTGAACCAGACAAGTTGGCCACGGAGCTGGAGTTGCTCACATTCACCGTGCTGCCATATCCAATCAACCCGCCTGCTTGTGAGCCTGAGCTGGTTGAAGTCAGGTTGGGCATGGTGGCCGTCAAGTTGTTCACCACCGCATTGTTCAGGTAGCCTGCAACTCCCCCGATGTAATCGGTGCCAGTCACGTTGCCGGATGCGCTCCAGTTGTTGGAGGTGCTGGCGCTGCCAACGCCATAAGCTTGGCCAATCAAGCCCCCCGTGTAGGTGCTGGTGCCGGTCACGTTGCCACTGGCACTGAGGTTGTTGGCCGCATTGGCGGTGACCGACGCATGGCTGTAATTGCCAATCGAGAGGTAGCCCAGCAGGCCGCCGGTGCGGTAATAGCCGCTGACGTTCAGGGTGGAGTTGAGCAAATTGATGGAAGAGCTCGTCACATAACCCGCCAACCCGCCGGTGCTGCCCAGTGTGTCGTCAAATTGGTCTGAACCAGACCTGTACAGCGTGGAGCCATTGAACAGCACCATGGCCCTGGATGCATTGGTCACAGCGGGCGCGCGCGTGGCGCTCACATTGCCCATCGCGCCGGAGCCGAAGTAGCCGATGAAGCCACCTGTGTTGTCCAGCCCCTTGGTGGAGCCACCTAAGACGGCCGCCGAGTCGTACAAGATGCCGTTGTACATGGAGCCAATCGCCGTGCCCACATAGTATTGGCCGTTGACCGCGTTGTAGTTGTTGATGCTTTCGTAGTTGGTGCTGTTGACCAGCAAACCACTCACCGTGCTCTTGTGCACAAAGCCCAAGAAGCCCACGTTGGAGGTGGGCGCGTTCCAAGTGAAATTGTTCACTTGGTAGCCATTGCCTTTGAACTCTGCGGCTGCAAAGTAAGGCACAAACTTGGTGACGGCCGATGCGATGTCTAGGTCAGCCGTGAGTTTGAATTTGTAGGTGTTGGTGTTGGCCGTGTTGTTGGCAAAGCCCTGCGAAAAGCCCAGCACATTGCCCAAATCGTTTTTGGTGATGACGCCGCTGTTGATGGCGCTGCTGCTGCTGGCAATGGTGTAGTAGCCATCACCACCGGGTGCGTCAAAGTAGTCGGCAATGTTCAAGGACCGTGAAGTCACGCAGGTGAGGTTGCTGCTGGCCCAGGCGTCAAATTGTTTGCTGTAGAGGCCGCCGATGGTGAGCGTGGCGTTGCCGTTGATCAGCGAGGCGCTGACGTTGTAGAAGGTGTTGGACAGGTAGGTGCCAGGCCTCAAGAAGCCCACAATGCCACCGTAATTGCTGGTCGCGGTGACGTTGCCCGCGTAGTACGAATTGTTGATGTAGCCAGCAATCATCTCGCCGACCAAACCGCCCACAAAGTTGGAGCCAATCACGTGGGTTCCGCCACTGCCTCCCGCGTAGGCGTTGTTGATGTTGACGCTGCCGACGCGTTGGGTGCCCACCAAGCCCCCCACATAGGTGCTGCCCGTCACGTTGGCGTTGGAGACATAGGAGTCGTTGATGGTCACGCCAGACCGTGCCCAACCCACCATGCCACCGGTGGCGCCTGTAGCGCTGATGTTGATCCGAGAACCGGCATTGCTGACGCTTGAGTTGGAGACGCTTACGCCACTCCAGTCGACATACCCCACCAGTCCGCCAACCCCTGCGTTACCGCCTCCACTGGTCACAGATGTGCCACTGTAATTGGAGTTGGCGATGGTCACCCCATAGGTACTGGCGCCTACTAATCCACCCACTCCGCCATAGGTGGTGCTGCGCACCGTCCCGCTGGCCGAGACATTCGTCAGAGTGAATCCGTTGTAGGCGTAGCCCACCATTCCGCCGACCCACGCGTAATAGTTGGACACATTGCCCGATGTGGTGGCGTTGGTGATGGCCCCCGCCCAATTCTGGCCAACCAAACCACCGACGTTCGTGTAGCTTGACGTCAAGTTACCCGTGACGGTTCCAGTGGTGAAGGCGTTGTTGATGTCGCCGTAGTTGTAGCCGACCAAACCGCCAATGTTGTTGCCGGCCCCTGTGACATTGCCCGTCGAGTCAGAGTTGTTCAGGACATAGTTAGAGTTTTTTTCGCCAAACAAGCCACCGACAGAGTCACCGACACCGTTGACAGAAACCGTGCTGTTGACGTTGTGGGTGTTGTTGACGGTCATCAGCGTACGACCGGCGATGCCTCCCGTTTGAGCAAAACCTGTGACGGGGTTGTTGACCACCCAAGCGTCGCGGATCGTGCCGCCTTGGGTGTAGCCAAGGATGCCACCACTGCCAGAACCACTGCTGGTGAGGTTCACGGAGCCATTGGCCACCATGATGCCGGTGATGTTGGGTGTGCTGTCCGCATAGCCGGCGAGTGTGCCCAGGTAATTCATGTTGATGCCTGTGACATTGGCTTTTTCAAACCGAATGTCTTGCACCATCGCGCTGCCGCTGAGTTGATAGAACAAGCCGCCATAGCCAGCGCCATTGCTGCGAAGGCTCAGATTGGTCACTGTGTGACCCAAGCCGGCAAAACTGCCGGTGAAGCTGCCATTGCGAACCGACACGTAAGGATAGGGGTTGCCAGTGCCCATGCCGTTGTTTTGCCCGGCCACGCCTGGCAATAAGAAGGAAGCGGCTTCAATGTCACTGCGCAGCGCGTAATAGCCACCAGCCGCTGAAGCGTTGAGCTCTGCCAGCGTGGTGATGAAGGTGTAGTCCTTCAAGGTGCCGGTGCTGCCGTCTTGGGTGGTGAATTTTTGGCCTGAAGCACCCGAAAAATCGATGCGGCCTTGGAAGCCACTGGCGCTCAAGCCAAAGCCGTAATACCCCACGTTGCTGCCAGCCGTGGTGCCTTGGCTGGTCTTGATGGCAATGCTGCTGTTGGCGTTGGTCACCGAAATGGGGGCCAAGATGTTGACCGACGTGGTGCCCGACAGGGTGAGCGTGGCGCCGTTGCTCCAGCTCGTGAACGTCGCATCGGCGGTGTTGGCCACCGTGACGTTGCCGCCGTAATAGCCTTGGCTGCCCGTGATCGCCATGTTCGGCGTGCTGTTGACGGTGATGTTGGCGGTGTTGCCCGTGCGCCCTAAGTTGAAAGCGCCCAAAGAACCGCCCCCAGTGCTGAACAACAAGTCCGCGCTGGTGTTGACCGCGCTGGTAAAGCTGTTGGCGGTTGGCTCAATGTTCAGTGAGCCGGTGCCATTGATGACCGCCTGTGAAGCAACCGCAGTCGGGTGCGCGACTTGCAAGGTGAGTGTGCCGCCCGTGATGCTGGTGGCGCCTTGGGTTGCATTGCCAAAGTGGGTTGCTGCGCTGGCCACGGTGAGTGTGCCTGTGCCACTTTTGGTGAAAGTGCCTGTGTTGGCAGGCAGGGTGGCCAAGGTGACGTTTTGGCCGTTGGTGTCAAACGCAAACTGTTGCGAGGCGCTGGTGTTCAAGCGTGACGAATAGTCCAGCGTGTTGTTGGCGCTGAACTGCAAGGTGCCACCGGTGAAGCTGAGGGTGCCACTGGGGCCCAGGCTGTTGAGCGCGGCGGTGGATGTGCCCGTGGTGTTGACCACTGCCAACGTGCCGCCAGCCAACACGGTGCCGCCGGTGTAGGTGTTGGTGCCCGTCAGAGACGTGGTGCCAACGCCTGCTTGGGTCAGGCTGCCGGTGCCGCCCAAGTTGTTGCTCAAGTTCAGGGCATTGCTGCGGTTGATGAACAAGCTGGCATTGTTGGTCACGGCGCCCGTGCCCAAGCTGCCTGCGGTGCTGCCATTGCCCACCCGCAAGGTGCCGCCAGAGACAGTGGTGCCGCCTGTGTAGGTGTTGTTGGACTCCAACGTCAAGTTGCTGGTGCCTGCTTTGATCAGCTTCACGCCGCCAGAGATGACGCCGCTGATGTTGCTGTCGGTGGCGCTTGTCACGGTCAGGTTGCTGCTGCTGGTGTTGGAGAGGCCACCCAGCATCGACACGCCACCCGAGGTGGCGGTGAGGGACACGTTGGCGCTGGTCAGCGCCACATTGTTGTTGTAGGTCTGTGTGCCGCCGGTGGTGATGTTGGCGCCGATGTTGATGACGCCGCCCCCAGCGCCAACGTTAGAGGTGATGTTCAAGCCACTGGTGCCGGTGCCGTTGAGGGCAGAGGTAACGTTGACGTTGCGATAGGCTGACAAGGACAAAGTGTTGGCTGACCAAGCCACGCTGGCGCAAACCAACAAGTCGCCACTGTCGCTGCCTGCGGTGTTGTTGGTGCTGATGTCGACGTTGCCGCCTGTGAGCGCTGACTCTAAGGTGCTGGCCCCAATGCCACTGCTGGTCTGCGCACCCGCGCCCGCGCTGATGGTGAAGTTGGTCGGGTCGATCAGCCACGTGCCCGACTTGCCCTTGGGGGCGGAGGTCGAGACGCTGGTGTTGTCTTGAATCACCACCTGGGCGCCCGAAGTTTCAATGAAGCCGCCATGGCCGCCCAAGTCTCCGCCTTTGGCAGAAAGGGTGCCGCCAATCTCGACGCTGCTGTTGGCATTGGTCAAATCGGCAATGGCGGTGATGGTGCCGCCTTGGCCTGAGCTGTTGGGTGCTGCATCTGCCTGCAGCGTGCCGGTGTTGACCACGCGTTGGCTGGCCGAGAGGCGAATGACCCCGCCGTTGTCGACCAAGCCGGTGGCTTGGACCAGGCCAGAGTTTTTGACGATGCCGCTTTGGAGTTGGTTGGCCGCTTGGGCCGACAGAATGATCAAGCCGCCGGGGGCTTGCACGGCTTGGCGGTTTTCCACCAAGGCGGCCAAGGTGCTGGGGCTGACCAAGATGTTGGTGAGGCGGCTTTGCTTGTCGAACTCCAGCTCAAAGGTTTCGCCTGCGGCCATGACCACGGTGCCCAGTCTGGCCACCACCAAGCCGCTGTTGCGCACTTCGGGCGCCAGCAAGGCGATGTAGCCACCCAGGCCTGCCGAGATCGAGCCTTCGTTGATGATTTTGCCGGTGGCGCCGTCGCGCGTGTACTTCATGATGCCGGCCATGAAGTCGGTGTCGCTGATGCCGTGGGTGGTGGCGGTGAACGAGGCCGTGTCCACCGTTGCCGTGGGCGAGAAGTACACGCCCGATGGGTTGGACATGATCACCTGGCCGTTGGCATTGATTTGGCCGTAAATCTGGGAAGCTGAGTTGCCCAAGATGCGGTTGAGCAAGACACTGGAGCTGTTGGGCTGGGTGATGTTGACCTTGGCCTGCGAACCGACGTTGAAGCTTTGCCAGTTGATGGCCGCGCGCTGGCTGTCTTGGGTGATGGCCATGGTGCTGCCAGACTGCGACACCCTGGCGCTGCCCGCGCTGACTTGACCACCCGTGGGCAGCTGTGATGGGGCCAAGGTTTGGGCAAAGGCTGCGCCCCAACACAAGCCTGCCGTAGCAAAGGCTGCCCACAAGGTTTGCAGCGCCAAGTTCAAGGTGCCCGGTGCCGCCGAGCACAGGGTGGAGCGCGCAGTGCCTTTGCCGCAGGAAGTGGCCACTTCGGCCACAGCCACAAAGGTTTGGGTGTTTTTATTCCAAAGAACGCGGTGAATTTTGTTCATCGTGTCCCTTGCCCTGCGCAAGTTTGCCGATCCATCGCCTTCAGTCGGGTGGTCCCAGCGCTTGTGCGGCTTTTAGCAGGGGAGAAAAAATGAGGCGCCGGTGGCATGTGAGGTCAGAAATTCAGCTCTTTGGCTAATCAAATCACGAGGGTGTAATTGACGGAATTGATTAAACCATAATGAAATCATCAAAAACTACAAAAACCTACAGAATTAACTAGTGCGACCCCATGTGGGAGGGCGAAAAAAAAGCCAACCGAAGTTGGCTTTCAGTGTGCGATGAGTTGCTCAGCGCGCGAGGGGGTCTGGGCGGAACTGGATGTGAACTGCCCGAGGCTTGGAGCCTTTGCCACCCTCCATCAACCACGGGGTTCGGTCGCCACTGGTACTCCACAGACCGCGACCTTTCCAACCCGCATTGGGGTCATCGATGCGCGCGTCCATGCCTTTGGCAAAGAACCCCATGGGGTAGGGGATGCGCACATTGAGCATCTTGCCGTTTTTGTAGGCAATGAAACCACCGTTCAAGTTGCCTGTGGCGATGGGGATGTTTTTACCCAGGCCCGTGGCGTTGTGTTGGTCGACCCAGGTGTAGTAGCTCGCCTCGGCGCTGTTTTGCTCAAAGCCTTCGTGACCAGGGCCAGGAAATCGATGGTAAGCAAAGCCTTCAGGGCAATGGTTGCCGGTGGCGTTGGGTCCGTTGAGCGGGCCCTTGCATTTGTTGCGGTCAAAGCTCACAAAGCCTCCATTGGATGCCGAGCCCCAGACCACGCCATTGGCGTCGATGTCGCCACCACGAATGCCAACGTACTCCTTGGGCAAGGCGTAGAACTCAGAGAGTTGGGTCTTTGGGTCGAACCGCATGAAACCGGGTGTGCCACCAAAGGTGTTGAACGAGTACCAGACCGAACCATCGGTGGGGTGTGGCATCACACCGTAGGGCCCGGAGCCGCCCACGCGCATGTCCTTGCCGGCTTCACCAGGTTTGTCGGGCTCGGTGTAGGCGTCCACTTTGCCGTTGGCGTTGGTGTCGAGTACCCATGGCGCCCAGCCTTGTGCTTTGACCACGTCGCCAGTCTCGTCATAGATGCGGCTGTTGAACCAACCTGCCACGGGACCAGAGCCTGAGAACCAGACCGTGTTGTCTGAGTCATAACCGAACTGTGGATGGTGGGTTCCAAAGCACGTGTCGATGAGGTTGTATTTCATCGTCGCGGGGTCCAGCATGGTGACTTGACGCTGAGAAAACTCAATCGGGAAAGCTTTGACTGACGGGTGGTCGGTGTTCTTTTTGCACCACTCAGGGTTGACGTCCCCACGTACGTTGGCGGCAAACCAGACCCGACCTTTTTGGTCGATCATGCCGTTGTGGTTGTTGGCTTTTTGCGTCCAAATTTTCTCCATGCCCCAGTAGGGAGAAGGCGCCAAAGGTTTGTCTTGTGCTGTGGCGTGGAACCTGCCACCGAACGACTCCCCCACGCTGTCGTTGAGCACGGTCATCTTGAAGGTGCTGACGGTGTGTGTTTTGGGATCGAGGATTGGGATGTCATCGCTCGAGTATTCGGACGAGCCGTAGAGCTTGCCGTAGGGGTTGACCGTTGGGTTGCGACGGTCGGAGGAGATCAAGTCGTGAAGAAACGTCTTCTCTGTGCCCCACTCCCAAGAGGTGACGACGATGTTGCGCTCTTCTCCTTGAGGGCGAGCCGGTTTGGATTTGGGCAATTCACCCTTGGCAATTCGGTCGGTCCATTCGCCAAAGTATTTGAATGGCACGCCACCGAGTTGCACGGCAAGCCGATCCATCATCCATTGGCCGCTGTGGCCTGATGCGATACGTCCCCCCCAAGCCTGTTCGCCAGACTCAAACTTACCCAGTGCTGCCGGAATGGTGCGGGTGGATTCTTGACCGAGCGCGTGGCAACCCACGCAGTCGGTGTTGTTCATGCGTCGGCGCCAAATTTCTTGGGTGACGTTCTTCGGTATGTTGGTGCTGCCACCAAAATCTTGGACAGGCGGCATCTTGAGCATCGAGTACCAATACACCGCAGGGTAGTAATGCGCAGCGGCCGCGGCGGTCGGTGCAATCACTGCACTGTGGTTGAGGATCTGACCAGGTTTGCCAATCAGTTTGGGAGAGTCAACCAAGCCGTAGCCCCGCACCCACACCCGATAGTTCACATTGGGGGGCAGATCGGGGATGACGTAGCGACCTTTGTCGTCGGTGACCACGATGCGCGCAAATTTGGTGGGCAACTCGGTGGTCTCCGCAATGACCCATACGCCGGCTTCAGGCCCTTTGGGGCCCTGCACAACGCCGCCAATGTCTACTTCACCAATGGCAACGGCTGGGGCCCCAACGGCTGGTTTGGGGGCTGCTGCCAACACATCGGTGAGTGCGAGCGCCAAGGCCCCACCCATCCAAAGCTTGCTGAATTTCATGTTTCATGTCTCCTTTTGATGAACCTGTTCGCATCAAAGCCGATGTTGCTTGATGGATTGATTTCAATCTAGCACGGTTTATCCCAGCAACACACCACGACTACCCCTAGAGCCGGCCCAAGAGGGCCCTTGCATTGCCTCCTGCGCGACAGTTGCAACACGGCGACGTCGCCGTTCTACCCGCTCGCCCTATTGACACTTGTACGCGGCGCTCTAAGTCGGTTGCATATTTTTAGAAAACGGTTATGTGATGCTTTGAATGTCCAATTTATCTAGCGCTTGGGAGGCCGTCATCACATCCCCAAACTGTTGTATGAAAGTCTCCAAAGAGGATTGATGCTCCTCTTCTGACAAAGCAGCGCAGCAGTCAGACAACATGACCACCTTGAAGTCCAGCATCATGGCGTCTCGAGCAGTCGATTCACAACAGACATTGGTTTTTGTACCTGCAATCAGCAGTGTATTTATGCCATAGTTGCGCAGCATATTCTCTAGCGTAGAGGACCCCGCAATCAATGCACTGTATCGATTTTTCGTGATGGTTATGTCTTGGGCCGAAGTTTCTAAATCCCGCCAAACAGTTTGCTTGCCTGGCATGAGGCTTTCTATCGTTTTTGTTCGTAAGTCGTTTGCGACGACGTGATTGAAAAATATGTCCCAGTCGCTTTTTTCACCAAGGTGGGTATTGGCGTGCAGCACCCAAAAAATAGGAATACTTTTTTCTCTCAGTTTTCTGGTCAGTTGATTGATGGGTTCAACGATGTTTCGCGAATTGGCTACTTCTGCGGGGGAACCTGGTTCGCAAAATGTGCTTTGCATGTCAACCACCAGCAAAGCGGTCGTCATTGGATCAAGCGTTTCAAACCAATGGAGCTTTCCACGTCGGGCAATGACTCTGTCAACGATGTGAGATCTGATGATTGGGTTATCCATGGCATGCATTTCTTAGAAAGAACCCCGTCAGGTTATCCGAAATCACTTTTTGACATTGAAGCATTTCAGTTTGCCAAATTGAGGTCTGTATGCGAATATGAGCTCGTCACCCACCCCGATTAACCCACAAAGAGCAAGCGCAAGTTGATTTCAATTGGAAGTTCAATACCCGATTTAATTCTGCACAGTGGTCACATCCACACGGGTGATTCTCAAACTGGCACGGTTGGGGCGTTGTCTATTGTTGGCAACCGTGTCCAGGCAGTTGGGCAGACGGCTGATCTGCTAAGAACAGCAAATCAAAACACAAAGATCATTGATCTAAAGGGCAGTTGTGTGATCCCAGGGTTAACCGATGGACACGCACATATGGATCGCGAAGGCTTGCGCCATCAATTGCCAAGTTTGCAACACGCCCAGTCTTTGGCAGACGTATTGGATGTGATTGCAGATGAGGTTCGTCATCGCGTCGAAGGTTCATGGATCTTGACCCAGCCTATCGGACAAGCGCCAGAATTTTTGACAGATGTTGCGCATTTGATTCCAACGCGATACGACCTGGATCGTGTCAGTCCAAAGCATCCTGTCTTCATACGTCCGATTTGGGGCTATTGGTCTAATACAGTGCCATTTTCTTGTGTTGCAAATAGCTTGGCATTGGAGTTGGCAGGGGTTGGTCCACAAACACGCTCGCCCACTCAAGACATTGTGATTGACAGAGATGGCTCGGGTCAACCCACGGGCATATTTTGGGAAAAAAGTTTGGTCCCTCTTGTGGAGCATACGTTGATGCGCTGCGCGCCAGGATTTTCATTGGCTCAGCGTGAACAAGCACTTGTTTATGGGATGGCGCAGTACAACAAGGTGGCTACGACGTGCGTATTTGAAGGTCATGGTGTTGCAAGTGAGGTCATTCAAGCGTACAAGTCTGTCCATGAATCTGGTGCGAGTACGGTCAGGGCCTTGCTGACTTTTAGCCCCAATTGGCATTTGAAGGGTCAGGGCGACGCTGCACTTCTGCTCAAAGACTGGACAGCATGGGTAGGTCGACGTGGCATGGGAGATGATGTTTTGCGAGTTCAAGGACTCTATGCAGAAATCGATCTTGATCCACATAACAATCAACTCAGGGCATCCAACCATCCTTGTACCGGGTGGGCGGGTTTTCAGGCCGGTTGCGCTTTGCCTTTAGAGCTTATGAAGGTGTTGGTTCAAGAAGCTGCGCGAAACTCAATAAGGTTGTGTGGAATTTGGCCCAATCTCTTGGAACTGTTTGAATACGCCAACCAAACGCAATCGATTGCGCCAATGCGTTGGGTTTTAGGCCACCAGCGGTTTTTGACGCACGATCAAATTGCACGCATCAAAGATTTAGGCGTTGTGCTCACAACCCATACCAATCGCCATATTTACAAAGATGGCGACCGCATGCTGAGTGAGGGAATTCATGACTTGAATGATTTGGTGCCGTTGCAAAGCCTGTTGCACAACGGTGTGCAGGTCGCCTTTGGCAGCGACAACTTGCCACCCTCCTTGTTCCATCCTATGTGGCACGCCAGTGCGCGTAAAAGCCGCACGGGTCAGCGGGTGGGGGAATCGCAAGCGATTGACAGAAGCCAAGCTTTGAAAATTGCAACCGAGGGCGGAGCTTATCTGTGCTTTGATGAATGTCAGCGTGGGCGTCTTGTCCCTGGATTTCTGGCTGACATGGCGATACTCAGCGCAGACCCGCTTGTTTGTAATGAGGAGGAATTACCCCAAATCCAGGCCACCGGGGTTATCGTGAATGGACGCTTCGTTTTGTAGCTGCTGTCTCTAACAAAAAATTTACATCATGATGAGAAAAACACGTCAATTCTTGGGATCAATCGCAGCATTCTGCGTTGCCGTATTCACTCCAACGCATGGCGTATCGGCTGAGCAGGATGCTTGGCCAAATAGGCCAGTTCGCGTCGTGATCCCTTACGCACCAGGCAACACCGGTGACATCACATTCAGGTTGATTCAAAATCAACTTGAGGCCAAATTTGGTGTGCGATTCTTGATTGATAACAAAAGCGGCGCATCCGGAAATATTGGGGCTGAGGAGGTGGTCAGAGCTGCTGCTGACGGTTACACATTCTTGCTGGGGTCAACGAACAACTACGTGACAAACGCCTCCTTGATCAAGTCCATGCGCTTTGATCCAATGAAGGATTTAGTGCCCATCACCATGATCAGCAACGCGCCATCCGTTGTCGTGGTTAATGCTAATTTAGCGGTCAATACACTGGCAGAACTGACTGCTTTGGCTAAGAAAGAGTCTGGCAAATTGGCATTTGCTTCACCCGGTAACGGCACGCCACCCCATCTTGCTGCGGAGCTTTACAAGCAGTTAGCGGGTGTTGATTTGATCCACGTGCCTTATCGCGGTTCTGCCCCTGCAGTTCAGGGCTTGCTCGGAGGAGACACGCAAATCTATATGACCGCCTTGAGCTCGGTTGCTGGCAATATCAGTGCAGGCAAACTCAAAGCCATTGCCGTGGCCGGGCCACACAGACTGTCTGTCTTGCCCAACGTCCCAACGACGGCTCAGCAAGGCGTTCCTGAAATGATCACGGGCAATTGGTGGGGACTTTCGGCCCCGCTTGGAACTGACAGCAAAATCATCCAAAAACTCGCCGAAGCCATTCAGACTGTTTTGAATGATCCAGCAGTCAAACAAAAATATTTTGAATTGGGGGTCACCCCCGTGGGAAGCTCTCCGTCTGAGTTTGCAGCTCAAATCGCTCACGAAGCCAGTATTTGGAAAAAAGTAATTGCCAGATCAGGCATACAGCCTGAGTGATTTTTTAGGTTAATTCCCAATGAACCCTTCATCCACCCAAAGGAAAAACATGACATCTCGTTTAACAAGAATTGCATTGCTGACCTGTTTGACGGCTGCAAGTATGTCCCTTTCTGCTCAGCAAGCCATCAAGATCGGCTTTCTCGGGACGTTGTCTGGGCCCGCTGGTGCATTGGGTCAAGATCAGTATGACGCTTTCATGCTGGGCATCTCTCAACTAGGAGGAAAACTCGGCGGTGTGACTGTCCAAGTGATCAAAGAAGATGATCAACTGAAACCAGATTTGGGTGTGCAACAAGCTCAAAAGTTGATAGAAAAGGACAAGGTCAGCATCATCACTGGCGGGACTTTCTCTAACGTGCTGATGGCCATCCACAAACCTGTGACGGAAGCCGGGGTATTTTTGATTGGATCCAATGCCGGTCCGTCGCCGATCACCGGCAAAGGTTGCAGTCCCATGTTTTTTTCAACTTCATGGAACAACGACACGCAACACGAATCCATGGGACAGTATGCGACTGACTCTGGCTACAAGCGTGTGTATGTCTTAGCGCCTAACTACCAAGCCGGTAAAGATGCGGTCTCAGGATTCAAATTCCTCTTCAAGGGGCAAATCATTGACGAGGTTTACACCCAAGTCAATCAACCCGACTACTCCGCAGAAATCTCCCAGTTGCAATCAGAAAAGCCTGATGCAGTGTATGTTTTCTACCCCGGCGGCATGGGGGTTAATTTTGTAAAACAATACCAACAAGCGGGCCTGCTTGGAAAAATTCCCTTGCTCTCGACTGCAACTGTGGATGGAACAACACTTCCTGCCCTCAAAGAGTTGGCCATCGGTTTAATTGCAGGCACGCCCTATAGTCCTGACATCGACAACTCCCAGAATAAAAAATTCGTCACGGACTTCACTAAAAAATATGGACGGATCCCCTCTCAATACGCGGCTCAAAGTTATGACGCAGCCATGTTGCTCGACTCTGCGATTCGAAAAACGGGAGGAAGGGTTGACAACAAAGAAGCTTTTCGTGCGGCACTTAAATTGGCTGACTTCAAATCTGTGGCTGGCCCATTTCGTTTCAACAACAACCAATTTCCAATTCGCAATTACTACCGCGTTGAAGTTGCGAAAGATGCTTCTGGGCAGGCCGCCTTGGTCAACAAGGGCGTGGTACTCAAAGAGTATTCTGATCGCCTCCATACACAGTGCGAGATGAAGTAAGGAGGCCAACAAATGGCAAATACCTTTCAAGTCGGTGATTTGAAGGTCAGCCTCGTGGTTGAATCTGAGTTTCCTGTGTTGACTCCCAACGAGGTTTATCCCGATGCCACACAAGAGGATATTGACAAGAACGAGGCATGGCTCGCTCCGCGGTTCTATGACCGCATCAGTGACAAATTGATCCTGTCATTTCAAGGTTTTTTAATTCGAAGTGATGGAAAAAATATCTTGGTAGATACGTGCGTTGGCGATTGCAAAGATCGTCGACGCCCCTCCTTTGATCAAAAAAAATGGAGTTGGCTTGACCAATTGATTGCGGCAGGATGTGAGCCTGAGCAAGTTGACATTGTTGTGTGCACCCATTTCCATGTTGACCACGTGGGATGGAATACGCAGCGGGTTGATGGGACTTGGCAGCCTACTTTTCCAAACGCACGCTATCTATTTGTCAAGAAAGAATGGGACTACTGGCGCAGCGGAGAGGGGGCGCACAACATCACTCGAACAGGTGACTATATGCAAGACAGTATCCTTCCAATTGTCGAGGCGGGCTTGGCGGATTTTGTGGACATGGATCATCGCATCGACCCAGACGTTTCATTGAAACCTGCGCCAGGACACACGCCTGGCATGGTGTGTGTTGATTTGCAATCCAATGGCTCCCAGGCCATCATCACAGGTGACTTGCTCCACACGGTATTGCAGGTGATTTATCCAGACTGGAGTACAAGGTTTTGCGCAGACCCTGTGCTGTCACGGCACACACGAAAAGCATTTCTCGAACGTTACGCCAACACCGATGTCATGATTCTTCCAGCTCATTTCCCACGCCCAACAGCTGGGTATATAGAGCGCGACTCCCATGGGTTTAGGTATCGTTTTGTGGATGAAAAGAAGAGTTGAGCAGCTAAGGTCAGCTCCGCGCTTAAGTTGTCTTTGATTTTTTTGAATTTGTTTTTTTCTTAGAAACAGGGGCCATGACTGCGCTTGATGTCGCATTCATCTTGTTACCTTTGAATAAATGGACATTTTCATAAGTCCGATTCAGAAGTTTCACAAGTTCTTGAGCATCGGCGCTTGCCAGGCCCTCTCTCAACATTGAATCGTGAGTCTTCACTGCTTTCCAGCACTGTTTGGCTAAGACTTTGCCCTCGGGAGTGAGGGTGACCAAAACCGAACGGTTGTCGCTCGGCTGACGCATTCGCTTGATCAGGCCTTGCTTCTCTAGACGTATCAGTATGTGAGACAGCGTGGATTGCTCTAGTGAAGATTGCAAAGCGAGATGACCCACTGAGTGCTCTCCATCTAAATGCAAAAGAATTAAAACTCGGGCCGAATAAACATTGAGACCCAGGGATAGAAACTGTTGATTCACCCATGCGCTAACGGTTGCAGCAATTCGGTTGATCAGAAAGGGAAGGGTGTGATGGATGTGATCGGACATAGGGTAAGAACTTACTCTGGTCCGATTGACTTTAACATTTCGAATCCCATAATATGGCGTGCCATATAAAAAGAATTGTTGGCAAGCCCCTGCTTCTTGGAGACCTCATGTCAGCTAATCCCCCTTTTCCCCAAACACGCAAGCCGCTAAACCCCGATGCAAAAGCTGCGCCTTTGTTTGATTTCATGCCGCAGATGTCGCTTGAGGAACGTAACCGCCGGTGGGATAAGGTCAGAAAAAAAATGCTCATGGCGGGGCTGGATGGGCTGGTATTTTTGGGCAACGATATTTACTGGGGTATGGGCATGGCCAACATGCGCTATATGTTTCAAGTGGATTCGCAAATAGGCGCAGATGGCTTGTTCCCACTCACAGGAGAACCCGTGATTTGGAATGCTGTGGCGCATATGAATCGACCAACCAACATGTACCTTTCGATTCAAAAATGGGTCACCGACTTTCGAACGAGAGGCGGCATGGGGCTGATTGCGCAAGAACTTCGCGAGCGCAAACTTGACGCATCAAAAATTGGCCTGATCGGCTTTTCTTCCACTATTCAGGTCGCTTCCTCTTTGTTGCACGCCGATGTTTTGGCGCTTGAAAAGTTATTGCCTGAGGCTGAGTTCATAGATGCCAGCTGGTTGCTGCAAGAAATGCGAATGGTCAAAAGCGAAGAGGAAATTGGCATGTTGCGTCAAGCAGGCAAGATTGCGCGCAAGGTGGTCGATGCGATGCGTGACTCTGCCAAGGTGGGGCTACCTGATGCTGCCGTGTATGCTGAAATGGTTCGGACTCAAATCGCCAATGGCGCAGAGCCAAATATTTTTAACTTGTTTGCTGCGGGCCCGCTTGAGCATCCCGACAACGAACTCTGGCATTTGCTCCATGGCTGCGAACAGCCTCTGACACCCAGCATGCGTCCTCTCCAACAAGGTGACATCATCGTCGCGGAATGGCACACCAAATATGGCGGCTATCGGTGTCATACCGAGTACACCGTCTATCTCGGCAAAAAAGTGCCCAAAGAGTTACAAAACATTTGGGATGTCTCGGTGGAATGTTTGCATGCAAGCAAAGAGGCGCTGACCGCTGGGCGAACCATTCGGGAAGCGGTCGAGATGATTCGCAAACCTGCACTCAATTCCGGATTAGATTTTGTCGAGCTTGGGTTTCACGCCATGGGGACGGCTTCCCCAGAATTTCCGACTGTCATTTACAAGGAAGGTTTCGGTGGTAACGCGCTCAACGGCTTTCAGATTGGCGACATGGTGCTGGAGGAGGGCATGTGTTTTGGCAACAACATTGACTTGCATGACAGCAATTGGAAGTCAGATGTGGGGTGCATGCTCTCTGACTTCATGGTGGTGCGCCCAAATGAAGCTGAATGCCTGATCAACACGCCTCTTGAAATCGGCTTGGCTGGTTGATGGCAGATTGATTCAATTTCGCGTTGCTGCATATGCACACTGAAAAAGCCCAGCCCTTGCCCCGTGAGGTTCAAGTTCTCATTGCGGGCGCTGGGCCGATAGGGTTGGCTTTGGCGGCCTATCTCGGCAAACAAGGCATCAAGACTTTGCTTGTGGAGCGCAATCCTGATCGACTGGACTCCGCCAAGATGATTGTGGTGAGTGTTCGAACGATGGAGTTTTGCCGTCACCTCGGCCTGGCAGATGCTGTGCACAACTGGGGTTTTCCGTTGGACCACGGTCTTGACAGTGTCTTTGTTACCAATTTACAGGGCTATGAGTTGGGGCGAGTGAAAACACCGCCTTTGAATGTTCCTTATGACACGCCCTTCAGTCCAGAGCGCGAACGCCCGTGTCCCCAAACTTGGTTCGACCCTATTCTTAAAAACTGCGCACTTGACCAGGCGAGCATTGAACTGCGCTACCAGACTGAGCTTGCAACGTTTGAACAAGATGAGGACGGCGTGACAGTGATGTTGCGCGATGCCTCTGGAGAGATAAATTGTGTCAACGCGCAATATTTGGTCGGTGCTGACGGCTATTCGAGCACCGTGCGGCAGTTGCTTGGGATTGAAGTCAGAGGCGTCAAGCACCTGGATGTTTCGATGAGCGTCTACCTCAGCATTCCGGATCTGTTGCACAAGCATCAGATGGGAGATGCTTACCGCTATCTCTTTGTTGCTGAAAGGGGAGTTTGGTGTGTGTTGACCACCATCGATGGTCGCGATTTATACCGTATTCAGTTGATCGGTGCAGGTGGTGCAGATGTGGAAAAAATGGATCTCAACGATGTTGTGAAAAGTTGTTTGGGTTCAGAAGTGAACTACACCTTGCATGAGACCTCGAGCTGGGTGCGCAAGTCAACAGTCGCTGACCGCTTTAAGGACGGACGCGTCTTCATTGCGGGTGATGCTGCCCATGCACATCCCCCAAATGGGGGATTGGGTATGAACACTGGCATATTGGATGCATGGGATTTAGGGTGGAAGTTATCTGCTGTGCTCAAAGGTTGGGGCGGACCACACTTGTTGGACAGTTATGACTTTGAACGGCGTCCTGCTTCAGCCCGCGCATGTGAAGAGTCGTTGAAAAACTATGGTCGCTTGGTTGACCCTATCCACGCGCCCAATCTAGATGAGGCAACACCGCAAGCAGATCAATTGCGCAAGGAAGTCGGCCAGCGCCTTGTCAAATCCAATGAAAAAGCTTGGCACCCTATTGGGATTCATCTGAGTCATGTTTATTTCCCGTCTCCCATTGTGGTGGATGACCAAACACTGCGACCAATCCTGGATCAAGACGAATACAGCCCTTCATCACAACCAGGCGCGCGCGCACCTCACGTATGGCTCAAAGAAGGTGAGCTGAGCATTCTGGATTGTTTTGGACCAGAGTTCACCTTACTCAATTTTGGAAGCGGGAGTGTTGCTGCGTTGGAGTTGGCCGCTCAAAAAGTGGGGCTTCCACTGACCGTTGTTCGTATTGACAACATGAACGCAAGAAAACTCTATGAAAAAGAGTTGTCGTTGATCAGGCCCGATGGACACATTGCTTGGCGAGGTGACACCTTACCTCAGCAATGCGACCTCTTGGTTGATCGTGTTCGCGGCGCCTTGGGGGGAGGCGCGGGCAGGAGGACCCAAGGCGGCATTCCTCGTTCCGCGGTATGACCGATTTTTTTAGCTTAGACATCAAAAGGAGACAAGACATGGAATTGACAATGAATTTGAATCTGGTTCGCACCTGTCTGGCTGTGCTGGCATTCACATGCTCAATCGGTTCTATGGCCCAGACAACTTTCCCAGATAAGCCGGTCCGTTTGATCTTGGCCTATTCAACGGGGACTGGGCCAGACACAGTGGCAAGGCTGATTGCCGAACGTTTGTCTGAAAAGTGGAAGCAGCAAGTCATCGTGGACGACCGCCCAGGAGCAAGTGGATTCATCGCCATCCAAGGCCTCAAGAGCGCGCCTGCGGATGGATACAACCTGCTTGTTGTCGACAATGGTCACGTTGCGGTCAACCCACACATCCATAAGACGATACCCTTTGACAGCGCCAAAGATTTTGCGGGCGTGACGACGATTTTTAAAAATCCCTTCTTCATCGCCACGTCGAGTTCCGGGCCTGTAGACAGCGTCCCCAAACTCATTGCAATGGCTAAAGCAAAACCTGGTGTACTTTCTTACGGTTCCCCATTTGTTGGGAGTCCTTCCCATCTTGGCGGTGCGCTGTTTGAGCAAATGACCGATACCAAAATGATCCATGCCCCTTTCAAAGAAATGACGCAAATGCTTGCATCGGTTGCAGGTCAAGATGTGTCATGGTTTTTAGGATCGATTTCCAGCACCAAACCCTTCGTTGAGTCTGGCCGCATGAACTTACTCGCTGTCGCTTCAAACAAAAGACTCGCAGGGTTCGAAAAAATTCCGACCGTTGAAGAAGCCGGAGGCCCCAAAGGTTATGTCGTTGAGGCATGGGTTGGACTGATTGCACGCAAGGGTACGCCTGAAGCCGTGGTTGAAAAAATCAGCCGTGACGTCGCTGAAGTACTGCAAAGCGCCCCCATGAAGAAAAGACTCACCGAGATGGGTATTGAGTCTTGGCCGTCTACCCCAACAGAGCTCGATGCTTTGATTGCACGCGAGACCATCAGCTACGGCGAGTTGGTTAAAAAGGCAAAGATCGAGCCCCAATGACTTCGCGTCGTTCGGTCATCACCCTCGCAATGGGCATGCTCACAGGCGTGAGCCCTGCGCGCTCGCAATCGATCTATCCCTTCAAGCCTGTTCGAATCAATGTGCCCTTCACACCTGGAGGGGCTGCCGACATCGTTGCCAGGCAAGTCGGGCAGAAGCTGAGCGAACTCTGGGGGCAGGCAGCTGTTGTTGACAACAAGCCGGGTGCAGGGGGCGCCATCGCGGTGGATCACGTTGTACGTTCGCCACCCGATGGCTACAACTTGCTGGTGGCTGACCTGGGTCAACTCTGCATTGCACCCGCTCTCAACCCTCAGTTGACTTACCAACCGTTGCGCGACTTGCAGCCCATCACACCGGTGGCTGCTGTGCCGCTTTTTTTGGCAGTGAATCCCTCGCTGCCCATCACCTCTGTTGCTACCTTGATTGACTACGTCAAGACACACCCTGGTTTTGCCTATGGATCGGCAGGGGTTGGAACCACGCACCACTTGTCGATGGAATTGCTTCGCGTGCGCACAGGAATCAACATCACGCACATTCCCTACAAAGGCGGGGCGCAGTCTATTCCTGCCGCGATTGCCGGTGAAGTTGGTTTGGTGGTGTCAGCACTTGGTGCGCTGCTGCCCCACGTGAAATCAAACAAGCTGCGCTTGATCGGTATGACCACCATGACACGTAGCCCGCTTGCGCCAGACATCGCGCCAGTTGCAGATCTTGTCGCAGGCTACAACGTGAGCGACATGGTGGGATTTTTGGCTCCGGTACAAACACCGGCTTCCATTGTTCGCTCTCTCAATCAAAACATCATGGCGGTGGGGCAGCAAGCGGATTTCAGCAAGCGCCTTGCCGATCTCGGACTGGAAGCCTTTGTGAGCACCCCATCGCAATACACCGACTTGATAAGAACGACTTCGCAAGTTTTTGCTCGGCTCATCAAAGACTTGAATATCACTGCTGAATAACTTCAAGAACATGAGGCAACTGTGAATCACATTCTTCGCTCGAATCTCTTGAACCGTGGCCGGTTGGCTGCGCTTTTATGGCTGTTGTGCCAGGTCTTTGGTTTACAAGCGCAGGTCTATCCAAACCGCTCGATCAAATTCATTGTTCCGTATGCTTCGGGTGGCGCCATCGATACCACTGCGCGCGTGGTGGCACAAAAGATGGGGGATGTTTTGGGGCAATCCATCGTGGTCGACAACCGACCGGGAGGAAATACCGTGATAGGGACCGAAGCTACCATCAAGTCTCCCGCCGATGGATATACCTTTTTATTCACCTCCAGCTCGCCAATCGTTGCAAATCCCCATCTCTACAGCAAGCTCTCTTACAACGTTCAAAAAGAGTTGTTCCCTGTTGCGATGGTCTGCCTATTTCCCCAGGCGCTGGTCGTCAACAAAGAGCTTGGGGTGAATACCCTCAATGAATTCGTTGCTTTGGCAAAAGCCAAACCCACCGCTTTGAGCTACGGGTCTATGGGCAGTGGCTCCAGTGGACATTTGAATGCGGAAAATTTCAAGCAGGTGGCTGATATCCAGATGACCCACGTGCCTTACAAGGGGTCGGCGCCCGCAGTGACAGATTTGGCTGGTGGACAAATCTCGACCATGGTGGTCACCATGAGCTCTGTGGAGGGTTTTTTACGCAGCGGAAAACTCAAAGCGCTTGCGATTGCCTCCACCCATCGGTCTGTGATTTTTCCCGAAGTACCCACCACAGCGGAGGCCGGGTACCCCAACTTTCTGGCGCGCGATTGGATTGGCATCTTTGCACCAGCCAATACGCCAAAGGCCTTGATTGACCAATTCAATGCCGCATTTCAAAAAATTGCAGCTCAGCCAGATTTTCGTGATGAATGGATTCTCAAAAAAGGACTTGAACCTACGGCAGCTAAAACGCCAGAGGACTTTGCGAAATTCATTCGTTTGGATTATGAACAAACCGGCAACCTCGTGAAGTTGACCGGTGCAAAACTTGATTGAAAGATGATTTATGACACGTGTCAAAGACCTGGACCCTGTAGAACACACGCCTGAACAGGCCATGATATTTAAGGAAATCGCCGGTCCCCGGGGTGGGGTAGTTCGTGGCCCATTTGCAATTTGGCTGCGTAATCCTGAACTCGCTGACAAGGCGAATCAATTAGGCAATGCCTTGCGGATCAACGGCAAGCTCGACAAGCGCCTGTTCGAATTGGCCATTCTGGTGGTCGCCCGTTCTTGGACGGCCCAGTATGAGTGGTTTGCGCACGCCGAGGCCGCTTTGGCTGCAGGTTTGGAGGCGTCAACCATTCAAGCGCTTCAGCGCGCAGAAGAACCCAATTTAATCAAATCAGACGAACAAATTGTTTACAAGGTGTCGTATGAGTTGATGCAGGATCACAAGGTCAGTGATGCCACGTATCAACAGGCAGAACAGGCACTTGGATTGCCGTTGCTCATTGAGTTAATTTCAGTGATTGGCTTCTACACCATGGTCGCTGTCGTACTCAATGGATTCGAGGCCCCTGTACCCGGTGGGTCTTTGCCGCTTTCAGGCAATGGCTTCGCTCAACCCATCTCTGACCGCTCAGAAAGCTCACTGCAATGACAACGCCTATCAGACGAATTGTGACTGGCCACGACGAATCCGGCAAAGCTGTCGTGGAGATCGATGGCTTCGCTACCAATGCCAAGTATCCCGATGAAAAAGTCACCTCAACGTTGATGTGGGTCACCGATCAGGCGCCCTCCGATCTGCTGTTGCCAGGTGACGCAGGTGCTCGAAAAATCAGCACGGCTCCGCCTGTTGGGGGAACGCGATTTGCGGTGCTTGACCTACTGCCGGGCAATGATTTTCATGGCCAACACCGAACCGATACGGTGGACTATGTCATTTGTCTTTTGGGTGAAATTGATATGGCCCTTGACGACCAGATGGTCACTCTCAAAGCGGGTGACATCATGATTCAACGCGGAACCAAGCATGCCTGGATCAACCGCAGCAACGCTCCTGCACGAATTGCCGTAGTTCTTGTCGATGCGACACCCAAGCGAGAAGGCTCCATCATGGCGCAGCAGGAAGCGCGCTAGGGCTTGTAAAGCCATCTAAGCAAGTACCCATGAATTTTCTATTCAATGACTTTTCGAAGTCTCTGTTCGTTCGACGCAGCACTTACTGGTTAGCCGCTGTTGTACACATGGTCATGGTGGGGCTAAGTCATGCCGCAGACGATGACTATCCTGCACGTCCCATCAAAATGGTGGTTCCTTATGCCGTGGGTACAACCCCAGACACCATCGCTCGCCTCTTTTCTGAGTCTGTGGGGGAGACGCTGGGTACTTCCATCATCATCGAAAACCGCCCAGGGGCATCGGGCATCGTTGGAACCGACTATGTGGTCAAGTCTGAGCCGGATGGTTACACCTTGCTCTTTGCAGACAGCTCTTCTTGGGCCGTCAACCCTTACCTCTACGCAAAACTTCCATACCGAGGCATACAAGACTTTGTGCCCGTGATCAGAGTCGCAGAATTGCCTACTTTTCTCGTGATCAATCCGACCATCCCTGCAAATAAAGTCACTGACCTGATCGACTATGCGCGCAAGAACCCGGGTAAGTTGTCGTATGGTTCTGTGGGCAACGGGTCACTCCATCACCTCACTGGCGAGATGTTCAAGTCGATGGCCAAGCTCGATATCTTGCATGTCCCCTACAAGGGCAGTCCACAAGTCAGCATTGCCTTGATGTCTGGCGAGACGGACATGGCCTTTCTGGGCTATGCCGCGATCAGCCCGTCAGTGTCGGCCGGTAAGTTGCGTGTTTTAGGGATTGCAGTTGCCAAACGCTCACCAGCCTACCCTCAAATACCCACGATCGCTGAGTCAGGGCTGCCGGGCTTTGACATGTCCACTTCCATTGGTGTTTTAGCGCCAACAGGTACATCCGCTGTTGCGGTGGCGAAACTCAACAGCGCCATCTCAAAAGCCCTTGCCAGTCCCACCGTGCTTGGCAAGATCAACGCCATGGGGGTTGTTGTTGTGGGTGGAAGCGCTCAAGATTTTGGCGATGTCATGAAAAAAGAATCGGTCAAGTTTGAAAAACTGATCAAGCTGTCTGGAGCCAAAATCGAATGAGCCGAATATCACTGTCCATCGCCATCGGAGACTACGACCAAACCCGAGATGTCATCTCTGGGCGCGTGCCAATTGAAGGGGTCGACCTCTTGCCGTCCATGTTGACGGCTGAAGAGGTGTTTCACCGCTTCACCCATTACCGAGAATGGGACATTTGTGAAATGTCCATGGGTCGTTATGCATCCATGGTCTCCCAGGGCGACACAAGCCTCACGGCATTGCCTGTTTTTGTTTCACGGGTTTTTCGCCATTCCATGATCTACCTCCCAAGCAGCAGCTCGGTGACAGAGCCTCATCAACTCAAAGGCAAACGAATTGGAATCCCAGAGTGGGCACAAACCGCGACGATTTATGTGCGTGGCATGTTGACTGAAGACCATGGCGTGGCGCTTGATTCGGTTGAATGGGTGCAAGCGGGGGTCAATGATCCAGGACGCAAGGAAGAGGTCATGCTCAAACTTCCCTCAGGTGTGAATTACCGCAGCGAACCGGGTAAATCGCTGGATGGCATGCTGCTCAGTGGTGAGTTGGATGCGGTGCTTTCTGCGCGTGCCCCACAGCATTTTGGCAACGGTATTCGTCGTATGTTTCATGATTCAGAACCTGCTGAACTGTCTTACTACAAGGCAACGGGGATATTTCCCATCATGCACGCACTTGTGATCAAGACGCAGGTTCTTGACAGACATCCCTGGGTTGCAATGAATGTGATGAAGGCCTTTGAAGAAGCCAAGCGACGTTCTTTGGAGCGGCTCAAAGAAATCACGGCAGCTCATGTACCGCTCCCTTGCCTTGGGTCTCATGTCAACCTCGTGCGTGAACTGTTCGGCGAGGACTTCTGGCCCTATGGCATACAAGCCAACCAGAAAACATTGGACGCGTTTTTGCGTTTTGCCTTTGCGCAGGGAGTTTGCCATCGCAAGGTTTTGCCAGAAGAGCTTTTTGCCAAACAGACATTGACCCAAGTGCGCATCTAGTGCAATCCAACCCAATTGACCCACCTGAACTAGGAGAACTTCATGACCACCCCAAACAAAGACCCTTGGATTTACATGGGGCCCGCAGAGACCCAAATTCTTGGCGATGTGGTTCTCGATCCCGCTGAGCAAGCACGCTGGTGCCGTGCCATGCTGTTTGGCACCTTGCCCTATATGTGGAAAGACAAGGCGACGGTCGTGCGCGAGCTCATGTTCAACAAACTCGATCTCAAGCATGGCGACAAAGTCCTGGTGATTGGCGAATGCGTGGCTGAATGTGGCTTTGATGAATCCATACGACAACAAATAGGCGACACCGGTGAACTGGTTGTGGTGGACATCACAGCGCAGGCCCGTTCAGCGTATGTCACCGGAGCACGCGGACGCAAAGGAGAGTTGGCCACTTGGCAGTTTGAATACACCAAGGATTACCCCGATCAGTATTTCGATTGTGTGGCAGTCATCCAAGCCGTTCAGCACACGGATGACTGGACCGAGACGGGTGTTGAATTGCTGCGAGTCATGAAGAGCGGGCGCAGGTTGGTCTTGGCAGAAATCACTTTCGGCCCCAACATGATCAACGCCGCCAGTCTTGATATCCATGTGGAGAGTTGGGTCGAAAAAATCTTCTCTCGGATGGGATGGGCCATCGACCAGTTCCCTTATTACAGTCCACAGGCCTTGCATAACGCATTGGATTCCTTGATGCACGACACGCAGGATTTCTGTTGGAAGGGCATTGAGCTATTTTGGGGAACTAAACCTTAGCACCCATGATGGATGCAAGCCAGCGGGTTGCTGGTGCTTTCGTGATCTCTGAATGTTCTGCAACTCTTTGCGACCACATCTTTTTGTTCACTTTCGCATCGACGAACTTGGACGATCGATGTGCCGAAGGGTAGCTGCGAGAATGCAGGCAATCTGCGCGATTTGTATTGAGAAGCTGAATGGTTCATTGTTTCTCGATATTCACTGTATGTGTAATTCGTGCGCACTTCATGTAAAAAACTCTCCCAATGCCTGCTTCGACGGAAAAAAACAACGGCACACATCAAGCGCTCAGCCGCTGGCGCCTGAGCGTGGCGCCGATGATGGATTGGACCGACCGGCATTGCCGGTTCTTCCACCGCTTGCTCACGCAAGACACCTTGCTTTACACCGAGATGGTGACCACGGGTGCTTTGCGCCATGGCGACGTGCAGCGCCATTTGCGCTTCAACACCGAGGAGCACCCGGTGGCATTGCAGCTGGGTGGCAGCGAGCCGGCTGATTTGGCCTATGCCGCCAAGCTGGGCGAGCAGTGGGGCTACAACGAGATCAACCTCAATTGCGGTTGCCCCAGCGACCGGGTGCAGCGCGGCGCGTTTGGGGCCTGCTTGATGAACGAGCCCGCCTTGGTGGCCGATGGCGTGAAAGCCATGCTCGATGTGGTCAATGTGCCCGTGACCGTCAAGCACCGCATTGGCATCGACAAAATTGAAAGCTATGACTTTGTGCGTGACTTTGTGGGCCAAGTCAGCCAGGCAGGTTGTCGCGTGTTCATCGTGCACGCCCGCAACGCTTGGTTGCAAGGGCTCAGCCCCAAAGAGAACCGTGAAATCCCCCCCCTGCGCTACGAGTTGGCGTACCAGCTCAAACAAGACTTTCCCGATCTGACGATTGCCGTCAACGGGGGCATCACCGCCAACGCGCAAATTGCCGACCATCTGCAACATGTCGATGGCGTGATGGTGGGGCGCGAGGCTTACTACAACCCCTGGCTGCTCAGCAGCTGGGATGCCACGTTCTTTGGGGCTGCCCCCAGTCCACTCAGCCGCGAAGCGGTGGAAGAGGCCATGGTGCGCTACATGGAACGCGCGCATGCCGAGGATGGCTGCCCTTGGTATGCCATTGCCCGCCACATGTTGGGGCTCTACCACGGTGAGCGGGGTGGGCGCTTGTGGCGTCAAGTCTGGAGCAACCACAAACTCAAGCCTTTGCCGCCGCACGAGGTCATGCAGCTCGCACGCGAGGCGCTGGCCCGTGGCGCAGAAAAGCCCGTCCATGCCGACTGAGGCACTGCTGCGGGCACCCGCGAAAGAGCGCATCGCCTTGGCGTTGATTTGGTTCATGCCCTTGCTGTGGACGGTCAACTTGGTGGTCGCGCGCCAAGCACCAGGCGTGGTGACCCCACACGTGTTGGCATTGGGGCGTTGGACCTTGGCGGGACTGATCCTGACTTGGTGGTCGCGTCAAGAGCTGTGGCACATGCGGCGTGAGGTGATCAAAGCCTGGCCCCAGACCCTGGTGCTGGGGGCGTGCGGCATGTGGATCTGCGGCGCCTGGGTTTACCTTGGGGCACAAACCACGGGTGCTCTGAATATTTCATTGATTTTTGCTGCTGCGCCCGTGCTGATTGCCATCGGCTCGGTGCTGTGGTTGGGCGAGCGGTTCTCAATTTGGCAGGCGCTCGGGGTGGCTGTGTCTTTGTCTGGCGTGGTGCATGTGGTGGTGCGGGGCGAGTGGACCCATTTGGCCCAGCTGCATTTTGTGGTGGGGGATGTGTGGGTCGTCTGTTCTGCGGTGTCTTGGGCTGCGTTTTCATTGCTCCAAAAAAAGTGGCACAGCCCTCTGGGGTCCATGGCCCGTCTGGCCACGATGTGCGTTGGGGGCGTGGTGGTGATCTTGCCGTTTGCGGTGTACGAGTTGTGGGCCGCTGATGCGCCTGCACTGGGCCGGCAGGCCTTGGTTCAGATTGTGGCCACGGCCTTGATACCCGGCGTGGCGGCCTACTGGATTTACGGCTGGACCTTGAAAGTCTTGGGCGCCAGCCGAGTCGCCGTGATGTTGTACACCGGCCCTCTGTATGCGGCCGTGGTGGCCTGGGGCGTGTTGGGTGAACCCTTGGGCTGGTACCACTTGGCTGGTGGGCTGTTGATCTTGTCCGGTGTGGGTCTGGTGATGCTCACCCAATCTGCAGGGGCGCCGAGAGTGCCTGTGCAAGCCTAAAGCCTGGGGTGCTTTGGGGAAGGCGCTTAACTGGCGGCTTCCAGCCCGTTTTCAAAATGGACCCGCATGCGTTGCACACTGGCTGCTGCATCACGGGTCAGCAAGGCGTCCAGCAGCGCTTGGTGCTCGCTCAGCGACTCCTCAATGCGCCCGCTCTTGAGCAACGAGTTGTGGCGGTTGAGCTTCATCACCTTGCGCAAGTCGGCCACCATTTGGTCGCGCCAGCGGTTGTCGGCGATTTCCAGCAAGCGCATGTGAAAGCGCTCGTTGACCTCAAAGAAGCGCTCGGTATCTTGCACTGCGTTTGCCAACTCTTGGTGCAAGGCCTTCAAGTCTTGCAACTGCGCGTCGCTGGCGGTGCTTGCCACCACCCCTGCCGCATCGGATTCGAGCAGGGCCAGCAGGTGGTAGACATCGCGCTGGTCTTTCTCGTTCACCTCGGTCACATAGGCACCGCGGCGTACCTTCATGGTCACCAGGCCTTCAGCGGCCAGCACCTTGAGGGCTTCGCGCATGGGGGTGCGGCTGATGCCGTATTCCTCGGCCAGACGCATTTCGTCAATCCAGCTGCCGGGCGCGAGTTCGCTCGAAAAAATGCGCTGGCGCAAGAGCTCAGCCACTTCTTCGTAAAGGGCGCGCGGGGTGAGGGTGACGGCAGACATGGGTTGAAATTGTAAGCTCAGATAATATTTTGCATCAATAATTATGAATGATATGATGCCCGGATTCTCAAAACCGGGGGTCAACCCTCCCTTCACGAGTGACTTGCCATGAGCCAAAAGCCGACCGAATTCAACGCCTCCAACCTCCAAGCTTGGGCCAAAGCGGCCGCTAAATCGGCCCCTGGGGGGGATGTCAGTGCCCTGAATTGGCAAACGCCGGACGGCATCAGCGTCAAACCGCTGTACACCGCCGAAGACACCCAACACCTGCCCTACGCCAACACCTTGCCAGGGTTTGAGCCGTTTTTGCGCGGCCCCCAAGCCACCATGTATGCGGTGCGCCCGTGGACGATTCGCCAATACGCGGGTTTTTCGACCGCCGAAGAGTCCAATGCGTTCTACCGCAAGGCTTTGGCTGCGGGTGGGCAGGGCGTGTCGGTGGCGTTTGACTTGGCGACCCACCGTGGCTACGACTCCGACCATCCGCGCGTGACCGGTGACGTGGGCAAAGCCGGGGTGGCGATTGACTCGGTGGAGGACATGAAGATCTTGTTCAACGAGATCCCGCTCGACAAGGTGTCGGTCTCCATGACCATGAACGGTGCCGTGCTGCCCGTGTTGGCTGGCTATGTGGTGGCTGCCGAAGAGCAGGGCGTGAGCCAAGACAAGTTGTCGGGCACGATTCAGAACGACATTCTCAAAGAGTTCATGGTGCGCAACACCTACATCTACCCGCCTGAGCCGTCGATGAAGATCATTGGCGACATCATTGGCTACACCGCGCAGCACATGCCCAAGTTCAACTCGATCTCGATCTCGGGTTACCACATGCAAGAGGCGGGGGCCAACCAGGCACTGGAGTTGGCCTTTACCCTGGCCGACGGCCAAGAGTATGTCAAGACGGCGATGGCTTCGGGCTTGGACGTGGACGCGTTTGCGCCGCGTCTGTCGTTCTTCTGGGCCGTGGGCATGAACTTCTATTTGGAGATTGCCAAAATGCGCGCCGCCCGCTTGCTGTGGTGTCGCATCATGAAGGGCTTTGACGCGCAAAACCCCAAGAGCTTGATGCTGCGCACCCACAGCCAAACCTCGGGTTGGTCGTTGACCGAGCAAGACCCCTACAACAACGTGGTGCGCACCACCATCGAGGCCATGGCTGCCGTGTTTGGTGGCACGCAAAGCCTGCACACCAACAGCTTTGACGAAGCCATTGCGCTGCCCACCGAGTTCAGCGCTCGCATTGCGCGCAACACGCAGCTCATCATCCAGGAAGAGACCCACATCACCAACGTGATCGACCCCTGGGCCGGCAGCTACATGATGGAAAAGCTGACCCAGGACATGGCCGACGCGGCCTGGAAGATCATTGAAGAGGTCGAGGCCATGGGTGGCATGACCCAGGCCGTGGACAGCGGCTGGGCCAAGCTCAAGATCGAAGCTGCTGCGGCCGAGAAGCAGGCGCGCATCGACAGCGGCAAGGACGTGATCGTGGGCGTCAACAAGTACAAGCTGGCGAAGGAAGACCCGGTCGACATCCTGCAGATCGACAACATGAAGGTGCGCGACGGCCAGATCGAGCGCCTGCAAAAGATCCGTGCAACGCGCGATGCCGCCAAGGTGCAGGCAGCACTGGATGCGCTGACCGCCGCCGCAGAGAGTGGCGAGGGCAACCTGCTCGAT
>NZ_JAVLFP010000018.1:0-37840 GCF_046052825.1 Limnohabitans sp.
GGGTTGTTGGTGATGCCGTCGTCCGCCAGCAAACCGGTGTCGTTCTCGCTGTCGTGCACCAAGCCGCCCGTCAGATCGGTGGCCGAAGGCGCCGTGGCATCCACGGTGAACGCCTCGCCTGCAAAAGGTTCCCTGGCGTTGCCCGCCAAGTCGGTCACGGTGATCAAAGGCGTGTACTCACCATCGTCCAAGCCGTCGGCGGTGATGCTCCAGTTGCCGTCTCCGTCGGCCTGTGTTTCAAAGGTGTAGTCGCCCAGTGCCACGCTCACCATGGCCAAGGCTTCGCTGGTGGTTCCTTGCAGAGTGGGCGCGGTGTTGTTGGTCAAACCATCTTCTGTACTCAAACCCGTGTCGTTGACCTCATCGTGCACCAAAGCCCCAAAGGCCTCGGTGGGTGCCGTCGTGTCCACCGTGAACATCGTGCCTTCGATCGCGTCGCTCACGTTGCCTGCGGCGTCGATGATGGTGATCAAAGGGGTGTAGTCGCCATCGGTCAGGCCGGTGACTGGGACACTCCAATGGCCTGTGTCATCGGCAGGTTCAGATTTGAAAAAGATGTCCGGGTTGCTCTCAAACGACACATAGACCACGGCACCTGGCTCGGAGGTGCCTTCCAACGTGAGGTCGGTGGCGTTGGTGATGCTGTCATCGGCCGATGCGCCCGTGTCGTTGGTGTCGTCGTGAACCAGCTGGGCTGAGTTGAGGTCAGGATTGGCATCGTCAAACACCGGCGCTTCGCGGTCGATGACCAAGGTGGGGCCGGTCTCACGCAGGGTGTTGCCTGCGGTGTCGATCAACAAAATTTTGGGAATGTAGGTGTGGGTTTCACCTTCTGCCCCCAAGGCGTGGGTGACTTGGACCGACCACTCGCCATCGACCACTTGGGTGATGTAGGTGCGGCCGTCCAGTTTGACCAGCACCGTCACATCCACACCGTCCACGGCGTCGACCGTGCCAGAGAGTTTGGGGAACGGAAACATGGTGATGCCGTCTTCCGACGACACGCCGGTGTCGGTGCTCCAAGTGATGGTTTCACCGAGCGCCGCATACTGGTCTTCCACCCCGGTGGGGTCGAAATCCGCGTTGTCGTAGAAGTTGATGAAGTAGCCATCTGCTGTCGGGTCTTCGGCCACCATCATGGGCGCGCCGGGGTCGGTCAAAGCCGCGACGGTGAAGGACTCCCCGGTGAATTCATCGCTCACGTTGCCCGCCAAGTCGGTGACGGTGACGGTTGGTGCGTAAACCTCGGGGGGCAAGGCACCCAGGCTGACTTGCCAATGGCCAGAGCCATCCGCCGTGGTGGTGTAGGTCACCTCGTTGACCGTGACGGAAACGCCAAATCCGGCGCTGGTCTGGCCTTCCACGCTGGGGGTCAGTCCGTTGGTGATGTTGTCTTCAGGGTCAATGCCGCTGTCGCTGGCGCTGCTGTGGACCAGGTGGGCCGTCAGGTCGGTGGTGTCCGGTGCTGTGTTGAGGACGGTGATTTTGTGCAAGGCACCCGTGGTGGTGTTGCCCGCCACATCGGTGAGGGTCACGCTGGAGGTGTAGTCGCCGCTGCTTTGCATCAGGCTGGCAGCCACCTGCACCTGCCAATGGCCTGTGTGGTCGGCGGTGATGATTTGATGTTGGACCAGGGGTGCGCCGTTGGGGTCATTCAACGAAAAATCAACCTTGGCATCTGCCTCGGTCTGCCCGTTGATCTGCACCTTGGAAATGCCGTGGGTGTTGAGGACATAGTCGCTGGGGTTGGGGTCGGTGACGTCAGGGGTGCCCACGGGGCTGACCACAAACGCCGGGTCGACCTGAACAGCTGTGTCGAGCGTGAAGACCAAGCTGGGGGTGGTGTTCTCCAAACCCAGTTCAGGGTAGACGGTGCGGATGGTCAGGGCGTGTTGACCTTGCGCCACATTCAAGTTGACCAAGCCGCTGTTGGGAACGGTCAAGTCTTGGTAGGCGGCGCCGTCCAAGCTGTATTGAAGCTTGGGCGTGAAGGTGGTGGTGCCAACCGTGATGACCGGGTAGGTGAAGTGGGTGAGTTGAACCGATGCGTTTTGAGTGATGCCGTCTGCCACGCCGGAGTCGACCGACAAGGCCGCTCCAACAGGGGCAAGCGTCTGGTTGACCCAGGTGAAGGTGAATGGCGCAGACACCGTGTCGGGTGCGTCTTTTTGTCTGGCCAGCAAGCTGACGTTGTTGACGGTTTGGCTGGCGTCCAGCTGAAAGTCTTTGGCCAGTTGCCAAGTGCTGCCACCGTCTTTGGAGATTTGGAGGGCGGTGCCAAAGTTGGCTGAGTTGAGCCCCTTGAAGACCAGGCTTTTGTCGGTGGTGATTTTGTCGCCTGCAGTGCCAGTGTCGTTGGCGAGTTGCACGATGGGAATGGCTGCAGCCACTTGCTTGGCACTGACGGCGGCCAGAGAGGTCGCGTCCTTGAGGGTGGCGTTGGCCGCTTGGATGCCAGCGGCTTGGGTGGCGTCGCCCCCGTTGGCGGTGAGCAAGGTGGCGAGGGTGTCGACGTTTTTGGCTTTGTCAAAAAAGCTTTGCGGACTTGGCAGCTGAATGGCTGTTTGCAATTGGGTTGCAAATTGGGTGAACAAGCCCGATTTGTTGGCCACTTGACTGGCCATGTTGTTGAGCACCGTGCCGGCTTGCATCAGGGACAGGGCCACGCTGGCGTTGACCCCAGGGTCGGTGGGGTCGGTGTTGCTCAATTTGGTGCCGGTGGGCAAACCCAATGAACTGACGATGGTGGCATTGGCAGCGGACAAGGTGCTGCCCGAGGCCACCAAGGCGGTGACCAACGTGGTGACAGGCGTGATGACGCTGGCGGTGGTCAAGCCGCCTTCGAAAGACATTTTCATGTCCACGGTGTTGGGCAAGCCGTTGTCGTTGACACCGCCTTTGGCGATCAAGGTACCTGCATCGGTTTTGAGTTTGCTCAAAACGGTGGCGTCGGTGGTGGTGATTTTGAGTGCGCCCTTGGCTTCGGTGACGCCAATTTCAACTTCTGTGCTGGTGCCGGCAAAGACCACATAGACCTTGGCGCCCACCACGGGCCCGTCAATGACTTTGATGCCAGCTAAGCTGACCCCTGACACGCCACCGCCGCCGCCGCCGCCACCCGCGCCGAGGGCCAGTGCCGCACCCAACCACAAGGGGTTGAAGCCCAAGGCAGAGCTCATGGTGGAAGGGGTATCTAAGGTGGTACCCCAGTTGATTTTGGGTGTTTCTGTGTTGGCGGGTGTTGATGCGGTGTTGTCGGCCAGCACGGCCAAGGTGACGGCTTGGGGCAACTCAGGCACAGCCTGGATGGCCAACACGGCCTCTTTGCCAAAGGCCGCTGCGAGGGCTTCGGTTTGATCTGCCGCGGTTTTGTCGGTGTCAGCTTTGTCAGAGGCTGCTTTTTCTAAGGCTTTGTCGATGGCTTCTTTTTTAGCGTCGATTTCTTGTGCAGCCAGCGCATCGGCTTGCGGCTGGGTCTTGGCTGAAGCCCGCTTGGACAGGGGGTTTGAACCCGGCTTTTTGAGCGCTTTGTCTTTGTCTTGCAGTGGGTTTGAAGCGGCGTTGACAGCGGGTGTAAGGCTCATGATCTGGCTCAAAAAAGTGATTTTTTAAATAAATAAATCGAAAAAATCGAATTTATTATTTTTGTCACTTGAGCTTAGGGTTTCACTGTTTCAGTTTCGTGACTTCAGGATGTCCTTTGTGTGTAAATTCGGTGTAACAGCCAATGCAGCCAAGGAGGATCAGCGCTCGCCCAGGGCCTGGCTGAAGGTTTTGCTGATGGGCTTGGTGAAGTACTGCATGACGGTGCGCTGGCCTGTTTTGATTTCGATGGTGGCGGTCATGCCTGGTTGGATTTCGAGGTTTTCATCGGGCCGTCCGCTGAACTGGCGGCCGGTGGTTCGCACTTGTGCACGGTAATAGGGCAGCTCGCCTTGGCGCAGGTCTTCGCTGAGGGTGTCGGCGCTGATGTAGGTCAGTTTGCCGGAGAGCTGGCCGTAGATGGTGTAGTCGTACGCATCGATCTTGACGGACACGTCTTGGCCAATTTTGAGAAAGCCAATGTCAGCGGGTGAGATTTTGGCTTGGACGATGAGGTCGTCTTCCAGCGGCACGATTTGCATGACTTCGTCACCGGGACGGATGACGCCGCCCAAGGTGGTGATGCGCACGTTTTTCACAACACCGTTGACAGGAGCACGCAGGTCGTTGAGCTCGAGCTGGCTTTTGCGTTGGGCCATGTTTTGTTGAACACCGGCCAAGTCTTCTTGGGCTTTGCTCAATTCTGCTTGGGCATCTTGGAAATACTTGTTGCGTTTGTTGGTGACTTGCGATTTGAGCTCAGCCACCTGGCGCTGCAAGCGCAAGATGTCGGTGACGCTGACGTCGCCGCTTTTGAGCAGGGGCTGCGTCATGTTGAGTTCTTTTTGTACCAACTCGATCATGCCGTCCAAGGCTTGGATGTCTTCGGTGATGGCGGCTTGGCGCTTGTTGAAGAGGACGGTCTGGCTTTGCCTGAACTCGGGATAGGCCTTGAGTTCGGGCGGAAACGTCAGCGGCGAGCCGATGACTTCGGCTTGCAAACGCGCCACGGTGGCGGCCAAGCCCGCGGCTTTGGCACGGGACTCGAGGTAGTTGGTTTCAAAGCGGACTTTGTCGAACTTGAGCAGCACCTGTCCGGCTTTGACACTGTCGCCCTCTTTGACCAGCATTTCAATGATGGTGCCCCCATCTTGCGATTGAATGACTTGGGTTTTAGAGCTGGCGATGACCGCGCCTGGGGCGCGGGTGATTTGGTCAAGGCTGGCCCAGTTGGCCCACAGCACAGCGATGAGCAAGGTGAAAAAGGTGATCCACACGATCAGGCGCAAGCCACCCATGTGCTGGGGCGAGGCGGAGGTGAGGCCAGGCTGGAGGGGCTTGGTGTCGTGCTTGAACAGCCAGAACAGATTCATGAGGTGACCTCGGCTTGGGCAGCGGGAAGGGCATCCGCTTGCGAGGCGGCACTGGGGCGCAAGCGAGCCAAGACTTGGTCACGCGGACCGTCTAACACGACACGGCCTTTGTCGAGCACGATGATGCGGTTGACGTGAGCCAGCAACGCCGGTTTGTGGGTGACCACCACCAACAGCGATTCGGTTGGCAGTTCGTTGAACAGGTGGTGCATCACACTGTGTTCGAGTTGGGCGTCCATGGACGCGGTGGGTTCGTCAAGCAACATGATGCGCGGTTGCAGCAGCAGCATGCGGGTCAGACCGACCAATTGACGCTGGCCGCCAGACAAACCGCCCCCGCCTTCTGAAATTTCGAGCTCCAAGCCTTTGGGGTGAACTTGGATGACCTGGTTCAAGCCGGTCATGCTGGCGGCACGCAAGATTTGGCTGTCGCTGGGGGTGGGCATGCCCAGGGTGAGGTTGTCGCGCAAGGTGCCTTGAAACAAACGCACGTCTTGCGGCAGGTAGCCCAGGTGTTCGCGCACAAACTCAGGCGCGAGTTGGGTGACGTCAACGTTGTCTAGATAAACACTGCCGGTGCTGGGTTTGTACAAGCCAGAGAGTATTTTGATGAGGGTGGATTTGCCCGAACCCACGGCGCCCAAGATGGCCACGCGTTCACCCTTGGCAAAGGACATGGCAGGCACTTCTAAGATGGCACGTGCATCGCTGTAGGCGAAACCGACTTTGTCCAGACGCACCTGGCCTTGACAGCTTTGGGGCACCACCAAGCGGGTGTCCGGATCGCGGTCGCTGGGCATGGCCATGATGCCGTCGAGCCCTTTCAGGGCAATTTGGGCATGCTTCCATTGCACGATCAAGCCGGGGAACTGCGCCAAGGGCGACAGGGCGCGGCCCGAGATGATGGTGCAGGCGATGAGCCCGCCCATGGTGAGGTCGCCCAAGGTGATGACGTAGGCCCCCATGGTGACCATGCCCACATAGGTGATTTGCTGCATGACTTGGGTGATGTTGGTCGACAGGGTCGACAGGGCACGCATGTGCAGCTCACCTTGGGCAATGGTGGCGGTGAGGTGCCGCCAGCGGTCCAGTTGTTTCCACTCGCCATTGGCAGCCTTGATGGATTCGATGCCGTCGATGGCCTCGATGAGCAAGCCATTTTTGCGGTTGGATTCGGCCATGTGCATGGCGGTGTATTTTTCAATCGGTTTGCGAAAGGACAAACCCACCACGATGGCCAAGGGAACCATGACCAAGGGCACCAGGGCCACTTGCCATGAAATCAAGCCGATGATGACCACGAACAAGAGGGCAAATGGCGCATCGGCCAGGATGAACAAGGTGGACGAGGTGAGGAAGTTGCGCACCGATTCGAAGTGCCTGATTTGCGAAGCAAAAGTCCCGACGGTGCGCGGGCGGGCGTCCATGCGGATGTCGAGGGCTTTGCCAAAGAAGACGGCGGAGAGTTCTTGGTCGATGGCTTTGCAAGCCCGGTCGACCATGTGGGCGCGCACTTGCTTGATGAGCAACTCGAGCGCAATGGAGATCAACACCCCCACGGTGAGGACGAACAAGGTGGAGTAGCCCTTGCTGGGCACCACGCGGTCGTACACCTGCATCGAGTACATGGCGGCCAACAGGCCGATGAAGTTGACGATGAAGGTGGCAAACACCGCATCCACAAAGGAGGATCTGTAACGGCTGAGGGCGAAGACAAACCATTCGCCTGCGGTGCGGGGGCCGGGTTCTTGTTCGGTGTCGAGGGTGGAGGACACATGCAGCGCCAAGATGCTGCCTTGCTCCAGCGCCATGAGGCTGAGCTCAGCGACCTGGCCTAAGTGGTCTTCGCTGGAGCAGCCACCGTGGCTGAGTTTGCTGCGCAGCATCAAGACTTGGGTGCCGTCTTGCGACACCCAGACCAGCGGAAATTGGCCTTTGCTGAGTTGCGCAACAGGCACTTCGCTGACGACGGCAGAGGGGAAATGCATGCGCCACAGTTCCATGGCACGAAGGGGTCGGCTGAGTGACGCAAAGTCCAAGCCGTCGGCGGTTTTGTCAACCATGCCGAAACGGTAGGCCGCAACGGAGTGGCCCTGCAATGCAGCCAGTCGCGACAGCAAGGTGGCAAGTTCGGGGTCTTGCAAGTAACTGTCAGGCTGGGCGGTGTCAGTCATGGAGTGCGGTGAGTTGTTGTGCGCTGAGGTCGCCCGACAGAATCATCAATCGGACTTGGGCCATCTGGAGTCCGTATCGGATGTCCGCATGGTTGTAGAGTGCCTGGGTTTTTTCACGCTGGGCGTTGAGCACATCGAGCCAGTTTTTGCGGCCCAATTGGTATTGGCGCAAGTAGGATTCGACGACTTCGGTGGTGCCTGACAACAACTCTTTGGCGGGGTCGAGTTGCGCTTGCATGGCGTCGAGCTCGGCCAAGGCTGCGCTGACTTGGTTGGTGAGGCTGAGTTGCAGGGTTTCAAGTTCTTGTTGAGCTGCGGCTTTGCGTGACACCGCGGCTTGGATGCCCGAGCGCGCACTCAAGCCGGCACCCGTTTGGTATTGCAAGCTGAGGTAGGACTGGTTGCGGTCCACGGTGATGGGCACATCGCCCGCCCAGGTGTGCTGGATGCCTGCCACGAGAGTGGGATAAATTTGCGCTTGGCTCAACTCAATTTGCGACTCAGCGCTGTCAATTTGCGACAGCAAACGTTGACGTTGACCTGAATACGCCAAAGCGCGTTCGACCATGTCCCCGTCTGAGACGGGACGGATGAAGGAGATGCCCGCCGGGGCTTTGAGCGCACCGCTGAGGGGCTGGGTCCATTGCGCCAAGGTGGACATGGCGGCATCGCGTTGTTTTTTGATTTGAATGCGCTCGCTGACCGCTTGCTGCAAGCGTGCTTTGGCCAGGGTGGTGTCGGCAGGAGGACTGATTTCGGCCAGGGTTCGGCGTTCAATCAGGGCGACCAATCGCTCGTGCTCTTGCACGTTGAGGGCCGCATGCACCAAGCGCTGTTCCAAACGCAAGGCCTCGAAAAAAGCGGTGGACGCTTGCGTCAGTGCGGTCACTTGCGCTTCATGAACAGCAGCTTGGGCCACGCGTAGGTTGGACTCGGACAAACCAATGCGTGAAGAAATCTTGCCCCCTGTCCATACCGGTTGCTCGACCTTGGCCAGGTTTTGCGACAAGTAGGTTTTGGTTCGGACTTCAAAGCTGCCGGTGGGGAAACGTCCCCATTGCGCGGCGTCAAGGTCAAAGCCTGCGGCTTGGGCTTGGCTGCGGGCTTGTAACACGCTGGGGTGGTTTTGGACCGAAATGTCGAGCAACTCTTTGAGCGTCAAATCCGCCGAGTGAGCGGGCGACACTGAACCGCCCAAGCTGAAAGCAAGGGCAAGGCACATGCGCCAACTGCGCAAAGTGTTCAGGTCAAAGGGGGTCGTTGTTTTCATGGTCGAAGGTAAGCCAACAATTTCACGGGGACAGTTTCTTCACTCACGCAGGATCAGAACTCGGCGTGAAAGCGCGCCGCGTAGACGTTGATCGGACCACGGTCTGCGTTGTAGGCGGGGTTTTGTATGCGCTGGTAATCGGCAGTCAACCACGTGCCACGGGTCAAGCCAAAGCTGTAAAACGCTTCCACAATGGTTTCGGGTTTGTAGTGGATCAAAGGCTGACCATCGCCAATGAAGTAGGAGGTGCCGCCGGCAGCCAAAAACCGACGCCGGTCATGGGACAAGGTGTTTTGCAAGTAGGCCACGCCCACGGCATCTTCTTGGCGACCCCACAAGCCTCCTTTGAACACCAAGCCAGTGGACAAAGATCCATCGACCTCGGTGAAGGCATGGGTCTCGGTGCGACCATCGGCCTTCATCACGCGCAAGAAATAACCGACACCCGATTGGAGGCTCTGCTCGATGTTGGCACCAAGGCCATATTTGATTTTTTCGCTTTTGCGGCTTTCCACCAAAGCCACCGGGTCGCTGTAGCTGCCTGAGTGTTGCAGTTGCCATTGGGTGGCGTCGTTGAAGCTGGCCAGCACCGCACGGTTGCGCCAAGCCAGTACGCGCCATTTGCCAGGCTGGCCGCCCAGCATGTGGGCATGCTCGATCTCGACTTGATCGCCATAGTGACGCGCCAGGGCAAAGTCTGTCGGCAATGCGTTGGGTGTGGTGGGGCCGGTCATGCGGCCCAAACGCAGCACCCAGTCGTCTTGGTACCACTCTCCCGCCAAACCCCAACCAAAGCCACGCGCATCGGCGGCATAGTCGTAGGCGGCGTAGGTCCAGTTGCCCCAGTTCATGAACTGGGTGCGTGGGTCTTTGGCGTAGGCGTTGTCGTCAAACACGTCGAGGGTGGAGAAATTGCCCGCAGTGAGTACAAACCGTTTTTTGCTGACCAAGCCTGCGAGTTGGTTGAAGTCGGGTTCTACCGCCTCTTGTTCGCCGCCACGGTTCCAGGTTTGGCGCAGAAACAAACGCTGCTTGTAGACCTTGGGGTCGCTGCCCCCGGCCCGGGTGATCTCACCATTGGTGAAGCCACCCAGCCCGACCAATGCGCCTGAAAACGGTACGCCAGCCGCGATTTCAGGGTTGAAATACAACTCGCCGTCTTGCCAAGGCCGAAAGCCCCAGTGCGCTGTCGCACTGAAGGTGTACATTTTTTCTGCGTGGGGTTGGATGCTGTTGGCACCGCTGTAGCCGGCGTTGAAAGCGCCGTGGCGTTGCCAGTTGTAGGTGACTTGGTAACGAGCCGTTTGCTCTTCGGTCTCGGTGGCTGCGGGAGCATCCGCCCAGCACGCGCCGAAGGTTGCGCAACAGGCAAGCCATGCAGCAAAAGGCAGAAAGGGAAAGCGCATCGGCAGATTGTAGGTAGGTGATATTGACTAGCCGTTGTGCCAGTGTAAGTTGCGCGCATGACAGTTTTGAGACACGAATGTGTCATGAAAATGACCTAGCATCTCTGGCTATGAACCACGGCACACTTCTCGCAGCCATTGACCTGGGATCGAACAGCTTTCGGCTTGAAATTGGCCGCTACGACCACGGCCAAATTGAGCGCATCGAATACCTCAAAGAAACCGTTCGCCAGGGCAATGGCCTGGACGAAGAGCGCAACCTGTCACAAGACGCCATGCAACGGGGTTGGGATTGTTTGGCACGCTTTGCCGAACGTTTGTCGGGCTTTAAGAAGTCGCAAGTGCGCGCAGTCGCGACACAAACTTTGCGCGAAGCCAAGAACCGAGATGTATTTCTGAAGCGGGGTTGCGAGATTTTGGGCTTTCCCATCGAAGTGATTGCCGGGACCGAAGAGGCGCGCTTGATTTACCAAGGTGTGTCGCACCTGCTGCCGCACAGCCCAGAAAAACGGTTGGTGATCGACATCGGCGGGCGCTCCACCGAGATCATTCTGGGCACGGGCACAGAAGCCACGGAAACCGCCTCGTTTCGCGTGGGCAGCGTGGCGTGGTCGATGAAATACTTTCCCACAGGCGAATTCACAGAGCAGACCTTTTACCGCGCAGAAATTGCGGCACAAGCGGTGCTGGAAGAAGCACTGACGCAATACCCGCGTGAGGCCTGGAGCGCCGCTTACGGTGCGTCTGGCACGGTCGGGGCGGTCGCCGATATCTTGCAAACCGCGGGCTGGCCCGAGGGTGAAATCAGCGCGCAAGGCTTGAACTGGTTGGTCAAATGTTTGTTGCGTGCAGGCCATGCCGATCGGGTTCGGCTGGATGGGTTGAAAGAAGACCGGCGCGCTGTGATTGGTGGTGGCGTGAGTGTGTTGCGGGCCTTGATGGAACTGCTCAAAATTGACCGCATGTTTGTGGCCCAAGGTGCGCTGCGCCATGGCGTGCTGTTTGACATGGTGGAACGTGAAGACGATGCACCCGACGCGCGCGACGTGTCGGTGCAGCGTCTGGCGCAGAAGTTTTCTGTCGATGCCTTGCAAAGTCAGCGCGTGCGCGAAGTGTCGAGCCTCTTGTTCAAGCAATTGACCCCCACAGCGGGCGAAGGCACTGCGCAGGCCATGCGCAAGCTCAGTTGGGCGGCCACCCTGCATGAGGTGGGCATTGCCATTTCACACAGCGATTACCACAAGCATGGCGCCTACATTTTGGACAATGCCGACATGCTGGGATTCAGCATGCCCGAGCTGCATCGTTTGGGCCTGCTGGTGTTGGGACAGCGCGGCAAACTCAAGAAACTTGAGAGCGATTTTGAATCCGACAGTTTTGCCAAACTGCTGTTGTCGCTGAGGCTGGCGATCATCTTGTGCCATGCGCGTTTGGCCCCCGACTTGCAAGGGCTGAGTTTGAGTTGCCATGAAGGCAAACGCACTTTCAGCCTGGGTGCGAGCCGGGCCTGGGCAGACAAACATCCGCAATCGACGCACCTGTTGCGGCAAGAATCCACCTCTTGGCAAAAGACACCTTGGACATTTGATTTCGTGACAGCTTGACGAACTTTTGATGACGATAAAAAAAGGGTAAACGGTTTATACTGTTTACCCTTTTATTCATTTCTCAAGGAGATTTCATGGCCACCACCAAAACCCCGGTTCGCAAAACTGTTGCCTCATCTGCTGCTGCCCCAGCGACCAAAAAAGTGACGGTTAAAAAAGCAACGCCGCGTCAAACCACTCAACCTGTGGTGAGCAAAAAAGTGGTGGTGGCCAAGAAGCCTGCGGTTGCGCCTCAAGCGGCCAAGCCTGTCAAACCCGCCAAAGTGAAAAAGCCAAAAATGGTGCGCGACAGCTTCACCATGCCAAAAGACGAATACCTGGTGATCGACACCCTGAAGGTGCGCGGTGGCAAATTGGGTCAAGCCGTGAAAAAGAGCGAGTTGCTGCGCGCTGGCATCAAAGCATTGGCGGCCATGAGCGACATTCAGTTCAAAGCTGCGTTGAGCAATGTGCCAACCATCAAGACCGGTCGTCCCACGCACGCGAAATAACTGAGGGATGCAAAAAAGCCCGATCACCTCATCGGTGATCGGGCTTTTTCATGCGTGTTGAAAACTCAGCAGATGCTGAGTGGCTTAGCCAATCTTAGGCAAGCCCGTGATGTAACCCACGGCAGCTTTGTTGTTGTTGCCCCAGTTCGCTTTGACAGCGGCTTTCAAAGCATCTTGTCCTGGGGTGATGAAAGTCCAGTCGCCCGGGTGCTGAAAGCCTGACATGACGTAAGAAAAGCCGTTCAAATTGTCAATCGGGTTCAAGCACACGCACTCTGCACCAGCTGGCACAGACAAAATACGAGACAAAGACTTGCTGTCAACGTTGTAGGCCCAGACATAGTTGTTCAAATGCGCGCCAGAGTCTTCGCCGATGAACAAGGTACGCATGGCTTCCGAGTACTTGACGTTGTCGGTATTGGCAATTTTGTCAACCACTGCGGTGTTGCCGTTGGCATCGACTGTGATGTCAGCGCCCAACAAAGCGGTAGGAACAGACATGCTCTTGGGCACCCAATCGCTGCCGATGGTGGCGTCGGTCCCCAACACCGCTTCATAGGTTCCACCTGCCTTGATGGCCGTCAACTTGATGATGTCGCTGACATACCCGTTGGCCGTCATGGTGTCCTTGATAGCCGACATGGCAAAGTAAGCTTTTTTGTCTTTGACGTTGACCGTCACACCTTCAAGTTTGGTGAACTCCATGGTGGCGCCTTTGAAGGCCGCATAACGCTCGGTCTCCAAAAAGGCGGCCGCTTTCTCCATGCCGGTGTTGATTTTGATCCACTGTTGGCCGGCACCATAGTTGATCTTGGTGAAGGTGGCATCCACGGGATCTGCCGTTCTGACGGTCATGATGTCTGTGGCTTTGAGGGTGTTGGCCAGCGCCTCAATTTCAATGCTGGTGGCACTGCCCAGACTGATCCATGCGATGGTGAAAGCACCACCGTCGGTGGCACCAGCGGCACTGGTTTGCGTCAATTGCGCGGCATACAAAGTACCCGAAGACAAAACACCCGCCACGTCGGCAATGAACATGAACATGCCGCCCGAGGTGGCATCGTCGCCCATCAGCACGGTGCGGTTGTCTGGCATGACCTGAACCAATTCGCGCGACAAACGGCCCAAGCAATAGTGTTTTTTGATCGTTCCTGTGCCGTCCGCATGCACGGTGACTTCGGGCACATGACCGTAGTGGTAAGGCTTGGCTGCGGTGGTGCTGCCAAAGGTGTTGGTGCTGAAGGTTTGGAACTGCGTCAGGGTTGAGCCCGCCGTGTTGTTGTCAACCAGCCAAGCGTCAGGTGGGTACTCTTCGCTGGACAGGTGGGTGTTCCAAGGAGAAATGCTGGCTGCGCAGGTGATCCACAGGCCATGGACATCCGCTGTAGGCACGTTGTAGTAATACTTGGTGCTCAGCTCACCCGTGCTGGTGTTTTGTTGCAAGGTGGCAATGCCTATCGGCGAAGGCAGCAAACCGTACATGCTGGTGCCCGCATTGTTGTAGCTCTTGTATTCAAACTGCGTGACCAGGAACAAGGTGTTGCCGGTGATACCTGACACGGTGGGGCTGGCGAGTTTGATGAGGGATGTGCCGTCTGGACAGTCCGAGTAAAACTGAGAAGCGGTGGATGTCGAGCGGTCAATGATGGGGGTGACGCCATCGGGGTAGTAGTAACCGCCGGCAATGACAGCATCGCCAGACGGCGTGGTCAAACTGTCGCCTGTTTTGTACAGCGCTTTGTAGCCCAAAGCCTGCGCGAGTTTTTTGCTGCCATCGGTGTAGGTGATGTCCACGGTGGCACTGGTGAACACGGTGGCTTGGTCTGCCACCGCACTGGGGGACGCCATGCCGTTGAAAGCGATCGATGCAACGGTGGAAGAGGATGATCCCCCACCGCTGCCGCAGGCAGTCAGGGCCAGCAACGAAGAGCCACTCAAGGCGAAAGGTGCGGCACCCAAGACGCCCATGAATTTTCTACGGGTGTGTACGACGGAATTTGACATGCGGTAATTGCTCCAGAGGTTGAATACATTCAAACGGCTTACGAATAAGCTCTGGAGAATTACAAAGTGCGGGGATGTCACCCCGATGAAGGTTTTATTTCAAACTCAAGACCGGTCGTCCCACGCACGCGAAATAAGATCTGGGCTGGCCACCGTCATCAAGACCGTTTGGAGCTGCCCTTCTCGCAGGCGAGCGCGCAGCCACCAGACCGAGCCCTTGCGCACGGGACAGATGGCATCATTCATGCCGATCAGCCGAGAGACGATTTCGCCCAAGTAAGGCTGGTGGCCCACGACCAACACAGTGCCCTTGGCTTGGGGGCCTGTCTCGGGGTGCCACTTGACCAATCCCAGCACATCGTCTGGGCTGCTCTCGGGCACCAGCTCATCGCGCAGTTTGTATTTGCGCCCCAGTGCCTGAGCCGTTTGCTCGGTTCGCCTGGCAGGACTGACCAACACACGGGTGCTGTCAGGCAAATGGCGGTCTAGCCAAACGGCCATGCGAGCTGCCTGTCGCTCGCCCTTGGGGGTGAGTTGACGCGACAAATCATCACTCCCCTCCTCAGCCACCTCTGCTTCTGCGTGACGCCACAAGATCAAATCCATGGGGGCCTCCTTAGGGTTTGGTGTTGTAAACAGCCATCAATGCGCTCTGCGCACTTTGCAAAGGTTTGGGCTTGAGTGCGCGTGAGCGCGCAGGTGCCACACGCGTGTAGTGTCCGTCTGAGTTGAGAATCCAAGCGTCCACGTTGTCTTTGAGAGACGACATCAAGCACTCATCCACGATGCGTCGACGCAAGGCGGGGTCTTCCACCGGCCACGCCAGTTCCACTCGGCGCAACATGTTGCGGTTCATCCAGTCGGCGCTGGACAAATACAAAGATTCGGATTGGCCTTTGAGGAAATAAAACACCCGTGAGTGCTCTAAGAAACGTCCAATGATGGAGCGCACACGGATGTTCTCGCTCAAGCCTGGGCGTTGCGCGGGCAACATGCAGGCACCACGCACGATCAAGTCGATGGACACACCCGCTTGGCCCGCGCGCAACAGCGCTTCCATGAGCCTTTCATCGGTGAGTGTGTTCATCTTCAACACAATGCGGCAGGTCATGCCACCTGAGGCGGCTTGTGCGGTTTTGTCTACCAAATCCATCAGGTTGCGCTGCAAATTGAACGGTGCCAACCACAGCTTGTTCAAGCGCGGGATCTTGCTTTGGTTGGCCAGCAAGCTGAACACGTTTTCGATGTCTTGGGTGAGTTTGGGCTCGGCCGTGAGATGGCTCACGTCGGTGTAAAGCTTGGCCGTGCGTGGGTTGTAGTTGCCGGTCGACAAGTGGGCATAGCGGCGAATGCTGCGCCCCTCACGGCGTGACACCAACAGCATCTTGGCATGGGTTTTCAAGCCCACCACGCCGTACACCACCTGCGCGCCGATGTACTCCAGCTTTTCAGCCCAATTGATGTTGGCCTCTTCGTCAAAACGCGCTTTGAGCTCCACCACCACCGTGACTTCTTTGCCACGTTGCACCGCTTCGCGCAGCAACTCCATCAAGGAGGAATCTGCGCCGGTTCGGTAAATGGTTTGCTTGATGGCCAGCACTTGGGGGTCGCGCACGGCTTCACGCAAAAAGGCCAAAACACCATCAAAGCTCTCAAAGGGCTGGTGAATCAACACGTCCCCGATTTGCAGTCGTTCAAAGATGGAGCTGACCGTGGACAGTTGGTGCGGGTAACTGGCGTGGTAGCTGGGAAACAGCAAGGCGGGGCTGTCGACCAGGTCAATCAGTTGGTTCAAGCGCACCAAGTTGACAGGCCCATGCACCCGATACAAAGCAGAGACCGGCAGCTCAAACTGTTGCAGCAAAAAGTCAGACAAGTATTCAGAACAACCCGACGACACCTCTAAGCGAACCGCTTGCCCGTAGTTGCGATGCACCAAACCTTGGCGCAAGGCGGTGCGCAGATTTTTCACATCCTCTTCGTCTACCGCCAAGTCCGAATGGCGTGTGACGCGGAACTGCGAGAACTGCCCCACGACGCGACCAGGAAACAAGTCGGCCAAATGGGCACGAATGACACTGGAGATGGAGACAAACAACATGCGCTTACCAGACAGTTTGTCGGGCAAACGAATCAAGCGCGGCAAGCTGCGAGGTACTTTGACGATGGCAATTTCGTTGTCGCGTCCAAAGGCATCGCTGCCTGAAAGGTGCACGATGAAGTTGAGCGACTTGTTGGCCACTTGCGGAAACGGGTGCGCCGGATCTAAGCCCACGGGCAACAGCAAAGGGCGCACTTCGCGTTCAAAAAATGTTTTGACCCAGCGGTGCTGCACCAAGGTGCGTTCACCGAACGACAGGATGCGTATGCCTTCTTTGGCAAATGCCGGCAACAACACGTCGTTGTACAGGGCGTATTGCTCGTCCACCAATTCATGCGCCAGCTTGCTCAAGGATTGCTGGGCTTGGGCACCAGCGGCATCGGGTGCGGCTTTGGGGTTGGCCATGCTGTGGTGCAAGGCGGCACGCACCTCGAAAAACTCATCCAAATTGGATGACACGATGCACAAATACCGCAAGCGCTCAAGCAAGGGCACTTCTGGGCGCTTGGCCCAATCCAGCACACGGGCATTGAAAGCGAGCAGGCTCAGGTCACGGTCAAGCCACACAGGAGTTGCGTCGTGTGAATTGTTGTTTTTTGGAGAAATTGAAGGTGGCATACAGGGTGTGAAGTGTATGCGGCTAGTGTTTCCACAGGTTATGACAAATCTGTGTTTTTCTTCCAAACCCCCAAAATATTATTCCAAAGTATTCAAAATATCACTCAGCGTGCAGTGTGAACAACGTTCGGGTCAGCTCATCAGATCCTTGGACAGCCCACACTTGGTCACCACGATGAATCAGGAATTTTCCGCGCATTGCAGGGAAACCTATGCCGAACTTGCTGGATGGATCGCCACCCCATGACACATTCAGTCGCGGCTCTGAATTGCTAAAGTCGTTGGATATGACCACGGGGACTTTTGAAAACACGCTGGGCAACACCTCATTTGTCACAAGCCGATAGTCTGCATAACGCCTGGTACTTTTCAGATAAGTGTCAAAGACGGGATCACTGAGGCGGTTGGCATGAAACACGGGCATGCGTTGGATGGGCATCAAATGCTGGACAAACAAGCGGGTTGATTCTTCCCAACTGAAGTTCAAAGCTTGCTGCCTGGCTTCGGTGCGCGGTATGGCGAGCGCCTCCAAACTGGCCTGGCCCAGGTCTTCGCTCAACACGCCCCCTTTGCGTTGGAAAGGCGCTTCTTCCGAGGCCGTCAACACCTCCAAAGGACCATCGACCGGGAATGCCGCCACAGGGGTCCCGGTGGCCATGGCTTCCAACATGACCAAGCCAAAGGTTTCATGGCGGCTTGGAAATGTGAAGACATCTGCGCCGGCATAGACGCCTGCCAGCACATCGCGAGGCAACACCCCCAACCAACGCACGCCGTCGTAGCGCGACTTCAATGTTTTTTCTAACGGCCCCACACCACAGACGACTTTGCTGCCGTGCCAGGGCATGTCCAAAAAGGCATCGATATTTTTTTCGTAGGAGACCCGTCCGACGTACAACGCGATGGGACGCTTGAGCCCGGCTAACAAGTCGTTGTTGCGCGCTTGCGGCGAGAACGCAAACAACTCGGTGTCTACGCCATGGGTCCAAGCACGCAAGGTTTTGAACCCTTTGCCATCCAACAAGCGCATGACGCCATGGGTGGGCACCATCACCCCGGAGGAGGGGCGATGGAAATGCCTGAACAAGGCATAGCCCAGCCACAAAGGCATACGCAAAGCGGCTTTGAGTATTTCTGGAAATCGGGTGTGGTAGGCGGTCGTGAAAGGCCATTTGTGGCGCAAGCAAAAACGACGTGCCGCCCAGCCTATGGGCCCTTCGGTGGCGATGTGGATGGCTTCTGGTGCACAAGCAGCCAAGCGTAGCGCCACGCCCAGGTAGGGCCGCACCGCCAAGTCAATGCCTGCATAGCCTGGACAGGGACGGGTTTGGAACAAACCCGGATGGATGACCTCGACCGTATGACCTTGATCACGCAAATGCGCCACCAACTCAACCAAGGTGGTGACCACCCCGTTGATTTGAGGTCGCCATGCATCGGTGACAAGGGCGATTTTCATTTGGGCATTACGCCACCTTCATGACACCGGAGGTGCTTTCTTGCTGGTACGCTGGCCACTGCAAAAGTTCCAGTTTGCCATCGGTGGTTTCAACCAAGGCGGTACGGCTCTCCACCCAATCACCATCGTTGCAATACAACACACCGTCCACCTCGCGAATTTCGGCGCGGTGAATGTGGCCACAAACCACCCCTTGGTAACCGCGTTTGGCAGCCTCATGGGCCACTGCTTTTTCAAAGTCGGTGACGTAGTTCAAGGCCTTCTTAACCTTATGTTTGAGGTAAGCAGACAAGGACCAATAGGGCAGGCCCAAGCGCCCCCTCAAGTTGTTGAGGTAGCGGTTGAGCTTGAGTGTGAACTCGTACAAGTAGTCACCCACATAGGCCAACCACTTGGCCTGTTGCACCACAGCATCGAAGTAGTCGCCGTGAATCACCCAAAGCCTGCGGCCATCGCCCATGACATGAACCGCTTCGTCAGTCACCGCGATGCCACCAAACTGGTGGCCCAAAAAGTGACGCGCAAATTCGTCATGATTGCCTGGCACGTAGATCACTTCGCACCCTTTGCGGGCTCTGCGCAACAGCTTTTGCACCACGTCGTTGTGCGCTTGTGGCCAATACCAGTTGCGACGCAATTGCCAGCCATCCACGATGTCACCCACCAAATACAAATAGTCGCTGGTGTGCTCTTTCAAGAAGTCCAACAGGGCCTCAGCTTGACAACCGGGCGTGCCCAAATGCAAATCAGAAATAAAAACTGCGCGGTAGTGCATCAAGCACCTAAGAAGTGTTTGCGGTACCGTGGGGGCATGTCGTTGATCTTCATCAACATCGGCAAGTCTGCGGTGTTGAAATCAGGATCCCATGCTGGGGCACCCAACACTTTGGCACCCAAGCGCAAATAACCTTTGATCAGTGCAGGCGGCTCAAAGGCTGCACTGACTTCCCAGTTGTCCAAGGGCAAAGGCAAGCGGGGACGCACTTGGTATTCGATGTCGGCCAAATGGGTTTGTTTGAGCTGGTGCCAAATGCTGGCGGCCACCTCACCACTGACCACGCCTTGGTGCAGCATGGGAATGCTGGCACAACCGATCATCACATCCAACTTGTTGCGCACCATGAACTCGGCCAATGCGCCCCACAAGGCCATGATCACGCCACCGTGGCGGTGCTCGGGGTGCACGCAGCTGCGGCCCAGTTCCACCATGCGTTCGCGGTAAGCTCGCAAGCGGGTCAAGTCGAATTCCAGATCCGAGTAAGTGCTGCCAATGCGTTTGGCTTGGGCAGGCGTGAGCACACGGTAGGTGCCAATGACTTGATGGGTCACATCGTCGCGGATGATGAGGTGTTCACAAAAGTCGTCGAACAAGTCAATGTCGTGGCCAGGGATGCTGTCTTTCAAGCGAGCGCCCATTTCGGTGGCGAACACGTTGTAGCGCAAGCGCTGAGCTTCACGCACCTCGTCTTGATGCTTGGCCCATTGAACAATCAAACCCGAACGACCGTTTTTGGTTGGCGTGGTGACAGGAACTTTTTGAGTTTCAAGATCGTGTCGATGAAGTGACCCCCTGGGCAAGTCGATCATGGACAATGGCATGGTGGGGTTTGGTAGTTCTTTCATCGGGGGTCCTTGTGATGTGAAGGAATGGCTGTGTGTTGCAATGGCTTTATTCTTGGGACATGACATGACGCAAGCAAGTCAAAACAATGAAGATTTGGTGACATGCTCTTCGACAAGTCACCCATTTGTCACACAGCAAACCTAAGCTCATTCACCACCATGTTGATCAAGTACCTCCGCCTGATAGGGGCATTCATCGAAGCTTTTTGGATCTTGTGGGTGCGTTGCCCGCGTTTGAGCCGCGAGGCGAAGTGGGCCGAAATTCAAGCTTGGTCGCAACGCACCTTGTGCGGCATGGGGGTGACGGTTCACCTGTCCCCTGAATCCAACTTGAGCCCCATGTTTGAGAGTCCTCAGCTGCTGGTGGCCAACCATGTGTCTTGGCTGGACGTGCTGGTGATCCAGTCCCTGCAACCCAGCATTTTTGTGGCCAAAAAAGAGGTGCGCAGTTGGCCTGTGGTGGGTGCAATTGTGCAGGCCTGTGAGGTGGTGTTTGTCAGCCGAGGTTCGCCCAGTTCCGCGCGCCAGATGGTGCGCGATGTGAGCGAGGCTCTGGCACAGGGGTATCGGGTGACCGGCTTTCCAGAGGGCACCAGCACCGAGGGTCACGCGGTGCGCCACTTCCACGCCAACTTGTTTGAAGCAGCGATTGAACGTGAGGTCGACGTTCACCCCATGGCCTTGCGCTACGTCAACGACCAAACAGGTGAACACTGCTTGGTCCCGGCATTTGTGGGCGAGATTGGGTTTGTCGAGTCGCTGCACAAAATTTTGACGGCTCCGTCCATCACCGTGCGCTTGAGCACAGGGGAGGCCTTACCGTCCAAAGGCCATACGCGTAAATCACTGGCCCAGTTGTCGCACCTGAGCGTGTCTGCACAACTTGAAGCGCTCAGTGCAACCAATCACTGACCAAGCCTGGCAAACCCAAAGCCAGCAACGGCAACCAAGAGATCAGCAAGGTACCGACAAAAATAGCCCCCAGTGCAGGCAACACCGACAGCGCGACCCGGCGAAGTGGTTGCTGGAATACCGCTGAGGCAAAGTAAATGTTCATGCCCGCAGGGGGACACAAAAAGCCCATCTCCATGTTGGCCAGGAAAATGATGCCAAAGTGGACCGGGTCAATGCCATAGCTCTGCGCCAGTGGCAGCAGCAAGGGCACCAACACCACGATGGCCGCATAAATTTCCATCAACGCACCAGCGAACAACAAGAACACATTCAAGGCCACCAAGAAAACCCATTTGTTTTGGGTGACCGATTGAACCCAATCCACCGCCAAGTCTGGAATGCCAGCATCCACAAAGTAATTGGTCAGACCCAAAGCCATGCCCAAGATGAGCATGACCCCGCCAATGATTTGCGCGCACTCGGACAAACAATGGCCCAGCAAGCGCCAGCCCAATTCACGGTGCGCCAATGCCTGCGTCGCCACTGCATACAAGGCTGTGAGCGCAGCGCTTTCCGTGGGCGTTGCCATGCCACTGGCCAGGGAGCCAATGGCCACCACGGGGGCGAGGATTTCCCATTTGGCAGCCCAGCAAGCCACACCCAACGGTGTGAGCATGGCAGGCGCGGCAGCAGGTGAACTCGCCCGCAAGGGAGAAGACCTCAAATAGCCGCCAAACACCAACAAACACCCCACCATCACCACCGCAGGCACCAAGCCCGCCAAGAACATGGTGTTGATGGGCACGCGCGCGATGATGGCGTACATGATGAGTGGCACCGAGGGCGCCAACAACACCCCCAAGGCGCTGGCGCTGGTGACCAAACTGATGCCTTTGGACTCGGGGTAACCTGCGTTGCGCAGCAACGGAAGCAACAAGCCCCCCAAGGCCAAGATGGTGACACCGCTGCCGCCCGTGAAGGCAGTGAAACACGAACACAAGACCGCAGCAGCCACGACCGAACCCATCACGCCACCGCCAAACAAGGCTAAAAAGACAGCCCCTAAACGCTGGGCAGCGCCGGTGCGTGCAAACACCAAGCCTGCCAAGGTGAACAGGGGCAATGCGGGCAATGAGGGGTTGACGGTGATTTGGTAATGCGACAAAGCCACCGAGGCCAATGGCAAACCGTCTTGCCAAAACAGCGCCAACGCCAAGCCCCCCAGCACGGCAAAGATGGGGGCACCACACAACAAAACAAACAACAAGCCCAACCCAATGGGCCACAAGGCAAGGGACTGTCCGTCAAAGGCACGTCCCACCAAGAAGCCCAACAAGGGCCATAACGCTCCACTGAGCCAGCGCAGGGTGGGCTGTGCCACACCCCGCATGGCCAGCTTGGCTCCCAAGAGGGCAAAGCCAAGCGGCATGATGGCTTGAACCCACCACACGGGCACGGCATAGGCCAGTTGCTGACCCGCATCTCGCTCGCTGAGGACCAATTGCCAACACGACCAAGCCAGCACTCCGCAAATCACGCCCGCACTGGCATGCGCCAACCCTTGGCGGCCCGGTACCAAAGCGCCCAAGCTCGACAGATGGCCATGTCGCTCAGCCGCCAAGGCACCGCACATGGCCATCCACAGGCCCAGGTGTTGAACCAAGATGGGGGCGTTTTCCACCCCCTTGCCGAGCATGGGGCGCGCCAAGATTTCAACCAAAGGAATCAAAGCCATGAGCACCAAGGCCAGGCTGGCCAAGGCCTCATCCACGCGCCAACGGAGCCCCATCACTTGGCCTTGCTGGAACGGTAGGTTTTGAGGTGGCGCATGACTTCGTCAAAGGTGTCGGCGGGCACCAAGGTCCCGCGAATGCGGGGATAGAGTTTGTCGGCCAACTCGTTCCATTCACGCAATTGTTCTGGGTTGGGTCGGTTGACGGTGAGTCCCCGTTTTTTCATGGCATCCACAGCCTCTTCCACTTCAAGTCGCGCTTTGCTGCGAATTTGCGCGCCTGCTTTTTCACCCGCGGCCCGCACCACCTCTTGGGTGGCGGGTGACATGTCGTCCCAGGCTTTTTTCGTCACCACCAAGGCACCCACAATGGGCGCCCAGTTGATGTCTAACATGTTGGGGGCCATGGTGTAGATTTGACTGGCGAGCGCAAAGTAAGGGGTGGATGGCACCACGTTGATCATGCCGGTCTGCACCGAGGGCAAGATGTCACTCGTCTCTAAGGGCACCGGGGTGTAACCCAAGCTTTTCATGATCTCTTGTTGGTCTGCCTCACCCCCCCAAGCAAAAAATTTCATCTTTTTGTAGTCGTCGGGCCTGAAGGCAGGGTCCTTGGAAAAGAAACGGACCCAACCGGCATCACCCCAAGCCAACACGACAAAGCCTTTGTCAAAAAACTTTTTCTCCATGGCAGGGCGCATTTTTTCGCGCACATAGTCCACCTCTTCCCAACTTTTAAAAAGCAAAGGCATGGCTTGGAGGGCGCTGATGGAGGGCTCAATTTCGTGCAAGCCCACCACCGACAACAAGGCACCTTGCAGTTGTCCAATGCGCATGCGTCGCGCCAGTTCGGTCTCGCCCCCTTGGCTGCCATCCGGGAAGACCACATATTTGGCTCCCGCACCTTGAGCGGCACGCCAAGCTTCACCGACCTCCATCAACTGCCGGTGGTAGAGCGAGTTCTTGGGGGCCAAAGTACCCAAGCGCAACTGTTTGTCGGCCGCGTGGCTAACGCCTACGGTGAAAGCCACAATACAGGCAAGGCAAAAAGAAATGAATGAAGACAAGGAAAGCTTTCAGAAAAGATCGTCTGCCATGCCCAGCAGCCATGTGGCACGCTCACGCATGATGTCGTTTGGCAAATTGCGGTGAAGGGTGGCGACCTGCACGGCTTTGTGCAGCAAGGCTTCAAAACTGGCCCGATCCCCTTTGGGCAGAGCTAGGCTCTCCGCTTGCGCCACATACACGCCGGCACTTTGGCCTGCACCCGCCACCACGGCTTGTTCAAAATAAACCGCAGCTTGTGCGGCTGAGCCGCCGGGTCGTGCAGCCTCAAACGTCCCCATCAAGCTGGACAGGGCCCCTTGTGAAAAATCGGGTTGCTTGAGCCAAGCCAGCTTGGCGAGTTGAATGGCCGTGGGCAAATCCGCCACGATGTCTGGGTTGTCCTTGGACAAAGAAATCCATCCGCCCCAAGAGGCCGCAGCCCAATAGGCGACGGGCACTTGCGCCGTTGTCAAACGAATTGCTTGAAGCGCATCCGGGCGGCCCAAGGACTGGGTAAAGCCGGGCGTCGAGGCTTCGAGTGCGGCCATGGCGTGCCGGTGGGCACGTGCGTACAGGCGCGCTGCGCGCTCACGCAGTTGCTGGGCGGCAGCGGCATCTTGCGGCTCTCGCTTGTCGGCTTCCAGCGCCACGAAGGCATAGGCGTATTGGGTGAATCCTGCGGCCACAGAAGCGGCCAATGGCAGGTTGCCTGGCACTTCACGCAACACAGACTCAGACAGTTTGAGGTAGAAGGCACTGGCTTCGCGCGCCAGCACCAAGTCGTCTTCTGGCGATTGCGATTGAGACGACAAGGCCGCTGCGGTTTGATCCAACACGTAAGGGCGAACCGCACAACCGGAAACTACATATGCCAATGCACAAAGGACGAAGGCGCGCGTGATAGACCTAAAAATAATGTCACCTCGAAATCAGCACTTTGCGAAATTGCAACTCAATGTAGCGAGCAATTGTGAAAATGCGGTGACAAAATGTCATCAAAATGCCACGCAATTCAAGCAAGATGAAGTTTAAAGGAAATCGCAAAATGACACAAAGCAACACTCCCTTGGACGACGAGCAAATCCGTCGTTTGCGCGAAGACATTTTGGACTCGATCGATGAAGAGCTGGAAATGTCGTTCGAAGATGGTGCCGACGAAAACAGCAGCTCATTGAACGAGCCAGGGCAAGTCAACCGCGCGGTTTACTTCCGGGAGTTGCTGCGTTTGCAAGGCGAATTGGTGAAGCTGCAAGACTGGGTGGTGGCCACACGCCAGCGGGTCGTGATTTTGTTTGAAGGACGGGATGCGGCGGGTAAAGGCGGCGTGATCAAGCGCATCACGCAACGGCTGAATCCACGTGTCTGCAAGGTTGCCGCACTGCCCGCCCCCAACGACCGTGAACGCACTCAGTGGTACTTTCAGCGCTATGTGGCCCATTTGCCGGCCGCCGGCGAGATCGTGTTGTTTGACCGCAGTTGGTACAACCGCGCTGGGGTTGAACGCGTGATGGGATTTTGCAACGACGACGAATACGAAGAGTTTTTTCGCACCGTGCCCGAGTTTGAAAAGATGCTGGCACGCAGTGGCATCACACTGATCAAGTACTGGTTTTCGATCACCGATGACGAACAACATGCCCGCTTCTTGGGACGTATCCACGACCCCCTCAAGCAATGGAAGCTCAGCCCGATGGACTTGGAGAGCCGCCGTCGTTGGGAAGACTACACACGTGCCAAAGAAACCATGATCGAACGCACCCACATTCCTGAAGCCCCCTGGTGGGTGGTGCAAGCGGTGGACAAAAAACGCGCACGACTCAATTGCATCGACCACTTGTTGGGTCATTTCAATTACCACGAAATTCCGCACGACCAGGTGCAAATGCCAGCCCGGGTGCGCAACCCCGACTACATCCGTCATCCGGTCCCAGATGACATGGTGGTCCCAGAAAAGTACTGAACGCCGCAGAAGGTCAGCTGGTTTGCCCCAGGTAGCGTTTGCGCCAAAAAAACACCACCAGCGCCACGGCCAGCAGCCCCATGCTCACCAAGGTCCACCAGAGGCCTTGCTCGTCGTGAAGCACGGGGAAGGTCTCGAAGTTCATGCCAAAAAATCCGGTGATCAAATTCAACGGCAAGAAGATAGCCGTCAACACGGTGAGGGTGCGCATGATGTCGTTGGTGCGGTTGCTTTGCGCATTGAAATGCATTTGCACCGCAGTTTCGGCGCTTTGTTCTAAGCGACGCACATGGTGGACCACGCGCTCAATGTGCTCCAACACATCACGGCTGCGAACTTTGAGCAACTCGAACGAGCGCACAAGCTCGGCTTGGGGTTCGATGACGGCATCCAAGGCATCGATCCAGTCTTGGATGGCCGCCCGCTGGTCTTCACAGATTTCATCCAAATGGTGCAATGACAAGCGTGCGTCCAACAACGCACTCCAGTTGTTGAAACGGGTGTTGGGGTTGATGAGTTCGCTCTGCCAATGGTCGAGTTGCCGGGTCAGCTCCCGCCGCAGGTTCAGGTACCCATCAACCATTTGACTGATGACACGCAACATCAAGTCGGCTGGACTCAATGGCATGCGATTGCCCTGTTGGTGCACGGAGGCATGCGCCGTGTGAAGCAAGCGCGCCGCAAAGCTGTCTCGCACCGCGCAATCGGTGGGATGGACCGTGACCACCACACGATCAAACACAACAAAAGCCACGGGACTGGTGTCAATGCGATGGAGTACGGGAGGACCGCCTTTGTCACGCGAGCGGTGCAAGATGGCGCCGGGTTGTGACAAGTCGGATTCTGTTTGCCCAGCAGCCAAGCGACGAAACACCATCAAGTGGTAATCGGAGGTGTAGTCGTAATGTGAAGGCAACTGGTTGTTGAGCACATCCGACACATGCAAGTCGACAATTTGTGCACCGCACATTTGCTCCAGCGTGTTCTGGATGGACTGTTGCATGACTTCGAATTCACGGCGCGCAAAGGCCATCCAGACAAAGCCTTGCTCGGGCATGTCTTGCGGCAATGCTGCCGTCTCCGTCACGGCGTGGGAACTGATGTGAAATATTCTCATGTGCGCATTGTCAGGTGACGACATGACAGTAGAGACGCCGGGGCGCCGCACACCCCGGGCTTTAGCGCTGCTTCATGTCGCCGTGGAAACGGCCACCGCGCTGAATTTCGAGTTCTGAGTATTCCAGGCTGCCCGTGACTTTGCCGGTGCTGTGAATCAGGATATGGTCTTTGCAAATGATGTCTTCGTTGAGCTCACCATGCACATCGATTTCGCGCGCTTGAACTTTGCCAGTGACTTTGCCGTTCTTGCCAATTTGCAAGTCATCGGCCTGGAGCTGGCCTGTCACGGTACCACTGATGAGTACCTTGCCAGGCGCCACGATGGAGCCGTTGAAGGTGACGCCCTCGCCAATCACGAGGTTGTTTGCCAGCGCAGCTTGTTCAGCCATAAAAGTCCTTCAAGCCACACAGGCCATACATAGGTGACTGGATTATCTTTGTTTTTAAGGGTTCCTTCAGCGGCGCCCGCATAAAATCATGTAACCGAGACAAGGAATATTCATGGCACGCACTCTATATGACAAGATCTGGGACGAGCATGTCGTCCACACCGAGGAAGATGGCACGGCCATTTTGTACATCGACCGCCACTTGGTGCACGAGGTCACCAGCCCGCAAGCTTTTGAAGGCATTCGCCAAGCCGGCCGCAAGGTTTGGCGTGTGAGTTCCATCGTCGCCACGGCGGACCACAACACCCCCACTACAGGCTGGGAGTTGGGCTACGACGGCATCACCGACCCCATCAGCAAAGAGCAAATCACCACGCTCGACGCCAACATGAAGGAATTTGGTTCAGCCGCTTTCTTTCCGTTCATGTCCAAGCGCCAAGGCATTGTTCACGTGATTGGCCCCGAAAACGGCGCCACCCTGCCTGGCATGACGGTGGTCTGCGGTGACAGCCACACCTCAACCCACGGTGCTTTTGGCGCATTGGCGCACGGCATTGGCACCTCTGAGGTGGAACACGTGATGGCCACGCAAACGCTGCTGGCCAAAAAAGCCAAGAACATGCTCATCAGAGTCGAGGGGCAGTTGGCCAAGGGCGTGACAGGCAAAGACGTGGTGCTGGCCATCATTGGCAAGATTGGCACGGCGGGAGGCACAGGCTATACGGTGGAATTTGCCGGCTCGGCCATTCGCTCGCTGAGCATGGAAGGTCGCATGACCTTGTGCAACATGGCCATCGAAGGCGGCGCGCGTGCTGGCCTGGTGGCGGTGGACGACAAAACCATCGAGTACGTCAAGGGTCGCCCCCTGTCGCCAACGGGTGTGGAATGGGACCAAGCCGTGGCCTACTGGAAGACTTTGCACTCTGACCACGACGCCACGTTTGACGCGGTGGTGGAGTTGAAAGCCGAAGACATCTTGCCCCAGGTCACTTGGGGCACCTCGCCCGAGATGGTGCTTGACATCACGGGCCTCGTGCCCGACCCCGACAAAGAGAAAGACGCCAACAAGCGCAGCGCGATTGAGCGCGCATTGACCTACATGAATTTGCAACCCGGCAAAGCGCTCAATGATTTGTTCGTTGACAAGGTGTTCATTGGCTCTTGCACCAACAGCCGCATCGAAGACATGCGCGAAGCTGCTGCTGTGGTGAAAAAACTGGGCCAGAAAGTGGCCAAGAACATCAAGCTGGCCTTGGTGGTGCCAGGCTCTGGTTTGGTCAAAGAACAAGCCGAGCGGGAAGGCTTGCACGAGATTTTCAAAGCCGCTGGCTTTGAGTGGCGCGAACCCGGATGCTCGATGTGTTTGGCCATGAACGCCGACCGCCTAGAGCCCGGTGAGCGCTGTGCCTCCACCAGCAACCGCAACTTTGAAGGCCGACAAGGCGCAGGAGGTCGTACCCATTTGGTCAGCCCTGCCATGGCAGCCGCAGCGGCCATTCACGGCCACTTTGTAGACGTGCGCAAGTTCGCTTGAAAGGCCTAAACATGCAGAAATTCACCCTCCACAAAGGCCTGGTGGCCCCCATGGACCGCGAGAACGTCGACACCGACGCCATCATTCCCAAGCAGTTTTTAAAGTCGATCCGCAAAACGGGCTTTGGCCCCAACCTGTTCGACGAATGGCGCTATCTGGACCCGGGCGAGCCCGGCCAAGACCCCGCCAGTCGCCAACCCAACCCCGACTTCGTGCTCAACCAACCCCGCTACAAAGGCGCATCGGTGTTGTTGGCGCGCAAGAACTTTGGGTGCGGCTCATCCCGCGAACATGCACCTTGGGCGATTGACCAATACGGTTTTCGAGCCGTCATTGCACCCAGTTTTGCCGACATTTTCTTCAACAACTGCTTCAAGAACGGCCTGCTGCCCATCGTGTTGCCCGAATCGGCGGTTGATCTGTTGTTCAATGAAGTGCTGGCCTTTCCCGGCTATGAATTGACCATTGATTTGGAAAACCAAGTGGTGGTTCGTCCCCAGGGCGAAACCATTGCGTTTGAGGTCCAAGCCTTTCGCAAATACTGCTTGCTCAATGGTTTTGACGACATTGGCCTGACCCTGCGCCAATCCGACAAGATCCGTGCCTTTGAAGCCGAACGCCTGGCCACCAAGCCCTGGCTGGCACACACGATGTAACGCACACACAGAAAGTCAGCATGAAAATTGCAGTTTTGCCCGGAGACGGCATTGGCACCGAGATCGTTGCCGAAGCCATCAAAGTTTTGAATGTGTTGGACCTGTCGTTTGAGATGGAAACCGCCTTGGTGGGCGGTGCTGCCTTTGACGCGCACGGTCACCCCTTGCCCGACGCCACGCTCAAGCTGGCCATGCAATCGGATGCGGTGCTATTTGGTGCGGTGGGCGATTGGAAGTACGACACCCTGGATCGCCCACTTCGCCCAGAGCAAGCCATTTTGGGTTTGCGCAAAAACATGGGGCTGTTTGCCAACTTTCGCCCTGCGATTTGCTACGAGCAATTGGTGGGCGCATCGAGCTTGAAGCCTGAGTTGATTTCGGGCCTGGACATCCTGATCATTCGTGAGTTGACCGGCGACATTTACTTTGGCCAACCCCGTGGCCGCCGCGTGGCGACCGATGGTCACTTTCCCGGCGCGGAGGAAGCGTTTGACACGATGCGCTACAGCAAGCCCGAGATTGAGCGCATTGCCCACGTGGCTTTCCAAGCCGCACGCAAGCGCAAAGCCTCTGGCAGCGAAGGCCGCGTGACCAGCGTCGACAAAGCCAATGTGTTGGAGACTTTCCAGTTTTGGAAAGACGTGGTGACCGAAGTGGGCCACGAGTACCCCGACATTGCGCTGGACCACATGTACGTGGACAACGCCGCGATGCAACTGGTGAAAGAACCCAAGCGCTTTGACGTGGTGGTGACGGGCAATATGTTCGGCGACATCTTGAGCGACGAAGCCTCCATGCTGACGGGCTCCATCGGCATGCTGCCGTCGGCTTCTTTGAACTCCAAAAATCAAGGTCTGTACGAGCCCAGCCATGGCAGCGCACCCGACATCGCGGGCAAAGGCGTGGCCAACCCCTTGGCGACCATTCTGAGCGCCGCCATGATGTTGCGCTTCAGCTTGAACCAAGCCGCCGCGGCTGACCGCATTGAAACTGCCGTCAAAGCTGTGCTGGCCCAAGGCCTGCGTACGCCCGACATCTACAGTGCGGGCACCACCAAGGTAGGCACGGCGCAAATGGGCGACGCGGTGGTCAACGCATTGCGTTGATCCTCGCTTGAAGTTGCACCCACTTCACAGGCGCTAGAGGCGGGTTTGGCGCAGGCCTCAAACGCCATCCGATACAATCGAAGCATGTTTCACGCCTGTCCGTTCATCCCCATGAACCCCTCGCCAGCAGCTAAGGCTGCGGCGAGGGCGCGTGCATTCACCCCCAAAACCACGACTACCAAGGGCTGAACCGCTCTGTCTCGTCGTGCGCCCCCCGGCCAGACGAGCCGGGCAAACAGCCAGGTCTGGCACTTTTTATTGCAACTGAATAGGCGTTGAAATGAGCAAGTTAGTAGGTTTAGTTGGTTGGCGCGGCATGGTTGGCTCGGTGTTGATCGACCGCATGGTTCAAGAAAAAGACTTCGATCTGATTGAACCTGTGTTCTTCTCCACGTCCAACGCGGGTGGCAAAGCCCCTGCACAAGCCAAAAACGAAACCACGCTGCAAAACGCCCATGACATCGCTGCGCTCAAGCGCTGCGACATCATCTTGACTTGCCAAGGCGGCGACTACACCAAAGAGGTCTTCCCCAAGCTGCGCGCCGCAGGCTGGACGGGTCACTGGATCGACGCAGCGTCGTCCTTGCGCATGGCCGATGACGCCGTCATCGTGCTCGACCCCGTCAACCGCGATGTGATCGACACTGCCCTTGCCCAAGGCGGCAAAAACTGGATTGGCGGCAACTGCACCGTCAGCCTGATGTTGATGGCCATGGGGGGGTTGTTCAAGCACCACATGATCGAGTGGGTCAGCGCCATGACCTACCAAGCTGCCTCAGGTGCTGGCGCTCAAAACATGCGCGAGCTGTTGAGCCAAATGGGTGCCCTGCACGAAGCCGTCAAAGACGACTTGGCCAACCCATCGTCTGCCATCTTGGACATCGACCGCAAGGTCTCGGCCACCATGCGCAGCGCTGCATTTCCCACCCAAAATTTCCGCAACACCGCCTTGGCTGGCAGTTTGATTCCATGGATCGATGTGCCGGTCGAGCACGGCCAAAGCAAAGAAGAATGGAAAGGTGGCGCCGAATGCAACAAGATTTTGGGCAACCCGGCTTTCCGCAGCGCGGGCAGCATCCCGATTGACGGCTTGTGCGTGCGCATTGGCGCCATGCGCTGCCACTCGCAAGGCTTGACCATCAAGCTCAAACAAGATGTGCCCATGGATGAGATTGAGTCGATCTTGGCCCAAGCCAACGACTGGGTCCAAGTGGTGCCCAACCAACGTGACATTTCTGAGCGTGACCTCACGCCTGCTGCTGTCACCGGCACCCTGACCGTGCCCGTGGGCCGCTTGCACAAACTGGCGATGGGCAACGATTATTTGGGCGCCTTCACCGTCGGCGATCAATTGCTGTGGGGCGCTGCCGAACCCCTGCGTCGCATGCTTCGCATCTTGCTTGAGCGATGAAATAAACCCGCTACCATTCTGACCATGACCAGAGACCTCCGCCCAGCATCCAACCTGTTCCAACGCTCCGCGTTGTGGGCGGCCCTGTCTTTGACCCTGTTTGGCAGTGCGCAAGCGCTGACTTTGAGTCGCCCTATGGTGCAGTCCAAGCAAGGCGAAGCCCTCAAGGCTGAAATTGACATTGTGGACATGGCTGCCGCGGAACAGGTCAACTTCCAAGCTGCTCTGGCCAGTCCAGACGTCTACAAAGCCACCAAACTCGAGGTACCCACCAGCCAAGGTGCGGCCTTAGAGATCCAAGTCAAACTGCTCAAACGCAACGACGGGCGACCTTACTTGTCCATCACCAGCCAGCAAACGGTCTCCAGCAACTTCCTGGACGTGTTGCTGGACTTGCGCTGGGCCAATGGCCGCTTGCTGCGCGCCCTCAGTTTGTCGATGGACGACGGTCGTCCACACTCCGTCAGTTCGCCCGCGGCATTCAGCGGTGGCACCCCGACCATCCAGGTTCAGCGCGGCGACACGGCCAGTGAATTGGCCGCGCGCAACAAATCAGCCAATGTGTCGCTGGACCAAATGTTGGCCGCCATGCTGCGCAGCAATCCCGATGCGTTTGTCGACGCCAACGTGAACCGCCTGAAGTCGGGCTCGTTGTTGAGCATGCCGTCCGAGCAAGAGGCCAAGGCTTTGTCGCGCGATGAAGCGCGCAAAGAAATTCAAGTACAAACCGCCAACTTCCAGGCATACCGCGCCGAGTTGGCCGCTCGCGCGCCGGGAGGCTCAGCACCCAAAGCCAGCCGCGACAGTTCGGGCAAGCTGGAAGCGCGCGTGCAAAACAAAAAAGCCAGCGCCAAAGAAGACAAACTCACACTGACCAAGCCCACGCAAGGCGGCGTCGAAGACAAGTTGGCGCAACAGCGCCAAGCTCAAGAAGTGGCCAGCCGTGCCGCTGAAATGGGACGCAACATTGCAGAGCTGGGTCAGATTGCTGCGGCCACCGCCAACGCGGCCTCAGCAGGCATTGAAGCCGACTTGCCCCCTCCCTCAGAACCCAAAGATTGGCTGAGTCAACTGACCCACCACCCCATGGCACCTGTTGGTGCTGGAAGTTTGATCGGGTTGTTGGTCTTGATTGGCCTTTGGATGCGACGTGCCAGCCGCCTGCAAGGTGACAACATCCAAGGTCTCCCCCCGCTGAATGTGAAGTTCGACTTGGACTTGCCCGATGCAGACCATCTGGAACCCCAGTTTGTGCCCAGCATGGCCCCCTTCACCTCGGCACCTTCCCCAGCCGCCGAAGAACCCCAACCTGATGACGCACCGGTCGTGGCCCAGGCACAACCGGCACGCCCAACCCTGGACATTCCAGACATCTCGCTGGATTTGGACGAACCGTCCAAAGACAACCCCTTCAAGGTGCGCATGGACTTGGCTGAAGAGCTTTGGAAATTGGGCCAACTGCACACCAGCCGCGCGCTGATGGAAGAAGTGGTCAGCGAAGCCAAAGGCGAGGTGCAAGCCCGCGCCAAGCAGTGGCTGGCTGAGCGAGGTTAAAGCCGATGCGCATTGCCATGGGCTTGAGCTACAACGGCCAAGCCTACGAAGGCTGGCAAAGTCAGCTCTCAGGCAAAACAGTGCAAGACCGTCTTGAAGCGGCATTGCAAAAATTCACCACCACACGAATCCAAACCTTGTGCGCAGGTCGCACCGACTCAGGTGTGCATGGCTTGATGCAAGTGATTCATTTTGACACCGAACTGGTGCGCGATCCTTATTCATGGGTGCGTGGCACCAACAGTTTTTTGCCACTCGACATTGCGGTTCAATGGGCACAAGAGGTACCCCGAGACTTTCACTGCCGGGGCAGCGCCGTCTCACGTCGCTATGCCTATGTGTTGTTGGAGTCACCGGTCCGGCCCAGTGTGGAGCTGGGGCGCGTGGGTTGGGTGTACCGCCCACTCAACCTCGAGGCCATGGAGCAAGCTGCTGGGTATGTGTTGGGCGAGCACGACTTCACCTCTTTTCGCGCCACCAGTTGCCAAGCGCTCAGCCCGGTCAAAACGCTGCGCTCCCTGCGCATCACACGGCGCAGCACCCAACCCCAGTCGGCCTATTGGCGCTTTGAATTTGAAGCCAATGCGTTCTTGCACCACATGATCCGCAACCTCATGGGTTGTTTGGTTCCGATTGGCGAAGGCACCCACCCGCCCGAATGGATGGCCGAGGTACTGGCAGCACGCAGCCGGGACGCGGCCAGCCGCACCTTCAGCCCAGATGGCTTGTATTTCTTAGGACCGCAGTACGACGCGCATTGGGGCTTGCCCAATGGCGCGCCTGCGTATGATGGTTTGCCATGAACCGCACCCGCATCAAAATTTGTGGCCTGACCCGAGAGCAAGACGTTGACGCTGCGGTGGCAGCGGGCGTCGATGCCGTGGGCTTTGTGCTGTACCCACCCAGCGCACGCGCTGTCACCGCTGAACGTGCCGCAGTACTGGCGCAACGCTTGCCAGCCTTTGTCACGCCTGTGCTGCTGTTTGTCAACGAAACCTCTGAGGCCATTGCGCAGGCCTGTTTGCGCGTGCCGGGTGCCTGGCTGCAGTTCCATGGCGACGAGACGCCTGAGCAGTGCCGCCAGATCGCCCAAAGGATGGGGCGACGCTGGATTCGCGCCGCCCGCATTCCGCTTGAAGCTGCTGCAAGCGAAGCGCCGTTTGACCTCTTAAAATACGCGCACGATTACAAAGACGCCCAAGCGGTGCTGCTCGACGCCCACGTCGACGGTTACGGCGGTGGCGGCAAGGCATTCAATTGGTCACAGCTTCCTCAAAACGTCAACGCTCACCTCGTCTTGTCTGGTGGACTCAACGCTGCCAACGTGACAGACGGCCTGCATGCCTTGCGTGACCGCGGCTTGTCGCTGGCGGTGGACGTGAGTTCTGGCGTGGAGTCGGCCAAAGGCATCAAAGACCCCGCCTTGATTCGCGCTTTCACTGACGCTGTGCGTGCCGCAGACGCACAGCACGCGCACTGAACCACGCGCCGAGCTTTTTCTTTTTCAAAGCGCTGGGGTTCGAACCCCACTCCTTTTTGCAGGCACCTTTATGTCGAACTACCAACAACCCGATGCACGCGGCCACTTTGGCAATTACGGCGGCAGCTTTGTCAGCGAAACCCTGACCCACGCGATCGAAGAGCTGAAAGAGGCTTATGCCAAATACCAACACGACCCGGCCTTCATCGCCGAGTTCAAAAGCGAGTTGTCCCACTTTGTGGGACGCCCCTCCCCCATCTACCACGCCGCCCGCATGAGCCGTGAGATGGGTGGCGCACAGATTTACCTCAAGCGCGAAGACCTCAACCACACCGGCGCCCACAAGATCAACAACACCATTGGGCAAGCCATGCTGGCCAAGCGCATGGGCAAGCCCCGCGTGATTGCCGAAACCGGTGCGGGCCAACACGGCGTGGCCACCGCCACCATTTGCGCACGCTACGGCTTGGAATGCGTGGTGTACATGGGCGCGGAAGACGTGAAGCGCCAAAGCCCCAATGTCTACCGCATGAAGCTCTTGGGCGCCACCGTGGTGCCCGTGGAGAGTGGCAGCCGCACACTCAAGGACGCGCTGAACGAAGCCATGCGCGACTGGGTGGCCAACGTCGACAACACCTTCTACATCATTGGCACCGTGGCCGGACCACACCCTTACCCCATGATGGTGCGCGATTTTCAAAGCGTGATTGGCGAAGAGTGCATCACGCAAATGCCCACCATGCACCAAGGCGCACAACCCGATGTGGTGATGGCCTGCGTGGGTGGCGGCAGCAACGCCATGGGCATCTTCTACCCCTACATCCCGTTTGAGAAAACACGCTTGATCGGCGTGGAAGCCGCCGGCGAAGGCATGGACACCAGTCGCCACTCATGCTCGCTGCAACTGGGCGCGCCGGGCGTGTTGCACGGCAACCGCACCTACATCTTGCAAGACGAGAACGGCCAAATCACCGAAACCCACAGCGTGAGCGCGGGCCTGGACTACCCCGGCGTGGGGCCCGAGCATGCGTTCCTCAAAGACATCGGTCGCGCCGAGTATGTGGGCATCACCGACACCGAAGCCTTGGAGGCCTTCCATTACCTGTGCCGTACCGAGGGCATCATCCCGGCGCTGGAGTCGAGCCACGCCGTGGCCTACGCCATGCAACTGGCCAAAACCATGTCGTCTGATCAATCCATCTTGGTCAACCTGTCTGGGCGTGGCGACAAAGACATTGGCACGGTGGCCGACTTGAGCGGGGCCGACTTCTTTTGCCGCCCCAGCTGTCAAGGACAGTCCGTCAAAGGCGGCCCATCAGAACATGTGGTGAACGTGGTGTTGCGCCCCGACGGGCCGCCCCTAGGGGCGAAGGCCCCCTCGGAGGGCAGCGGTGACACGCCCGTGCAGCCCGTGGGAGCACGCGCATGAGCCGCATCGACGCCACCCTCTCCGCCCTGAAGGCCCAAGGCCGCAAAGCCTTGATTCCCTATGTGATGGCCGGCTTTCCAAAAGCCGACATCACCCCTGCGCTGATGCACGGCATGGTCGATGCAGGGGCCGACATCATTGAGTTGGGCGTGCCATTCAGCGACCCCATGGCCGATGGCCCGGTGATTCAAAAAGCCGGCGAAGCGGCGCTGCGCTTGCACATTGGCACCACCCAGGTGTTAGACATGGTGCGTGAATTTCGCCAAACCAACACCACCACCCCCGTGGTCTTGATGGGCTACGCCAACCCCGTCGAATGCTACGACCTGAAACACGGCACGCATGCATTTGTCAAAGACGCCTCCTCAGCAGGCGTGGACGGTGTGCTGATCGTGGACTACCCACCCGAAGAGTGCGAAGACTTTGCGGCCACGCTGCGTGCGCACCACATGGACCTGATTTTCTTGCTCGCCCCCACCAGCACCGACCAACGCATGGCGCAAGTGGCCCGCGTGGCCAGTGGCTATGTATATTACGTGTCGCTCAAAGGTGTGACGGGTGCTGGCAACCTCGACACCGACGCGGTCGAAGCCATGCTGCCGCGCATTCGCCAGCATGTGCACATTCCCGTGGGCGTGGGCTTTGGCATCCGAGACGCCACCACCGCACGCGCCGTCAGCCGTGTGGCCGACGCGGTGGTGATTGGCAGCCGCATCATCCAGTTGCTGGAAGCCGCGCCAGAGGGGCAAGCCGTGCAAGCAGCACATGACTTTTTGGCGGGTATTCGCCAAGCCTTGGACGCTTAAGCCCCCCCGAGCCGATGCAGGGCGCAGGGCGCCCTGGCGACTAAAATCACCCCATTCAGATCTGACGAAAGGCTCACCATGAGTTGGCTCGAAAAATTACTGCCTCCCAAAATTCAACACACCGACCCGGCAGATCGCCGCAGCGTGCCTGAAGGCTTGTGGGTCAAGTGCCCCAGCTGCGAAACCGTGCTCTACAACACCGACCTGGCGCAAAACCAAAACGTGTGCCCCAGTTGCAGCCACCACTTGCGCATTGGCGCGCGCCAACGCTTGGACGCGTTCTTGGACGGCGAAGGCCGTTACGAGATTGGCCAAGAAGTGGTGCCCGTGGACGCCTTGAAATTCAAAGACAGCCGCAAATACCCTGAGCGCCTGAAAGAAGCCATGAGCAACACCGGCGAGACCGATGCCTTGGTGGTGATGGGTGGTGCGGTGCACAGCATCAACGTGGTGGCTGCTTGCTTTGAATTCGACTTCATGGGCGGCTCCATGGGCTCGGTGGTGGGTGAGCGCTTTGTGCGCGGCGTGCACACCGCCATCGAGCAAAAAGTGCCGTTCATCTGCTTCACCGCCACGGGTGGCGCACGCATGCAAGAAGGCCTGCTGTCATTGATGCAAATGGCCAAAACCAACGCATCGCTGACCCGCTTGGCCAAGAAAGGCTTGCCCTACATCAGCGTGTTGACCGACCCCACCATGGGCGGTGTATCGGCCGGCTTTGCCTTTGTGGGCGACGTGGTGATTGCCGAACCCAAGGCCTTGATTGGCTTTGCGGGCCCACGCGTGATCGAAAGCACCGTGCGCGTGACCTTGCCTGAGGGCTTTCAGCGTGCCGAGTTCTTGCAAACCAAAGGCGCGATTGACTTCATTTGCGACCGCCGTGAACTGCGCAAAACCATTGCCAACACCTTGGCCATGTTGCAGCGCCAGCCGGCAGATGCGGTGAGCTAAACCGCACGGCACTTGGCTGAGTTGAGTCAGCCCCATTTCTCTACCCCTTTGTCCCCTCTCGATG
>NZ_JAVLFP010000019.1:0-12055 GCF_046052825.1 Limnohabitans sp.
CGGCAGCGTCAGATGTGTATAAGAGACAGGGGTGGGTCACCCGTGAGGGGCGAGCGTTGGGTGCGGTGGCTTGGGTCCATCGACGGCACGGCAGACAGCAAGGCCCGCGTGTAGGGGTGTGCCGCCTGGCCGTAAATGCGCTCGACCGGGCCTTTTTCGACCACTTGGCCCAGATACATCACCATCACGTCGTCGCTGATGTAGTGCACCACATGCAGGTCATGCGAGATGAACAAATAGGTCAACTGCCGTTCGGCCTTGAGTTCTTGCAGCAAGTTCAACACCTGCGCTTGCACCGACTTGTCGAGCGCCGCCACCGACTCGTCCAAGATCACCAAGCGCGGATGAAACGCCAAGGCGCGCGCAATGTTGACGCGCTGGCGTTGGCCGCCCGACAACTCATGCGAATAGCGCGAGGCAAATTGGTCAGGCTCCAAGCCCACCCGTGCCAACAAGGCGCGCGCTTCTTGGGTGGCCAGCCCGACTGGCATGCCATGCACCTGGGGGCCATAGGCAATGGTCTCGCCAATCGTCAGACGTGGGTTGAGCGAGGCAAACGAGTCTTGAAACACCATTTGCAAGTTGCGGCGAAATTCTTTCAGGGCAATGCCGCCGTACTCGGCCACACCGTCGCCATCAAACACCATGCTGCCGCTGTCGGGGGCCATCAGGCGCGCGATCAAGCGCGCCGTGGTGGACTTGCCGCAACCCGACTCACCGACGATGCCCAGGGTCTTGCCCTTGGCCACCGAAAAGCTCACGCCGTCCACCGCGTGCACGAACTTGCGCTCACGCGAGAACAGGTCAGAGCGGACTGGGAAGTGTTTTTTCAAATCGCGCACCACCAGCAGAGGTTGGGCTGGCCCCCCCCGGTCTTGGGCTGGCATGGCAAGAGTAGATGAATCGGTCATTTGCGAATGTCCATGGCAGAACGCACACCATCGGCCAACAGGTTGAAGGCGATGGAGGTGATGAAGATGAACAAACCCGGCAGCGCCGCCACCCAAGGGTTGCTGTAAATCGCCGAGCGCAAGGTGTTAAGCATCAGGCCCCACTCGGGCTCAGGCGGCTTCACTCCCAGACCGAGGAACGACAGGCCCGAGGCCAAGATCATGCTCACACTGAGCAAGCCCGTGGCATACACAAACACCGGCCCGAGCACATTGCCCAGCACATGCACGCGGATGATCGAGAAGGCGCTGGCCCCGCTCATGCGCGCGGCTTCGATGTAGTCGAGCTGTCGCACCTGCGTGGTCACGCTCTCGGCCACCCGCACCACCTGCGGCACAAACACCAGGGTCAGGGCAATCAAGCTGTTGCTCATGCCGGGCCCCAAAGCGCCCGAGATGGCCACCGCCAACAACACCGACGGGAAGGCATAAAACACATCCAGCGCACGCATGATCACCATGTTGACGCGCCCGCCCACATAGCCGGCAAACAAACCAATAGAGGCGCCAATGCCAAACGCTGCCAGCACCGGCACCACGCCCATCAGCAAAGACAAGCGTCCGCCATACATCAAGCGCGTGAGCATGTCGCGGCCCAACTCGTCGGTGCCCAACCAATAGCCCGGGCTGCCCACGGGCAACAAGCGGCGCATCATGCTGGCCTTGAACGGGTCCGCCGGTGCCAGCCACGGTGCCAGCACAGCAGCCAACACAATGCACAGCAGCACGCAGGCACTGGCCAGGGCCACTGGGTCTTGGCGCAACTGACGCCCCACCACATGCCAATAGCTGCGGCTGGGGGCCAAAGAAACAGTCTGTGTCATGACATGCACCTCAGCTTCGACCCATGCGGGGGTCAATCAGGGGTTGAAGGATGTCGACACACAAATTCAACACCACAAAGAACATGCACAACACCAAAATCGTGCCTTGCAACAGCGGCATGTCGCGCTGAAAAATGGCCGTGTTCAACAAGAAGCCGGTGCCTGGCCAGGCAAACACCGTCTCCACCAAAATCGAGCCGCCCATCAGGTAGCCCACTTGCAAGCCCGCCACCGCCAACACGGTGGGCGCGGTGTTCTTGGCCACGTGTTTGAACACGGCCACGCCGCCCAAACCACGGGCACGCAAGGCCACCACAAACTCTTGGCCCAACATGTCAGCCACCAAGGCGCGCACGGTGCGCGTGATGATGCCCATCGGAATCACCGACAAGGTGATGGCCGGCAACACCAAGTGGCGCAGGTGCGCGATGTCCCACAACCACTCGGACGAACCACCGGGTCCCGCCCCCATGGCGGGGAACCAACCCAGCCAGATGGAAAACACAATCGTCAGCACCAGGCCCAGCCAGTAGTGGGGAATGCTCACCCCCACCACCGACAAGAAGGTCGCCACACGGTCGATCCAGCTGCCATGCTTGTACCCCGCCAGCGCCCCCAACACACAGCCCACCAGCACACCCAGGCCTGCCGCCACACCGGCCAAGACCAGGGTGTTGCTGACTGCGCCCAGCACCTCGGTGGCCACAGCGCGGCCCGAAGCGATGGAGGTGCCCAAGTCACCCTGCACCGCGCGCCACAGCCACAGGCCGTATTGCACGGGCACCGGACGGTCCAGGCCGTAGGCGCTCTTGAGGGCTTCGATCACGTCAGCGGGTGCGTCGGCTGGGGCAATGGCGTTGAGCGGATCGCCCGGCGCCAAGTACACCAACATGAACGACACCATGGTGACGCTGAGTGCGATGGGCAATGCGTACAACAGACGCTTGAGGAAGTACGTCAACATTTAGGGCATGCGGATGGTGGTGAGGTCTTGGAACCAGTGTTGGGCTTGCACAAACTCTTTCACCTTGGGTGACATGGCGTGCGGGTTGGTGTCATGCACCACCCACAACATCAAGGCGTCGTCCACCATGGTTTCGTGAATTTCGCCCAGCAACTTGTCTTGAATCTTGGTATCAAAATTCTTGCGGATGGTGTCGATGGCGCCGTCCACTTTGGGGTTGTTGTAGCCGCCCCAGTTCACACCATTGGGTGCGATGTAGCGGCTGTCCACAAAACGCGTGATGGCATAAAACGGATCGGCGGTCACATACCCGAGGTTGATGGCGGTGATGCCCTTGCCACCGTTCATGTCAGCCTTGGCCCCACTGCGCCAGTGCAGGTAGAGGTTTTCCAGCTCCACCACTTCAAACTCCAGTTGAATGCCAATTTCAGCCAAGCTTTGCTGGATGAACTCGTTCATCGGCAACGACAACATCTGACCGGTGCCGCCTTGGGCGATGATCACTTTGGCCTTGAGCGGTTTGGCGGGGCTGTAACCGGCTTGCGCCATCAAGGCCTTGGCTGTTTTCACGTCGTAGGTGATCTTGAACGAAGGCTTGCCGAACCATGGGCTGGTGCTGTCGAGCTGGCCTTTGGCGGGTGTGGCCAAGCCGTTGAGCAGCTTGACGATGGCGTCACGGTCAATCGCCAAGTTGGCGGCTTTGCGCACACGCACATCGGTCCAGGGTGAACCCGGCAGCGTGGAGAAGTGGTAAGGCCACACATGGGGGGTGACGTTTTGCACGATCTTGAAGCCCGAGCTCTTGAGCTGCGGCAGCACATCCGGCGGTGGCGTTTCGATGATGTCAACCTGCCCGTTCAACAAAGCATTGGCACGGGTCATGGCATCGGGAATCGGCACCAACACAATGCGGTCGGTCTTGGCGATGCGTGTCTTGTCCCAATAGGCGGCGTTCTTGACCAAGTCGGCACGCTCACGTGCCACCAGTTTGTCGAGCTTGAAGGGGCCGGTGCCCGAAGGTTGACCCGCCACTTTGTTCCAGTCACGGCCCATCTTTTCCCACTGTGCAGGGCTGGAAATCAAGAACCAAGGCAGCTGGTAGGGGAACAAGGCATCCACGTCTTTGGTGGTGATCTCCACCGTGAACTCGTCCACCACGCGGTACGAGGCAATCGACGGAATGCGGGGTCGCACTTGCGCGCTTTGCTTGGCATCGAACTGGGGCGACTTGTCGGACATGACCTTGTCCAAGTTCCACACCACAGCGTCGGCTTTGAAGTCAGAGCCATCATGAAACTTCACGCCTTTGCGCAGGGTGAAGAGCCATTTTTTAGGGTCCTTGGCATCGGCCTTCCAGGCACTGGCCAAGCCGGGCACCAGCTTGCCGGGGCGTGTGCCGATGTTGGCTTCCCATGCCACCAAGGGGTCATAAATGGTGTGGCCCGTGAATTGGTAAGCACCTGCGCCACGGTCAGGCTGGCCGGTGGTCAAAGGAATGTCGGCCATGGAGATGCCATAGCGGGCGACGGTCTCGGCCTGCACACCCGCGTGCAATGCCAAGGCAATGGGCAAGGCAACCAACCAGTGCGGCAGTTGCTGTGGGACAAATTTCATGTGGCGCTCCAATGTGAAAAGACAATCCACTGATTGCATGCAATGTGCCAACTTGCATGCAAAGCCGCATGTATTTCACAAGCCTATGTTTTGAAAGAGAAATTCTGAATTTGTTTGAACTTCAAAGATTCAAAACAAAAGCAGCCCAAACAAACAGCACAACTGGATTGCATGCAATCGCACCAATTCAGCGCACAGAAATCTAACTTGCACACAACTGGTGAGGGTTCGGTGCTTTCATGCGCCATGGCTGTCATCGCATGCGGTGTTTGCGCTTAGAAATGGTCTGCGCACGCTTCTTGCACGCGTAAACTCATCCACAAGCAATCTCGCTTGTGAATCTCCTCACTGACCAAAGAACAACCATGAGCTCACTCAATTTCATCGGCGGCGAAAAAGGCGGCGTGGGCAAGTCCGTCGTTGCACGGGTACTGGCGCAATACTTCATCGACAAAAATGCCTTGTTCACAGGCTTTGACACCGACCGCTCACACACCTCGTTCATTCGTTTTTACGAAGACTTTGCCTCGCCGGTCGTGATCGACAGTTACGAAGAACTGGACTTGATTGCCTCTGCGCTTGAAACAACTTTTGCAGGAAAAACGCAAAGCGTGATTGTGGACTTGGCGGCGCAAACCGCAGCCCCCCTGGCACGCTGGGTCAAAGACTCCGATTTGTTTGCCGTCATGGCCGACATGGGCGTGACCGTCAACTTCTGGCACATCGCCGACGATGGCAAAGATTCGGTGGACATGCTGGGCAAACTCGTCGACACCTATGGTTCAGGCCCGAACTATGTGGTTGTCAAAAACCTGGGACGTGGCAGCGACTTTTCACAGTTGGAGCAATCCACCGCCTTGGCCCGTGCTTTGCAATTTGGCGCGCGAGTGGTGTCGCTGGGTCAGTTGCAAGAAACCAGCATGCGCAAAATTGACCGCCAAAACGCCAGCTTTTGGGCCGCACTCAACCACCCCAGCGGCGACGACGCCTTGGGGCTTTTGGAGCGCCAACGCGTCAAAAACTGGTTGAAGAAAACCTACGACATGTTTGACAGCCTGCCCTTGCCCTGAAGCTTGACCCACACGGACGAGACGGCGCTCGCTGGGTGAGGCGTGGCGACCTAGGGTGGGTGAATTTGGGCCTGACAATTGGCAGATGAACCGTTCTACGTGTAAGACTCTTTCTCGCCCAGGCACACTTGGCATCGACTTTGGCACCTCCAACTCCGCCATGGCTTGGGCCCCAGCCCCAGGTGTCGCACAACTTTTGCAGCTAGAAGGCGAGGCCACGGCCATTCCAACGGCTGTGTTTTACAACGCCGAGGCCGACAGCACACACTTTGGTCGGGACGCGATCACCCATTACCTCGAAGGCACAGAGGGGCGTTTGATGCGCTCGCTCAAAAGCCTGCTGGGCAGTGCCCTGTTGCAAGAGACCACGGTGGTCAACCACCGTCAGGTCAGTTTTCAAGACATCATCGCCACCTTCTTGGCCATGCTGCACGAACGCGCCACGCAGACGCTGGGTGCGCCCCCAAGTCGCGTGGTGATGGGGCGTCCTGTGCATTTTGTGGACGACGACCCCGTGCGCGATGCGCAAGCACAAACGTCGTTGCTACAAGCCGCGCAGTCGGTGGGGTTTGAGGATGTGTCGTTTCAACTAGAACCGATTGCGGCGGCACTCGACTACGAGCGTCGCCTGACCCGTGAGCGTGTGGTGCTGGTGGCCGACATCGGCGGGGGCACCTCCGACTTCACCGTGGTTCGCTTGGGGCCCCAGCGAATGGGGCGTGCAGATCGCAGCGCCGATGTGCTGGCCACGCGCGGTGTGCACATTGGCGGCACCGATTTCGACCAACAGCTCAGCCTCGAACAGGTCATGCCCTTGTTGGGCTTTCGACACCTGGGTGCTCAGCAACGCGAAGTGCCCAACCGTGTGTTCTTTGACCTGACCAGCTGGCACATGGTTCAGTGGCTTTACCAACCCCGCGCTTTGGCACAAGCGCAGGCCTTGCGCACCAACTACAGCGACGAGTCCTTGCACCGCCGCTTGATGCGGGTGCTGACTGAGCGCCAGGGTCACCACATCGCACACGAAGTAGAACAAGCCAAGATTCGAGGCTCACAGCAAAGCGCGGACACGGTCATCCATCTGTCATGCATTGAACAGGGCTTGTCGGCGCCTCTGAGCGTGGCCGACATGCAAGCGCATCTGCACAGTCTGCTGACACGCGTCGTGAACTGCGCGTGTGAATGCGTTCACCTTGCAGGCCTGGGCGACAATGGTCCTGACACCATTTATTTGACGGGTGGCTCATCCGCTTTGAAACCTTTCCAGCAGGCGCTGCAAGCTCGCTTCAAAAACGTTGAGATGGTTGAGGGAGACCTGTTGGGCGGAGTCGCCTCAGGTTTGGCTTTGACGCTTTGAAAGGCAAATACCCATGCAACAACGGATCACATCAACGCCACGCTGCTGGCTTGGCTTAGCGGCCTTGCTGATCGCATGCAGTATGGGTGCACATGCGCAAAAGTTTCCGACCCATGCGGTCACGATCGTGAACCCGTATCCCGCCGGTGGTGGAGCTGACAACATTGCGCGCATGCTGGCCAACCACCTGAGCCAAGAATGGGGTCAAGCCGTCATTGTTGAAAATCGCCCTGGCGCTGGCACCACCATTGCAGCGGCCTACGTTGCGAAGGCCAAGCCCGACGGATACACCTTGCTGTTGAGTTCGACACAACACGCCATTGCGCCCTTGCTCTTTAAGAAATTGCCCTACGACTATCTGACCCATTTGTCAGCTGTGGCCACCTTGTCCTTCAGTCCGTTCGTATTGATCACGCCCATGGAGTCTGAGTTCCGCACCTTGGATCAACTGGTGCTGGGCCTCAAGCAAAAAGGCGACAAGATCAACTTTGGGTCCTCGGGTCTGGGCGGATTGCCCCATTTATCTGGCGTTCGACTCAACCAAGTCACCGGCGCTCAAGCCAGGCACATTCCTTATGCCGGCACGGCCCCTGCGGTGAATGCCATCTTGAACGGCAGCACAGACTTTTTGTTTGCAGACAATTCGATCATTCCGCTGATTCAAAGCGGCAAAGTGCGTGCACTGGCCGTGACGTCTGACAAGCGGACCGAGAGTTTGATGCAAACGCCAACGATGGCTGAAACCTTTGCCGGCTTTACGGCGACTGTCTGGACTGGACTGGAAGCACCTGCGGGAACACCCCGCCCCGTGATCGATCAGATTCATGCCTCACTGCTGAAAGTTCTCAAAGAACCCGCCCTGGTGAAGTTTTACAAAGACTCCGCGCGTGAGATGAAAATTCTCAATCCCGATGAGTTCACGCAATTCAAAGAGTCTGAGGTCAGAACCTATGAAAGACTGGTGCAAGACGCAAAGCTCAACCTCATTGAAAACTGAGTCCTGAACATCGGGCATTTCGAGCCATACACAAACAACAACACCAACACAAAGAAAGACCTGACATGGGTGCACAGTGGAAAGCAAAACACAAAGACGTGGCGGCCAATGCCAAAGGCCGTATGTTTGGCAAATTGGCCAAGGACATCATGATTGCCGCGCGCAACGGTGCCGACCCTGCAGCGAATGCGCGTTTGCGACTGGTCCTCGAACAAGCCCGCAAAGTGTCCATGCCCAAAGAAACCTTGGACCGTGCCATCAAAAAAGGCGCCGGACTGACGGGTGAAGTGGTCCATTTTGAACACGTGATGTACGAGGGCTTCGCACCGCACCGCGTGGCCGTGATGGTGGAGTGCCTGACCGACAACGTGAACCGCGCCGCCTCAGAAATGCGCGTGCTGTTTCGCAAAGGTCAACTCGGCACCTCAGGCTCGGTGGCCTGGGACTTTGACCACGTGGGCATGATCGAAGCCGAACCAGCACCCGGCGCAGACCCAGAGATGGCAGCCATTGAAGCTGGGGCGCAAGACCTAGAACCGGGCAACGAAGAAGGCACCACGCTGTTTTTGACCGACCCAAGCGACCTGGACTTGGTCAGCCGCGCATTGCCTGCGCAAGGCTTCACCGTGTTGTCGGCCAAGTTGGGCTACAAGCCTAAGAACCCCATTGACCCCGCCAGTTTGAGCGCACCTGACTTGGAAGAAGTGGAGGCTTTTTTGGCTGCCATCGACAACAACGACGATGTGCAAAACGTCTACGTAGGTCTGGCCGGATAAAACTTCAAACGGCTTGCATGACCGCCAGAAAATGGTCGGTCATGGTGGGGCAAAACAGCTTACCCCGATTGCTGGCGATGATGCGCAAGGCTTGTTGGGGGGTGCTGGGCTCTTCGGTGAACTCACCTTCAATGAGCTCTTCGTAGCACTCGACCAAGGCCACAATGCGTGCCCCCACAGGAATGGCCTCCCCCGAGAGTTTGTCGGGAAAGCCAGTACCATCGAAATACTCGTGGTGCGAACGAACGATCTGCCCGACACCGCTCAATTCCTCAGAAAAGCTCAAACTCATTTGTCCCAAGGCTGCGTGTTTGCGGTAGATCTTCACATCCCCCAGAGGCAATTCAAAATATTTGGTGCGCAAAATGTGGTCATTGAAAGCAATCTTGCCTGCATCGTGCAGCAAGCCTGCAATGAAAACCTCTTGTTGGTGGTCAGCATCCAAGCCCGCATGCTTGGCCACTTTGCGCGACAGGTGCGCCACTTTGCGCGAATGCTCCAACAACTCAGGACGGCGCAGGTCGATCAAACCTGAAAAAGCTTTGATGGACATCACGTAAGAGGATCGCAGTTTCGCATCCCGTTCGCGTGCTTGTTCCCAGATGTCGATCGCCGACTTGATCACCCCCAACAACTCGGCATCGTCCCAAGGCTTGGTCAAATACCGGTAAATTTCCCCTTGGTTGATGGCCGCAATCGCACCACCCACTTCGGCATTTCCGGTCAACAAGATGCGCATGCTGTGTGGCCATTGTTGACGCACATGGTCGAGAAACTCAACCCCATTCATCGCCGGCATTTGCATGTCCGAAATGACCACATGAAAGGCTTGTTCTGCCATCAACGTCAAGGCTTGTGCACAACTGTCTGCCGTCACCACTTGAAACCCCTCCAAGCTGATCATGCGTTTGAGCGCAGACAGGATGTTGGGTTCGTCGTCAACACACAGAATTTTGTAATCAGAAGGGTCGCGAACGGCTGTCATGACAAAGTCCAAAAAATAGTTTTAAGTGGCGTCAAGGTGAGGAGGAACAAGTTGAACGATTCAACTCACTCTTTAGGTGCCCCAGAATCTTTGACGATGGCTTCGTAGCGTTTGAGTTCAGACAAGGTGAACTTGACAAAGTCTGCCGACGAACCGCCCAACACCTCGGCTCCCATGTCGGTCAATCGGCTGCGGATCTCCGGCGACTTGAGCAACTTGTTGAACTCGGCGTTCAAGCGCTCCACCACCTCGGGCGGTGCATTGGCAGGCAGCATCAGGCCATACCAAGCAGACGCGATCATGGGTGTGCCCGCTTCCGCAAAAGTCGGCACTTGCGGCAAGGCAGGCAAGCGCTTGGCAGAAGCCACGGCCAAGGGTTTGAGCAAGCCACCACGAATGCTGCCCAAGGACCCGGTGTCAATCATCATGTCGATGTGACCGGCAATCAAATCTTGTGCGGCAGGCCCACTGCCTTTGTAGGGCACATGACGAAGGTCAATGCCAGCGGCGGTCTTGAACTGTGCGCCCGCCAAATGCTGCGATCCACCAATGCCTGCCGAACCGTAGGTGAACCCACCGGGCGACTGCTTGGCTGCCGCCACAACATCTTTGAGTGCATTCCAAGGCGACTTGGTCGGTACCACCATGACGTTGGGAATGGCACACAAGGACAACACAGGGCTGAAGTCGTTGACGGGGTCAAACCCAAGTTTGTTGTAAAGATATGGCGCCGCCGCGTTGGTGGAACTGGTGGCCAACAACAGGGTGTAGCCATCGGGTTTTTCTTTGACAAACGCCTGGGTGCCAATCACGCCACCTGCCCCGCCTTTGTTCTCCACCACCACGGGCACACCCATCGCCAATGACAGGGGCTGTGCCAACATGCGCGCGACCTGGTCGGTGGCGCCGCCGGCTGCCCATGGCACCAAAATTTTGATTGGCTTGTCTGGGTAGGCCGCGCAAGCAGCCCCCACCCAAGCGCTCAGGAAGGCGCCCAACAGGGCGCTGCGGCGTGTGACAGTGCGCATCTCAATGCCCTTTTTGTTTGAGGGCCACGCCCACCCAAGCAGAGGAGTAACGGCCATGCAAGATGTCTTGGATGGTCGCTTGCTCGTGGGCCACTTTCTCATGGGCCAGCGTGGCGATGTCTAACGCACGCTCTGCGGGCACCGCCACCAGACCATCGCCGTCGCCCACCATGATGTCGCCTGGGTTGACCATCATGCCACCCACCGTGACCGGCACGTTGATGCTGCCTGGGCCATCCTTGTAGGGCCCACGCAGATTCACACCGCGAGCCCAGCAGGGAAACTTGTGGGTTTCAAAGGCATCGACGTCCCGCACGGCCCCATCGATCACAAAAGCCAGCGCCCCTTGCATGCGCGCCGAGGTCATCATGATCTCGCCCACCAAAGCGCGGGTCACATCGCCCTCGCCGTCCACCACCAGCACGTCGCCCGGTTGCAACATGTCCAGGGCTTGGTGGATCAACAAGTTGTCGCCCGAGCGCACGCGCACGGTGAAGGCATGGCCACACACCGTCACGATGGACCGGTTGACCGGGTGCAAGCCCTCGGTGCCGACCAAGCGTCCCATCACGTCGCCAATGACGGATGAGGGCAAACCTTGCAAGGCTTGGATGCCCTCGGTGAATGGTTCGTGACGTGGATGAATGACGATTCCGCTAGACATGGGGGCTTTCCTTTACCGTGTGTATCTTCTGGTGTCAGCGCCGCACAGAGGTTCAAAACCACCGCGCACGCAAGCGCCTATTCTCAAACATTCAGGCGAGCTGTTGAGTGCTTGGCGCTGCACAGCATGCACACCCAAAAAAAGAAACCGAAGTATTCACAAAAGCCAGGGGTTAGCTCCAGGCAATGCCAATCTCCACTGTCCAACGTCGGATTCAAATCAAATACAAATCCGTGTGCGCCATCTGCACATGGTTGTCCAACACCCCAATCAACACCGCCTTGCCCTTGCCCGAGCCATCCGCGTCGTTCCACAGGTTGCCCGTGGGTTGGTCGTAAACGAAGCGCTGCGTTGTTGTGGTGGCAACAGTGCCCTGCACAAACTGGTTCGCCGCCAATGGGCCTGTGCCCAATGCTTTGTAGAGCAAGTGGTCCAGCTCAATCCGGTCGGTGCCCGACACGAAGTCGGTGATGTGATCGGTCTTGGTGTCGCCACTCAAGCGGAAGGTGTCTGCGCCCACTCCACCCGTCAAAGTGTCTGAGCCTTTGCCGCCGATCAGCACGTCGTTGCCTGCGCCGCTAATCAAGATGTCGTTGCCCGCTCCACCTGTGACCACGTCATTGAACTGACTGCCGGTGATGGTGGTGCCTGCACCAGCATTGGTCACGTTCCAGCCCTGGCCGTGCGTGATGCCAGACAGGTCCACGGCCATGCCCTTGGTGGTCAGGTTGGCTGTTCCGTCATTGAATGAATCGCTGGTCGCAGCCCAGGCTGCTTTGAGCGTGGCATCTGCTGTTGCGCCTGCTGAGACTTGCAAGATCTCTGA
>NZ_JAVLFP010000020.1:0-10153 GCF_046052825.1 Limnohabitans sp.
ACCTCGACGCCACGATCAACGAGCACGCGCCCGAAAAATACCGTGGCCTAGACCGCTTTGTGGCCCGCAAGGCCGTGGTGGCCGACCTCGAAGCCGCGGGTCACTTGGTGGAAGTGAAAAAACACAAACTCATGGTGCCTCGCTGTGCCCGCACCGGCCAGGTGATTGAACCCATGCTGACCGACCAATGGTTTGTCGCCATGAACCAAGTGGGCAAAGGCGACGCCACGGGCAAGAGCATCACCCAAAAAGCCATAGATGCGGTGCAGTCGGGCGAAGTCAAATTCGTGCCTGAGAACTGGATCAACACCTACAACCAGTGGATGAACAACATCCAAGACTGGTGCATCAGCCGCCAGCTCTGGTGGGGCCACCAAATTCCGGCTTGGTACGACGAAGACGGCAAGGTGTATGTGGCCCGCAACGAAGCCGAAGCACAAGCCCAAGCCCCCGGCAAAACGCTCAAGCGCGATGAAGACGTGCTCGACACCTGGTATTCGTCTGCCTTGGTTCCTTTCTCTACATTGGGCTGGAGCGCCGACTCCGAGGGCGCGGGCACTGGAGACGGTCTTGCTCCTCTTCGCTCCGCTCAGAATGTCGCTGCGTCCATCCCCAGCACCCGCGCCCTCGGAGCCAGTGCAAGCCAACTCAACGACTACGACTTGTACTTGCCTTCGAGCGTGCTGGTCACGGGCTACGACATCATCTTCTTCTGGGTCGCGCGCATGATCATGATGACCACCCACTTCACCGGGCGCGTCCCCTTCAAACACGTCTACATCCACGGCCTGGTGCTCGATGCGCAAGGCAAAAAAATGAGCAAGTCCGAAGGCAATGTGCTGGACCCGGTGGACTTGATCGACGGCATCTCGCTCGAACCCTTGCTCGACAAACGCACCCAAGGCCTGCGCAAACCCGAAACCGCGCCCAAGGTGCGCAAGCAAACCGAAAAAGAATTCCCCGAAGGCATTCCCGCTTACGGTGCCGATGCGCTGCGCTTCACCTTTGCCGCACTGGCCAGCTTGGGTCGCAGCATCAACTTTGACAGCAAGCGCTGCGAGGGCTACCGCAACTTCTGCAACAAGCTGTGGAACGCCACCCGATTTGTGCTGATGAACTGCGAAGGCCAAGACTGCGGCCTGAAAGAACACACCAAAGCCGAATGCGCCGCTCCCGGCGTGGACGCCGCAGGCAACGCCACGGCGGCAGGCCCATTCCACGGCTACTTGTCGTTCAGCCAAGCCGATCGTTGGATCGTGTCTCAGTTGCAGCGCGTCGAAGCCGAGGTAGCCAAAGGCTTTGCCGAGTACCGACTCGACAACGTGGCCAACACCATCTATGACTTCGTATGGAACGAGTTCTGTGACTGGTACCTCGAAATAGCCAAAGTGCAAATCAACACCGGCAGCGACGCCCAGCAACGCGGCACCCGCCGCACGCTGATTCGGGTGCTGGAAACCATCTTGCGTTTGGCCCACCCCATCATCCCGTTCATCACCGAAGAGCTGTGGCAAAAAGTGGCCCTGGTGGCTGGTCGCCTGCCTGCCGATGCCGCCCAAGCGTCGGTCAGCATCAGCGCCTACCCCGTCAGCCAGCCCGAGCGCATCGACGAAAAAGCCGAAGCCCATGTGACGCGCCTCAAATCCTTGGTCGATGCCTGCCGCAATTTGCGCGGTGAGATGAACGTCTCGCCGGCCACCCGCATGCCCTTGTTCGCACTCGCGAGCTCTGCCGAGGATGTGGCCTTCATGCAGTCTGCTGCGCCCGTGCTGCAAGCACTGGCCAAGCTCAGCGAAGTCAAGGTCTTTGACGATCAAGCAGCCTGGGGAACAGCCGCACTAGACGCCCCAGTGGCCGTGGTGGGTGAGCTGCGCTTGTGCTTGTTCATCGAGATCGATGTGGCCGCAGAGAAGATTCGTTTGGGTAAAGAGGCGGATCGGCTGCAAAACGAAATCACCAAAGCGCACGGCAAACTCAGCAACGAGGCCTTTGTAGCCAAAGCCCCTCCGGCCGTGATCGAGCAAGAGAAAAAACGCGTCGCCGACTTCACCGCCACCTTGGCGAAAGTGCAAGACCAGTTGCTTCGACTCGCCAAGTAAACTTGGCCAAACAACCAAAGCCCACCATGAAAACAGCCTTGACCAAAGCCGTGTTCCCCGTTGCGGGCATGGGCACACGTTTTTTACCCGCCACCAAAGCCAGCCCCAAAGAAATGCTGCCGGTGGTCGACAAGCCTTTGATCCAGTACGCGGTGGAAGAGGCCTACGAGGCGGGCATTCGTGAAATGATTTTTGTCACCGGTCGCAGCAAGCGCGCCATCGAAGACCATTTCGACACTGCCTATGAGTTAGAAACCGAACTTGAAGCCGCTGGCAAGCACGCCCTGCTGGAGATGGTGCGCAGCGTGCAACCCAGTGACATGCAATGCGTCTACGTGCGACAAGCACGTGCCTTGGGCCTGGGCCACGCCGTGTTGTGTGCCGAGCACCTGGTGGGGGATGCGCCATTTGCCGTGTTGCTGGCCGATGACTTGATGCAAGGCCTGGCCGGTGGCCCCGGCGTGTTGAAACAAATGGCCGAGGTGTTTGCGCGCACCCAGTCGTCGGTGCTGGCCGTGCAAGAAGTGCCACTCGAACACGTGCACCGCTACGGCATCGTGGCCGGTCACGACATCGGCCAAGGCTTGGTCGATGTGCAACAGATGGTCGAAAAACCCAAGGCCGAGCTGGCACCCTCGCGTTTGGCCGTGGCAGGGCGCTACATCTTGACCCCGGCTGTGTTTGAACGCATCCGTGCGGGCGGACGCGGGGTACAAGGTGAGATTCAACTCACCGATGGCATTGCGGGTCTGTTGGCCACCGAAAAAGTCTTGGCGTTCTCGTACGCCGGCAAACGCTACGACTGCGGCAGCAAGCAAGGCTTCTTACAAGCGTCGGTCGAGTTGGCGTTGCAGCACCCCGAAGTGGGTGCCGAGTTCTGCGCCTACCTCCAGCAGCTCAACGTCGCTTGAGCACGTGGATGAAGTCGTTTCCCGAGGTCTCTTGGGACACGAGTTCATTGCCCGTCTGCTTGGCAAAGGCCGCGAAGTCGCGCATCGATCCGGGGTCGGTGGACGCGACACGCAGCAACTCCCCGGTTTGCATGGTGGTCAAGGCCTTTTTGGCTTTGAGGATCGGCAAAGGGCAATTCAGGCCACGGGTGTCGAGTTCTTGGTCAATCTGCATCTCAGGTCAATCTAGGTTCAGTTTTTCTCGTTCGGCCCACTCCATGAAGCGGGGCTCAATGCCTTGGCTACGCTGCCAATCGGCCATGGCGTAACCGGTGCCAGCAGGCCAACAAATCACATCTTCGGGGCGGTAAAGCTTGTACTCTACCAACTCTGGCGACAGCGCAATCTCGCCATCCGCCACCGCATGGTAGGCAATGATGACTTGGTTCATGCGCTGAAAGTCATACACCCCAACCAAGCTCAAGGCGTGGGTTTGCAAGTGAGTTTCTTCGGCAATCTCACGGCGAATCCCATCTTCGGGTGATTCACCCGCCTCCATGAATCCGGTGATCAAGGCAAAGCGTCGGCCCGTCCACGCCGCATTGCGCGCCAGCAGAATCTGACCTTGGTATTGCACGATGGCCGCCAACACCGGCGTCGGGTTGTTCCAGTGCGTCCAGTCACAGGCCACGCAACGCAATCGCTCGGTCAGCCCGCCGTCTTCTTCTTTGGCAATCAGGCTCAGGGGCGTGGCACAGCTGGGGCAAAAACGAAACGTGCTCATGCGGGGAACACCCCGGTGGAGAGGTATCGATCACCCCGATCGCAGACGATGAACACAATGGTCGCGTTTTCCACCTGCTGTGAAATTTGCTGCGCCACCCAACACGCGCCTGCCGCTGAGATGCCGGCAAAAATACCTTCCTCGCGCGCCATGCGTCGGCACATCTCTTCGGCATCGTCTTGGCTCACATAGACCAAGTCGTCCACATGGCTGGGGTCGTAAATTTTGGGCAAGTACTCTTGCGGCCATTTGCGAATGCCCGGAATGCGTGAGCCTTCGCTGGGCTGTGCGCCGATGATGCGCACGTTCGGGTTTTGGGTTTTCAAATAACGCGACACGCCGGTGATGGTGCCCGTGGTGCCCATGGCACTCACAAAGTGGGTCACACGGCCTTGGGTGTCTTGCCAAATTTCTGGGCCCGTGGTTTCAAAGTGGATGCGTGGGTTGTCGTCGTTGCCAAACTGGTCGAGCACCCGACCCTTGCCTTCGCGTTGCATGCGCTCTGCCAAGTCGCGGGCGTACTCCATGCCGCCGCTCTTGGGCGTCAAGATCAACTCAGCACCAAACGCTTTCATGGTTTGGGCGCGCTCAATCGACAAGTCCTCCGGCATGATCAACACCATGCGGTAGCCCTTGATGGCCGCCGCCATGGCCAGCGCAATGCCGGTGTTGCCCGAGGTGGCCTCAATCAAGGTGTCTCCCGGCTGAATGTCGCCACGCTCTTGCGCGCGCTGAATCATCGACAAGGCAGGTCGGTCTTTCACAGAACCGGCTGGGTTGTTGCCTTCGAGCTTTCCCAAAATTACATTGCCGCGCAGTGCGTTGTCAGCGGCACCCATACGCTGCAAAGCCACCAGCGGTGTTTTGCCAATCGCGTCTTCAATCGTGGGGTACAAGTTTTTTTCGTTCATAGGCTTGGACTGTGCCATAATATTGGTCGTTCTCTCCAGTGCCCGGGTGGTGAAATTGGTAGACGCAGGGGACTCAAAATCCCCCGCCGCAAGGCGTGCCGGTTCGATTCCGGCCCCGGGCACCACTGGTCAACGTAGCATAGGCTCAACACAGCCCTTTCGCTTTCAGAGAAACTCCCATGAATGACGACGAAGACGATTTCCCCGATTTCGTAGTTGGTAGCGGAACAGAGCACCATGTGTCTGTCTCCGAAGTCACTGGCAACGCCCAAAACCCGAAAAATGTGGTGGTGTCCCACCCCGAAGAAATCGCCGAGCGCAAATCAGGCCTTCAACACGTCAACGACGCCTCCAAAGCCGCCAAGCCCTTGCAGGCCGGGGACGCTGGGGTCAACAACCCCGCCAAACTCGTGGCAGATGGTGCACCAGGCGCCTATCTCCAACACGTAGCCAGCCAAGCCCCTGCAGCCAACGTCCAAGCCGTACCCAGCGGTCCGAGCGCTGCCGACAATGTGCAAAACATCACGACAGATGTGTCGGCAAGCAACCGTCAGGCTGTGCCGACATCAACCCCCTCGGGGTCCAACGTCCAAGCCATTGGCAGCGATGCGATAGTTGACAACCGCCAGGCCGTGCAGCAATCACCAGCAACAGGCCCCAACGTCCAAGCAGTCGCTAGCGCTGCCGCAGCCGACAACCGTCAAGCGCTCAAAACCACACCCGACACTGCGCCCAACCAGCAAAGCATTCCAAGTGATGATGCCTCGGCCAACCGCCAAGGCATTCCCACCGATCAGCCCACAGACAACCGTCAAGCCCTGGGCAACACCAACACGGCATCCAATCATCAACCGGTGTCGACTGCCAGCGGTCGCCCCAACGAGCAAGACATTCCCACCCTCGTCATTGACCCGAACTTGCAATCGGTCACCACCGCTGCACCGATGCCTGACAACCGCCAAGCCATTGGCGGCGGCGATGCAAGCCTCAACCGAAAAACCGCACCCGAGGACGGACCCGGCAACAACCGCCAAGCCATAGCTGCCCAAGCCTTGAACGACCACCGTGAAGCCCTGCCCTCGGGTTCGACTGTTCGTGCCAAGGTCGACTTTCCGACGGGCCATGGCGACTCTGCCAGTTCACCGAACACCGATCAAAACCCAGAACACGACCCAGCAACCGGTCAACCCTCAGGGCCTGCAGCGGGCCAAGCCAAGCCAGGCACGCCCGCTGAACAAGAAAAACTCAAGCACGATGACGCATCGGCCCTGTTTCACCGCCGTCTGGTGGGCATCAAACACGACGTCGATGATCTCAACCACCGCCTCACCGACTTCGAACAAAAGTCGCCTTGACAGCGCCTGAGCGACCAGGGTGTCTCACGTGTCGCAGGTTTTTCAAAATTCACACCACGGCCTCATTACGATAGAGGTTGCCGTTTTGACCCGCATTGCCAGGAGCCCCCTTGAGCCATCTTTTTTCCGAATTCACCTTGACCGCCCCAAGCGGCCCCTTGACCTTGGCCAACCGCGCGGTGGTCGCGCCCATGTGCCAATACTCTGCCCACAACGGCCACGCCACCGACTGGCATTTGATGCATTGGGGCAATTTGCTCAACAGCGGCGCGGGCTTGTTCATCCTTGAAGCGACGGCTGTCACAGCCCGTGGCCGCATCACACCCTACTGCTTGGGTCTGTGGGACGACAGCACTGCGGCCGCTTTGAGCGAGACCTTGGGCCGAGCCCGACGCCTCGCCCCCCACGTGCCCGTGTGCATCCAGCTCTCGCATGCGGGCCGCAAAGCCTCCAGCGCAGCGCCTTGGGATGGCGGCAAGTTGCTCGATGCGGCGCACCAAGGCTGGCAACCCGAGGGCCCTTCGGAGGTGCCCCATTTGGCGGAAGAAACACCCCCCGAGTCGCTCAGTGCGCAAGGTTTGCAAGACATCCAAACCGCTTTTGCACAAGCCGCACAACGCGCCCAAGCGATGGGCATTGAAGCCGTCGAATTGCATGGTGCCCACGGCTATTTGTTGCACCAGTTTTTGTCCCCCTTGTCGAACCACCGCACCGATGCCTATGGCGGCAACTTTGAAGGACGCATCCGTTTTCCGCTCGAAGTCTTCCAAGCGGTTCGCGCTGTCTACCAGGGGAGTTTGGGTATCCGTTTGTCTGCCACCGATTGGGTCGAGGGCGGATGGACGCCCGAAGAAACCGCCGACTTTGCCTTGCGCTTGAAGCTCGCAGGTGCCGACTTTGTGCACATCTCTTCGGGCGGTGTGTCATCGCAACAAAAAATTGCCATTGGCCCTGAATACCAAGTGCCGTTTGCCAAACTGGTCAAACAAAAAAGCGGGCTGCCCACCATGACCGTGGGTCTGATCACCACACCACAACAAGCCGAAGACATCTTGGTGCGGGGCGACGCCGACCTGGTGGCCCTGGCCCGCGCCTTTCTTTACAAACCCCGCTGGGTGTGGGAAGCGGCTGCCGCGCTGGGTGGCACCGTCCAAGCCAGCCAACAATACTGGCGCTGCATGCCGCGTGAAGCCCAAGGCATCTTTGGTGCCGTGCGCATCGGCCAACGTTGAACCTTCATTTCAAAACCACCATGAAACACTTTTTGAACTCAAGCCCACGCCGTTCTATCGCGGCATTGCTGGTCAGCGCCACTGTGGGCGCTTTGGTCTGCCTGCCTGTCCAGGTGTGTGCCGACACCTTCCCCAGCAAGCCCATCACCCTGGTCGTGCCCAACCCCCCCGGGGGCTTGCTGGACACCTCGGCACGCTTGCTCAGCGACCCCCTGGCCCGCGCGATCGGCCAGTCGGTGGTGGTCGACAACAAACCCGGCGGCAGCGGCAACTTGGCTTACTCGCTGGTGGCGCGCAGCCCCAAAGACGGCTACACCGTGTTGGTGTCTTACTCGGGCTACCACATTGCCAACCCGATCCTGATGGACAAGTTGCCCTGGGAGCTCAAAGACCTCACACCCGTGGGCTTGATCACCGTGGCCACCAACGTGATTGCGGTGCACCCCTCGGTGCCCGCCAACAACCTGAAAGACTTCATCGCCTGGGTCAAACAAAACCCTGGCAAGCTCAACTACGCGTCACAAGGCAATGGCTCGGTGTCGCACATTGGCACCGAAATCTTCAAGCAGCAGACGGGGCTTGACATGACCCATGTGCCCTACAAGGGCTCGGGCCAAGCCATCCAAGACGTGCTGGCTGGGCAAGTGCAGGTTTTCATTTCGACACCACCCTCGGTGATGGGCCATGTGCTCAGCGGCAAGCTCAAAGCGCTGGCGGTGACCGGCAAAACCCGTCACCCCCAATTGCCGCAAGTGCCCACAGCGTCTGAGGCGGGTTTGCCCGGCTTTGAGCTGGAGTCTTGGGTGGCTTTGTATGTGGCCTCCGGCACGCCCAAAGAGGTGGTGCAAAAGCTCTCGCAAGAAGTCAAACGCAGCATGGAGCTGCCAGAGACCAAGCAACGCGCCGATGCAGCGGGCGTGGAAGTTCGGTTCCTGTCTCCCGAGAACACCACCAAACTGCTCGAGCGCGACACCGCCAGCTGGGCCAAAGCCATCAAGGCTGGCAACATCAAGTTCGATTAAGCCCCGGTTCTCACACCAAGCCGTCTTGCACCTGCGGGTAACGCAGTTGCAAGCGCAGTTCGCGCTTCATGCGGCGGTTGTCCAAGCGGCGTGACTCGCTCATGAAGCTCAGTTGCATCGCAGGCAATTCAAGTTGCGCCTGCGCCCGGCTGATGCGCGGTGGCTTGGGCAAGCCATACAAGCCAGCGGCCAAGTCAAAGTAGTCACCCATCTTCAGTTGGGCGTCGTCGTTCACGTTGTAGCGCCGCTGTGTTTGGCCGCGCCAGAGGGCCAACTGGCAGGCACGCGCCAAATCGTCGGCATGGATGTGGTTGGTGAATACATCGTCCTGTGCTTCCAGCACCGGGCTGCCACGCAACAGCCGTTCACGTGGCGTACCGCCCTCGCGGTCCGGCGCATAGATGCCAGGAATGCGCAACACACTGGCCCGCACTCCGGCACGCAAGCGTGCGAAATGGCGCACCCGCGCTTCGGCGTCCACGCGGCGCTGGGCCCGTGGGGTGGTGGCGTGGAGGGCACGCGTCTCTGTGACCCAAGCCCCACCGCAATCGCCATACACCCCGCTGGTTGAGCCATAGACCAAGCTGCTGGGTGGCGTACGCAACAGCAAAGCCCGGGTGAGCGCCAAAGTGCGCGGGTCGGTGTGGCCCTGCAAAGGAGGCGGTGCCAAATGCAACACCCGCGTGGCCAAACCGGCCAAGCGCTTCAAGGTGTGGGCTTGGTCCAGATTGCCCATCAAGGGCGTCACGCCCGCAGCACGCAAGGCTGGCACACGCGACGCGCTGGAGGTGAGCGCCAAGATGCGCACATGGCGCTGGGTACGCGCCACACGCAGGCCCACGTCGCCACAGCCCACGATGAGCAGGCGTTCACGGCGAAAGCGCGCAGGCAGCGCGCCAAGAGGGGTTTGGTTGGAAGGCAAAATACGCTTTGTAAAAGTTCAAGGATACCCAAAGATGAGTTTCAACATCACGGTCCAACCCAGTGGCCGCGCCTTCACCGCCAACCCCGACGAAACCTTGTTGGCCGCTGGCCTGCGCCAAGGCATTGGCCTGCCCTATGGCTGCAAAGACGGTGCTTGCGGCTCCTGCAAGTGCAAAAAAATCTCTGGCGAGGTGACGCATGGCACCCACCAAGACAAAGCCCTGAGCGCCGAAGAAGAGGCCAACGGCTTTGTGCTGACCTGCTGCGCCAGCGCGCACAGCGATGTGGTGCTGGAGTCGCGCCAAGTGACCGAAGAGGGTGCCTTCCCCATCAAAAAAATGCCCGTGCGCGTGATCTCGCTGGAAAAGAAGTCGCACGACGTGATGGTGGTGCAACTGCAGCTGCCCGCCAACGACGTGATGAAGTTCCACGCCGGTCAGTACGTGGACTTCTTGTTGCGCGATGGCGACCGCCGCAGTTACTCCATGGCCAATGCGCCCCACACCTTGGTGGCGGGCAGCCCGGCCATTGAGCTGCACATCCGCCACATGCCTGGCGGCAAGTTCACCGACCACGTGTTTGGTGCGATGAAGGAAAAAGAAATCCAACGCATTGAGGGCCCGCAAGGCAGCTTTTACTTGCGCGAAGACTCGGACAAGCCCTTGGTGTTTCTGGCCTCGGGCACCGGCTTTGCGCCCATCAAGGCCATGCTGGAGCACATGCAGCACAAGGCCATCACACGCCCCGTCACGCTGTACTGGGGCGGCAGACGCCCCAGCGATTTGTACCTCAACGACTGGGTGCAAGCGCAACTGGCCTTGATGCCCAACCTGCGCTATGTGCCCGTGATCTCTGACGCTTTGCCTGAAGACGCGTGGCTTGGCAGAACAGGCTTTGTTCACCAAGCGGTGTTGCAAGACACCCCCGATTTGAGCG
>NZ_JAVLFP010000021.1:0-6205 GCF_046052825.1 Limnohabitans sp.
ATCTTGAACCTGATGACCAAGCCCCGCTGGTGCTTAGGCATGGCGGGCACACGCCGCCACACCTTTGGCAACTTGGTAGGCCACGTCAAAGGCGTGAGCGACATGAACTCCCTCTCCGCCTGGACCAACGAGCAGTTTGACCCACGTCTGTCGTGGGCCGATGTGGCCTGGGTCAAACAGCAGTGGGGTGGCAAGCTCATCCTCAAAGGCATCCAAGACGTGGAAGACGCCAAGCTCGCCGTGCAAAGCGGTGCCGATGCGCTGGTGGTCAGCAACCACGGAGGCCGTCAGTTGGATGGCGCGCAGTCCAGCATCGAAGCCTTGCCCGCCATCGTGGCCGCCGTCGGCTCAGACATTGAGGTGTGGATGGATGGCGGCATCCGCTCGGGCCAGGACGTGCTCAAGGCCTGGGCCTTGGGCGCACGCGGCACGCTGATTGGCCGCGCCATGGTCTATGGCTTAGGCGCCATGGGCGAAAAAGGCGTCAGCAAGGCGCTACAAATCATTCACAAAGAACTGGATGTCACCATGGCGTTTTGTGGCCACACCGACATCCAGAACGTGGACCAAGGCATCTTGCTGCCTGGCACCTTTCCCACCGCCTGAGCACGACAGATCAGGACTTGACTTTATCGCTCCACAACTCGCCACCCGTGGCCCAGTCTTGGCGCTTGATGTCGTAAAACAAAATGTCCACGCCATCGGGTTGGCCACCTAAGACCTTGCAGGTGACTTCTGTGATGGCTTTGGCCAGTTCGCGTTTTTGTTCCACGGTACGGCCTTCAAACAAATCAATGCGGATGGTCGGCATCTGAGACTCCTCGGGGGGTTAGAAATGGCTGCGATTATGCTTGGGGGCCTGTGACCACCCCCTCCCCCGACTCCTCCCGCCTGCGCCGCATCGCCCACCTCGACATGGACGCGTTTTACGCCTCGGTCGAGTTGCTGCGCTACCCGCAGCTCAAAGGCTTGCCGGTGGTCATCGGTGGTGGCCGTCGGCGTGAGGACGACTTGCTGGCACGCTTGCGCGAAGCCTTCCCCGACCAAGAATGGTCTGAGGACCGTTTGGCACATATACCGATCGATTTCTTCCCGCGCATCTCGGGCTACACCGGACGCGGCGTCATCACCACCGCCACCTACGCGGCGCGACAATTTGGCGTAGGCTCAGCCATGGGCGTGATGAAGGCCGCCAAACTGTGCCCCAACGCCATTTTGTTGCCGGTGGACTTTGACCAATACCGCCACTACTCGCGCACCTTCAAAGCCCTCATCACCGACATCGCGCCCATGATGGAAAACCGCGGCGTGGACGAGGTCTACATCGACTTCACCGACGTCCCCGGCGGTCAACGCGAAGGCGGTCGTGTGCTGGCCAGGCTGATTCAAAAAAGCATTTTTGACGCCACCGGCTTGACCTGCTCGGTGGGCGTGGCCCCCAACAAACTGCTGGCCAAAATGGCCAGCGAGTTCAACAAACCCAACGGCATTTCCGTCGTGTACGAGGGCGACTTGGCTCACCTGATCTGGCCCCTGCCCTGTCGCAAGGTCAACGGCATTGGGCCCAAGGCAGAGGCCAAACTCGCGGCCCACGACATTCACACCATTGGCGACTTGGCGCAGCGCGAGCGCCCATGGTTGATGGCGCACTTTGGCAAAAGCTACGGCGCGTGGTTGCACGACGCGGCCCACGGCCAAGATGACCGCCCGGTGGAGACCGAGAGCGAGCCCGTGAGCATGAGCCGCGAAACCACCTTTGAGCAAGACCTGCACGCCGTGCGCGACCGCGAGGCGCTGGGTGCCATCTTCACCCGCCTGTGCGCGCAAGTGGCCGACGACTTGGCGCGCAAAGGCTATGTGGGCAAAACCATTGGCATCAAACTGCGCTACGACAACTTTCAAAGCGTCACCCGCGACCACACCTTGGCCACGTACATCGACCAAGCTGATGCCATCCGCCAAGCGGCGGGCCAATGCCTGAAAAGGGTCGATCTATCGCGACGTCTGCGCCTGCTGGGCGTGCGAGTGGGCTCGTTGATGAAGCGCGAAGACTGGCAAGGCCTCAGCGCCCAAGAAGCGGGCAGCCCTTATGAGGTAGAGGCTCAGGCGGATTTGTTTTAGTTAGCTACTGCCGCGCCGTGCGCACGTTCGCCGGTGGCGACTGCGGGTGGCTGGTGCGCCAGGGGTTGATGTCTAGGCCGCCACGGCGGGTGTAGCGCGCGTACACCTCCAAGCGCAGCGGTTGGCAGCGACGCCAAATGTCCATGAAGATGCGCTCCACGCATTGCTCATGAAACTCGTTGTGGTTTCTGAAACTCACGATGTAGGCCAGCAAACCCCCTTGCTCAATTTGCGGCCCGCTGTAGCGAATGCGCACGCTGCCCCAATCGGGCTGGCCTGTCACCAGACAGTTGCTCTTGAGCAGGTTGCTGGTCAAGGTCTCGGTCACCGGGGCTTCGTCCAAGTTGGCCTGCAAGAGCTCAGGTGCCGGTTGGTAGTGGGTGCATTCCAAATCGAGCCGATCCAAGCTCAGACCATCGAGTTCATGCACCGGCTCGTGGTCAAACTGCTCGGGCAACACCAGCTGCACACCCACCCCCGCCAGCATGGGCCCGCCGTGCCAAATGGCCGCGCCCAGGTCATGGCGCAGGCGGGCAAGCAACTCGTGCGTGTCAGCCAAGCGGGTGTTGTTGAAGCTGTTGAGGTAGAGCTTGAACGACTTGCTCTCGATGATGTGGGTTGATTCGGCGGGCACCGTGATGCGCGCCAGCGCCACCTGCGGCTTGCCGCGCAAATTGAGCCAGCTCATCTCGTACGCCGTCCACAAATCTGCGCCAAAAAATGGCGCTTGACCCGCAATGCCAATTTCTTCGCGTTTGGTTTGACGCGGGATGGGAAACAGCAACGACGGGTCGTACTGATCCACATAGGACGAGGCTTTGCCCAGCTGCGATTGTTCGGGGGTATTGCTCATGGGGTGTTCGGCACTCATCTCACATTCAACTCAGCTTGCGACGAAACACCAAGCGGTCGGGCTCAGACACGGCGGCATCAAAGGCATAGCCTTCTAGGTTGAAGCCTTGCAAGCCTTTGGGTGTTTTCACTTGGTGCGTGACGGCGTAACGGGTCATCAAGCCACGTGCACGTTTGGCCAAAAAGCTGATGATTTTGTATTTGCCACCTTTGTAATCTTCAAACACACAGTCGATCACGCGTGCCTTCAGGACTTTGCGGTCCACCGATTTGAAATACTCTTGCGAGGCCAAATTCACCACGATGGGTTCGCGTGCATCACCCAAGCGGGTGTTGAGGTAGTCGGCAATCTGCGTGCCCCAAAACTTGTACAGGTTGTTGCCTTGGTCGTTGGCCAAGGCAGTGCCCATTTCCAAGCGGTAGGGCTGCATCCAGTCGAGCGGGCGCAACACGCCATACAAGCCACTCAGTATCGCCACATGCTCTTGCGCCCAGGCCAGGTCTTTGGCACTCAAGGTTTTGGCGTCCAAGCCTTCGTACACATCGCCATTGAAAGCCAACACCGCTTGTTTGGAATTCTTGGCCGTGAACTTGGGCGACCAGGCTTGGTAACGCGCCACATTCAGCGCAGACAAGGCATCGCTCAGGTCCATCAAGCTGGCAATGTCTTGCGGTGACTTTTCTTTCAAGAGGTCGATCAACGCCACCGACTGCTTCACAAACAAAGGTTGCGTGTGTGGGACATCACCCGCAGGGGTGTCGTAGTCGAGGGCTTTGGCAGGAGACAGCAAAAAAAGCATGGATCGCTCAAAAATAAAAGGCGCAAAGAAAAGGCTTGCGTACAGCCTGAATTATGAAGGGCACCCCGTCAAAGGCCAGGCCGTGGGGTCTTGAACAGGCTCAGTGCAAATCAGCGGCCAAGGAGACCCGCGTGTCTGGGGCCACCACGGTCTGTGCCGTGCAATGGGCGTGGTCGCAGCCAAGCAAGACCTCCGCGCCTGTCTTGACTGCTGCACGCATGGCCGGCGTGAGCTCAAAGCGCACAAAGTGCACCGCCGACGTGTGGGTGTCGTTCTCGCGGTCAAGGTCTTCGTCGGCAATGGCATACACGCGTGCATGGCCCTCAACCGCCACATACATGCAGTCCTCCACGCCAATCAACTGCGCCAGCGCAGCTTCGCGTTCTTGGGGATGGGGATAGGCCAACATCAAGGTGCCCTTCCAGTGGGTGCCGGTGGGCACCAAGGGTCGGTAGGCCTCGATCTCTTGGGCAATGCCGTCCTCTTCAAATACTTTTTCAGTGCGCAACATTTCTTGAATTTGGTAGCGGATGGTGGCCTCACTCTCAAACTGCACATACACATGCGCGCTCAGCGCCACGCTGCGCAACTGACGCAGCGCACGCATCTCGTGTTGGTGCGCTTTGCGCCACTTGGCATAGGCCTCCAAAGTCATGAGGCTGTCTGCTGTGATGTGCCCGGTGGTTCGCATGGCAGCTCAGTCCACCAAATCGGACAAGGCTTTTTGGTAACGGTTGGCATGCGAGCGTTCGGCCTTGGCCAAAATTTCAAACCAATCCGCGATGTCGTCGAAACCTTCATCGCGCGCAGTCTTGGCCATGCCTGGGTACATGTCGGTATATTCGTACATTTCTCCGGCCACGGCCGCCGCCAAGTTTTGGCGCGTGGTGCCAATGGGCAAGCCGGTGGTGGGGTCACCGGACTGCTCCAAAAACTCCAGATGCCCCAGGGCATGTCCGGTTTCTCCCTTGGCGGTCGAGCGAAACAAGGCCGCGATGTCCATCTGCCCTTCCACATCCGCCTTGTTGGCAAAGTACATGTAGCGTCGGTTGGCCTGTGACTCACCCGAGAACGCTTGTTTCAGGCATTCCTCGGTGCGAGAACCTTTGAGTACGGGCATAAAAATTTCCTGAAATGAATACAAAAAAACTGTGGCGCTTGATGCGCCAAGGGGCAAAGCCTAACGTGGTTTCAAGAAGGTCAAAGGACACAAGCTGACCAACCCCCGCTGGGTAGAATGCACACAGTTTATTTTCCGTCTCAAACGGCCGCTTTTCGCGTGCCGTTTTTCATTTCTCAAAGCCGTGTCCATGAGCAACTTGCCTACCCCCAAAGCCGCACAACCTGGCCTTGACAGTCTGTCCAAATCGTTCGAGCCCGCAGCGCTGGAGGCCCATTGGGGCCCTGAGTGGGAGAAACGCGGATATGGCGTGGCGGGCTACCGTGGCACCCAAACACCCCAGGCTGATGCGCCTGCTTTTGCGATCCAACTGCCGCCCCCCAATGTGACGGGCACGTTGCACATGGGGCACGCCTTCAACCAAACCATCATGGACAGCCTCACGCGCTACCACCGCATGATGGGTTTCAACACCGCCTGGGTTCCAGGCACTGACCATGCAGGCATTGCCACCCAAATCGTGGTGGAGCGCCAACTCCAAGCCCAAGGCATCAGCCGCCACGACATGGGCCCGACCCCCGCCGAAGCCCGCAAAAACTTTGTCTCGAAAGTGTGGGAGTGGAAAGAGCAATCGGGCAGCACCATCACGAGTCAAATGCGCCGCATGGGCGACAGCGTGGACTGGAGCCGTGAGTACTTCACCATGGACCCCAAGCTGTCCCAAACGGTGACCGAGACCTTTGTGAAGCTGTACCAGCAAGGTCTGATCTACCGTGGCAAGCGTTTGGTCAATTGGGACCCGGTGCTGCAAAGCGCGGTGTCCGACCTCGAGGTCGAAAGCGAAGAAGAAGAAGGCTCGCTGTGGCACATCCGCTACGACTTTGCCGACGGCCCCCAAACCGTCAACGGTGAAAGCGTGCAAGGCTTGGTGGTCGCCACCACCCGCCCCGAAACCCTGCTGGGTGACGTAGCCGTGATGGTTCACCCCGAAGATGAGCGCTACCAAGCCCTGATCGGCCAGCAAGTCAAACTGCCTTTGTGCGACCGCACCATCTCCGTCATTGCCGACGACTACGTGGACAAAGCCTTTGGCACGGGCGTGGTCAAGGTCACCCCGGCGCACGATCAAAACGACTACGCCGTCGGTCAGCGCCACAAGCTGGAGATGATTTGCGTGCTCAACCTCGACGCCACGATCAACGAGCACGCGCCCGAAAAATACCGTGGCCTAGACCGCTTTGTGGCCCGCAAGGCCGTGGTGGCCGACCTCGAAGCCGCGGGTCACTTGGTGGAAGTGAAAAAACACAAACTC
>NZ_JAVLFP010000022.1:0-4385 GCF_046052825.1 Limnohabitans sp.
TGCTCAAAATTTTGCATGGACTCGTCAAAACGGCGGATCTGCGCACAGGTGATTCCCCGCCCGACCAGTGCTTGCACCCGATTGGGCTCCAAGGCGATGGCTTGGTCATAATTTTTCAGTGCGGCATCGTAGAGGCGCATCTGGTGCAGCACCAACCCGCGGTTGGCATAGGCTCCCGCGAAATTCATATCCAGTTCAATGGCCTTGTTGTAGCTATCCAGGGCCTTGTCTAGCTGTCTTAGTTGCTGAAAGGTTACGCCTCGGTTGGAATACGCTTCGATGTGTGTGGGGGCCAGGACCAAGACACGGTCATAACAGTCAATGGCGGCGCTGAATTCATGCATTTTTTGCAACGCAATGCCAAGGTTGAAATGGGCTTCAACAAGTGCTTCATCCAGGGCTATGGCAGTCTCAAAAGCGGCTTTGGCTTCGCCCATGCGCTCGAGTCGTTGCAAAACCATCCCACGGTTGTTATGGGCTTGCGCCAAACCGGGTGCCAAAGCAATGGCACAGTCAAACCCGGCGAGCGCGCCCTGAACATCGCCTAGGTCCAACAAAGCACTGGCCCGGTTAGCGTGCGCATCCCCATGCGTGGGCTGCAATGCCAAGGCACGCTCGTAGCTGTCAATCGCGAGGTGCAGGTCTTTCATGACCGATAGCGCAACACCTCGGTTGAACCATGCTTGCACATGTTCGGGTTGCTGAGCCAATAAGCGGTCATACAGGTGCACCGCAGCAGCGGGTTGTCCTAAGTCCTGCAAGACCAGTCCGGCTTGAAAAAAAGCGGGCAAAAAATCGGGCTGCAAAGACATCGTGCGCTCAAATCCGGCCAGCGCTGCCGGACGTTGCTGCAGCGCATAGAGCATCAAGGCACGATTGAAGTGCAGCAAGTGATGGTGCGGATGCGCCCGCACCGCTTGATCCATCAACGCCAATGCCCGGCCGTGTTGCTTGGACTGAGCCATCAGCACTGCCAGACTGTTGAGTGCAACGGGGTGCGCAGGCTCAGCGACCAACACGGCTTCATACATCGCCTGGGCCTGTTGCACATCGCCTTGCTTCAGACAGCCCATCGCTTGCATCAGTTGCCCGGCTACATCCCGACGGTCACCCACACGTTGATCGCTGCCTAAGACATTGCGCTCCTCAGGCATGGCTTAAAGAACCATGGTCGAGACGGCCAGATTTTGGTCAACCAACAACTGCACATACCCCTGGGAGACGCTTGTGCCCTCATAGAGTTGGTACACATGCCCAGCATGCGCGACGCTCTTGCCACTGGTGCTCAGGCCCGAGAGCTGGACGGTATCGCCCACATCACCGGTGATCACGAGTTGCTGCGCATTGGTGTTGCCCAAGCCTTCCCAACCATGGCTTTGCAGCCAGTTGGCCTGCCCGCCCTGCTTGAGCACCATGTCCAGTGTCAGGCGCACCGAGTTGTTCCCCGTGCCCGAAAGGTCGATCTGCTCAATCCCATACAGGCGACTGAAATCCAGAGTCACCCCCGCCCCTGTCAATGCATAGCTGTCCACACCGGCCCCGCCAAAGACCGTTTGGAGGCCATCAGCAGACTGTATCTTGTCATCGCCGTCTCCGGCCATGACGAGCGTCTGTCTGGCAGTAGCGGTCAAGGTGCTGCCAGTGCCGGGTGCATCGAGCAACACGCCTTGGGCGCTCAGCGCAGGAAGCAGCGCCGCCTGACCTTCTATCTGCGCGTTGTTGTCGGCGTGAGCCGTGTAAGCCTTCATTCCGACCCAAGCGATATCGATCCAGCTCTGCATCTCCTCCGTCCACGTCACCTGTGCTGGTGTGCCGTCGGCGCCATAGCGCACCGTGGCGTGGTTGGTCAGGGCCTTCAGGGCTTGGTCCATATCGCCAAACATATAGTCCAGGGTGGACATCACGCCGAGCAAGCGGCCATAGTCTTGCTCACCGGCAGTGGCGCTGGCAAAGTCTGCACTGTTGACAGCCACCGCCGTCTGGCTCAGCTCGCTCAAGCCGAAAGCGCCGGCCAGCGCCGTTTTCATGGCACTGAACTGCGCCAGGCTGGGGATGGCGCCACTGTGCTGCTCGCACAAGCGAACGGCAAGCTCGCTCAACGGGTTGACCGCCAAAGCGCCGCCTGAGGCATCGGTATCAGCATCGACGACGGTGCGCAAGTCGCTGCGCAAGTCCACGGCCAGGCCGGTGAACTCGTCCAGGTAATCGGCGGCATCGCCATTGCTGTCTTTGAGCACCAACAAAAGCGAGCGCGTGCCCACCTCCCCCGAGTCCAGCTTCAAAGCGCCTTGACTGTCCGTGCTGAAAGCGCCCTGCTGCACGCCATCGGCGCTGAACAATAAGGCCTGCAGCGACGACATGAAAGGACCGGCCGTGACCGTGACCGTGAGGTACTGCCCACTGGTGGTGCCGGCCAGATAAGTGATGGCCTGACCAGTGCTGTCTTTGACAAAGTAAGTGTGAGCCCCAATGCTGCAGCCCGTCACTGTGAAAGTGGCCAAGCCCGCAGCGTCGGAGGTAACAAAACCGCCAATGGCCGTTTCGACGCCGTTGATGGTTTCATACAGCTTCACAGACAAGTTGGCCGTCACCACAGCATTGAGCGTGAAGCTGGTCGCGGTGGTGATGTTGTCATAGACCGTTCCACTGGCCGAGGTAACGGTGTCGCTTGCAGTCGCCAAATCCAGAACATTCAGCCGGGTAGAGATCATGACCTGAGGTGTGCTGGAAGTGCCGGTGAAAGTAGCAGTCCCAGTATGGTCGGCCAAGCGCGTCAAGTCCGAGTTGTACACATTCATATACACATAATTTCCGTCAGCGCTGATTCCCGAATAGTAGGCTTCAGTTGTCGTTAAATCTTGATTTGCGGCCAGGCAGCGCAGTGTTCCGGTGGCGAACTCGTAACTGAAAACGTTCGTCTTTTCGTTGGTGCTCAACGACAGCCCGTTGTTGCCAAATTGTCTGGCATCATTCGTCTCGAACAGGGCGTAACGCCCATCTGCGCTGATGTCTTTGTATGTCACCGACGACGCGTAACCAGCGGTTGTGTAAAGTCCGCCGCTCATGCTGCCTGTGTGCGTCATGAGCTTGATTTCACCGGTGCTGGTGTTGTAGGCAAACAAGTCGTCGAATCCCTTCCCGTTATCAGTAAATGCAACACCCGTGCTTGTATTGGTCGCAGTACCAAACAAACTGGCATCCTTGGCAGCAAACACCACATACTCGCCCTGAGCCGTGACAGACAGATAGGTCACGGTGGCCATGGCTGACACCAAAGTGCTGGTGCCACTGTGACTGATGAGGCTTTGTGTGTAATTCGATGTGTTGTAGGCAAGTAAATCCGCTAAAGCCGTGTAGCCATCCGTAAAGCTAACACCGCTGTTGCCCAACAGCGAAGCATTTACTTCGGTGAACATCACGTAGGAGCCGTCACGGCTCACCCCTGCATAGGCGTTCGTTAAAGCGCCAGTCGTGGTGGTGTTGGCACTGCTGTGATTGACCAAGAGTTGCTCGCCTGTGCTCAGGTTGTACGCCAACAAGTCCTGGGCGTTGGTGCTATCGCTAAAGCCAAACGCGGAGGCAGTAGAGCTTGTAAAAAAGACAAACTTGGAATTGGACGCGCTGATGCTTGCATAGCTGGCGGCTGACGTGGCAGCCGTGGTGGTGCCAGCATTGCTATGACTGACCAGGGATTGCTGGCCAGTGCTCAAGTTATAGGCCAACAAGTCCGTGACATTGGTGGTGTTGGTGTCCGTGAATGCGGAACCAGTTGCCGCGTTGGTGGCCGTTCCAAACTGCGTGGCATCTACCGATGAAAAAATCACATATGCGCCGTCAAGAGTGACGCCTAAGTAGTTTGTTGTTATGGATGAGCCGGCCGTCGTGGCGCTGGTGCCGCTGTGAGTGACCAGCACCTGGGCACCCGTGCTCAGGTTATAGGCAAAAACATCGCCGCTTAGGGTGGTGCTGCTGGTGCTGGTGCTGCCATCACCGAAAGCCGTGCCGGTGCTGCCGTTGGTGGTGGTGCCGAACTGGGTGGCATCAAAGGCTGAGAAAATGACATAGGCCCCATCGGCCGTGGTGGCCCGGTAAGTAGAGGCCGCTGTGCCTGCAATATTGGCGCTGGTGCCGCTGTGGCTGACAAGGGTTTGCTGGCCCGTGGCAAGGTTGTAGGCGAACAAATCATTGGCCGAGGTGCTGCCATCCGTAAACGCCGTCCCTACGCCACCGCCGTTGACCGCTGTACCAAACAATGTGGCGTTGGCTGAATCAAAAATCACATAAGCCGTGCTGCCCGCACTGACAGTGCGGTAAGTCAAGGTGCTGGTCGCGGCCACGGTGGTGCTGGTGCTGCTGTGGTTAACCAGGCTCTGCTGACCTGTGGT
>NZ_JAVLFP010000023.1:0-6537 GCF_046052825.1 Limnohabitans sp.
CCAAACACAGCCGCCGCCACGGCGGTGAGCAGCGGTGCACACACCAAGGTCAACTCCATGGGCATGTTCGCGCGCAAAGCCAGCAAGGCGGCCACATAAGCCCCCAACCCAAAGTAAGCGGCGTGACCAAACGAATGCATGCCGGCAGGCCCCATGATGAAGTGCAAGCTGCAGGCAAACAACGCGGCCGTCAGCAGGTCAATCGCCAACACGGTGGTGTAGGGCGACTGCGCGGTCAACAGGGGCAAGGCCCACAGCACCAGCCCACACAACACCCACACCAGCAGTTGACCGCGACCGCCCAAGCGCAGCGGGGCCTCGGCTTCGCCGCCATGGCGCGGCGTGCTTTGGGGTTTGCCCATGAGGCCCCAGGGGCGCACCATCAGCACCACCGCCATCACCAAAAATTCGGCCACCAGGGTGAGCTTGGAAAATGCGAACGACATGCCCCACAGCTCCACCGTGCCCAGGCCCACGCACAGGGCTTTGATCTCGGCAATCATCAGCGCCGCCACATAGGCCCCCGGAATCGAGCCCATGCCGCCCACCACCACGATCACAAACGCGTCGCCAATGGTCAGCAAGTCCAACCCCAAGTTGGCGGGTTCACGGGGCAGCTGCAAGGCACCACCCAAGCCCGCCAGTGCGCAGCCCAGGGCGAACACACTGGTGAATAACCAGCGTTGGTGGATGCCCAAAGCGCCCACCATTTCACGGTCTTGGGTGGCGGCACGCACCAAGGTGCCAAAGCGGGTGCGCGTGAGCAGCAACCACAACAGGCCCAGCACCACCGGACCAATGACGATCAACAGCAAGTCGTAGCTGGGAAAGCGACGACCCAAAATATCGACCGCACCGGACAAGCCCGGTGCGCGTGGGCCCAACAAATCTTCTGGGCCCCAAATCCACAAGGCCGCGTCTTTGATGACCAGCACCAAGGCAAACGTGGCCAGCAATTGAAACAACTCAGGCGCGCGGTAAATGCGGCGCAACAGCAGCATCTCCACCAAGCCGCCCAGCAGACCTGAGATGAGCGCGGCCAACAGCAGCAACCACCAAAAGCTCAGGGCCAAACCAACGGAGCGACCCACGTGCTCCACCAGCGAGTACGCGATGTAAATGCCAAGCATGAAAAACGAGCCATGGGCAAAGTTGACGATGCGCGTGACCCCGAAGATCAGCGACAGGCCCGCAGCGACCAAAAACAAAGAGGATGCACCGGCCAAGCCGTTGAGTCCTTGCACCACAAAGCCAGAAAAATCCATGTCTACATTTCCGTGAACATCCGCATGCAGCTGCAAGCGCTGCATGCGGACAGGGGCTGCTTAGTCGGCAGCGCGCAGTTTCTTGACTTCGTCGTTGCTCGGCTGGAAGGCCGCGCCGTCAAGGTAGCGGTAGTCAACCATCACGCCCTTGCCGTTGTCATTCTTGATGCGACCCACAAACGCACCCATGGTGGATTGGTGGTCTTGCGCACGAAAGCTCACTTTGCCAAACGGGCTGGTGAAGCTCAGGTCGCGGAACGACACCGCGAGTTTTTCAGAGTCGGTGCTGCCGGCTTTTTTGATGCCAGCGGCCAGTGCCTGAATCATGCTGTAGCCCACGATCGAACCCAGACGTGGGTAGTCGTTGAACTTGGCCTGGTAAGCACCCAAGAAGGTTTTGTGCTCAGCGGTGTTGATGCCGTTCCAGGGGTAGCCGGTGACGATCCAGCCGTTGGGCGTTTCGTCTTTCAGCGGGTCCAAGTACTCGGGTTCACCGGTCAGCAAGCTCACCACCTCACGGCCTTGGAACAGACCACGCGTGTTGCCTTCGCGCACAAACTTGGTCAAGTCAGCGCCAAACAACACGTTGAAGATGGCATCGGGCTTGGCGTCTGCCAGGGCTTGGGCTACTGCACCCGCGTCGACCTTGCCCAGTGCGGGCGCTTGTTCGGCCACGAACTCGACATCAGGCTGTGCGGCCTTGAGCAATTGCTTGAAGGTGGCGGCAGCCGATTGGCCGTATTCGTAGTTGGGGTAGACCACGGCCCAGCGTTTTTTCTTCAGCTTGGCGGCTTCAGGCACCAGCATGGCGGCTTGCATGTAGGTGGAGGCGCGCAGACGGAAGGTGTATTTGTTGCCACCTTGCCAAACAATTTTGTCGGTCAGAGGTTCGCCCGCCAAGAAGAAAAATTTCTTTTGCTTGGAGAAGTCGGCCACCGCCAAACCAATGTGTGACAGGAAGGTGCCACTCAGCACATCGACTTGTTCGCGTGACACCAGCTCTTCGGCCGCGCGCACGGCGTCACCGGGGGTGGCGTTGTCGTCACGGATGATGAGTTGGAGTTTTTTGCCGCTCACACCTCCGGCGGCGTTGATTTCGTCAACGGCCAGTTCCATGCCTTTTTTGTACGGCTCCAAGAAGGCGGGCTGGGCCTTGTAGCTGTTGATCTCACCGATCTTGATGACACCTTGTGCCATCGCCGGGGCAAGACCCCAGGCCAAGGCAGCGGCTGCGGCTGCACGGGTCAGACTGCGAAAACTCTTCATGCTGGCTCCTTTAAAAAACGAAACGTGAACGATAAACGAAACAAATCCAACCACCCTCAGCGCAGGCCGTCTTGGCCCACGATCTCAGACACTTGCAACCCCCCAATGCGCGGCGCGGGCCGACCGCTGTCGGTCACCACCACGGCCACCACCATTTCGTTGGCGCGCGGCGCGTCGCTCACACGGGCTTCCATCGCGTCAAAGTGGCTGCGTACAAAGGCGGCGTCTTTGTGGCCCAAGGGCACATCGATGATGGTGCCCAAGGTGCCGCGTTTTTTGGCCGAGGGCACCAACGCGGCGCCGTGGCTCACGGCTTTGCGCAGCGGCGCACCCAGTTTGGGGTGCAACACCGCCGCCGCGTGTTCAAGCTCGCCCGCTTCGCCCACGATGGCGGCTTTGCCGTAGCTTTGCGCTTGGTCGGGCGTGATGCCCAGGGCCTGCACGCAACGTTGGCCCAACAGACCGCCCAGCTCTTCGCCGATCTCGATCAGGGCATCGAGGTTGGCGCTGTAGCGGCCGGCGTAGGGGTTGTCGATCACGGCCATCGCCAGGGCGCGGCGTGTGGGTGGGTCAATGGCTTGACCGCCTTCGACATGGGTTTCGTCGACTTGCACGACGATCTTGCGAATATGGGCTTTCATGGGGTTCATTTCTCCTATCAGGCTAAGCAGGCTTCGTGCCCGGCAACTTCGATCTGACCTTGGCAACACAACAAGGCGGCGTGTATCAAACCTTGGGCTTGCAACTGGTGGGCATAGCGTTGACCACGTGTCAAGGCCTGGCTAATTTGGCAGGCGCTGAGCGGCGGCACATCCACCGTGACACAGCGTGTGCCCAAGTCGGCGTCGTCGCGCAACTGATTCGCGGCTTGACGCAGGATGCGTGGGTCGTCCACGTTGACGGCGTTGGCAATCAAGGTGGCGGCGGCGTCGGCCTGTGCAGCGGTGGCGGCCAACACGGTCACGCTGTCGGCAATGCCGAGCGACTGGCTGCGACCGCGCCAGCCGCTGGTGGCGATGCCACGCACGGGCATGTCGGCGCTGATGTGCAGCGCGCCATCAAGCACCCAGTCACTCAGCGGCGACTCACCCCAAGCGCGCGCGATGTCGCTCACCAAGCCAATGCGCACCGAGGTGCCGGCGGTGAGGTGCAGCGCAATGTCACCGCCGTTGTTGACCCAAGCGCGCGCAATGCCAGGGCCTTGGTAGCACGCCAGCACCGCTTGCGCCACGGCACCGGCCACGGCGGCCATGGGGGTGATGAAGCCGTCCGGGTGTGTGGGGCAAGGGGTGGCCAGTGGCGCACAGGCTTGCCACATGCTGCGTGCCATGGCACCGCGCAAGGGATTGTCCGCACGTGTTTGCACGGCTTGGCGCAGCTGGGGCAACTCGTGCACCAAGCTGGGCAGCATGGGTTGAAACGCGGCCCACGCGGCCTCGTGCGCGGCTTGCACGCAAGCGGCGTCACCGTCGGCCTGAATCACCAAGTCGATCGGGCCGTGCTGAAAATGCCAGCGTTGCGGGTCCAGGGCTTGGCGATGGGCTTGCATGGGTGGGTCAGCCCAACATCGGGGGTGTGTCCAGCGGCCAAGGGCTGTCGCTGGCAGGCGGCGCCACCCAACGCAGTTGCGTGGGCGCGCCGTCGTTGTGCCAAGCGCCGTGGCGCAGCGTGTCATCCAGGCTGCGCACAAAGCCCATGTGACCGCCCAAGGCTTGGTAGTCACTCAAGCGCATGGTGAACTCGATGGGCGCCACGATGGCCGGCGTGGGCACGGTGCCAAAGCTGCCGCGCGGCATGCGCAGCACATCGACCATCAAGGTGATGCCCCCGCCCGGCCACACATAAGACGGCGCGCCCCCGCACGTCACATTGACCAGCGCGCGTTTGATGGCGCGGGTCAGTTGCACCGGGTTGTCGGTCACGCCAGCCCGCAAGCTGCCGCCCGCGCCACCCAGGAACAACACCGACACCAACGAGGGTTCGCAGTTCTCGCCAATGCGCTCCACCACACGGCGCACGGCCTCGGGCATGTCGGCAACTTGGGGTTGCAGCTGATCATCGAGCACATACCACGCCGCATGTTCGCCGGTGGTGGAGGTCATCAACAAGCGCAAGCCAGGCCGTGCCACTTCCGGGTCCCAGTTGTCCAAAATCGACAGCGGGTCTTCGATGTCGGTGCCGCCCCAACCGGTGCCCGGATTGGCCACCTGAAAGTAACGACCTGGCGTGGACTTGCGCCCTTTGATGCGAATGCCGCTGGATGGAATATTCAAGCAGCGTCCGGCTTGGTGTTCGCTCAGCACCCCCGTGATGTGGTCGTCCACCACCACCACCTCGTCGCACAAGCCGAGCCACTGCTGGGCAAAGATGCCAATGGCGGCTGAGCCGCAGCCCACGCGCATGCGTTGCTCGGTCACACCGTTGACGATGGGCGCTTGGCCCGCTTGCAACACCACGGTGGCACCGCCGTCGATGGACACTTCCACCGCCTCGTGGTTGCCCAGGGCCTGCATCAGGTGCAGGGTGACGCGGCCTTCTTTTTTGCTGCCACCGGTCAGGTGGTGCACGCCGCCCAGGCTGAGCATTTGCGAGCCGTATTCGGCCGTGGTCACATGGCCCACCACTTCGCCCTTGCACAGCACAGCAGCTTGTTCGGGCCCGAGGTAGCGGTCGGTGTCGATCTTCACTTTCAAGCTGCAGTAGCTGAAGATGCCTTCGGTCACCACCGTCACCATGTCCACGCCACGCGATTGCGAGGCCACGATGAAGGGTGCAGGTTTGTAGTCGGGGTAGGTGGTGGAAGACCCAATGCCGGTGACAAACACACCGCGCGATGCGCTGGCGGCTTGGTCTTGGGCTTGAACCTTCAGGTCGCTGCGTGGCGTCAACGCTTCGGTGTCAGGCTCGGGCAGGGTGCCCTGGTGCAGCAGCACCACCGGATCGAGGCGCACCAACACGCCGTTGCGGTTGGCGTAACGGTCGCAGGCGCCCACACGGCCGTCTGAGATTTGGCACAAGACAGGACAGGCGTTGCACTCGACCTTGTTGCCGGCCATTTGCTCGTTGCGCGGTGTTGCGCGCTCCAGCCCCCAGTTTTGAGGGGCATCGTCAGGGCCTGGCAGGCCATCGCCTTTGGTGTGTGACGTCATGTTGTGGACTTCAATGTTTTTGTGTAGTATTCACGACAATTTGATGTTGCAAACACTACATGAAAACGCAATATAGAGCATTCGGTGTCGCTCGGCAAGAGGGACATTCACCACAGGACTCTCTTTTTTAACCTTTGGGCATTACCCATGAGTGCATTCCACGAAGAAGAAGTGTTGACGGTTCATCACTGGACCGACCGCTTGTTCAGCTTCACCACCACGCGTGACACTGCGCTGCGTTTCTCCAACGGCCACTTCACCATGATCGGCCTGCGCGTCAACGACAAACCCCTGCTGCGCGCCTACAGCATCGTCAGCCCCAACTACGAAGAGCACCTGGAGTTCTTGAGCATCAAGGTGCCAGACGGCCCCCTCACCTCGCGTCTGCAAAACATCCAGGTGGGCGACAAAATCATCGTGGGCCGCAAGCCCACCGGCACGCTGTTGATTGACTATGTGTTGCCCGGAAAAAACTTGTACCTGCTGTCCACCGGAACCGGCATGGCGCCGTTCTTGAGCGTCATCCGCGACCCCGACACCTACGAGCGTTTTGACAAAGTGATCTTGGTGCACGGCGTGCGCGAGGTCAAAGAGCTGGCCTACCACGACTACCTCACGCAAGAGTTGCCCCAGCACGAGTTCTTGGGCGAGATGGTGCGTGAGAAGTTTCTGTACTACCCCACGGTCACGCGTGAGCCATTCAAACACCAGGGGCGTCTGACCGATGCCATCGAGAGCGGCAAGCTGTTTGCCGACTTGGGCCTGCCGGCCTTTAACCCCACGGACGACCGCGTGATGATTTGTGGCGGCCCACAAATGCTCAAGGATTTGAAGCGCATGCTCGAAGAGCGTGGCTT
>NZ_JAVLFP010000024.1:0-54587 GCF_046052825.1 Limnohabitans sp.
GTGGGTCTGCCTCGGTGTTGTCCGTGGGCGGGGTTGGATCAGTTGGCGCATCGTCGGATGGCTCAACAGGCCACTGGGTGGCACGCGGCGCCAACACACATCGGGCAGCGAATGCGAGGTCTTCGTCGTCGAGTCGGCTGTGCCCATTCAAGGCGGCGTGGCCGCAGGCCACGCGCAAAGCCAAGCTGGGTGCACGCAGGGAGCCTATCCCTAGCGCCATGGCGGAAGCGCACAGGGCTTGCAGTTGTGCATCGCTGGCTTGGATCTGTTGCAGTCGCTCACGGGCATAGGTCAAAGCCTGAGGGCTGAGCCGGATGTGAAGCTCATCCTCACCGGCAGCGGGGTCAGGGTTGACGGCATGTGACCAATCAGCCTCGATGTCCGACAGAGACAGCACTTGCATGTCCAACCAGATGGCCAAACGTTCTTGCAGCGCAGCCCCAAGGCCGGGTTCATCGGGCATTGATTCGTCCAGGGCCACCACGCCAAAGCGGGTGCTGTTGGCTTGGGTGTGGTGGTGTGTGGCGGGCACTTGGCCGGTGTCGAGTGCCTGCACCAAAGGCGCCAGGAGTGCCGGGGCCAGCCGTTCGGCCATGGGCAGGCAGACCAGGCCTTGGTCGGCTTGTTGGAGCAAGCCGGCTTGCATGCGCAGCTGTCCGGTTTGCAAGGTGTGGGCCAAATCAATGCCACCCAGCAGCCGTTCGGCATCGGCGGATCCCGGCACTTTGACCAGTGGCAGTCCCAGATTTGCCAGCGCGCTGAGCCAGCGGTCGCGCACCGGGCCATGTGGCGCGCGCAGACACACACCACCAAAGCCCTGCGGGTCGAGTTGCAAAATTTGCAAACTGAGCAAGGCATCGTGCCAGGCGCTCAGGCGCTCGGCGGGGGTGGTGAGGTCCTGCTTCATGGCCAGCCCGCAGACTCAGGCAGCCAGCACTTCTTGCAGACTGCGTTGCACGCGGGCGCCAGAGTCGGTGTCGTCCAGCGGATTGCGGCGCAGGCGGTGACGCAAGGCCAGCGGCGCCATGCTTTGCAGGTGCTGGGCTTCAACGCTGAGCTGTCCTTGCAGGGCCGCAAATGCCCGGGTGGCGCGCAGCAAGGTGAGCTCGGCGCGCAGGCCATCGGTGCCCAGTTGTTGGCACAGCCGAGCGCACAGCATCAACATGTCGTCGCTCACCGTCACTTGCGCCAGCCGTTCGCGCGCTTTCACAATGCGTTTTTGCAGCTTTTGGTTGTCTTTGTGCCAATGCGCTTTGAACGCGCTGGGGTCTCTCTCAAATTCATCGCGGCGCTTGATGATCTGCACGCGCAGCGCCAAGTCTTGGGGCGTTCGCACCTGCACCGACAGGCCAAAGCGGTCAAGCAGCTGGGGCCTCAACTCACCTTCTTCAGGGTTGCCGCTGCCCACCAACACAAAGCGCGCGGGGTGGCGCACGCTCAGGCCCTCGCGCTCGACCAGGTTTTCACCTGAGGCCGCCACATCGATCAGCAGGTCGACCAAGTGGTCATCCAGCAGGTTGACTTCGTCAATGTACAAAAAGCCCCGGTGCGCTTGCGCCAGCAAGCCCGGCGAGAACTGCTTGATGCCCTGGGACAGGGCTTTTTCAAGGTCCAGCGCGCCGACTACGCGGTCTTCGGTGGCACCCAAAGGCAGGTCCACCACGGCCACTGCTTGACGTTCCACCACGGTTTTGGCTTTGGGGTCTTTGGCCTGGCACACCGGGCAGGCATTGGCGGTTTGGGCCGGGTCGCAGCGGTAGGGACAACCTTTGACCACCTGGATGGGCGGCAGCAAGTCTGCCAAGGCCCGCACTGCGGTGGATTTGCCCGTGCCACGGTCGCCCAGAACAAGCACACCCCCAATGGAGGGGTCAACCGCCACCACTTGGATGGCGAGTGTCATTTCGTCTTGACCAACGATGGCCGCAAAAGGGAAGGTCAGTGCCATGGGGCTTTCCAGAAAAGAATTCTCAAGTCATCATCCAAAAGTCGCAAGCAAGTGTCAAGTTAAATTTACAGTTTTTCCTGCGGTGTGTCCGTTGCGTGACGCTTTTTGGACGTGTCGACCTCAGGGTTAAGCCCATAAGTTGCGGCCAGTTGCCACACATGGTGGGGCAGCATGTTCTTGAGGCGCGACGGGGCCTCACGGCGCAGGTGCAAGATGGATTCGATGGCTTTCATCTCTACCCGCGCGCGCGCGAACTCCAGACCACGCGGGCCTACCCGAGGCATGAGCCAGTTCACCAGCGGCTTGATCCAGGCGGGCATGCGACGCAGGGGCAGGCCGCCAGCCGCACGTTCGGTGTTCGCCTTGAAACCGCGCACTGGGCCCTCACGTCGGCCCTTGCTGATGGGTGCGCTGGTGATGAGTTGTGGGCTCAGCATGTCAAGCAGGGCTTGGCCGCGTGCGTTGCGCACCAGCAACCATTGTTGGCCGTGACCGCCCATGTAGCCCACGGTGATGTCCGACAAGACATTGGTGTAGTCCACACAGGTGCGGCAGGTGAGGGGAAAGAAGTCGGGCGGCAGGGTGGACAAGGGCAGGTTCAAAAACGGGATCAGGCGCTTGTCGCCCTGGTCGGTGCGGACCTCCACCTTGTAATCGGCGCGGAACTCCACGTAGCTGATGTCTTGCGGACGGTCTGAGATCAAGCCTAAAAACTGGTGAAAATTTTCTGTGGTGGTGTTGTCTGAGCAGGGTGTGCCAATCACGAACAACTCTTTCAAACCTTGCTCGCGCTCCAGTTGCGCCTGGATGGCGCGCAGGGCATAAATTTGGCATGGGATGCCAATCACTGCCAAGCGCTTGTAGCCCTGAGCCAAGGCGGGCTCGACCAAGCTGAGCAAGGGGGCATAGCCCATGCGCATACCCCGGCATTGCTTCATGTCTTGGGCTTGCGTGACCAGCACGGGGCGTGGACGCCAGCGGTCGTTGGGATCGGCGGCCATCGCAATCACTGCATCGACCAAGCCCTGCTCCAGCAGCACTTCGGCCAGTCGGGTGGTGATGCCGGTCCACTGGGCGCCCTCTGCGGGCGACGCCATGCGCGCGCTCAGGATCTGTTGGTAGGGTCCGAAAAACAGCTCGTCAGGCTGTGCGGTGTGTTCGCCGGTGGCTTGTTGGCGCTGGCGACCGTGGACCTGTGTTTCCAAGCCTGGGTAGTCGGGCTGGATGAATTGGCAGGCTTGGCCACAGCGCTTGGGGTCGTCGGTGCGAGACAGTCCGCAATCTGTGCACAGTTTGCGGACAGGGGCTGCGTCGCGCGCAAGGGATGACGGCGTCATGCGATCAAGGCGCGCGCATTTGGCGCGAGTGGCTGTGTACCGCCTCCACCAAGGCAGCCACATGCTCTGGCGGCGTGTATTGGCTGATGCCGTGCCCCAAGTTGAAAATGTGGGATGGACCTGTGGTGTGTGGGTCGGTATGGGGTTGGCCAAAACTGTCGAGCACACGGCGCGCCTCGGTGGCGATTTGCTCAGGAGGCGCAAACAGCACATTGGGATCGATATTGCCTTGCAGGGCTTTGCCCGGGCCACCCACTTTGCCACCCACCAAAGCGCGTGCATGGCCTAGGTTGGCGGTCCAGTCCAGGCCCAGCACCTCACAGTCCAATGCGTTCATGTCCTCCAGCCACAGTCCGCCCCCCTTGGTGAACACAATGCGTGGAATTTGTTGTCCTTCGTGGTGGGTGTTCACATGGGCTAACACCTTGGCGGTGTAGGCCAAGCTGAACTCCTGAAAGGCACCGTCGGCCAAGACGCCGCCCCAGCTGTCAAAGACCATCACGGCTTGCGCGCCGGCTTTGATTTGTTCATTCAAATAGGCCGCCACGGACAGGGCGTTGACCTCCAAGATGCGATGCATCAGATCGGGGCGGCTGTACATCAAGCTCTTGACCAAACGGTAGTCGTCCGACCCTCCGCCTTCGACCATGTAGCAGGCCAGGGTCCAGGGGCTGCCTGAAAAGCCAATCAAGGGCACCCGACCGTTCAACGCCTTGCGGATGGACGACACGGCATCGAACACATAGCGCAATCGGTTCATGTCGGGAACTTGGAGGGCAGCCACAGCCGACGCATCACGCACCACTTTTTCAAATTTGGGGCCCTCGCCCTGGGTGAAGCGCAAGCCCAGCCCCATGGCATCGGGTACCGTCAAGATATCGCTGAACAAGATGGCCGCGTCCAAAGGGTATCTGTCCAAGGGTTGCAGGGTGACCTCGGTAGCGAAGTCGGTGTTGGTGGCCAAACCCATGAAGCTGCCTGCTTTGGCGCGGGTGGCACAGTATTCAGGCAGGTAGCGACCCGCTTGGCGCATCAACCAAATGGGGGTGTGCTCCGTGGACTGGCGCAAGCATGCGCGTAAAAATTGGTCGTTTTGTAAGCTGGTGTGCATGGGTATGAACTCGCTTGAAGGCAATGGGAGATGCTGGGGTGTCAATGAAATAGTACAACAAGTGTCAATTTAACTTGACATCTTGTCAAATGTCTGTAAATTCAAGGTCAGACAAGCAACATCAAAGGCCAATCATGGACGCCTTGCAAGAGTGGATTCAATCGCCTTCTCAACTGAGAAATCTTCCTTTGGCGCAATTACCGGCATTGGCCGAAGAACTGCGCGAGCGGCTGATTCGTTCAGTGTCACAGACAGGTGGGCATTTCAGCTCTAACTTGGGCACGGTTGAGCTGACCATTGCCCTGCATTACGCATTTAACACCCCGGAAGATCGCTTGATTTGGGATGTGGGCCATCAAACCTACGCCCACAAAATGTTGACGGGGCGAATGGAGAGGATGGGAACTTTGCGTCAGCGGGGTGGCTTGAGCGGTTTTCCCCATCGTGAAGAAAGTGTGTACGACGCTTTTGGCACCGCACATTCTTCCACCAGTATTTCGGCTGCCTTGGGCATGGCCATGGCCGCCAAGCTCACTGGCAGCCACAGAAAAGCAGTGGCCATCATTGGGGACGGGGCACTGACCGCTGGGATGGCGTATGAAGCCATGAACAACGCAGGCACCAGTGAATGCGATCTGTTGGTGGTGCTCAATGACAACGACATGTCCATCAGTCCGCCCGTGGGGGCCTTGAACCAATACCTGTCTGAATTGATGTCGGGTCGTTTTTATGCGCAAGCCAAAAAACTCAGCCAGCAACTGCTGCGCAATGCGCCGCCCTTGTTTGCGCTGGCGCGTCATCTGGAACAGCAAACCCAGCAGCTGATTCAGCCCGCCACCATTTTTGAAAAGCTCGGGTTCACCTATACCGGCCCGATCGACGGGCACGATGTCCTCGGCTTGGTCCAAGCCTTAGAAAAAATCTCAAAAGAAAAAGGCCCGCAGTTTTTGCATGTTGTGACCCGCAAAGGTCAGGGCTACGCCAAAGCAGAAGCGGACCCCATCAGCTATCACGGGCCAGGTAAATTTGACCCAACGGTCGGGTTGATACCGGCTGCTCAGACCAAAGTGACATTCACCCAAGTGTTTGGGCAATGGCTGTGCGACATGGCCAACAAGGACCCGCGCTTGGTGGGTATTACCCCGGCCATGCGAGAAGGCTCGGGCATGGTCGAGTTCAGTCAACGCTTTCCAGGGCGCTATCACGATGTGGGGATTGCAGAGCAGCATGCCGTGACGTTTGCCGCAGGTTTGGCCTGTGAGGGTCTCAAGCCTGTGGTGGCGATCTACTCGACCTTTTTGCAAAGAGCCTATGACCAATTGATCCACGATGTCGCGCTGCAAAAATTACCCGTCGTGTTTGCCTTGGATCGGGCTGGCATTGTGGGTCCCGATGGACCGACCCATGCGGGGATGTTTGACATTGCTTACACCCGTTGCATTCCCAACATGAGCGTGGCGTGTCCAGCCGACGAAAACGAATGTCGTCAATTGCTCAGCACAGCCTACGCACATGACCGTGCTGTCACGGTGCGCTACCCGCGAGGTTCGGGTGTGGGCGTCCAAGTGCAAGCAGATTTGAGCGCGCTGCCGTTTGGAAAGGCAGACATTCGCCGCGAGGGCGAAGGCATGGCCATTTTGGCTTTTGGTCCCTTGCTGTATGAAGCACTGAAAGCTGCCGAGTCGTTGAACGCCACCGTCATCAACATGCGATGGGCCAAACCCCTTGATTTGGAGACTCTGCGCCATGCAGCACTCACACACGAGCGCTTCATCACCATCGAAGATGGTGCCCGCATGGGCGGAGCAGGCGCAGCGGTTTTGGAGGCCCTGCAAGACATGGGCATCTTCAAGCCCGTTCTTGTGATGGGGTTTGAGGATGAGTTCACCGAGCATGGAGACCCCCAAGGCTTGATGCAGCACTATGGTTTGACAGCGACAGGCATTCTTCAGCGTGTGTCCCAGGCTTGGCCGGATCTGTACGCCACCCCCATGCTCAGGCGGGTGGTCTAAATGGCGGTCTGGACTTTAGGGCTGAACCACCGAACAGCGCCTATTGATTTGCGTGAGCGGTTTGCCTTCGCGTCAGATCAATTGGTGCTGTCATTGCAAGGGCTACGCCGTAGTTTTGAGACGCACAAAGAAGTGGCGATTTTGTCCACCTGCAACCGAACAGAAGTTTATTGTGCAGGCGATGAGGTGCATTGGCGGCAGACCCTCAAGTGGTTGGCCGACACTGGCAAGGCACATGTGGATGTTTTGCAATCGCACATTTACCGACTCGAAGGTGATGCCTCGGCACGGCACGCTTTTCGGGTGGCGAGTGGCCTGGACTCGATGGTCCTGGGCGAATCTCAAATACTGGGCCAATTCAAAAATGCGGTGCGATTGGCTGCTGATTCGGGCGCACTTGGAACCACCTTGAATCAATTGTTTCAACGGTCATTTGCTGTGGCCAAAGAGGTTCGAACATCCACGGACATCGGTGTGCACTCCATCAGCATGGCCGCAGCGAGTGTTCGATTGGCCAGCCGAATCTTTGAAAATATCAAAGACACAAACGTGTTGTTTGTCGGTGCCGGAGAAATGATCGAGTTGTGCGTTGCGCACTTTGCCGCCAAATCTCCCCGGTCCATCACGATTGCCAATCGTTCTGCCGAAAGGGCGGAGATGTTGGCTACGCAGCACGGTGGACAAAGTATGTCGTTGGCAGATCTGCCGATGCGCTTGCAGGACTTTGATGTGGTCATCAGTTGCACCGCCAGTACCTTGCCCTTGATTGGCCTAGGGGCGGTTCAACGGGCACTTCGTGCTCGAAAAAACCGGCCCATTTTCATGGTGGATTTGGCGGTTCCACGCGATATCGAACCTGAAGTCAAAGACTTGTCAGGCATTTACCTCTACACCATCGATGACCTGACACAAGTGATCAACAGTGGACAAAGTCAGCGGCAAGAAGCGGTGGCTGAGGCTGAAATCATCATCGATGAAGGTGTTGAAAAGTTCATGGCTTGGTTAGATCGCAGAAGCCATGTCCCTTTGATCCGAGAACTCAATCTCCAAGCAGACGCTTGGCGTCAAACAGAATTGGCCCGTGCCCGCAAACGCATAGAAAAGGGGCAGTCGGTGGACAGCGTTCTAGAGTCTCTGTCCATGGCGTTGATGAAGAAGGTGCTCAACGGTCCCTTGCGAGAACTCAATCACCCGGATGGCGTGCAAAGAGAAAAAGCCCTTGAGGCGGTTCGACATATTTTTCTAAACGATTGAACGATGCGACTCTGTCAATGCACGTTGCACGGCATCAGATCCGCACATGGGTTGGCCCGCGTGTGAGCCAATTTCCAACATGACACCGGGACATGGGAGACATGCGTTGCTGATCAGTGCTTTTGTGCTTGCCGCGGGCCTGTATGGGTTGTGGACGCCAGACTTGGATCGAGCAGAACTGCTGCATCGCTATGGGGCTGCCTCGCAGCGCGTGCTAGAGGTCGATGGTCTTCGTGTCAACTATCAAGATGCAGGCCCAAGAGACGCACCCGCACTTTTACTGCTCCACGGATTTGGTTCTAGCCAACAAACTTGGGACACTTGGGCGCCCCAATTCGCGTTGAATTTTCGTGTGATTCGACTCGACTTGCCAGGGTTTGGATTGACAGGCGAGAGTCCTTCCAAGAATTATTCGGAAGATCAAGACTTGGCGACGCTGATCGGTTTTGTGAACAAACTCAACGTGTCCAGCTTTTCCATTGTGGGTCATTCCTTGGGCGGAAAAATGGCGTGGGGCTTGGCCGCAGCGCAACCAGAGCGCGTGAAGGCATTGGTGTTGATGGCACCCGATGGTTTTGCACCTGAGGCGCAATGGGGAACCAAACCCTACGAGGTGCCCGCCATCATGGGGCTGATGAAATATTGTTTGCCTGAGTACTTCGTGCGTCGCTTCGTTGAGGCCGCATTTTCAGATCCACAAGGGTTGACTGAGCAGATGCTCAGCCGCTACCACGACATGCTGAGAGCGCCAGGCGTGAGGGCTGCCATTTTGGACAGAGCCGATCAAACGATGTATTCCAATCCCATCCCGCGATTGAAGAAAATCACAGCGCCCACCTTGCTGATCTGGGGGGGGGACGACCACATGATTCCCAGCAACAATGCCGCCAGTTACGCCTCGGTGTTGCGGCAGTCGTCTACGGTGGTGTTGCCCAAGTTAGGACATGTGATTCAGGAGGAGCAACCTGAGGTTGGGCTGGCACGGGTGGAGGCTTTTTTGAGCGCCCAGTTGCTAGGCAATCGTGGCGCTCCTTGATGATTCAGCATCGACTCTGGGCGTGTTGGGTGTTCACACAGGCATGCGCAAACCTTTGGGCAGGGGGTACTTGATGCGCTCTTGTAAACCGTCCATTTTGCGTATGCTCACTGCGCCCATGTCGCGCAGTCGCGAAACGACCTCTTGCACCAAAACCTCAGGGGCCGAAGCGCCTGCGGTCAATCCAACTCTGGGTTTTTTTTCAAACCAATGCGCCTGCAACTCGACCGCACTGTCGACCATGTAGCTGTCAGCGCCCATGCGATGGGCCAATTCGCGAAGGCGGTTGCTGTTGGAGCTCGCCGGGCTTCCAACGACGATCACGACATCCACCTGTGTGCTCAGTAATTTCACCGCATCTTGACGATTTTGCGTGGCATAGCAAATGTCTTGTTGTTTGGGTTGCCGAATGGATGGGAATTTCTTTCTCACATGGGCCAAGATCTCAGCCGTATCGTCCGTGCTCAATGTGGTTTGCGTCACCACGGCCAAGTGCTCGGTCTGGCGGGGGTTCACACGGGCGACATCGGCAACAGTTTCGACCAAATGGATGCCACTGTCGATCTGTCCCAAAGTCCCTTCGACTTCCGGATGGCCTTTGTGACCGATCATGATGAATTCGTAACCTTCTTTGTGGAGCTTTGCGACTTCCACATGAACCTTGGTCACCAGTGGGCAAGTTGCGTCAAAAATAGAAAACCCTCTTGCCTGCGCCTCTTGCTGGACGGATCGGCTGACACCGTGGGCGCTGAATACCAAGGTTGCGCCGGGGGGGACTAGATTCAGGTCTTCAACAAATACAGCGCCTTTTTTTTTCAAAGCATCGACCACAAAGTTGTTATGAACGATTTCGTGCCGAACATAGATGGGTGGTCCGAATTTGGTAAGTGCCCGTTCGACAATCTCTATGGCGCGGTCGACACCAGCACAAAAGCCACGAGGCTCAGCCAACAAAACAGAGTCAACACTCATATTTGTAATCCACAGTCAGTTGTTGAGAGGACATCAGCGCGATGCAGCGTCTTTGCATCGTGACTCTGATGAGAATATATCGTGTCTGACACATGCATGTGGCTTCGCTTGGCCCTGTGCTTTAATCTTGGGTCAGTTTTCACACCCACAGATGGAGGCAGTCTCATGAACAAGCACATGGATCGACGTCATTTTTTGCTGAGTTCAGCCAGTGCAGCGGCCTTGGCCGCTGGCGCTTTGCCCTCTGGGTCGGCTGGCGCTGCGGTGCTTGAGACGCCAGACGTAGACAAGTTGAGCATTCGCGTGCTGGTTGACAGCAGCTACGACTTGTTTTTTCGTTCAAACAAAGTGAACGGTGTCGTCATTCAGCCACCCCCCCGTGCGGCAGATTTCAGACGCTCTCTGCACAACGAGTGGGGACTCTCCCTTTGGCTGGAGTCGCAGCGTGCTGCAGAAGAGCGCACCATCATGCTCGACTATGGGTACAGCCAAAACGTGTTGTTCAACAACATGGAGTTGCTGGGTGTTGACCCCCGCAAGCTCGATGCCCTGGTGGTGAGCCATGGCCACTATGACCACTTTGGTGGTCTGCTTGGTTTTCTCGACAAATACCGCGCCATGTTGCAACCCGGTATCAAGCTTTATGCCGGTGGAGAAGATAATTTTTGCCATCGCCTCAATGGAGCGCCTGGACAGTTCAGTGATTTCGGCACGCTGGATCGCCGCGAGTTGGCTGCCCGCAACATCTCTGCCGTCCTTGCGGATAAGCCGACGGTATTGGTCAACCATGCATTCACCACGGGGCAAATCAAGCGTCGCAGCATTGAACGGGTGTTGCCCAATACGCACGTGGAATTCGGTATGAAAAACGGCGCAGGTTGTGATGTGAGTCAATATTTGTCTGCTGACATGGCGGGCAAGACGGTGCCTGATGAACACCTTCATGAGCATGCCACCTGTTTCAATATCAAGGGCAAAGGTCTCGTTGTCATCAGTTCATGTGGGCACGTGGGCATTGTCAACTCGGTCCGCCAAGCGCAAGAGGTCTCCGGTATTGAAAAGGTGCACGCGATTGTGGGTGGTTTCCACCTGGGGCCTGCACCCAAAGACTACCTCAGCGACGTGGTGGCCGAGATCAAAAAGCTCAAGCCCGATGTGCTGATTCCTATGCATTGCAGCGGGCTCAATTTCATTCAAGAAGCACGCAACCAGATGCCTGATAACGTGTTGGTGACCACCACGGGCAGTCGCATTACTTTTGGCGCGTGAGATGCCAGGTCGGTCTGCCATGCAAGCAGGCACGGCCATGACGGCCCTGAACCACCTCGTGAGGTGGCTGGCACTGGGCCTGATGGTGACGCTGGCTTTTGCCAACGAGCCCCAGCCAAACAAACGCACGGCCGCAGAGTTGATGGATGCGGTCATGTGGAACCGAGAACCGGTCGGAGGCCCGTTTCGTTTGACAGACCACCAAGGGCGGATGCGCCGCGATACAGACTTTCGCGGCAAGGTGATGCTGATGTATTTCGGCTACACCACGTGTCCGGATGTCTGCCCAACGGATTTGTTTCAAATCAGCCAAGCGATGGGTTTGTTAGGGGACTCAGCGCATGAGGTGGTGCCGATTTTCATCACCCTAGACCCCAAGCGAGATACGGTCAAACTGCTTTCGGCCTATGTCCCATCTTTTCACCCCCAACTGATAGGGTTGACAGGCAGCGAAGCTGACATAAGCAAGGTGGCCAATATGTATCGGGTGTTCCACCAAAAAGTGCCTGTCAGTGGTTGGTTGCGATACACGATTGACCACTCCGCCTTCATCTATGTCATGGGCAGCGATGGCCGTTACCTTGGGTTCTTGCCACCCGGCACGGATGCCCAACGCATCGTGGATGTGGTGCGACCTTTTCTTTCCGTCAAAAATCGCTGACTGGGGAGGGGCGTGATCTGGTCGCGAAGTTGGATTTCCAAAAGCCTATCGGCTGTTTAGTGAATTTCAATTGGGCAATTGAATTAGCCTTAACTATCATTGGTTCTGTATCGATTAATTTCGTTAACCAAGGAGTTCCTCATGACCACACAAGCCCGCCCAGACATCAAAACCATGGCCAATCTCGAAGCTGCCTTTGCTGGCGAATCGATGGCCCATATCAAGTACCGCTACTTCGCCAAGTTGGCCCGTGACATGGGCGACGAGGAAACTGCACGTACTTTTGAAGCAACCGCAGATCAAGAAGTGATGCACGCCTTTGGGCACTTGGACTTGCTTTACCCCAAAGCCACCATGACGCCTGCCAGGGCCTTGCAGATTGCCATCGACGGTGAAACCTACGAGTACACCGAGATGTACCCCTCCTTCCGAAAAACGGCTGAAGCTGAAGGCAATGCTGCCGCAGTGGCTGAGATGGATGAACAAATTGAAGAGTCCAAAGTCCATGCAGCCGAATTCACTGCCACTTTGGTGAAGGCGCAAAAGCGCTTCGCAGCTTTAGCCAAAGTGGAAGAGCGTCACGCCAACCATTACCAAGCTCAGCTCGACAAGCTGAAGGCCACTGCTTGATTCAAACAACCATTCTTCAACTGACAAAGGAAACACCATGACTCACGCTGATTTCAAAACCTACATTTGTATCGTTTGCGGCTTTGTGTATGACGAGGCCGCTGGCCGCCCCGAAGACGGTATCGCACCGGGTACCCCATGGGCAGATGTGCCCGAAGATTGGGCATGCCCTGACTGTGGTGTGGCGAAGGCTGATTTCGAAGCGGTCGAATTCTGACGTGTGTTGTCTTTGACTTGGTAAGCTTGGATGATGAACCCTCAAGAACTTCTGGCCCATGGCGACAACGGGAAATGCTGGTCACAAGCGCTCAGTGCCAAGCAAGGCTATGACATCGATTTGGCATACCAAGATGCACTCGCTGTTCGTACGCTACGGATAGCCAGAGGAGAAAAACCGCGTGGTTATAAGATCGGATTCACCAACCGCACGATCTGGCCTCGTTACAACGTCTTTGGGCCCATCTGGGGCACGGTGTGGGACACAACGCTCACGTCCAGTTCGCGTGCTCAGAGGCTGTCTTTGGTTGGCATGTGTCAACCCAGGATCGAGCCAGAGATTGTTTTCGGATTCAAGCAAACACCCAAGTCTGACGCCACCTTAGACGACATCTTTTACGCTCTGGACTGGATCGCGCCTGGATTTGAGGTGGTTCAATCGCATTTGCCGCAATGGAAGTTTGAGGCTGCTGACACCATTGCAGACGGCGGTCTCCACGGAAAATTGATCGTGGGTGAAAAAACCGAGGTGTCCGCGGTTGCTTCTTCAGCACAAGACCTTCATGCTTTGCTTGCCAAGGCATCGGTTGCTTTGCATCGAGCAGAAACGCAGGTTGAAGTGGGGGTTGGGGCAAATGTATTGGACAGCCCCCTGCATGCGCTGGAACATTTCCTCAAGGAACTCAGAGGCTGCCCTGGTTCAACCGATATTCAAGCGGGTGATGTCGTGACCACCGGCACTTGGACTGACGCTTACCCCATCGAGTCAGGGCAGACCTGGCGTGCCAGTTTCAGCATGCCCAGTTTTTCGCTGTCTGTGAGTTTTGAAGACTGAGTGCTGGTTCAAAACGCTTGCCAAGCGAAAAGGGCTATGCCGATGACCCAACTCAGGCGTAAAGAATGCCTGCTTTCTTGTGTTATAGTCTCGTTTTTCCAGAGCGGCTGTAGCTCAGCTGGATAGAGTACTTGGCTACGAACCAAGGGGTCGTGGGTTCGATTCCTGCCAGCCGCACCAAATTGAACAAGGGTTTGCATCGAAAGACGCAAACCCTTTTTCTTTGGCCCTTCACATAGCGCCGTCAATTGCTTTAGGTGACCGTCAAGAATGGCTTTTTCTTCTCTAATGTCGTTTGAAGTTTTGGCACTTTGTCTTCACCCTTTTCGGAGATCACACCATGCATGACAAATCTTGGCTTTTTGTGGCTTGCGTCGCCGCAACAACCTTAGGCGCGTTATCGAGCGCTCAAGCCCAACAGGGCTACCCCAATCGGCCCGTCAAAATCATTGTGCCTTTCGCAGCCAGTGGCCCCGCCGACAACTATGCACGCTTCATGGCGCAACGCCTGCAAGATGCGCTGGGGCAGCCCTTTGTGGTGGACAACAAACCAGGCGCTGGCTCCATCATTGGAACGGATGCTGCGGCCAAATCACCGGCAGACGGTTACACCTTGCTGATGATGTCCAACACCCAAACGGTCAACGAGTCTTTGATTCCGAACAAACCCTTCAATTTGCTCAAAGACTTCGCACCGATTGCACCCATCAATTACTCTGACTTGGTGCTGGTGGTCAACCCCGCAGTGGCTGCCAATTCTTTACAAGACCTGATCAAATTGGCCAAGGCCAATCCTGGCAAGTTGAACTATGCGTCTTCCGGCAACGGCACGCCTTATCACATGGCCGGTGAATTGTTCAAGCACATGGCCGACATTCAAATGACGCACATCCCCTACAAAGGCAGTGCAGCAGCGCGTACCGACGTGCTGTCGGGGCAGGTGGACATGATGTTCGATGCCGTGACCACCATGACAGAAAACATCAAAGCTGGCAAAGTGCGTGGCTTGGCCACCACGGGGCGTGCAAGATCGTCGGTGGTGCCTGATGTCCCCACCGTGAGCGAGCAAGGTGTGGGCAAATATGAAGCGGTGATTTGGCTGGGCTTGATGGCGCCTGTGGGAACGCCCGATGCGGTTGTCAATCGCTTGAACAGCGAGGTCAATAAGATCATCAACTCATCCGAGGTCAAAACGGCTTGGGCCAAGCAAGGCGCCGTGCCGATGTCGATGACGGTGCCAGCATTCACCAAATATTTGGCTGAAGATGTGGCCAAGTGGGCCACCATCGTCAAAGTCTCAGGCGCCAAAGCCGACTGAACCCTCCACAGCGAGTACCGCCATGTCCTTGATTCAGTTTGAATTGAATGGCCAATCCCACAGCGTGGAAGCCCAAGACAACGACAACTTGCTCGATGTGTTGCGCAACAGCTGCGGCCAAAAGTCGGCACGCTTGGGGTGCGGCTTGTCTCAATGTGGGGCTTGTCATGTGATGCTCGATGACCACGCGGTTCCCGCATGCAGCACGCCCATGTGGTCGGTGGCAGGCAAGCAGGTGGTCACCCTGGAAGGTTTGGGGCAGGCCGACAGCCCCCATCCTTTGCAAACCGCTTTTTGTCAGCAGCAAGCTGCTCAGTGCGGTTATTGCAGCAGCGGCATGTTGATGACAGCAGCGGCTTTGCTTAAGCACAACCCGAACCCCACGCCCGATCAAGTGCGTCAAGCCTTGCAAGGCAATTTATGCCGTTGTGGCGCCCACAACCGCATCGTGCGTGCTGTGTGTCAAGCCGCCCAGTCGATGGAGCGCGTATGAGTGCCTCGATCGAAAAACCCGTTGTGCTGCCCGGTGGTCTCAACACCAACCGTCAGCTGTCTCAGTGGTTACAGTTTTTGCCCGACGGGCGCGTGCGCTTGATGTCCGGCAAAGTGGAAATCGGTCAAGGCATCTTGCATGCGCTGGCGCAAATTGCCGCGCAAGAGTTGGCGCTGGACGTGGGATGCATTGAGGCAGTGGCCGCAAGCACCGCATTCAGCCCCAACGAAGCGGTCACCTCTGGCAGTCTGTCGATTCAAGACTCAGGCATTGCGGTGCGCTTGGCATCCCGTCATGCACGGCTCTTGTTCAGCCGTGCAGCGGCCGAGCACTTAGGCGTGCATGTGCAAGACATCGACGTAGCGAACGGACAGTTCCTCCACGCTGGACGGGTGCTCGGCAGTTACGCTGACCTGTGCCATCGGGTTGACTTGGCGGTAGAGGTTCTGCCTGCCAGTCAATTGCCAGCTGGACCGATGGCCCGGGTGGCCTCACCCATTCGTCCTGATTTGGTCCGTAAATTTTTCGCAGCGCCTGAGTATCTGCAAGACCTGGCGTTACCGGGCATGTTGCACGCGCGCATGTTGCGTCCACCCAATTTGCAGTCTCGCTTGAACGAAGAGGCTTGGTTGCAAGCCCAGCGCCATGTGCAGGCTCTGAATGGCGTGCAAGGGGTTTACCGCGAAGGCTGCCAAATAGGGGTCATCGCCGGTACCGAAGCCCAAGCCATCCAGGCTGTAGAAGCCTTGGCGCTGCAATTGACGGAGTTGCGGGCTTGGCATGTGCCCGCAGAGTTTCCCGATGCCGCCGAGTTGACCAACTGGCTGCGTCAAAGTCCTTTGCAAACCACCACGGTGGCCACCACAGGCCCTGCGCCAGATCTGACCCAAAGCCCGGCAGTGCGAAGCTTGCAAGCAAACTATGCACGCGCGTATTTGCACCATGCGTCGATGGCACCTTCTTGCGCGCTGGCGCAGTGGTTGGGGGATGAGGTTCAGGTGTGGAGCCACTCGCAAGGTATTTTCAACTTGCGACGCGACATGGCCTTGGCCTTGGGCTGCGCTCCAGAGCAAGTCACCATTGCGCATGTTCAAGGCGCAGGTTGCTATGGGCACAACGGCGCCGACGACGTGGCCTTTGACGCGGCATGGCTGGCGCGCTTTGCCGCCGGTTCTCCAGTGCGGGTGCTGTGGTCGCGTCACGACGAAATGGCCTGGTCACCTTTGGGGCCCGCCATGAGCATTCGTTTGCAAGCGGGTTTGGATGCCCAAGACCGTTTGGTGTTCTGGCAGCACGATGTCTGGAGCCAAGGGCATGGCACCCGGCCAGGGCGCAATCCGACACCGGCCTTGCTGGGGTGTTGGTTGCAGCATGGCAAATTTCCAGTGCTGTTGGCCGAGAACGCCGCCTTGGCTGTGGGCGGTGGCTCGGACCGCAATGCGGTGCCGCCTTATGCGTTCGAATCTTCACACATCTTCAACCACCGCGTGATGCAGATGCCCATGCGCGTGTCTGCCTTGCGGGGCTTGGGGGCGCATGCCAATGTGTTTGCCGCCGAGTCGTTCATGGACGAAGTGGCCCATGCCACTGGTCAAGACCCCTTGTCCTTGCGCTTGAACCATCTGCCTGACCCGCGTGGGCGCGCAGTGCTGGAGAAGGTGGTTGAGCAAGCCCGTTGGACACAACGTCAGGCTCGCCAGCAGGCCCACGCAGCACTAGGCGCTGACACGGCGTGGGGCCAAGGACTGGCCTATGCCCGTTACAAAAACACCGGGGCTTACTGTGCGATGGTGGCCGAAGTCGAAGTGGCCGAACAGGTGCGCGTCAAGCGCCTCTATGTCGTGGCCGATGTGGGTCATGTGGTGGATGCTGACGGTGCCATCAACCAACTCGAAGGCGGTGCGATCCAAGCCGCCAGTTGGACCTTGATGGAGGCGGCTCGGTTTGATCGCCAGCAGATCCTCAGCGTGGATTGGGAGAACTATCCCATTTTTCGTTTTGAAGATGTGCCTGAGGTCTCGGTGGACTTGGTGGTTGATTCCACGCACCCCTCCGTGGGCGCAGGTGAAGCCACCATCGGTCCTTGCGCAGCGGCCATTGCAAATGCGGTGTTCCACGCTTTAGGGGTGCGGGTGCGCGACATGCCGATCACCCCTGAACAAATTCTCACCGCCATGAATCAGGCAGATGCTGCTTGATCCGACAGATTCACGATTGAGGAGCTTTGATGGAATTGCATATATTGAGTGGCGGCGCTGCAGCGGGACTGGTGGAGCCCTTACAAGCAGAGTTTGAAGCTGCACACGCGTGTCGCCTGCTGGGTACCTTCAGTGCGGTAGGGGCCATGAAAGAAAAATTGTTGGCGGGTGCTCCGTGTGACCTCGTCATCTTGACCCAGGCCTTGGTGGAAGGCTTGATGGCTTCGGGCCACGTGCGCGCTGACAGCTTGCGCTATCTGGGCGTGGTCAAAACAGGGCTTGCCGTCAAGACGGGCACGCCGCATCCAGCCATTCAAACGCGTGCCGATTTGCAAGCAGCATTCCGTGCGGCAGAGGGTATTTATTTTCCAGATCCCCAATTGGCCACAGCTGGCATTCACTTTTTGAAAGTGCTCACCGCATTAGGTTTGCAGGAGGAACTGGCAGACCGCTTTCGCACCTATCCCAACGGCGCCACGGCCATGCGTGAAATGGCCAAGGCCAGCGGCCATGTGATGGGCGGCACGCAGGTGACCGAAATCAACTACACCCAGGGCGTGGATTTGATTGGCTTGTTTCCCCAAGAGTTTGAGCTGGCCACGGTCTACGCCTTGGGTGTTGCCACGAACGCCAAGCAAGCCGGATTGGCGCAGCAATTGGCAGACCTACTGTGCAGTGACCGCACGCGCGCTTTGCGCATGGCTTTGGGGTTTGAGTTGGCGCATTGACGTGACGCGCTCAAACGAGACTGTGGCATGAGCAAAGCGTTCACCCGCGAAACCGACTCGGACGATGACGACGAGGTCGGATTGCCCCCGCTGCCAGCGGGGGGCAAAAACTACATCACGCCCCAGGGTTACGCGGTCTTGCTGGCGGAACTGTTTGATTTGATGGACAACGAGCGGCCCCGCATGGTCGAGATCGTGCACTGGGCGGCTAGCAACGGCGACCGCTCTGAAAACGGCGACTACCACTACGGCAAAAAACGCCTGCGTGAAATTGATCGCCGCATTCGCTTTTTGACCAAACGCCTTGAAATTGCCGAGGTCACCGACCCCAGCGTGCACCATGGCTTAGAACAGGTTTTTTTTGGTGCCACCGTCACTTATGTAGACGAGGCAGATGTCAAGCGGACCGTCACCATTCGGGGCATCGACGAGGCCGACAGCCTCAAGGGCGAAGTCAGTTGGATTTCACCCATTGCACGGGCCTTGCTCAAGGCGCGGGTGGGAGATGCCGTCAAATTGGTCACACCCGTGGGCGTGCAAGAGGTTGAAGTTGTGACGGTCAACTACCCCGCACCGCAAGCGCGGGCTTGATCACGCCTCACGGTCAATGCCAGAGATCACGCGTTGCGCTTGGAGTACCGAGGGCACACGGCGCAGGCTGCCCAGCACCAAATCTAAGTGCTCTTTGTCGCGCACAGAAATCACAAAACGCAACTCGGTGGCTTCTTGGCCGCTGACCTCATCGGCCATGTTCACCAAGGTGATGTCGGCTTCTGCATTGGCGATGGCTGCCGCGACGCGAGCCAAAACTCCTTTGCCATTGTTGACGGTGACGACCAGCGCCACTTCAAAGTGACGGGTGGGCTCATCCGTCCACTCGACGGCGATGAATCGTTCGCTGTCTTTGTGCTTGAGTCGTTGCGCAACCCCGCAATCGTGGGTATGCACCACCAAACCTTCGCCTCGGCCTAAGTAGCCCAAGATCGCGTCGCCTGGAATGGGGCGACAGCAGGGCGCGTATTGCACTGAAGCGTTTTCGCTGCCATCCACCACCACCCCCCCTTGAGAAACGTTTTCGTGCGCTGTGAAGCGCTCGCGGCTCATGAGCAGTGCATCCGGCTTTTGACCCGCCTCAGCCAGCAATGTGGCCAAGCGCTTGGCCACAATGCTGGCCACACGTTTGCCCAGCCCAATGTCCACCAGCAATTCATCTTGCGTTTTGCTGCCGGTGAATCGCTGCAATTTGTCCCAAAGTGCTTGGTGTTGTGCATCGACCGCAGGTAGTTGCTCAATGCCTTCGGCCCGCAGGGCTTGGGCCAGTAATTTGTGTCCCAATTCCTGCGACTCGGCTTGCGCCATGGTCTTGAGGTGATGGCGAATTTTGGAGCGTGCCCGCCCCGTACGAACAAAGCCCAACCAAGCGGGGTTAGGGGCTGCCACGGTCGAGGTGATCACTTCCACCACATCGCCATTGCGCAATTCGGTGCGCAGTGGCACTTGGTTGCCATTGACTTTGGCGGCCATCGTGCGGTCGCCCACATCGCTGTGCACGGCGTAGGCAAAGTCAACCACGGTGGCGCCTCTGGGCATGGCCATGATCTTGCTTTTGGGGGTGAACACATACACCGCATCGGGGAACAGATCGACTTTGACATGGTCCCAAAACTCGGTCGCATCGCGCGTCTCGTCTTGGATGTCCAACAACGACTGCAACCATTTGTTGCCCAAATTGCTGCTGTTGTCTTGACCCGATCCATTGGCTTTGTAGAGCCAGTGTGCGGCCACCCCAGACTCGGCCACCAGGTGCATGGCTTCGGTGCGCATTTGAAACTCCACATTCAAACCCGATGGCCCCACCAGCGTGGTGTGCAGCGATTGGTAGCCATTGAGTTTGGCGATGGCAATGTGGTCTTTGAATTTGCCTGGAACGGGTTTGTACAACTGGTGCAACACGCCCAAGGCGGTGTAGCAGTCCGTCACATCCGGCAAGATGAGGCGAAAACCATAGATGTCGGTGACTTGCGCAAAGCTCAGTTGCTTGCCAGCCATTTTTTGGTAGATCGAGTAGAGCGTTTTTTCGCGTCCCGAAATGCGCACCTTCAAGCCCGCCTTGGTGAAGGCCGTTTCAACTTCTTGTTGCACCCGCTTCATCAAATCGCGACGGCGTTGGCGTGCTTTTTGAACCGCTTTGCTCAGGACTTGATGGCGCCAAGGCAACAGGTGTTTGAACGCCAGCTCTTGCAATTCACGGTAGGTCTGATTCAGGCCCAAGCGGTGCGCAATGGGCGCGTAAATTTCGAGGGTTTCGCTGGAAATGCGCGACCACTTGCTGCGCGGCATATCGCCCATGGTGCGCATGTTGTGGCTGCGGTCTGCCAGTTTGACCAGGATCACGCGCACATCGCGGGCCATGGCCAAGAGCATTTTTCGAAACGACTCCGCTTGGTTTTCTTCTCGCGTGTTGAACTCGAGCTTTTCCAATTTGGTCAGACCATCCACCAAATCGGCCACCTGGATGCCAAAGCGCTCGACCAAATCGGTTTTGGTGATGCCACAGTCTTCCATGGCGTCGTGGAGCAAGGCGGCGGACAGTGCTTGTGCATCCAGCTTCCATTCGGCACATTGCGCCGCAACCGCAATCGGATGGGTGATGTAGGGCTCTCCGCTGTTGCGCATTTGTCCCAGATGAGCCTCGTCGGCGTAGCGGTAAGCGCGACGAACTTGGTCCAGCCCCTCGGTGCTGAGGTAGCCCAGTTTTTCTGTCAGCGCCGCAAAGCTGGCTGCCGCGGCATTGGCGGCTGCTTTGTGGTTGCCTGCAGGGCTGGTGACCACGGGCGAAAAAGGGTTGGCTGCACTCATAAACAACACTTTACCCGCAATGAAAAAAGCACCGACTCAGCGGTGCTTTGTAGGCAGAGAAAAACTCGGATCAACCGGGAACTTTTTTCAACATTTCCAGGCCAATTTGGCCCGCAGCAATTTCACGCAAGGCGGTCACGCCAGGTTTGTTTTTGCTTTCAACTTTGGCGGTGTGGCCTTGGCTGAGCATGCGAGCACGGTAGGTGGCGCACAGCACCAATTGAAAGCGGTTAGGAATCTGCTCAAGACAGTCTTCAACGGTGATGCGTGCCATGTGGATGCTCCAGAAATCGGTCAGATGAGATTCAAGGCTTGAAAGATATCAGCCCGTGCCCGGCGCTGAGCCGGGTATTTGAGACGCTGTGCATGCACGATCGCTTTCAGGTCGAACAAGGCACGCTCAAACAATTCATTGATTATAACGTAGTCAAATTCTTCCACTTGCGCCATTTCATCGGCGGCGTTTTGCAAGCGCAAGGCGATCACCTCGGGCGCATCTTCCCCTCGGTTGTGCAGCCGCGATTTGAGCTCTTCCCAGCTCGGCGGCAGGATGAAGATCAGCACCGCGTTGGTGAAAATTTGCTTGATTTGAATGGCGCCTTGGAAGTCAATTTCGAGCACCACGTCCGCCCCTTGGGCAATGCGGTCTTCAATCGCTTTGCGTGAGGTGCCATAGCGTTGTCCGTGCACATGCGCCCACTCTAGAAATGAGTTGGAGGCGACCATGTGGTCAAACTCGGGGGCAGACACAAAGAAATATTCACGGCCATGTTTTTCCTGCCCACGGGGAGCGCGGGTGGTGTGTGAGACCGAAGGGCGCACTTGCGCATCGAGTTCCATCAAGGCTTTGACCAAACTCGATTTGCCAGCGCCACTGGGCGCTGCGACCACAAAAAGGTTGCCAGGGAAGTTGTCCATCATTCGAGGTTCTGTACTTGTTCGCGGAGTTGTTCGATCAACACCTTCATGTCGACCGAGATGCGGGTCATCTCCATGGTGGCCGATTTGGAGCCCAGGGTGTTGGCCTCACGGTGCAGTTCTTGGATCAAAAAATCAAGTCGCTTGCCCACACCTTCGGCCTTGCCGCCTTGGGCCAGCAAGTCATCCATTTCGTCAAAGTGCGACACCAACCGCGTCAACTCTTCCGCCACGTCGATGCGAATGGCAAAGGAGGTGGCTTCGGTCAGTGCGCGGTCTTGGGCTGCTTCTGGCAGGGCAGCGCCATCGGCCAGGGCCATGGCTTCGCGCCAGCGCTCTAAAAACCGCAGGCGTTGTTGTTCTACCAATTGAGGCACCAAGGGGGCAGCTTGTTGGGCCAACACACGCAACTGTCCCAAACGCTCCCGCAGGGTTTGGCCCAGACGCGCGCCCTCCCGTTCACGGGCATCGCTGAGCTGTTTGAGGGTTGCCTTGGCCAGCTTGAGCAAGGTCGGGCCAATGTCGGCGGGCGCTGCATTTTGTGAGGTGCTCAAGCGCAACACATCGGCCACTGACAAGGAATTGGCTTTGGGTAACCACGCCTGCACAGTGTCTTGCAATGCCGACAAACGTTGCAGCAACTGGGGGGTGGGCGCCCCCAAGGTGTTGTCGCTGCTGGACTCGATGTGGGCACGCACCTCCACCTTGCCGCGTTTGAGGTGTTTCATCAGCAACTCACGCAGCGCGGCTTCGTGGGAGCGCAGCTCTTCGGGCACCTTGAAGCTGAGGTCGAGGAAGCGGCTGTTGACCGAACGAATCTCCAAGCCCAAACGCAAGGCTGGGTGGGCTGATGGGTCGGCGGCGTCGGGGTGCAGCTCGGCTTGCGCGCTGGCGTAACCCGTCATGCTGTAAATGGGCATGGTGTGAGGAGTGGAAACAAATAGCAATTATCTCAGCACCGCAGCCCCCGCCCAGCAACTTACAGATTGCCTGACAATTGGCTCTTATTTGTGATCTCCAACCGATTGTTTTTGACCATGACCTCCAAGCTCCCTGCATCCCGCCACACCCGTGCTGCCGACCAACTGCGCCCCGTGCGCATCACACGCCACTACACCATGCATGCCGAGGGCTCGGTGCTGATTGAGTTTGGCCATACCAAGGTGTTGTGCACCGCATCGGTGGAAGAAAAAGTGCCGGGTCATAAAAAAGGCAGCGGTGAGGGTTGGGTCACCGCCGAATATGGCATGTTGCCGCGTGCCACCCACACCCGCAGCGACCGCGAAGCCGCTCGTGGCAAGCAATCGGGCCGCACCCAAGAAATTCAGCGCCTCATCGGCCGCTCTATGCGTGCAGTGTTTGACCTCAAGAAGTTGGGCGAGCGCACCATCCACCTCGATTGCGACGTGTTGCAAGCCGACGGCGGCACACGCACGGCCAGCATCACCGGTGCATTTGTCGCGGCGCAAGATGCGGTCAACACCCTCATCGCCTCGGGAAAGCTGAAAGAAAGCCCGATCACCCAGGGTGTGGCGGCTATTTCGGTGGGCATGCTCGGCGACTTGCCCCTGCTTGATTTGGAATACACCGAAGACGCCAGTTGCGACACCGACATGAATGTGGTGATGACCAGCGCCGGGCATTACGTGGAAGTACAGGGCACGGCCGAAGGTTTGCCCTTTACCCGTGACCAAATGAATGCCTTGCTGGCCTTGGCCGAAAAAGGCATTGGCGAGCTGATTGCCCTGCAACAAGAAGCGCTCAACGGCTGATGACATGGCGGTTCAGATGAAGCAAATTGTTCTGGCCTCTCACAACCCTGGCAAGCTGGCCGAATTGCAAGCCATGTTCGCTCCTTTGGGTGTTGAGCTGGTGCGCCAAGCCGATCTGGGTGTGGGCGAAGCCGAAGAGCCCTTCCACACCTTTGTGGAGAACGCACTGGCTAAAGCACGCCATGCGTCTTGCGAAAGTGGCTTGCCCGCGCTGGCAGATGATGCGGGCTTGTGTGTCGACGCTTTTGGGGGCTTGCCCGGTGTGCAAACTGCTTACTACGCCACCCAGTTTGGTTACGACAAGGGCGACGACAACAATGTGCGCGCTTTGCTGGAGCAAATGGCGCAGGTCGACAACCGCCGCGCGGCCTTGGTCAGTACCTTGGTGGCGGTGCGCCACCCAGACGACCCTGAGCCTTTGATTGCTGTGGGCCGTGCAGTGGGGGAGATCACACGCTCGCCGGTGGGGGCCAACGGATTTGGGTTTGACCCCATCATGTTCATTGCGCGATTCGGCAAGACCTTCGCTGAACTGCCCGTTGAGGTGAAAAACGCCAACAGCCACCGTGGACAAGCGGCCCAGCAGATGCTGGTTTTGATGCGTGAGCGTTGGTTTTAAACCCGCATGACGGCAGATATTCAGCACCTCATGCGTCCTGGCACGCTGTCTTTGAGCAGCTTGCCACCGCTCTCGCTGTACGTGCACCTGCCCTGGTGTTTGAAGAAGTGCCCTTACTGCGACTTCAATTCACATGAGCTGCCCAGCACTGGCGCAGGCTTGCCCGAGCAGCGTTATTTGGATGCCTTGTGCGCCGATGTGGAGAGCGCTTTGCCGCTGGTATGGGGTCGCAGCGTGCACAGCATCTTCATTGGGGGTGGCACACCCAGCTTGTTTTCGCCAGCGGCCATTGAGCGCTTGATCAGCGACTTGCGTGCGCGCTTGCGTTTGGAAGCCGATTGCGAAATCACCCTAGAGGCCAACCCCGGCACCTTCGAGAAAGACCGTTTCCGGGCCTTTCGCGCTGCCGGTGTGACCCGCCTGTCGGTGGGGGTTCAAAGCTTCAACGACACGCATTTGCAAGCCTTGGGCCGGGTGCACAACCGCGCCCAGGCCATTGCTGCGTTAGAAGAAGCCGCCAGTGCCTTTGACACCTTCAACCTCGACCTGATGTACGCCTTGCCGGGGCAAACCTTGGCACAGCTGGACCAAGACCTGGACACGGCGCTGTCGCTCGCGCCGCCGCATCTGTCGGTCTACCACCTCACCATCGAGCCCAACACGGTGTTTGCCAAGTTCCCGCCCCAAGTGCCTGAGGACGATGACGCCTACGCCATGCTCGACCGCATCACCGAGCGCACCGCAGCAGCAGGCCTGCAGCGCTACGAGGTATCGGCTTATGCCCAGCCCAACCACCGGTGCTGGCACAACCTGAACTATTGGCAATTTGGCGACTACTTGGGCGTGGGCGCGGGGGCCCACAGCAAACTCAGCTTTGCGCACCGTGTGTTGCGTCAAGTGCGCAACCGCGACCCGCGCTTGTACATGGACCATGCGTTGGATGCCACTCGACCGGAGCGTGCGGTGGCACAAAGCACCGAGGTGGCCCGCAGCGAATTGCCGTTTGAATTCATGCTCAATGCGCTGCGTTTGCGCCATGGGTTCTCGTTGGCAGACTTCACAGAGCGCACGGGCTTGCCCGTGACCGCGATTCAAGCCGCTCTGGCTGAGGCCGAAGCCAAAGGCTTGGTGACGCGTGACTTTCAACGGGTGGTGCCCACCGAGCGGGGCTTTGACTTTTTGAGTGATTTGCAAGCTTTGTTTTTGCCGGAGGACGCCAACCCATGAGAGCCTCATCCAAAAAGCCCTGAAAGGGCAATTACAATAGTGGCTGAAATTCAACAGGAAGCGTGGCAGAGCGGTTGAATGCACCGGTCTTGAAAACCGGCGAGGGTGTGAGCCCTCCGTGAGTTCGAATCTCACCGCTTCCGCCAAATTGTCAAGATGAATGGGCCTTTCTAGGCCCTTTTCTCTTTTTTGCTGATAGGTTTCTCCATTCACATCGGCGCCTAGCAATTGAGCTGATTGTTGGACTTGACCCTGTCATTTGTTCACTGCTTTGTTTCATGTTTCACCTAGGCCAGGGAGGTATGCCAGAGCTATGATCAAAAGAGCGGGGCATACTTTCAATTTCAAATTGGGCATTGGACATGATTGACGCAAGGTCTCTACAAGGCGTGATTGGGATCGCCATATTTGTTGCCCTTGCCGTGGCTCTTAGCCAGGATCGACGGCTCATCAATTGGCGCCTAGTACTGAGCGCCATCGTCATGCAATTTGTGATCTGTGTGGCGTTTACCCACTTGAGTTTTCTTCAAAGCGCGCTTGAAGCCTTGAATGGGGGTGTGCAAGCGCTCAGTCACGCAAGTACCAAAGGGACCTCATTTGTATTTGGATTTATTGGAGGAGGTCCTGCGCCCTTTGAAGTCAAAGATCCCAACTTCATGTTCTCATTGGCTTTTCAAATCCTGCCCTTGATCATTTTCATCTCTGCGCTGTCTGCTCTGTTGTGGTACTGGCAAGTTTTGCCGCTCTTGGTAAAGATGATCAGTGGTTTTTTTGAGCGCACTTTAAACACGCAAGGACCTGCTGGTTTGGTGGCTGTGATCAATATTTTCCTTGGGCAAGTAGAGTCGGCCCTTATGGTCAAGCCTTACTTGGCGCGCATGTCAAAACATGATTTACTTTTGGTCATGACGGCTGGAATGGCCATGATTGCTGGCTCGATGATGGTGATCTACTCTGCCATGCTAGGACCACAGTTAGGTCCAGGCATGGGGGGCGTTTTGGGGCACCTCATTACCAAATCCATCATGTCAGTGCCTGCTTCTATTTTGTTCGCTCACCTTTTATTGCCCGAGTCGCGAAATTTGAGTGTTCACACTGGGCCCGTTGAAGGCACCAAAACCCAGATGCATCATCCCTATAAAAGTGTCATGGATGCGATTACCCGTGGAACATCTGAAGGCTTGTCCATTTATTTAAATGTCGTGGCCATACTGATCGTTTTGAGTGCTTTGGTTGCCCTAGGCAACGATGGGTTAGCGCGCGTGGGGTTGGAGATTGGCTACCCATTAAGTATTCAAGGCTGCGTGGGATGGTTTTTTGCGCCCGTCGCATGGCTCATGGGCGTGCCCTCGGATCAATCCATGACGGGGGGGCAACTTTTGGGCGTCAAAACAGTGCTCAACGAATTTTTGGCTTATCTTGATTTGATCAAACTTCCGGATTCAACCCTTGACGCACACTCGCGCTTGATCATGATTTACGCGCTTTGCGGGTTTGCCAATTTAGGCAGCATAGGCATCCAGATCAGTGGGCTATCGGCCATGGTTCCTGAGCGGCGAGATGAACTGAATTCATTGGCTTGGCCATCATTCATAGCGGCCATTTTGGCTTCGTGTATGAACGGAGCCATAGCGGGTTTGATATTTCCCTGACGTTTTGACATTGGGTGATTGCGCCGCGTGATTGGTGTACGCTGCCATTCAAATAATCTTGCAGCGAATCAATGCATCCTCATTGACCAAGTAAATTGCGCACATTCGGTGGTAACCATCCGCAATGACGACTTTGCCTAACTTTGAATCCCGCACCAATAGCAATGGGGACAGCGCAGTGCCTTTGGCAATTTTTTTGCTGTCCTTGTCTACGTGAGAGTTACTGACACCTAACAAGGAAAGCGAAGATGCCCTGAAAATATCTTTGGCTTTGAATTCAACGATCTTCGTTTTACGGAGTTTGTTGACCACTTGTTTTGCGTGTTTGTCGTCGTAAATCAAACGCAAATAAGATTCAGCCGCGGGGTAATCGTGTTCTTCCACTGCATCGAGCCAAAGGATTGCTTTGTTTTTGGTAGCCATATTTCTTTCGAAAAATTAGATTGACTTCCGTTCCATTTTATTCACCCCATACTTTATGCCACACTGGATCTCATCTGAATTTCAGCGACTCTGTGTGACCTGTTTGCTCGGGCTCGTGTGGATGGCGCCTTTCATGGTCAGCGCGCATGTGGTGGAAGTGGGTCAAGGCAAAGTCAACCTGATCGCAAATCAAGCCTATGTGGCCATGTCAATTCCCGCGTCAATCTTTGCCAGCGCAGACGACAACGGGGATGGTGGGCTGGATGCGGCGGAAATCAAAGCCCATCTAAATCAGCTGCAGGCCAAGGTGCAAAACGGTTTGCGCCTGTGGGGTGACGAACACCCCGCGGTGTGGCGGCACATGGTGTTGAGCCCTGCGACCCGCGACACGTCAAAACCAGAGTCTTATGCGCCCCAAGTGGCGGTGATCGGCCTCGCAGTGTGGGACACGCCCCCTTTGGTGGTGGTTCTTGCGAATGACTTGTGGCAAAGACCCCCCGGCAATGCGCTGATGAAGCCGGGGGCACCCCTGGAAACGCTCAAGGTCAGTGTGACGCGCAGCCAAGACGGACAAGTCGTCGCCGAGGAGGTTGGGCTGTTGTCACCCCTTCAACCCCAGCTGGAGTTTTTTGCGCCAGTGCAACGCCACATCGCCAACTTTGCGCACCACGGGTTTGACCACATCATGGGTGGTGCAGACCATCTTGTGTTTTTGGTGGCGCTCCTGGCCAGTGGCATCGGTGTGCGGCGCTGGGCAGCGTTGCTCACTGCCTTCACGCTGGCCCACGGTTTGACGTTTGGCTTGGCTGCGATGGGATGGGTCACGGTGTCCGCTTCTCTTGTGGAGCCCGCCATTGCAGCGTCCATCGTCTGTGTCGCGGCACTCCACCTGATGCGTGTTCACGTGGCGCTCCGCTCAGAGCTCTTGCTGGTGTTGGCATTGGGCCTGGTGCATGGTCTGGGCTTTGCCTCTGCCATGCAAGAAGAAGGGGGCAGCCAGCTGATTGCGTTGAGTCCTTACCCCATCTGGAGCATTCTGGGTTTCAACCTGGGCATTGAGGCCGGCCAATGTGCTGTGGCCTTGGTCTTGGGGCTTTGGGTGTGGTGCGCGCGCCGCATCTTTGGCCGCTCTCGCGACGTCATGTGGCAACGCGCTGCTGGCATGGGCGCTTTGGCCATCGGGTTTTTTTGGTTGATAGATCGGATAGTTTCGTAATTGTCATAAAAGTCATATTTGTGAGTGTTAAAGTATTCTTATTGTTTTTATTGATATCAAATTTAGGAATTCACACAATGAAACACGGACTGCGCTTTGTCTTGTCGGTTTCTGTCTTGTTTGGATTGGTCGCTTGTGGCGGCGGTGGAGGTGGCGGTCCGTCCACCACCAGCGTGCCCGGTGCCCCCACGGTGGGTGCCGCCACTGCTGGGAGTGGCCAAGCCAGCGTGGCGTTCACAGCGCCATCGTCCAAAGGGGGCGCAGCCATCACGAGCTATGCGGTGTCATGCATCACCGGCTCGTCATCGGCGGTCACAGCGTCTGGCAGCAGCAGCCCCATCACGGTGACGGGGTTGACCAATGCCTCTGCCTACAGTTGCACGGTCACCGCCACCAACAGTGTGGGCACCAGCGCAGCTTCGTCGGCGGTGAGCGTCACGCCTGTGGCTTCCTCGGTGGCGTTGAGTTACACAACGCCAGCCAATTTTGAGACCTTGGTGGCCAAAGCCTATACCCCGAGTTCTTCGCTCACGGCAACGAGCACCGTGACCAACCGCGCGCGCTACATGGTGTCGGATGCGGCGACGGCAAGCACCTCGTCAAATTACCTCGCAATTGGAACGACCTACAGCGACAGCACCACTGCGGGTTACACGGTCACGACGGGCACGCTCTCGTCATCGTCGACCTACAACGATTACTTGACCAAAACCATTCAGTTGGTGGCGGCCAGCGACGGCTATTACCGACTGGATTCGCACTTGCATCCCAACAATTCGATCGATGTGGACACGACCACCAACACATTGAAGTTCAGAAATGTGTTTGGCAAAACATCGGCCACAGCCAACGGGTATGTGACCTTTTCCTACGATGCAAGCACCCATTTGCTGCAGGCAAAAAATCGCTACATCTACAGTTACGCCTCTGCCTCAGCAGCCATTCCATTTGTAGCTTCTTACACGTTGGACAGCAGCTTCACGGGTACAGGCACAGGCAAGTACGTGAGTCTGTCCAGCGGGGCCTATGCTTTGGCGACCACTGGCACACCGCTGTATCTCTACCCCACGCCATTGGATTTGGGTATTCCAAGTTTCATGAATCCGCAAGCTGTCAACATGGTCAGCAACACCGCAGCCCCCTTCAAATCCAAGATCACTTACACCTCGACCGAGGTGGTGACCAGAATCAAAAGCAACGTCAAAACCGCTTACCAATCCCAAATCGCTTCGGTTGGAACCGATGCCGCGACGAAAACTGCAGCTGACGCCATGCTGGTCACGATCAAGTCGGCTTTAGAAGGCACTGGAGAAAAACTCCGCTATGCACCGGCTGTGTACACCGCTTTTCGGGATGCGGCTTTGGCCACCAAACTGGTGAGTGACTCCATTTCAGATGGCACGCCAGGCCAAAATTTGGTGCCGTATGTGTACTTCACCAATGAGCAAGACACTTCAGGCAAATACCATCCGTTCATGGTGGTGGTGAACTACGGCAACCAGGCCTCTCCCAACGGATTGAAAGACATTCCTCGCCCCCCCGGAGATGGGACTCAGCCCTACGGAAGCGGCAAAGTCACCCGTTACTCCAATTTGGAAAACTATGTCTCGATGATTCCCATGAAGGATTACGGGCAGGTCACTGCCGTGACTGAGAACACCTTCAGCAAAACACTTTGGAGTGATGTGTCAGGTACGACAAAATCCAAAGATGTGTACACCTATGCCAGCACGGCAGACAATGGTTTGTTGATTGATGGGTCTGTGATGTTTCCTATTTTCAACAACACCTTGGTACCTGCGCCTTTGGTGGGCGAGTTGTCTGCCAGTGGTTGCCACGTCGGGCAGGGTGGCGGCGGACCACATTGCCATGCCGATGGTTACCAAGCGAGCGCGGGGCTGGGCTTGTACAACGACGCGGACTATGTGGGCGTGACCCATCCTCCATTGATTGGCTTTGGCTACGATGGCATTGCCTTGTTTGCGAGTTACAGAACATCCGATACCTCTTTGAAGGGGTATGGCACCTTGGATGCATTTGGCGGCCACAACCACGACGATATCGGCTACCACTACCACGCTCACACCGTGGTGGACTATCAACCAGAGGGGGAGTCCGCCAGCTTGAAAAGCACCCTGCATGTGTTGATGAAGGGTGCTTACATTGGCAAAACGTCCCTCATCCCTTGTTTCATGACCAGCAGCAATTTCAGCAACAACAAGTACATGGGTGGCACGCCCACTTCAAGTTGTTCACCCTAAGGCGGGTATTTTTTGAGCACGATTCACAAGGCTTTTTTACTGACGGCGGCCTGCCTGTTTTGGGGTGTCCATGCGGCCAGGGCGCAAGACCCGGCGCATCCCAACAGCGTGGAGATCACGCGGGGTGCCAATGCCGCGGTCAACTTCAGTTTTGCGCTCAATTTGCCCCAATTGCTGCACCGCATGCTGGCGCCGAAATCGACTTATGCGGCGTTTCTGCAAGCGCAGGTGGAGTTGCCAGACCCAGCGCTCGAGCGTGAGCTTTCCAAGGTGAGTGCAAGTTGGTCCGAGCGGGCTTTTTTCACACTTCCTTCAGGCGCCAAGGTCTTCCTCAAGCAGTGGCAGTTGCCCGACGCGCAGAGCTTGCGTGACGCCTTCAAGACCAGCCTGATCTTGCTCAATTTGCCCCCAAAGACCGCGGTGCATGCGGACCCGATGGTCGTGACTGCGATGGTTCAACCCAAAACACCAGTCAGCCGAGCGCAACTGCAATTGCCCGCCGCCATGCATCCACTGTGGGTTGTCCTGAAAACAGACAAGTTTTGGTTGACCGATCAAATTCCCATGGCGATCGTGGAGCTGGATTAACGCCAGTCTCACCCATTTTTCCCATTTTCCACATAGGCTTGCTTTGACAAGGCATGGCATGTGAGGGGCACGGTAAAATCAATTTCAATCCCAAAGCCAACTCTTGCGGTTGGCTTTTTTTATGTCTGTCAGTGCTCCAAAAATAAAGGCTGCGCGTGTTCAAAAATGTGATCGTGTATCGAATCGGTGAGGGCTGGACTGCCACTTTGGCCCAGATCGAAGGCTGCTTAGACGCCGAGCGGTTTGTGCCATGTGGCGCCAGCCAAGACAAGTCGGTGGGATGGGTGGAACCCCGGGGCGAAGCACATGGGCCCTTGGTCGAGTCTGTGGCGGGTCAACTCATTGTGAAACTCAAAATAGAAACCAAAGCTGTGCCAGGGTCTGTGGTTGCGCGCAAAGCCAAAGAGCGCAGCGACCAGATCGAGGCCACCACGGGTCGCAAGCCCGGCAAAAAAGAAATGCGCGACATCAAAGACGACGTGCGCATGACGCTGATGCCTTTGGCCTTCAGCAAAGAGTCTTCGGTGTGGGTGTGGATTGACACTGCGTCCAGTTTGCTGATCATCGATGCAGGCAGCCAAGCCAAAGCCGACGAGGTGATCACACGCTTGGTCAGCGCCTTGCCCGGTTTGAGCGTGATGCTGCTCAACACCCAGATGTCACCCCAAGCAGCCATGACGGCATGGCTGATCACACAAGAGCCGCCCTCAGACTTTTCGGTCGATCGCGAGTGTGAGCTCAAGGCGGCGGACGAATCCAAATCGGTGGTGCGCTATGTGCGTCATGCGCTCGACACAGAAGAAGTCAAGCAACATGTGGAGGGTGGCAAGTTGCCCACCCGTTTGGCTTTGACCTGGAACAGCCGCGTGTCGTTTGTCTTGACCGAAGCCTTGCAGCTCAAGAAGGTGACTTTTCTGGATGTGGTGTTTGAAGCCACCTCGTCTGAGAAAGACGAAGGCTTTGATGCCGATGTGGCCATTGCGACAGGCGAACTCTGTCAGCTGCTGCCGGATTTGATCGAGGCCTTAGGCGGCGAGATGGTGCTGGGCTGAAGCAGCCAGCCGCTGGATAGGGCGCCGAGACCTGAGCCCTCAGGTCTCGGGCTGGGTTTATTCGGCCACGATGCCTTTGAGTTGAATCACACGGCCCCAGCGTGGGTAGTCTTTGGCCACGATGGCGCCGAGCTCTTCAGGTGTGGAGTGGCTGGCGTCAAGCCCTGCGCGGCTGAAGATCTCTTTCAGTGAGGGCTGCTGCAAGATGCTGGCGAAGTCACTGCTGAGCGCTTTGACAGTCGCAGCAGGTGTTTTGACGGGCACAAAGAAGGCGTACCAAAGGTCGACGTCAATTTCTTTGTAACCCAACTCCAAGAAGGTAGGCACATCAGCCGCCACAGGGTGACGTTTGGGGCTACCCACGGCCAAGGCGTTGAGCTTGCCGGACTTGACAAAGCCCTGGGCCACATGGATGGGCAAAAAGCCCACCATCAGTTCGCCCGCCAACAAGTCTTGGGTGTAGCCCGCTGTGCCACGGTACGGCACATGCAGCATGAACGATTTGGTTTCGAGTTTGAACAACTCCATCGCCATGTGGTGCGGCGTGCCCACACCGGGGGAGCCAAAGGTGATGAAGCCTGGTTTGGCGCGTGAGGTGGTCACCAAATCTTTGACTGTTTTGATGCCTGTGCTCGGATGAGCCACCAGCATCAAGGTGCCATAGGCCCCCATGGATACGGGGGCAAAGTCTTTCACCGGGTTGTAACTGGTGGTTTTGTACAACTGAGAGGCCATCAGCATGGTGTTGGCCCCCATCAGAATGGTATTGCCATCCGCTGCCGCCTTGGACACAAACTCCGCGCCAATGTTGCCGCTGGCCCCCGGCATGTTTTGCACCACCACGGGCAGTCCCAACTTTTCGGCCAGGCGGGGTTGGACCGTGCGGGCGATGGTGTCCATGCCTGTGCCCGGCGTGAACGGCACGATGATTTTGACGGAGGTGTTGCTGGCCTGTGCCCAGACTTGAACGGCGAACACACAGGCGAAGCACGCAAGCAGAAAACGTTTCATGCAGTTTCCTCAGTGTCAAGCGCCAGTTTTTGGCGTTGGAATTTTGAACAAAGCTTGTGCGTTGGTTTGGAAGAACTTCTTCTTGGCAGAAGGGTTCATGTCCATGCCGTCAAGGGCATTCACTTCGTCAATCGCGTACTGGTAAGGGTAGTCCATGGCATACAGCACACGGTCTTCACTCACCACGCTTTGCGTGAACTCAATCGCTTTGGGCCATGCCACGCCACTGTTGGTGATGTGAAAGTTGTCACGCAGGTAGTCGCTGGGCTTGCGCTTCAAGGGTTGCACGGCAGCGTAGCGGTTGGAGCGCACGGTGGCGGCATGCATATAGTCCAGGCGGTAGGCCCAAAACGGCAGGGCTTCGCCCATGTGGCCCAGGATGATTTGCAGCTGAGGAAAGCGGTCAAACACACCCGAGGTGATCAAACGCAAAGCGTGCAGTCCGGTCTCGACACCAAAGCCATAGACCGCGCCGTCCAGACCCGCGTCTAGGAAGGGGCCAATCATGTTGGCCGGTGGTGTGTTGGGGTGCAGGTAAATTGGGGTGTCGTGGGCTTGGGCGGCTTCAAAGATTTCCCAAAACTTTTGATCAGACAGGTACTCGCCGTGGGTGTGTGAATTGATCACCACCGAGTTCATGCCCAGTTGGTTCACGCCACGTTGAATTTCCTTGGCGGCTTCAGCCGGGTCTTGGGGTGCCACGGCAATCATGCCGACCAAACGGTCTGGATGGCGGCGCACACCTTCAGCCAACTCGTCGTTGGCCACTTTGGCAAACGAGACGGCGAGGTCGCGGTCCATGGCTTGCACGCCGGGGGAGGTGAGGGCGATCACTTGCATGTCGATGCCCGCATCGTCCATGTGACCGATACGCACTTGGTCCAAGTCCACCAAGCAACGCATGATGTGCTGGGCTCGCTCGCTGGGGCTGCTCATGTAAAAGCCCATCAGGCTTTGAAAGCCTGGGTCGACATGCGGTTGCTTCAGGATGTTGCGGTAGATGTCGAGCATCTCAGAAGGGCAAAACGCCTCTTCAGTGGCGATGCGCAGGTAGGGCACTTTGCCGGGTTTTTGCAAGTTTTTTTGTGTCATGGTTTAAACAATGTTGACGCTGAGGTTGGGTAAGCCGTCGATGTGCATTTCAATCACATCGCCACGCACCACCGGTCCGACGTTTTCGGGGGTGCCTGAGTAAATGATGTCGCCCGGGAACAGCTCAAAGGCTTCCGACAGTTGGGCGATTTGTTCCGCCACCGACCAAATCATTTGGTTCAGGTTGGCTTTTTGTTTGGTTTGACCGTTGACCTTGAGCCAAATGTCACCTTGGGTGAAGTGCCCGGTTTGCGCCACTTTGTGCACGGCGCCGATGGGGGCCGATTTGTCAAAGCTCTTGCCGATTTCCCAAGGTTTTTTCTGGTCGCCCATGAAGCGCTGCAAGTCGCGCCGCGTCATGTCCAGACCCAAGGTGTAGCCGTACACCAACTCCAAGGCCTTGTTGACTGGAATGTTGCGTCCACCTTTGTCCAGCACCGCCACCAGTTCAGCTTCGTAGTGGTAGTTTTTGGTCAGGGGTGGGTAGGGGTGCTGGCCCACTGTGCCTGCGGCCACGTATTGAATGGCGTCAGTGGGTTTTTGAAAGAAGAAGGGCGGCTCCCGCGTAGGGTCTGAGCCCATTTCACGCGCATGGGCGGCGTAGTTGCGGCCAATGCAGTAGATGCGACGCACCGGGAACATCTCGTCGGAACCGACGATGGGGATGTACACCGCAGGCACGGCAAACGGTGTTTTGGGGTGTTGCTGCGCGATGCCAGGGGTGGCACACCCGACCAAGGCACCGGTGGTGACCAAGGCTGAGTTCTGGAAGAAGTGACGGCGGTCCATACGTATCTCCTGGGTTTGAAAGTTCAAGACTTGAGCGCGAAGCCTGCGATCTCTTTGTAGTGGTCCGAGATTTTGCGCAACTCATCTTGGCTGATCAAGTCGTCAATGTTGTTGAAGGGTTTGTCGCCACTGAGCTCATCGGCTTTCATGATGATGAAGTCTGGCGGTTGCGAACGGTTGGTCTCCACCACTTTGGCGGTGGCTGGCAGGCGCAGGTCTTGGTAGGCCTTCAGGGTGGCCACCGGGTCGGTGCTCTGGGCCAGCAGGTCGGCCAAGGTGCGGGCGTCGATCAGCCCTTGGGCTGAACCGTTGGAGCCACGTGGGTACATGGGGTGCGCGGCATCGCCCATCAGGGTGACACGGCCAAAACTCCACTGGGGCAGGGCGTCTTTGTCGACCATGGGGTACTCGAACACGCGCTCGGACGACATGATCAGGTTGGGCACATCCAGCCATGGGAACTTCCAGTCCTTGAAGTATTCCAAGGTGTCGGCCGGGTTGCCGGGTTTGTTCCAGTCGTTCATGCGTGCGCCATCGAGGCGAATCTCAGAAGTCCAGTTGATCAGCTGGTTGCCCTTGCCGTCCACGTTGTCGACGATGGGGTAGATCACCATCTTGCCTGTGTCGATGGAGCCAATTCGCAAGTAACTTTTGCCCGACAGAATGGGCTTGTGCACCGTCACACCACGCCAGGTGTTGATGCCAGCGAAGCACACCTTGTCGTCGGGGAAGAGTTGTTTGCGCACCGCCGAATTGACGCCGTCGCAGGCCACGGCCACGTCGGCTTGCACTTGGCGTGTGTCGCCGTTGGCCAGCTGAAAGGTGGCGATGGCGTGTTGCTCCGTCTGGTCCACACGGATGCAGCGGTAGCCGGTGTGGATCCGGTCTGCACCCAGCCGCGCCATGGCCGCATCAAACATGATGCGGTGCAACTTGCCGCGGTGAATGCCCAACTCGGGCGTGGCATAACCCGCGTGGCGGCCACGCAGTTCTTTGTAAATGTATTGGCCAAAGCGGTTGTAGAACACGCTTTCGAGGTTTTCAATGCCTACAGCTTCTAGTTGGGGCAACAGGCCCAGCGCGGCGAGTTCTTTGTTGGTGTGCGGCAGCAGGGTGATGCCAACGCCGATCTCTTTGATGTCCGCCACAGCTTCGAACACTTCGCAGTCGATGCCGCGCGCGTGCAAGCCCAATGCAAAGCCCAAACCGACAATGCCCCCACCTAAGATCGCTACTTTCATCGTTTACCCCGATACATATGAGAATGATTGTTCGTTAGCATGCAAACGATTATTGTGTCTTGTTCTGAATTGACCGCCTCTAGATAGAAACCCCAATACATGCCTTTGATCGAGATGTACGAACGCCCTGGTTTTTTGCTGCGCCGCGCGCATCAAATATCGGCCGCTATTTTTGAAAGCAGCTGCGCTGAGTTGAGCCTGACCCAGGCGCAATACGGTGCATTGACGGTGGTGAGTTCGGAGCCGGGCATCGACCAAACCCGTTTGGCCAAAGCCTTGGCGTTTGACAAAGTCACCGTGTTGCGTGTGGTGCGGGGCTTGGAGGAGCGTGGCTTGATCGCGCGCGAAGTCTCAACCACCAGCCGTCGACACATGGCCGTGCGTCTCACACCCGCGGGGGGGCGGTTGCTGAAGAAGTCTGAGGTGTCGGTGCATGAGGCCTACAACAGGCTCATGGCCCCTTTGAATGCGACACAGCGCGAACAATTCATCGCCTTGTTGCAGCAACTCACCGATGGTTTGGGTGAAGAGGCGCGTGCCGCGTTTGTGCCTCTGGCGCGGCCAACGTCAGGCCGCTGATTTCAAAAAGTCGGTGACCAAAGCCCACTGCGCAGGCACATTCAACGCAGGGGCGTGACCGCAGCCCTCAATCTCATGCACTTGCAAGCGACCTTGGGCGCCCGGTCCACGGCTTTGCATGGTGTGCAAGGTAGGAGGCAGCACCAAGTCGGAGTTGGCCCCGCGCAGCACCATCACGGGCATGGCCAGTGCGTCGTACTGGGCCCACATGTCGTACTCAGGGACGGGGCGGAAAAACTGCCGCACGATGGCAGGGTCGTAATGGGGTGTCACACGGCCATCGGGCAATCGCCGGGTGGATGTTTCTGTCAAATGCCGCCATTGCGCATCGGTCTGAAACCCAAACGGCGCATAGGCTTGGCGAAAAAAAGCCTCCAACTCGGGCACGGTGTCAAACGCCTGTGGCGTGCCAGCGTAGGCTTTGATGCGTTCAATCGCCGCTTGCGCCAACTCCGGCGCCATGTCATTGAGCACCAGGCTTTGGATGCGCCCTTTGAACTCAGGCAAATCCAAGCCTGCCGCGCACACCATGCCGATGGCGCCACCCATGGAGGTGCCAACCCAGTGGGCGCGCTCGATGTGCAAGCCTTCCATCAGGTTCAAAGCCAAACGTGCGTAGCGAGCCAGGCAGTAGTCGTTGTCGGGGTCATGGCTCCACTGGCTCAAACCACGGCCAATGGTGTCCGGGCAAATGACGCGGTAGTTCGGTGCCAGCTGTTGGGCCAGGCTGTCAAAGTCACGCCCGGTGCGCGCCAGGCCATGCCAGGCGATCACCACGGGCGCGTCTTGGGGTCCCCAAGCGGTGTAGTGCAGGTTGAAGTGGCCGCATTGCAGGTAGTGGGAGCTGGGGGACATGGTGGCTTTCAGAGTGGCGAACACGGGTGTCTGTGCAGGCGTTCTATTTTGCCTAGGCCTGCACTTCGGTTGCACCACGATCGCAACAGGGGCCAGCGTTTACGATGGTGCCCATGCAACTGCAAGATATTTTGTATTCCCAAGGCTTTGGCACCCGCCGTATTTGTGCGGGTTTGATTCAGCAAGGCTATGTGCAAGTCGATCTGGGCAACGGCCTGGTGGACTGCGATGACCCACTGCAAGAGGTGGACACGCATGAGGGCCGGATGTATTCAGTGCAAGGCGTGCTGTGGCCCTACCACGCCAAAGCCTATGTGCTGTTGCACAAACCGGCGGGCTATGAGTGTTCGCACAAGCCTTCAGCCTGGCCCAGTCTGTACACACTGCTGCCAGCCGCGCTGCGCCAGAGGCCTCAAAAAAGTGCGGTGCAAGGTGTGCAAGCTGTTGGGCGTCTGGACCAAGACACCACCGGCATGCTGGTGTTGACCGACGACGGACCCTTGATTCACCGCATGAGTTCGCCGCGCCACCATGTGCCCAAGGTGTACGAGGTGACCACCGACGACCCGCTGGACGCCAAGCAGGTGCAGCGACTGCTGGATGGCGTGGTGCTGGACGATTCGCCCAAGCCTGTGCGTGCCGCTGCTTGCGAGGCGGTGGCCGAGCATCACCTGCGCTTGACGCTGACCGAAGGCAAATACCACCAAGTCAAACGCATGTTGGCTGCGGTGGGCAACAAAGTGGTGGGTTTGCACCGATCGCAAATCGGTGAGATGCCCTTGCCCGAAGCGTTGAAACCGGGCCAATGGCGTTGGATCACCGGCGACGAGATGCAACTCTTGACGGGCAAGTGAGGCACCGTGTGCACGCCATCGGGGGGGCTGGTTCAGGGCATGTCAGCTAAAAAATTCGCCACCAGTGCCAGCGTGGTTTGCGCTTGGTCTTTGTGCGGTGAATGCCCGCAATCGGCCAAGGCATGGCGTGTGATGTGCCCATGCTGCGGGGCAATGTCTTCAATTTGCCGCAGCGTGCCGTAAGCATCGTCCACGCCATGCAGTGCCAACACAGGGGAGCGGATGTCGTGGCACACGTTGCGAATGTCAAAGCTGCGAAACCCTTCTGAGAGCCACACGTCGTTCCATTGCCAAAACGCAGCGTCGACATCTCGGTGAAACTTGGACAAGCGCCCACGCAAATCACCGCTCACATACGCCTCGCGTGCGGCTTCGATGGCATGGATAGACACCTCTTCCACCATCACATGCGGCGCCATCACCAGGCAGGCGCTCAAGGGGTGGCGTGCGGCATGCAGCAGGGCAATGGTGCCGCCGTCCGAGTGACCGAGCAAGACGGGTTGTTCGATGCCCAGTAATTTCAACAACTCAGGCAACACGTCCCAGGCTTCGCGGTGCATGTAGTCGGGTGGTAAGCGGTTGAGTCCGCGCACATCGGGCACGCTGTCTGATTGGCCGTAGCCTCGACGCGAATACACCACGCCATGGCGGCCAGTGGCGTGGCACACCTGTTCGGGCCAAAAGCCTTGCCGGCTGCGCCACATGGCGACCGATCCCAGGCCTTCGTGCAAAAACACGATCGGGGAGCGCTTGGACGCGTGGGCGGAGGGGGACACGTTGATCCGTTCAACCTCAAGGCGCGTTTGTTTGAGCTGGATCATGGTCATGGCCGAATATTAAAGCCCATGGCGATTCAAGTCGAAGAGCCGCTCGTTACACTGTGGGCTGACTTATTGAAGGTGCATCCACCGTGTTCTTGTTTCAACGAATGACGCTGGCCATCGCTGGCTTGCTGCTGTGTTCTGTGCCTGCTGTCCAGGCTGCCAACCCCATCTTTGTGCTCAATTCGCAAGACGCCAACGTCAGCGTGATTGACCCGGTGACGTGGAAAGAAACGCGGCGCATTCCGACGGGCAAAGAACCCCACCATTTGTATTTGACCCCGGATGAAAAATCGGTCATCGTGGCCAATGCCGGGGGTGACTCCTTGACCTTCCTTGACCCCCGCACCGCCGAAGTTCAACGTGTGGTGCGTGGCACGCTCGACCCCTACCAGTTGCGTTTCTCTCCCGACATGAAATGGTTTGTGACGGTGGCCAACCGACTCAACCACATTGACATTTACCGTTGGGATGGCAAAGACCTCACCTTGGCCAAACGCATTCCGTCGGGCAAAACACCCAGCCACATTTGGATCGACACCAAAAGCACCACGGCCTATGCTTCCATGCAAGACAGCGACGAGTTGGTCGCGGTTGACTTGGCCACACAAACTTTGAAATGGCGTGTCAAGACCGGCTCGCTGCCTGCCGACGTGTTTGGCACGCCGGATGACAAGTACCTGCTGGTGGGTTTGACGGGGGGTGACCGGGTGGAGGTGTATGACGTCACAGGGCCTCAAGCCAAGTTGTTCAAAACCATTCCCACAGGCGAGGGCGCTCACGCATTCCGTGCCTTGGGCGATGGTCGCCATGTGTTTGTTGGCAACCGTGTGGCCAACACCATCAACAAAATCGACTACACCACCCTTGAGTCGGTGGCGCAATTCAAAGCACCGGGTGGCCCTGACTGCATGGAGGTCTCGGCCGATGGCAAGTTGCTGATGGTGTCCTCTCGGTGGATCAAAAAGGTCAGCGTGATTGACCTCGCCACCGGCCAGCTGGTGCGTCAGGTCAAGGTGGGCAAGTCACCCCACGGTATTTGGACCTTGGACCACGCCAAGCGGTTTTGACTATGCGGCGTTGGATGTGGGCGGCGGTGTGTTGGGCGACCTTGGGCTCGATGGCCCAAGCGGCGGCTCCCTGCAGCAAACCGCTGTATCTGACGCTGGACACCGGCCACATGGGGGTGGCGCCCTTGATGGCGGACGTGCTCAACCGCCAGCAGGTCAAGGTCACATTCTTTGCCGCCCATGAGCCGACCCAAGAGGGAGACGGCACCTTGGGTGAGCACTGGGCCTCATGGTGGCGCGCCCGGGGTTCGGAAGGCCATGCTTTTGCTTCTCACACCTATGACCATGTCTATTGGCGTGCGGACCAACCTCAGGGTCGTTGGCTGATGCGTGCCAGTGCCGGGCCTCACAAGGGCCAAGTCCAGATATGGGATGCTGCTCAATACTGTCAAGAGTTGCAGCGTGCCAACACCCGGTTGCAGCAGCTCACAGGGCAAAAGCCTTTGTCCTTGTTCCGCGCGCCGGGCGGCAAGACCTCGCCCTCGTTGTTGGCGGCTGCCAAAGCATGTGGCTTTGCCCATGTCGGCTGGGCCGATGCGGGGTTCTTGGGCGACGAGCTGCCCAGCGACAAATACCCCAATGCGTTGCTGCTCAACAAGGCCTTGAAGAACATCCGCTCGGGTGACATTTTGATGGCCCACTTGGGCATTTGGTCGCGTCAAGACGCGTGGGCCCCTGCGGTGTTAGAGCCCCTGGTAGAAGGCCTCAAGGCCCAAGGGTTTTGCTTTGTCACCCTCAAAGACCACCCACAATACCGCGCATGGACACATTGATCGATGCCTTTGCCAACGCGCAAGCTGCGTTGTACGAAAACTGGTTGCAACCTTGGGCTTTTGCCCTGGGATTGGGGAACCGACTGGAAGAGGTCTACACCGGTACGGGCTGGTTGTTGGTGGGCTTGCTTCAGATGGCCGTGATGCTGTTGGTGATTGAACCTTTGCAGCGCTGGCGCCCGGTCGAGCCTGTGGCAAATACAAGCGCTGTGCGGACCGATGTGATCTACACCTTGATCCATCGTTTGGGGCTGTTTCGAATTGCGCTGTTTTTCACCATCGACCCTGTGATGGACGACCTGATGGGGCACCTGCGTGTGGCTGGCTTGGCAACCTTTCACCTGGAGGAACTCTGGCCGGGTGTGACCGATGGTCCCTGGACCAGTTTTTTGATTTACTTGGTGGTGTTTGACTTTGTGGGTTACTGGTTGCACCGCGCCCAACACCAATGGGGTTGGTGGTGGGCTTTGCACGCGGTGCACCATTCTCAGCGGCAGATGACGCAATGGACCGACAACCGCAACCACTTGCTCGATGACCTGATGGGGGCGGTGATTTGGGTGCTGGTGGCCCAACTGATTGGCATTGCGCCCAGTCAATTTGTGGCGGTGGTGGCCATCACGCAATTGACAGAAAACTTCCAGCACGCCAATTTGCGTGTGAGCTTGGGGTATTGGGGCGAGCGTTTGTGGGTCAGCCCGCGTTTCCACCGCTTGCACCACGGTGTGGGGATTGGACATGAAAGCCCGGTCAAAAACCAAGCCCAGACGTCCGATGTGCCTGGCACGCCGTCCGTGGCGGCCACCGTGTTGGGCGGCCATAACTTTGGCGTGCTGCTGCCATGGTGGGACATCTGCTTTGGCACGGCTGATTTTTCCAAACGTTTTGAGCCCACGGGCATCCGTGACCAAGTTGAACTCGGTCGGGATTACGGCGAGGGTTTCTGGGCGCAGCAAAAGCTGGGTTTCAAACGTCTGGTGGGCGCCTGGCGCCCGCCAGCTTGAGCATCACGCCAAAGCCATACGCCTAGGTTATCCTGTGGCGATGCGTTTGTTGTTCGATTCCTTTTGGCGCGCCGTGGCCTACTGTTTGATGCCACGCGTCATGCTGCTGTCCTTGTTGCCCCTGCTGATGTTGCTGGTGGTGGCATTGAGTTGGGGCTATTTTTTTTGGCAACCCACGCAAGACTGGGTGCGTGAGGTACTGGCCAGTTGGCAGTTGTTGCAGGGCATGTTGGATTGGATGCAAGCGCATGGCGCCTCAGACTTGCAAAGTGTGATGGTGCCCTTGGTGGTGATTTTTTCAGTCACGCCCTTGTTGGTGGTGATGACCTTGTTGGCTGTGTCGTTGATGATGGGGCCCGCCTTGGTGGACCTGGTGGTGCAACGGCGTTTTCAGCACTTGGCACTCAAGCATGGTGGCTCGGCACTCAGCAGTTTGGTCTGGACGGTGGGGTCGACCTTGGCCGCCCTGCTGGCCATGCTGATCACCTTGCCCCTGTGGTTGGTGCCCCCGCTGATGTTTGTGATTCCACCCTTGATCTGGGGTTGGTTGAGTTACCGCGTCATGGTGTTTGATGCATTGGCTGTGCATGCCAGTCGCGATGAGCGGATTGCCTTGGGGCGTAGCCACCGCGGTTGGTTACTCTTGATGGGGGTGATCACGGGCTACATGGGCGCATTGCCCAGTGTGGTGTGGGCCTCCGGCGCTTTATTTGCGGCGGCCTTTGTGGTGCTTGTTCCCTTGGCCATCTGGATCTATGCCGTGGTGTTTGCATTCACGGCCTTGTGGTTCACCCACTACAGCTTGGCCGCCCTCGAAAGTCTGCGCGCGCAGTCGGACTCTGTGGTGGTTGGCGCCTCGGTGGCTCTACCCGCGCTAGCATCTGGGGATGAGCAACACCTCCCACCCCCCGCGCCCTGAGTTTGGGCTGATCATCGTCGGTGACGAAATCTTGTCTGGCAAGCGTGCGGACAAGCACATGCCGAAAACCATAGAACTGCTGGCCGAACGTGGTCTGTCCCTCGATTGGGCCGACTACGTGGGCGATTCGCCTCAGCGAATCACGCACACCTTGAAGCGCGCTTTTGACAGCCACAGCATTGTGTTTTCATGCGGTGGCATTGGGGCCACGCCCGATGACCACACCCGTCAATGCGCAGGCCGTGCTTTGGGCGTGGATTTAGTTCTGCATCCCGAGGCCGAAGTGTTGATCCGTTCACGCATGCAAGACGTGGCCAAAGAGCAGGGCGTTCCCTACGAGCCCGACCGCGACGACAACAAACATCGCTTGAACATGGGGGTGTTTCCTCAGGGCGCAGCGATCATCCCCAACCCCTACAACAAAATTCCTGGGTTCAGCTGTTTTGGTTCACAAGGGGGGGCGGTGCATTTCGTGCCAGGGTTCCCTGTCATGGCGTGGCCCATGATCGCGTGGGTGCTGGACACCTACTATCCCCATCTTTTTCTGACGAATGCCTGGATCGAGAAGTCCATCATTGTGTTTGGCGCCATGGAGGCGTCTCTCACCCCATTGATGGAAACCATTGAGCAGGACCACCCGGGCATCAAGGTGTTCAGCCTTCCCAGCGTGGACCACCCCCAATGGGGTCGTCACATTGAACTCGGGGTGAAAGGCGATCCCGCCAAGGTAGATCCAGCCTATGCGGCGTTGTTGGAGGGCTTGAAAACCTTCAACCCCCAATTTGGCCCCGAATTGGTGCGGCCTTGACGAGGCCCTACTTTGGTGCGTTTTCTAGAATTGCACCAAAATAGGAAAATTGATCTCTCTGTCTTTTTTCATGTCCAGATGCCTCGTTCTGGGGTGCGTGGTGTGAAGTCAAGGCAAAATAAGAACCTAGAGGGTCATTGAGATGTCGACTTTTGGTGCCAATTGCTTGGCACAGAATCTGCATCCTCTTACCTCGAAACTTTTATAAACCAACCTACCCTTGCAGGAGAACCTGATGGCCAAGACCGTCGCAGACGTGATGAAGATGGTGAAAGACAACGAAGTCAAGTTCGTTGACTTCCGTTTTACCGATACCCGTGGCAAAGAGCAGCACGTGAGCGTGCCAATTTCTCACTTCAACGAAGACAAATTCACCGAAGGCCACGCCTTTGACGGTTCTTCAATCGCCGGTTGGAAAGGCATTGAAGCCTCGGACATGTTGCTCATGCCCGATTCGATGTCTGCTTTCATCGACCCTTTCTTCCAAGAGTCCACTTTGGTGTTGTCTTGTGACGTGTTGGAGCCAGGTGACGGCAAGTCATACGACCGTGACCCACGTTCGATTGCCAAGCGCGCAGAAGCCTACCTGAAGGCCTCTGGCTTGGGCGATACCGCTTACTTCGGACCAGAACCCGAATTCTTCTTGTTCGACGACGTGCGTTGGGGCAATGAAATGTCGGGTTCTTTCTTCAAGGTCGACGACTACGAAGCACCTTGGAACACCGGCAAAGTCATCGAAGGCGGCAACAAAGGCCACCGTCCCACCGTCAAAGGCGGCTACTTCCCAGTGCCTCCTGTTGACAGCACCCAAGACATGCGCGCCGAAATGTCCATGATCTTGGAAGAAATGGGCATCCCCGTTGAAGTGTTCCACCACGAAGTGGCTGGCGCTGGTCAAAACGAACTCGGCACCAAGTTCTCCACCTTGGTCGAACGCGCTGACTGGACTCAGAAGCTGAAGTATGTGGTCTGGAACGTGGCCAATGCCTATGGCAAGACTGCCACCTTCATGCCCAAGCCCATCGTGGGCGACAACGGTTCTGGCATGCACGTGCACCAGTCGATCTGGAAAGATGGCAAAAACCTGTTCGCTGGCAACGGCTACGCCGGTTTGAGCGACACCGCTTTGTTCTACATCGGTGGCATCATCAAGCACGCCCGTGCATTGAACGCCATCACCAACCCGTCGACCAACAGCTACAAGCGTTTGGTGCCTGGTTTTGAAGCCCCTGTGAAGTTGGCTTACTCCAGCCGCAACCGGTCTGCATCGATCCGTATCCCCCACGTGGCGTCTGACAAGGGCCGTCGCATTGAGGCACGTTTCCCAGATCCAATGGCCAACCCCTACCTGTGCTTCTCGGCCTTGTTGATGGCGGGTTTGGACGGTATCGAAAACAAGATCCACCCAGGCGAAGCTGCCACCAAAGACTTGTACCATTTGCCACCCGAAGAGGACGCATTGGTTCCTACCGTGTGCCACAGCTTGGACCAAGCCTTGGAGTATTTGGACAAAGACCGTGCCTTCTTGACCAAAGGTGGCGTGTTCACCGACAGCATGATCGACGCATACATTGAGCTCAAAATGACCGAAGTCACACGCTTCCGTCAGGCTGTGCACCCTGTTGAGTACGACATGTACTACTCGCTGTAATTCATCGCGGCGTTTCAAGAAAAAGGACGGCGTGAGCCGTCCTTTTTTGTTGGTGCCGTTCATTTATTTTGAGGACTTGCCATGAACCGTGGGTGGATGCTTTGTGGACTGTGGCTGCTCCATGCCTTAGCTGTCACACATGTGGCGGGTGCTGATGCACAGCAGGTGTACCGGTGTGGCAGCGAATACACCAACCAACCCGATCCCAAGCGCCATTGCACCTTGTTGCGCAATGCATCGGTCACCGTGATCGAAGGCACGCACATTCCATCTCCACCGCTCAACCCGGCAACGCCGCAAGGCGCAGCTTCTGGTGACGCCAAAGTGGATGGCGCTGAGCAGCGTGCACGGGACGCCCAAGCGCGCCTCGTGTTGCAAGCCGAGTTGCAGCGTGCCCAGGCGCGCCACCAACGCTTATTGCAAGAGTGGAACCAAGGCGAGCCCGAGCGACGTGCAGATGAACACCGCCAACCCGGAAAATACCAAGAACGGATCGCGCAATTGCGCGCCGCCCTGGAGCGCAGCCAAGCTGACATGGCGGGGCTGCAGCGTGAACTCTCTCGTCAGCCTTCTCTGTCCTCTGGAGTCAACCCTTGATTCAAAAGCCCCCCCTGTCTGCAAGTCCAGACACACACGCGGACCGTTTCCATGCTTTCGATTTGTTGGCTACGTTGGTGGCCGTGGTGCACATCGATGGCACGGTCGTGTTCGCCAACGCTGCTCTGGAAGATGTGATGGGCGTGTCGCGTCGCCACATCCAAGGCTCCACTTTGTCGCAGTACTTCACGCAGGCGCAGTCCTTGGAAAGCGCCTTGCAAGGCGCTCAAAGCAATGCTTTTGCAGCCTTGCGGTATGACGCCCATCTGCGCCGTCCGCAGCAAGACGCTTTGCCCGTCCATGTGATCGTGGCACCCACAGATCGCCCCACCGAGGTCTTGGTCGAGCTGCTGCCCTTGGAGCAGCAAGCGCGGCAAGACCGGGAAGAGCGCCTCATCGACCAAGCGCAGGCCAACAAAGAGTTGATCCGCAACTTGGCCCACGAGATCAAAAACCCTCTAGGAGGTATCCGGGGGGCAGCGCAGCTGCTGCAAATGGAGGTTGAAAGCCGTGACTTGGTGGAGTACACCCAGGTCATCATCCACGAGGCCGACCGTTTGCAGGTCTTGGTTGATCGCTTGCTGGCACCGCATCGGCGTCCGCACATGGTGGGGGACGTCAACATCCATGAGGTCTGTGAGCGCGTGCGCAGCTTGGTGCTGGCCGAGTTCTCCAAAGGTTTGCGCGTGGTTCGAGACTATGACGCTTCTATTCCAGAATTCCGAGGCGACCGCGAACAGCTCATTCAAGCGGTCCTCAACATCGTGCACAACGCGGCCCAAGCTTTGGTGGAGCGCACGCAAGCAGGGGATGCAGAAATCATTTTGCGCACCCGCATCAACCGACAAGTCACCTTTGGCAAACAACGCTATCGGTTGGCATTGGAATTGCATGTCATTGACAACGGGCCTGGTATTCCGGAAGAGATCAAAGACAGATTGTTTTTTCCTTTGGTTTCTGGACGGGATGGCGGTTCGGGCTTGGGGTTGAATTTGGCGCAAACTTTTGTACAACAACACCATGGCCTGATTGAATGTGACAGTGTGCCGGGGCGCACAGATTTCAAAATCTTGATTCCCTTGCCATGACACCTTCTGCCTACCTCTGTTGTTGAAATGAAAGTGTTGCCATGAAAGTATCGAAATGAAACCGATTTGGATTGTTGACGACGACCAGTCAATTCGCTTCGTGCTTGAAAAAGCGCTCCAGCGCGAAAACCTGCCCACACGCAGTTTCACCAACCCACGCGAGGTCTTGCAAGCGCTCGATGCGGCCAGTGAAGAAGAGGGTCCGCAAATCTTGGTCAGCGACATTCGCATGCCAGGCGGCTCAGGCCTGGACTTGTTGACCAAAGTCAAGGAGCGTTTGCCAGCGTTGCCTGTGATCATCATGACCGCGTTTTCAGACCTTGACAGCGCGGTCTCCGCGTTTCAAGGCGGCGCCTTTGAGTATTTGCCCAAACCGTTTGATTTGCCCAAAGCCGTTGAGTTGATCCGCCGCGCGGTCAACGAAAGCCAGCGCGAGCAAGCGCAAAGCGAGCTGCAAGACGCCACCCCCGAAATGCTGGGTCAGGCGCCGGCCATGCAAGATGTGTTTCGTGCGATTGGACGACTCAGCCAAAGCAACGTCACCGTCATGATCACCGGTGAAAGCGGCAGCGGCAAAGAGTTGGTGGCGCGAGCGCTGCACAAACACTCGCCCCGAGGCGATGCGGGCAGCAAAGGGCCTTTTGTGGCGATCAACACAGCCGCCATTCCCAAGGACTTGCTCGAGAGCGAACTGTTTGGGCATGAGCGCGGCGCCTTCACTGGCGCCCAGACCACGCGGCGTGGGCGGTTTGAACAAGCCGAGGGCGGCACCCTGTTCTTGGATGAAATTGGCGACATGCCGTTTGATCTGCAGACGCGTTTGTTGCGGGTCCTGAGCGACGGCAATTACTACCGGGTCGGCGGCCACAGCGCCATCAAGGCCAACGTTCGCGTGATTGCGGCCACCCACCAAGATTTGGAAAAAAGGGTCAAAGACGGTGTGTTCCGCGAAGACTTGTTTCACCGTTTGAATGTCATTCGACTGCGCCTGCCCGCATTGCGTGAGCGGCGTGAAGATATTCCAGTGCTCACGCGCCACTTTTTGCAGCAGAGCGCACAACAATTGGGCGTAGAGCCCAAACGCATCGCAGAGTCCGCGCAAGCCGTGTTGAACCACTTTGCTTTTCCAGGCAATGTGCGCCAATTGGAAAACATCTGCCATTGGTTGTCCGTGATGGCACCCGCGCAAGTGATTGAGCCCAAAGACTTGCCGCCTGAAGTTCAATTGAGCGCCCCACAGCACGAACCTGCGGGCGTTGGCATGCACGAGGTGGCGGATCGCATCACCGATCGTCCCTCAGACCAGATGCCCACGGCCTCAGTGACGCACATCAGCGTGAACGGTGCGGACCTCGCGCACGGCAGCCCGGTGGTGCTGAACATGCCGGGTGCCGATTGGGAGCAAGGCCTAGAGGCAGAGGCCATGAACTTGTTGGTGGCGGGTCGAACCGATGTGTGGGACGTCTTGACCCACCGGTTTGAGGCACGCTTGATTCAAACGGCTTTGGCCAATACCCGCGGTCGTCGCATTGAGGCCGCACACAAGCTGGGCATTGGTCGCAACACCATCACCCGAAAAATCCAAGAACTCGGTTTGGAAGACTGAACACCAACACCTCGCAGGCGTTGCGGGGTGTTCAGTTCAACGTGACCACCACCGGAGCGTGGTCGCTGGGGCGTTCGTTTTTACGAGGCGCTTTGTCAATGGTGCAACCCTGCGCCAATGGCTTGAGCGCATCGCTGACCAAGATGTGGTCAATGCGCAAACCCCGGTTGCGTCGAAACGCAAACTCTCGGTAGTCCCACCAACTGAAGCTTTTTTCGGCTTGGTCAAACAAGCGATAGGCGTCGTGTAATCCCAGTTGAATCAAGTTCTGAAAATGGTCACGTTCTTGCACGGTGCAATGGATGGTGTCTTTCAGTCCCACCGGGTCCCACACGTCCCGGTCATCGACGGTGATGTTGAAGTCGCCCATCAACACCAAGCGGGGATGCTGTTCGAGCTCGCGCCCGACCCACGCGTGCAGTGCGTCAAGCCAACGCATTTTGTAGGCGAACTTGTCGCTCTCAGGGGCTTGTCCGTTGGGGAAATAAGCACCAATCACCCGCACGCCGTCGACGGTACCGGCAATCACACGGGCCATGTCGTCTGCAAAGTCGGGGATGTTTTTCACCACCTCATCGGCAGGCGCACGCGAGATCAAGGCCACACCGTTGTAGGTTTTTTGCCCGAAATAAGCCACGTGGTAACCCGTGGCCTCAATCGCTTCGCGAGGAAATTTGTCGTCCGTGGTTTTGGTTTCTTGCAACACCAAGGCGTCCACCGGGTTGGCGGCCAACCAATCCAGAACTTGGGGCAGTCGAATGGTCAGCGAGTTCACATTCCAGGTGGCGAGTTGCATGGTGTAAGGCGTCAGACGACACGCTTGAGCGTGACAAAGTGGTAGTGCAAGCCGTTGGCCGCGAGGCCGGACACGCGAGAGGTTTCTTGCCAGCTGCTGTCAAAGCGGGGGGCAAAGGCATCGCCTTCAAAGTCGGCCTCAATTTCGGTCACCACCGCAGTGGTGGCCAGGGGCAGCGCCTGCGCATACACCTCGGCGCCGCCGATCACCCAGGCGGGTGTGCCGGGTGGGCAAAGTTCGACCGCCTGTGCCAGGCTGTGGGCCACCCATGCGCCATCGGCCTGCCAGTCGCGCTGGCGTGTCACCACGATGTTGGTACGCCCCGGCAGCGGACGAAACTTCTGCGGCAGCGACTCCCAGGTTTTGCGCCCCATGATCACGGGCTGACCCAGCGTGGTCTGTTTGAAGTGCGCCAAGTCTTCGGGCAAGTGCCAAGGCAGCATGTTGTCACGGCCAATCACGCCGTTTCTGGCGCGCGCAAAAATCAGGTTCAAGCCCATGTCAACACCCAAGCTTCACACCGCCACCGGTGCTTTGATGGCACCGTGGCATTGGTAGTCTTGGACTTGGAAGTCTTCAAACTGGTAATCAAAGATCGATGCGGGGCGACGCACGATGTTCAGGGTGGGGTAGGCAAAGGGTTCCCTGCTGAGTTGCAAGGCCACCTGTTCATGGTGGTTGCTGTAAATGTGGCAATCGCCGCCGGTCCAGATGAAGTCCCCCACATCCAAATCACACTGCTGCGCCACCATGTGGGTGAGCAAGGCATAGCTGGCAATGTTGAACGGTACGCCCAAAAAGATATCGGCGCTGCGTTGGTACAACTGGCAGCTCAAGCGCCCACGCTCGCCCGGTGCTTGGGGGGGGGCCACATAAAACTGAAAAAACGCATGGCAGGGCATCAGGGCCATTTGGTTGAGCTCGGCCACGTTCCACGCGCTCACGATGATGCGGCGCGAATCGGGGTTGCGTTTGAGGGTCTGGATCACCTCGGAGATCTGGTCGATGTGACCGCCATCGGGTGTGGGCCAACTGCGCCACTGAACGCCATACACCGGTCCAAGGTCACCATCTTCTCGGGCCCATTCGTCCCAAATCGTCACGCCACGTTCTTTGAGCCAGTTGTTGTTGCTCGAGCCCGTCAGGAACCACAACAACTCTTGAATGATCGAACGCAAATGGACTTTTTTGGTGGTGACGAGCGGAAAACCCTCGTTCAAATCAAAGCGCATCTGGTAGCCGAACACGCTCTTCGTGCCTGTGCCTGTGCGGTCGGTTTTAGCCACGCCATGTTGGTTGACGTGTTGCATGAAGTCTTCGTATTGGCGGCGTATGGGGCGCATGGCGGGGACAACTCGTGTGGGTCACAAAACGTCAAGTTTAAAGGCAGCCGTTTGACTGGATGGAGGCATGACGCACTTCTGTATGACTCGGGATGTTTCTTATTGACGTCACATGGATAAACTAGAACACTAGGTTATTAAGTTTTACCTTTCCTGATTTTTCTCACACCATTCCATGACTGCACCTGAATCACCGACAGACATGCACCGTGTCTACGAGGACTGTGACCCCGTCTACTTGCGCCAACTGCGTGAAGCTGCTGGTCTGGCGGTTGCTTCTCTGGCGCGAACCGCTTGTTTGTCGGTGGCGCAGGTGCGCCATTTAGAGGGTGATGGTGGCGAGGGGTTGTTTTATTCCCCGAGTATCAAACGCCAGTCCTACAAGCGCTTGTTGATGATTTTGGGCGCCGAGCCACCGATGGCCCGTCCAGAAGAAGCCGTTCAAGCCGCACAACACGGCCTCGACAAAGACAGCCATGACGCCGTGAACCGCATCGTGGCCTTGGCCGAGCACACCGAACCCTTGCAATCCGCGTCGAGCGCCCCGCGCTCTTGGCTGGCCAATTTCTCGGTTTGGCCAAAGGCACTGGCTTGGATGGCATCGGTCGCTGGGGTGTTGGGGGGCGTTTACCTGGCAAGTGAGTTTGTGCCCGAGCCTTGGACATGGCAGAGTGCAAGCGCCTTGTTCAGCCCCGCACCAGCCCCTGTGGTTGCCGATGCCATGCCACCCGAGTCAGGTGAGGCGTCGCCGTCACTTGCGGTTGCGCAGGTTGAAGTTGTCGCTCCTGTGCCTCCCGTGCCCGATGGCCAGGTCGTTGCGAACGCATCTCAGCTTGCCGCTGCCACACCCGTCAAGAGCAACATGTCGGCCTGTGCATTCAGCGCAGAGGCTTGGCCAGATGTGTCGGTTGAGCAAGCCTCTAAAGCAGGCAACTACGTCTACGTGGTCAGCGAGCTTGCCATGACCGTGTGCGTGGTCGATGGAGCCCAACAAGCCACCCTGTTGGAGCTCAAGCCATCCGAGGGCCGCAGCGTCTCAGGCAAGTCGCCTTGGCAGATCGCTGGCCCTCAACTGTCTCAGGCGCAAATTTATTTCCAAGGGCGGCGTTTGGCGTTGCCTGCAGGCAAGCCTCTGCGTGTCAACTTGGTCGAAATTCCGCTCGCACGCTGATCAGCACGCCAATGCGAGCACCCGTTTTTTCAGGGCTGTCGCACCACACGTCCAGGGTTCAAGATGCCTTGGGGATCCAAGGCCTGCTTGAGCTGTCGCATCATGGCCAAAGCCGTGGGGTCTTTGTAGTCGGGCAGGGTGTCCACTTTCAAGCTGCCCACCCCGTGTTCCGCTGAGATCGATCCGCCAAAGCCGCGCACGGCGTCGTACACCAGGATGTTCACGCGGTCTTCTTGGGTTCTTAAAAACTCGGCGTTGTCGCTGCCCGCAGGCGCTTGGACGTTGTAGTGCAAATTGCCATCACCCAAATGCCCAAAGTTCACCAAACGCACGCCCTCAATCTCGCGGGCCAGCATGGCATCGGTTTGAGCCACAAATGCAGGAATGGCAGACACCGGCAGTGAAATGTCATGCTTGATGTTCAGGCCCTCTTCGGCTTGCGCCAGCGTGATGCTCTCGCGGATGTGCCACAAGTTGCGCGCCTGCGACAGGCTTTCGGCCACCACGGCGTCGCTCACACAACCCTGTTCAAACGCCACTTCCAGCACATGCTCAAAGCGTTCACGTGCGTGCGCTTCAGACTCGGTGTCTGAGTTCTCCAGCAACACGCAATACGGCGTGTCTTGCCACAACGGCACGCGCAACTGCGGGTAATGCTTGTCTACTAGGCTCAGCGCAAATTGGCCCATCATTTCAAAGCCAGTCAACCCTGCACCCAAGTGAAGGTGCGCCAAGCCCAGGAGTTCGACGGCATGCGCCACCGAAGGCACAGCGGCCCACGCTGTCAGCTTGGCCGCGGGCAAGGGGTACAGCTTCATGGTGGCGGCGGTGATGATGCCGAGCGTGCCTTCGCTGCCAATCATCAGGTGGCGCAAGTCGTAACCGGTGTTGTCTTTGCGTAGCCCCGTCAAGCCATGCCAGATTTCACCCTGTGCATTGACCACTTCCAGGCCCAAACACAGCTCACGCGTGTTGCCGTATCGAACCACCTGCGTGCCGCCCGCATTGGTGCCCAAGTTGCCGCCAATGGTGCAACTGCCCTCAGACCCCAGGCTCAAAGGAAACAGAAAACCCGCTTGCTCAGCCGCTTGTTGCAGGTTTTGCAACACACAGCCCGCCTCGACGGTGATGGCCAAATTGGCAGCGTCGATGTGTCGGACCGCGTTCATGCGCTGCAGGCTGAGCAAGACCTGGGTGCCCGAGGCGTCGGGGATCGAGCCCACCACCAAGCCCGTGTTGCCACCTTGCGGCACGATTCCAGCGCCCGCTTGGGCGCAGGCCTTCACGACAGCCGCCACTTCGGCGGTGCTGCCGGGGCGAACCACCGCCAGTGCTTTGCCCCGAGAACGTTTGCGCCAGTCTTGTTCAAAGGCCGACAAATCGCCCTCGGTCAACACGTGGGGTTCCCCCACCACTTGGCGCAGGGTGGTCAGCAATTGGGGCAAGGACAAGGTGGTCATGGGGGTGTTTGAGGCTCAAGGGTGGACGGTTGCAGCCGGTGGGTCGAGCTGGGCTGCCAATTTGGCATGTTGCAAGCGCAGGCGCACATGCAGCGCACAGGCCACAAACAGCACCACACACAACACCACCTCCAGCATGGCCAAGTAATTGCTGGGCGCGCGGTCACCCCAGGCGCGCACCACGCCCTCGGTGAAGTACAACCAGATCAACAGGCTGAGCCAGCGGTAGGTGTACATGCGGTTTTTCAACAAGCCCGTCAGCGGAATGCACAGAGGCAATACTTTGAGCGCCAGCAAGGTGCCGCCCGGACGAACCGGGGCCAGCCACAACTCCCAGGCCAGCCCCAGCACGATCAAGCCCAGCAAGCTGGCCACCGCCATCAGGCGGGTGAGTTGCACATGGCGTGGGGTGGGGGCTGTCTCTTATACACATCTGACGCTGCCGACGATAAGG